>NZ_CP011028.1:2781000-3442500 GCF_002221525.1 Pseudoalteromonas espejiana DSM 9414 | reverse complement strand
CCTTTACTACAGCTTGGCACTGAACATTGAACCTACATGTGTAGGATAGGTGGGAGACTTTGAAGCAGCGACGCTAGTTGTTGTGGAGTCGTCCTTGAAATACCACCCTTGTAGTTTTGATGTTCTAACGTTGGCCCCTGAATCGGGGTTACGGACAGTGCCTGGTGGGTAGTTTGACTGGGGCGGTCTCCTCCCAAAGAGTAACGGAGGAGCACGAAGGTTGGCTAAGTACGGTCGGACATCGTACGGTTAGTGTAATGGTAGAAGCCAGCTTAACTGCGAGACAGACACGTCGAGCAGGTACGAAAGTAGGTCATAGTGATCCGGTGGTTCTGAATGGAAGGGCCATCGCTCAACGGATAAAAGGTACTCCGGGGATAACAGGCTGATACCGCCCAAGAGTTCATATCGACGGCGGTGTTTGGCACCTCGATGTCGGCTCATCACATCCTGGGGCTGAAGTCGGTCCCAAGGGTATGGCTGTTCGCCATTTAAAGTGGTACGCGAGCTGGGTTTAGAACGTCGTGAGACAGTTCGGTCCCTATCTGCCGTGGGCGTTTGAGAATTGAGAGGGGTTGCTCCTAGTACGAGAGGACCGGAGTGAACGAACCGCTGGTGTTCGGGTTGTCATGCCAATGGCATTGCCCGGTAGCTACGTTCGGAACTGATAAGCGCTGAAAGCATCTAAGCGCGAAGCAGGCCTCGAGATGATTTCTCACTAGACTTTTAAAGTCTCTGAAGGGCCGTTGAAGACTACAACGTTGATAGGCAAGATGTGGAAGTGGTGTGAGCCATTAAGCTAACTTGTACTAATTACCCGTGAGGCTTAACCATACAACGCCAAACGCGTTTTGTGACAGAAACAAGCGACAGAAGTTAATAGCTAAAGTAGATAGATGCTTAGAAAGACTTAAAAAATATTATCAGATATTTTCCAGATTTAGTTGGTACGTGAAAACGGACTGACACCTAATTTGCTTGGTAACCATAGCGTTTTGGACCCACCTGACCCCATGCCGAACTCAGTAGTGAAACGAAACAGCGCCGATGATAGTGTAGCATTTGCTATGTGAAAGTAGGACATTGCCAGGCTCCAAATACGAGAAACCCGTTACAGCAATGTAACGGGTTTTTTGCTGTCTGCGGTTTAGTAAAAGCCAAGACCCTATGCCAAACTCAATAGTGGCCGCTCTCGTACATCCAGTACTTCACGGCATTTGTATCCCGATACATCAAACAAAACACCTCGAAGGCGAGCCCCGACCAATGAATAGTTTCCCATTTGCTGTGCGACCCTCAACCGCTGTGGGCACTACGAAATAGCAAGGCTCCAAATACGAGAAAGCCGCTTCAGAGATGAAGTGATTTTTTGCGTCTGCAGAAAAGTAAAATACGCACACACAATGCACACCCATCTAAACCCATGGGTAGAGTAAGACAGTCAGATACCTATTTAGTAGGTAATTAGGGGGCTTTGGCCATCAGTAAAACAAGTTAAAAACAAACTGAGTGAGCTTTATGAGCGGTTAAGGCTAGTTACGCTTGGGCGTAATTAGATTTATTGCCGAGCCAACGTTGGATTAAAGGGTCTATAAGTTCAGGGTTTTGTTTTAGCATTTGCTGTGCGATAGGTCTGACTTGATTTAGCGTGTGTTTATCACGAGTAAGATCTGCAATTTTAAATTCAGCTAAGCCTGTTTGTTTAGTACCAAGCACTTCGCCTGGGCCGCGTATTTCAAGATCGCGCTCCGCGATGACAAAGCCATCGTTACTGTCTCTTAATACACCCAAGCGCTTTTGAGCTGTATGTGAAAGTGGGGCATGATATAAAAGTACACAATGTGAGGCTGTGGCACCACGCCCAACGCGTCCGCGTAATTGGTGTAATTGTGCTAAGCCTAAGCGCTCCGGATTTTCTATTATGATTAAACTCGCATTGGGCACGTCTACACCTACCTCAATGACTGTTGTTGCAACAAGTACATGTATATTACCAGCTTTGAAATCGCTCATAATTGCCTGCTTTTCTGCAGCTTTCATGCGGCCATGAACTAGTCCTACATTAAGCTCTGGCAACGCCTCTTTTAACTGCAGGGCGCTGTCTTCTGCGGCTTGGCATTGTAGTGCTTCAGATTCATCTATTAGCGTACATACCCAATAAACTTGCCTGCCTTGTTCGTTACATGCCAGTTTAACGCGGTTGATTATATCCTCACGGCGAGTATCAGGGATGGCTACAGTGGTAATTGGCGTTCTACCTGGTGGGAGTTCATCTATTACTGAGGTTTCTAAATCTGCATAGGCTGTCATGGCGAGCGTACGAGGAATAGGTGTTGCCGTCATCACTAGCTGATGAGGATAACAATTTCCAAATTTACCTTTTTCTCGCAGTGATAAGCGTTGATGAACACCAAAACGATGTTGCTCATCAATGATGATAAGCACAAGGTTATTGAACTTTACTTCATCTTGAAATAAAGCGTGTGTACCTACTATCATTTGCGCCTCTCCAGAGGCTATTTTTTCAAGCGTAGTGATGCGCTCTTTACCTTTTGTTTTACCACCAAGCCAGGCTACGTTAATCCCTAGTGCTTCAAACCAGAGTTTAAAATTAATGCCATGTTGCTCAGAGAGTATTTCTGTAGGTGCCATTAGCGCAACCTGAAAACCTTGTGCTATTGCTGTTAATGCACTTAATGCTGCTACGAGGGTTTTACCTGAGCCTACATCACCTTGTACTAAGCGCATCATAGGGTAAGGATGCTGTAAATCACCTTTAATTTCGGCTACCACTCGACTTTGTGCGTGCGTAGGTGCAAAAGGGAGTTGTTTTAAAAATTGACTTTCTAAAGTGTTTGTTGGTTCCAAAGACACTGCGCTTACTTGCTGCCCCTGTTCACGTACTTTTAATAAGCTTAAATTTTGTGCGAGTAATTCTTCAAACACTAAGCGTTGCTGCGCTGGGTGAGTGCCTTGTTCAAGTGAAATTACATCTACGTCATTAGGTGGACGATGAAGTAGCAAGATAGCGTCACGCAGTTGCATATGTGAAGGTTGCCATTTTTCAGGAATAAGCTCTTCTACTGAATATTTGTGCAGTAAGTTTATTGCTTGCTCGCTTAAACCCCTAATCGATAATTGCTTTAGCCCTTCGGTTGTTGAATAAACCGGTGTGAGTGTTGTTGCTGTTGGCTGCTCGTTGGGTGTGTCGCTAATGCTATATTCTGGATGGCTCATTTCAAAGCCTACACGGCCACGCCTAACTTCGCCAAAACAGCGAATTATCTTTCCACTACTAAACGCATTTTTTTGCGCAGCAGTAAAATTGAAAAACCGTAATGTGAGCCTACCCGTACCATCGTTTATTTGTACGACTAACATGCGGCGTTTACCGAAGGTTATTTGGCTTGTTTCTATTGTAGCCTCTACAGAGCAGTGACTATGTAAAGTAACGTCGTTAATAGCATATATACGAGTGCGGTCTTCATAGCGAAGAGGCAAATGAAACAGCATATCTTGTACAGTCGCTATACCTAGCTTTTTTAAGCGCTCGGCCATTTTTGGGCCAACCCCTTTTAATTCTGTAATTGGGTATTGGCTTAAGCTAGGTTTAGACAATGTAGGCTCAAATCTGTTTATTTGTGAATGAGTTAAGTGTACTCACAGGTTTGCTATGCATCAAGCATGTTTTAAAGCATGCCAAAATTGCTCGTTAGCTATAATCTCACCTTCGTCATCAAGTGGTGGGTAAGGCAGCTTTTTTAAACGGCACTGTTTGGCAATAATGGGGTGATACCCTTCAAAATACATAGGGTGTTTAATCTCTTCACTTAGCATATTGCGACTATACAGGCCTGCTTTTTCACGTTGTTGTTGGGCTTCAAATAAAATAAGTGCTGCAGCAACCGATACATTAAGTGATTGCACCATGCCTTGCATTGGAATAATAATGTTTTGATCGGCATGTTTAAGTGCTTGCTCAGAAATACCGGTTTTTTCTTGGCCGACAATAATGGCGGTTGGTTTGGTGTAATCTATTTCTCTAAAATCTACAGCATCTTCACTAAGGTGAGTTGCGAGTATTTGTACATTAGGGTTGTACTGTCGCATCATTGCAGCTGCATCATCAATATTTTTATGCAGGTGTGTTTCTAACCAATTTTTACTTCCACCAGAGGTGTTATTAGTAAGCCACTTCTGGTTTTCAGGCCATACAGCATGTACATGATGGCAGCCTACTGCATCAGCACTTCTTACAATAGCCGATAAATTATGGTGCTTATGCACGTCTTCTAGGCACACGGTTAGGTCAGTTTGGCGACGTGATAATACGTCTTTTATTCTTTGGTAGCGATTTTGCTGCATGGTGATCCTCTTTTTTAGCAATTATACGAGAATTTACCTATTAAGGCATTACTGTGCGGCTAATTGGGTTTTGCAAAGAAATAAGCGTTTCGGTTGACTGTATAGCTTCTATTGCTTGTATTTTATTAATAAGTACATCTTGTAAGTGGTCGATAGACTTAGCCATTACTTTTATAAAAATACTGTAGTTACCCGTGGTGTAATAAGCTTCAACTACTTCTTCGAGTGCTTCTAGTTTTATAAGTGTCTCTGGGTAGTCGCGCGCGTTATTTAAATTGATACCAATAAAGCAACACACATCGTAGCCAAGCTGCTTAGTACTAATGCTTAATTGGGTACCCGTGATGATCCCCGCCTGTTTCATTTTTTCTATGCGCACGTGAATTGTGCCGGCGCTAACGGCAAATCGTTTGGCTAATTCTGCATAGGCTGTGCGGGCGTTGGCCATTAGTGCATGAAGTATCTGTTTATCGAGATTATCGATTTGATAATTTTCCATTGTGTTTTCTTTATAAAATTAGTGAATGTTTAGTTTATTGCGGCTTAAATTAATGGATTTTGCAACTTAAAGCTATTTTTATTATGGGTTATTGAATTGAAAGTTTAAATCGTTACAGTAACCTCATTAAAGGCGCCAGTCAGGTGCTTTTTCATAAATAAGCAAGTAACAATAACTGGGAATGAGGCCAATTATTATGAGTTCACACTATGTGCAGCAACAGCAGCAAATAAGTAAAGTTAAGCAATTTTTTTCACAGCAATTAGAGCAGCAACTGGGGTTAGTTGAAGTTCAGGCGCCAATTTTGGCTAAAGTAGGCGATGGCACGCAAGACAACCTGAGCGGTCACGAAAATGCAGTGGCTGTAAATGTTAAAGCGATAAGTGATAGCAGCTATGAAGTTGTGCACTCACTGGCAAAGTGGAAACGTAAAACGCTAGCGACTTATGGCTTTTCTGTAGGTGAGGGTATTTATACACAAATGAAAGCGCTGCGCCCAGATGAAGACTCATTAAGTCCAATCCATTCTGTATATGTTGACCAATGGGACTGGGAGAAAGTAATTTGCCAACGCAGTGAACGTACGGTCTCTACATTACAAGACACAGTTAAAGCCATTTACAAGGGCATTAAGCAAACAGAGCAGTTTGTAAGTGAAAGCTTTGGCATAGCCCCATTCTTACCCAGTGAAATTACGTTTATACACAGTGAGCAGTTACGTAAAATGTACCCTGACTTTAGCGCAAAACAACGTGAAAAAGCCATTGCGCAAGAGTACGGTGCGGTATTTTTAATTGGTATTGGTGGTGCATTAAGTGATGGCAAAATCCATGATGTAAGAGCGCCTGACTACGATGATTGGTCAACCGAAACAACTGATGGATACAACGGGTTAAATGGCGATATTTTAGTGTGGAATCCTGTATTAGAAGATGCCTTCGAAATATCATCTATGGGGATACGTGTGAGCCCTGACGTATTAAAAGCACAGTTGAACATAACAGGGGATGAAGAGCGTTTAGCATTTGATTGGCATAAAGCGTTACTTGCAGAGTCATTCCCACAAACGATAGGTGGCGGAATCGGGCAATCGCGCTTAGCAATGTTATTACTGCAAAAGCAGCATATTGGACAAGTGCAAGTAGGTGTATGGCCTAAGCAAACGCATGATACGGTAAGCGGGTTACTGTAAATTATAAAGGGCGCTAAATGCGCCCTAATGTGTTTTAAAGTTTATTTCTACTTTATTGTTTTGTAAGTTTATATTACATGGTGGGTAGTTGCGGGTGGTTTTTAATACTTTATCAAAAATATGAATCTCTACCCCTGCGTGTAATGATGTATTAACGACGAGGTTTGCATCGCCCAGTAAGTCATGTAGTTCATGATCTAGGCTAGATAACTTTTTTTCTAGCAGCTCTGCTTGTTGGCAGTAATGCTGCTGCGTTGCACCAATTTTTTTAATGAGCAAATTCTTCTTGTCTATATCTTTTACTTTATCAGCTTTTTCAAGTGCTGCTTGAAGGGTGTCAAGTTGCTCATCTGTTTTTGCTAAGTCTTTAAAGCAGTTATCTGTATCGGCTGTTATTTCAGCCCCTGATGCGGCTAAATTAATTGCCATTTTAGCGCCTGACTCATTGCCAATTTCACCAGCAATTAATACGGTTGCATCGAGAATCTCTCCGCCAAAAATTTTCCCTTTGGGTAACTCTGTTTGGCCAACTTGCAATAGGTGCTTTGCCTTAATTGCACAATGGCTGGCTTGGCGGTCTATAAAAATATTTTTGCCCTGTATATAGCAATATTGTGCGTGAGATACATGAACGTCACCTTCGCTTTTAATAGAGCATGACAATGTTTTATCTTCTAGCCTTTGGTGGCCAATAATACCTTGCTTTACAGTGACATTTCCGCCAGCAGATAACTCACCAGACTCAACAGTACCAAAAACGGTTATATCGCCTTTTGCTGTGACTCGCATACCTGGGTCAATGTTTTTAGTAACAATTACACTGCCTTCAAAATCAATGTGGCCACTTTTAACATCCACATCAGATATTGTGAAAATATCATCTACTCGCATACCATTAGGTATTTCTACGGGGACGCCGGCTGTAGTAGAGACTAATTCAAGTGGATTGATTTTTGATATTTCAGTGCCATCCCCTGCAACTAACTTTTTATTTTCACCGGGTTTAGCAGGCAGTATGTCACCGACTACAGTGAACCCTTCTTTACCGGGAGTTGCAGGCTGTTGGCGAATAAGTACTACACCTGGCTCTACACTGGCAAGCTTACCAAAATCACGCATATCCACGCTGCCATCTTCTTTCATTTTTGGCGCTTTGAGGCGATCTTTTAGGGTTTCTACCATAGTTACAAACTTAGTCGCAGCTCCCTCAGCCGGTAAGCGGCCTTTTGCAAGCACACCTTTGGATAAAGTACCTGCGGGTAAACTAAATTGTTTATCTAATAGCTGCTCTAAAAAGGCTTGTTTATAGCCTCTCACTACGCCTGCTTTAACCAGCTGTTTTTTCCCTTCCTCTAAGGTGAGGACTTTACCGCCATAAGCTAGAGTGAGCTCGCCAATTGCCTGCATTTTATCGTCACTAATTGTCACAATAAGTGACGCATCGTGCTTAGTCGCTACAACCAAGGTCGATTCATTATTTTGTGCTTTAAAATAGTCATTAATGGCATCGTGGTCGATTTTGCATTCACAAAATGTCGACTTTTCGAGCGCATCAATTACAAATGCTGCACTAGGTGGAGCATGCTTACTTACATCAAGTAATACGTTCCCGTTATGGGCAAGCTTAAACACTAGTTAATCCTTTTCTACTACTAAAGTTAAGATTGGTTTTATTGCATTATCACAGAGTGCTAGATATTTACATTTGAGTCAAGAAAGGGAGAAAACAAAGTGTTGCAGATAGAAGTTGAGCTATAAAGGGGCCTTTATAGCTCGGTATTAATTAGTTAGTTGAAGGTAATTCCATAATTCCGTCAATCTCAACTTGTGCACCTTTTGGTAATGCACGAACACCTAATGCAGCGCGCGCTGGGTAAGGCTGTTTAAAGTACTGGCTCATTACTTCATTAACGGTGGCGAAGTTTGATAAATCAGTAAGGTAAATATTAATTTTAACTAGATCTTGAATTTTACCACCGGCTTCTTCACATACCGCAGTAATATTTTTAAATACTTGGTGCGTTTGCTCACTAAAATCTTCTGAAACCATTTCCATTGTTTCAGGTACTAACGGGATTTGGCCCGATAAGTAAACGGCAGTACCTACTTTAACCGCTTGGCTGTATGTGCCGATAGCAGCAGGTGCTTTTTCGGTAGAAATAAATGCTTTATTCATGAGTTTCCTATTTTACTTTTTACGATAGACTTTTTGCACATCAGGCATCACACGAATGCGGCGCATAATATTGGCAACATGAACGCGGTTTTTAACCGTAACGCCCAAATCTATCACATACAAATTACTTTCTTTTTCGTCGGTGGTAATCTCAACAATATTGGCTTGCGTTGTAGCAACAACATTTGTGAGTTTAGCTAAAGCGCCTTGGTGGTTAATAATTTCCACTCGCAGTGCTGCAATATATTCTTTTTCTGGATTATCGTCCCATTTTACAACCAAGTATTTTGAACGCTCACTTTCCCAACCGCGAATGTTTTTACATTCTTGGCGGTGTACGGTAAGGCCTTTACCTTGGCTAATGTGAGCCGTAATGGCATCTCCGGGTACAGGGCGACAACACTTAGAGTAATTAACTAACATGCCTTCGGTACCAATAATGGTGGCTTTGGCTTGTTTGCTAATATCTGTTAGGTCTTCGCTTTCGTTTTGTAACAAGCGTTTAGCTATTAATACGCTCATTAAATTACCAGCGCCTATTTCTACGAGTAATTCTAATACCGTAGAAAGCTCGTGCTCTTCTAATACGCGGGCAATGTTTTCATCTGGTATGCTGTCTAGCTTGTTTTCACCCAAGGCAGAGTCAAGTAATCGACGACCTAGTAATAAAGCCTCTTCTTGATGCTGACTCTTAAGATAGTTTCTAATACCTAAACGGGCTTTACCGGTTACAATAAAGTTAAGCCACGTTGCATTAGGATGTGCGCCTGAACTGGTTATAATTTCAACGCTTTGCCCGGTGTCTAAGGCTTTACTTAGCGGGTAAGGTTTACGGTTTACGCGTGCACCTACACAGGTGTTACCTACATCAGTGTGTACGGCGTAAGCAAAATCAACAGCTGTAGCGCCCATTGGCAGCTCTACTATGCGGCCATCTGGCGTGAATACGTATATTTCTTCAGGGAATAACTCAGTTTTGACGTTCTCAACAAATTCGAATGACGAACCCGCACTTTGCTGAAGTTCTAATAAGCTTTGCATCCATTGGCGAGCACGTTGTTGCGCGGTATTACCTGCGCCATCACCGGCTTTTTTATACATCCAGTGCGCAGCAACCCCTTTATCGGCCATATGGTCCATATCGTGAGTACGTACTTGGATCTCCACTGGAATACCATGAGGGCCAACCAATGAGGTATGCAGAGATTGGTAGCCATTGGTTTTAGGTACAGCTATGTAATCTTTAAAGCGCGTTTCAATTGGCTTATATAAGTTATGCGCAACACCTAATACGCGGTAACACGTATCCATAGCATCTACGTTTATTCTAAACGCGTAAATATCCATTACTTCATTAAAAAGCAGCTCTTTATTAAGCATTTTTTTGTAAATACTATAAAGGTGTTTTTCGCGCCCAGACACAGTTGCTTTAATGCCTGATTCTTCAAGACGTGCTTCTATTTCGGTTTGTATATTAGAAATAACTTCTTTGCGATTACCACGCGCTTTAGCCACTTCAGACTTAAGTGCACGATGTCGCATAGGGTATAGCGCTTGAAAGCCTAAATCTTCAAGCTCATTTTTAATATCGTGAATACCTAAGCGGTTTGCTATTGGTGCGTAAATCTCAAGCGTTTCGCGGGCTATTCGGCGTCGTTTATCTGGACGCAGTGCCCCTAAAGTGCGCATGTTATGAGTACGATCAGCAAGCTTAATTAAAATAACCCTAATATCTTGGGTCATAGCCATAATCATTTTTCGGTAGTTTTCAGCTTGGAATTCTTTTTTATCTTTAAAGCTGAGCTTATCGAGCTTACTTACCCCTTCAACGAGCTCTGCCACAGTATCGCCAAATATTTCGGCTAAATCTTGTTGGCTAAAGTCGGTGTCTTCAATTACGTCATGCATTAGCGCGGCCATAAGTGTTTCATGGTCAAGGTGCATGCCGGCAAGAATTTGGGTTACTTCAACGGGATGAGTAATGTATGGTTCGCCGCTTGAGCGAGTTTGTCCCTCGTGAGCTTCTCGGGCTACCACGTAGGCTTTTTGCACTAGCTCTACATCAGCAGCTGGCAAGTATTCAGATATTTTCTTTTTAAGACCTTCAAAAAGATACATTCACACTCCAATGTTCTCGTGAAGCAATAAGTAACGGTAAGTAATAGAATATACGATGAAAAGAGGGGATTGCCAACGGCTAGAGTAGAAATACTGAGCCGTTGACTAAATCAAACCGGGAGGTTGATTATTGATTGCCACCAACAATAGCAGCAACCGCAGCTAATTCAGCTGCTTCTTGGTGTTGTTGTTCTTCACGGTCAATAACGTCCATTGATGAACTATCAACTAAACCTTTCTCGATTTCACGTAGAGCGATAACGGTCGGTTTATCATTTTCAGCGTCAACTAGTGGATCTTTACCACCAACTGCGATTTGGCGGGCACGACGAGCCGCAACTAAAATTAAGTCAAAACGATTACCAATTGCATCTACTGCATCTTCAACTGTTACGCGAGCCATCTCAGCACTCCAAAATAATTTAAAAGCAAAGGCGTAGTTTACTGCAAGCAGCTTGTTTCGCCAATAGCCAGTGGTTAATTTTTACCAGTTTTCCCAACAAAGGGTATAAATAGCTTATTTGAGTAAGTTGGTAATTAAATCGTGATGACGGCTCGCTTGTGCATTTAGAGTTAAGCGCTGCGCTAATACAATCGTTTCAATATTACTTAGTGCTGTATCAAAGTCATCATTAACAACAACATAGTCATATTCATTGTAGTGTGATGTTTCTGATTGCGCTTTAGCCATACGACCAGCTATAACCTCTGCAGAATCTTGACCGCGGTTATTTAAGCGTTGCTCAAGTTCTGCTTTTGAAGGAGGTAAAATAAAAATAGTTTGCACGCTTGGCATAATTTCACGCACTTGCTGCGCGCCTTGCCAATCAATATCTAAAAATACATCAATACCTGCATCTAACTGCGACTCAATTGCTTGCTTTGACGTGCCGTAGTAGTTATCAAACACTTGTGCCCATTCAAAAAAATCGTCTTTGGCAATTAACGCTTTAAATTCATCGGCGCTTACAAAGTGGTAGTGCACGGCGTTTTCTTCACCTGGGCGAGGGTCACGAGTGGTATGCGATACCGATACTTTCATATCTGCGTGTTTTTTTAGTAACGCCGTTATTAAGCTAGATTTACCCGCACCTGAAGGCGCAGATAGAATAAATAAGTTTCCGCGAGTTTGAGCCATGTTTTTCTCTACTTAAAAATAAACAGGCTTGAGTTACAAAAATAACCCAAGCCTTTAATGACACTATTGTACTTTATTTAACACTTTTTACTCAACCATCTCTTTTTAGCTGCAGTGTTTATTTGTGCCTAGGGGTTTTCCCCTATGCCTTATAGGGAGTGATCCTGATATGCAAAAAAGCGCTTTGCTTATTAAATGTAATTGTAAACAAAATATTAACCAATCAATGTTAAGCAAACATTCTTTTAAGTAGGTGGGTAAATTATGAAGTCATCAATTAAGAATATACTGGCTGGTCTTTCTCTTGCGGGATTTAGTCTTAACGCTGCAGCCGCAGCTGTTATAGGTAATCAACTAGAACAAAAACTACAAACAATGTCTGCAACAGAAAGTGCCATGGTTGTGGTCAGTTATGATCAACTAGGCGCACTAAGTAATACTCAATTACAAAACTTACTAAGCTTAGGCTTAGTTGAAGGTGTGCAATTTAAGTCTTTGCCAATTATAGGCTTGTTGGCTACACCTTCACAAATATCTCAGTTAGTAAACGTGCCAGGTGTTCGTTCAGTTTATGCAAATAGATCACTTACTTATTTTAATAAAGAAGCACGCGAATTAACGGGTGTGGATAAGCTTCAATCAGATGATTTTGAAGCCCACAATGGAATCAAATTTACGGGCAAGGGTGTGACCGTAATAGTGAATGACTCGGGTATTGATGCCACATTAGATGACTTAGAGTATGGCTCTAAGGTTATTGAAAACGTACAGGGGGTTACACATGCACAAGCAATTTCGCTTACTGGAATAGATGGTGTTTGGATAGAGGGCCAACCAAATACAGACCTAAATGTAGGACACGGCACTCATTGTGCTGGCACTGTAGCGGGTTGGGGCTCTCATTCTGATGGTGAATATAAAGGTGCGGCTCCAGGCGCTGACTTAATTGGCTATGGTTCTGGAGCCGGTTTATCAATTTTAGACGCCTTGGGTGGTTATGATTATGCAATTAGCCATATTTGGGATTTCAATTCGCCAATTCGAGTAATGAGTAATTCATGGGGCTCAAGTGGTAAGTTTGATCCATTAGGACCAATTTCACTGGCTTCTTATAAGGCATACAAGCTAGGCATGATCTCGGTTTTTGCCGCTGGTAATTCAGGTTCGGGCGAAGATACACATAATCCTTATGCTCAAATTCCTTGGGGGATGTCGGTAGGTGCTGGCACGAAGCAAGCTGAGCTTATTGATTTTTCATCAAGAGGTAAAAATGGTGAAGTAGGCGACTTTACTATGCCTGACGGCAGTGAATGGACTTATAAAAATGAGGTAAGTATTGTCGCCCCTGGTGTTGATATTATCTCTACAAGAGCAAAAACGAATGTTGTATCTAATGGTGGAGCAGATGATATTGATGCCATGCCTGCTGAGCACCTTCCTTATTACACTATGATTTCGGGCACATCAATGGCTACGCCGCATGTGGCTGGTGTGATTGCACTTATGCTAGAAGCAAACCCAGATCTCACACCTTTAGAAGTGAAAAAAATCATCCAAGAAACGGCAACGAATATGCCTGGTTATGAAGCATGGAAAGTTGGTGCAGGGCATATAAATGCGTATGCAGCTGTTGCAGGTGCATTAGGTTACGATAACCAAAATAGCGTAACAGTTAACAACTTAAGTGACTTTAATGCTAACGCCATTACATTGGCAGACGCTGATCCGCAGCCTTTTGAAGTCTTATACTCACCGGTTGGGGAGCCTGAAGTGCACAGGTTTAACGTAAATGCAGAGGATAGTTGGATAAATGTTTCTTCTGAGGTTTTTGCTACAACCACTAAGTTAAAGTTAGAAGCGCCAGATGGCACTGTATATATGGGTAACTTAACACTGCCAGTGCTTGATACAACTATGCGGGTTTCTGCACCTGCGCAAGAAGGCGAATGGAAATTATCTGTATATGGAATGACATCGTTATCCGGCGTACAAGCAGACCCTACTGGATTAACTAACGGCCCAGGCGTACCTGAATTTATAAGTGGAGAAATTTCAATTTTAAAATCAGGTGGCTACGAAGGGCTAGATGATATTGAAGGGCATCCAGCGCAAAATGCAATTGAGTTTGCTGTCAGTGAGCGCTTAGTCGATAGCAGAAACAATCTTTTATATCGCCCAGATGCAAACCTTAAACGCAAAGAACTTGCTAAGTATCTTGTTATGGGTATGTCTGTTAGGCAGCATAGAGATATTTTAAACAATGAAAAAATGCCCCTTTCAGATGTAAACGGCCAATACACACCTTTCATTGAAGCTGTGACTGAGGTTGGCTCTGCGTTAAAAGATCGCACCCAAATCCAAGCGCCAGTTATGCTTACAAGCGAAGGGACATTTTCTCCTCAAGGTAATGTAACAAAAGAAGAGCTAGCCTATTCACTGGTTCAAGGGCTTGGTTTAGAGGAGCAAGCACGTGCCTTTACAGGTAATATTACAATTGAATATAACTCAGAGCGCATTGCAGTATTAGATACAGACCAAATTGCACCTGAATTGAGAGGTTATGTTCAAGCTGCTATTGATATGTCACTGATCAACGTCACTTATAAAGTTGAGCAAGGGCCGTATGATTTATCACCAATTGTTGTTGCTTACTTTAAACCTCAAAGTACGATTAAACGTGGCGACTATGCGGTAATAATTTCTCGTTTATTCAACAATTACTTACGTAAATAATTACTAGTAACTCAAAAGCCAGTCATATATTTGTCTGGCTTTTATTTGTTGCAATAAATGCATGTCTCATGCTAGTTTTTAATTATAAGTGAAAAAATAGTAACCATTTTGTAGTTGGTTCATTGGTTGTGTTTTCTGGGGATCACTATGCTAAACATAAAAAAACTATTAATTGCTTCATATACAGGGTGTTTACTGTTTATGAGCTCGCAAGTTGAAGCTACTGATATTGTATCAGTTAATATACATGGCAATTCTGCTGAGGCTATTATTGAGCTACCAGGTGGAGTTTCTGCGGATATAACCTTAGAGTTTGAAAATGCGGTGGGGTTAACAGCACAAAATTTAGGTATCAGTGCTGAAGTAGTTGATATTACATCTCAAGCGTTGCTACAGCGATTACCGAGCATTACCGATATAGCACCGGCAGCAGCTTTTCCAATGATGATAACAATAGAGCCGCAGTTAACGAGTGGCTTTTCTTTTTCTGGTTTGGCAACCGTTGATATACATACTCATAACTTAGAGTATACCGCGGGCACACCGCTGCGCTTTTTTAAAGCGCCATTAAACGGTGAGTTTAAAGATATTACTATGACCATGGGAGCTGGCAGCTACAGAGCACGTGGCTCTACCGGTCGTTTTTCTCAATTTATAATTGTTGCTGACTTACGTCCTCAGGTAACAGTTATAGACTCTAAATATAATGATTTGCAAAATGCTTTAAACAACTTTTCAGCAGATATTGACCCCACTGTTTATTCAGCTTTATTACAAGATTTAGCCGATGTAAACCAGCTTATGTTGCTGCAAAATTACAGTGCTGCAAGCAACAAACTTAATACCTTTAATCGAAGAATAAGCGATAACAGTGGCGATAAAGTGCCTAATGTATGGCGCTCTAGCAGAGATATAAGCAATGTGGCGGGTGAGCTGATGGCTTATGCGAACACCTTACGCTTTAGTCTACGTTTAGCTAATTAGTGTCAACAAAAAGACTATTTAAAGAGTAAAACTATGCCTGCGCGAATTACGGTTTGTTATACCAACCAGCCAGCGGTTGAAAGTTTTTTATATGAGGAGAGCGACTATCGTATTGGTCGCTCTAAAGAATGTGAGTTAATACTTGAGCATCCTACCGTTTCGCGCCAACATGCGACCGTAGCTAACTTAAATCGTGTGTGGCAGCTTAATGATGAATCAAGTAGAAACGGCACTCGAGTTAATGGGCTGGCTATATCTACCTCAACCTTAGAAGATGATGCCATAATATCGATTGGTAAATTAGATTGCTTATTTGAGTCTAAATCTACGCAGCAAATTCAAGCTATTCAGAGCCACAATAATTGGCGGCTATCTGCTAGTAAGCCAGGCATAAAAAATATTACAGTTAATTTAAAGCAAAACTTATTATCACAATTACAAAACCTAATTATGCTTACCGGTACTCAACGAGGGGGGGTGTTTTTAGGCAACACCTTACAAAGCCTAAGTGTGTGTATAACGCAGGGGTTATCGGGCAAAGATTTTAAGCTTAATAATTTTGAAGGGAGCATTGGTGCAATATCGCAATGTTACTCAAAAGGTGAGCCTATTATTGCCATGGATATAACGCATCATCAGCTTTTAAGTAGTCGACAAAGTATTGAGCTTAAAAAAATATCTGCTCTAGCGTGTATCCCCCTGACTTATGAAGGTTCAATTATTGGGGTTATTTACACCGACAGCAAAATGTCTGGAAAGGTGCTTACAGAGTTAGACCTTGAAATATTAACCAGCATAAGTTTGCAAATAGAGACCACAGTACAAGCTATTTTACTTCAACAGTCTATAGAGTTATTACAGTCGCAACTTATAAACTCCTCTTCTTTTGACGGTAATGACTATAATTTATTTAAATTATGTCATTAAAAGAGTAACGCCATATCAACTCCGACGACCGTAATCAAAGTTCATTAATCGAAACACAACTTATATCGCCGCAAAGCGATTTACAACCAGGAAGTTTGTTAGTTGAACGTTTTGAAATTGTCTCAGCCCAAGGGCGCGGGCAATATGGTTGTGTATATAAAGCACTTGATATACAACTGCAAACTTACGTTGCTATTAAGGTGCTTAATAGCGCACTTCACAACAGTGAGCAGGCAATTAGTTCATTTAAAAACGAGCTACTTTTAGTCAGGCAACTAAGTCACCCTAACATAATCCGTGTGCATGAATATTACTACGATCAACAACTTCACTTTATAACAATGGATTGGATAGAAGGGCTTACATTAGAAGATAAAATTGCAGAAAAAAAACTCACCTCTCAAGAAATAATTGATATTGTTAAACAACTTTTTGCAGGGTTAGCGTGCGCAGATGAAGTTGGTATAGTTCATAAAGATTTAAAGCCCGATAATATTTTAATTGATACCGAAGGCAAGGTTTACATTGCCGATTTTGGCTTAGCAGCTTTAAAAAATAACGATAACAGCCAAAGTATTATTGGCACGCCTTACTACGCGGCACCTGAGTATCTACTGCAAGGTAAAGTTAATAAAAGCACTGACTTGTACTCCCTCGGGGTAATTATTTATCAGCTTTGCTGCCATTCAATGCCTTTTACGGGTAATAGTCTTGAATTAATCATTGATAGTAAGCTTTCAGGAAATATTAAATTTAACCCTTATCAGGCAAAATTAAAGTCATTAAAAGCTTTAGTGCTCAGTATGCTTGCTGCAAATACTCAGTCTCGGCCTGAAAGTGTAAGCCTCGCCTCACGCTCATTTGAGTCGCTTATTAATAAAAATGCTAAGCGTAATACTCGCCCCGTAATGCTATTTGCAGCCGCTTTTGTATTTGTTGGGTTTATTTGGGTGCTAACAACAGTTGAAAATACAGCAAACACAGATAAAGCAAAATATTCATCTATTGCTATTTTACCCACAGTCATGAATAGCGAAACGGAAAATGATGCGTTTACTGACTTTATACATTACAGATTGTCGCATGTGAGCAATTTAAGAGTTATCGATATTTCGCGTGTTACAAATTTGCTAAAGCAATTAGGTTTAAATCCGCCATTAGATAAAGCCAAAGTAGAGCTACTGTCTGACTTACTTAAGGTGGATGCTTTAATTAGTCCTGCCGTTATTCGCACAGGGGGTAATAATCAAGATGTTCAAATTAAATTAATAAAAGTCGACGGCTTCAATATAAACGAGTCTCTATTATTAAATGCCCCGCTTGATGATGAAAAATGGAATAGCGTTGCAAGTCAGGCCGTAAAAAATTTAAAACAAGCCCTTAACCTAAAAGAGCAAGACGGTAAATCACTGTTACTTAGCAGCCCTCCATCAAAAGCATTGTTTAATATAAAAAAGCAGATTGAATTGGGTAATGTAGAAGAGGCAAAAACTAAGTTGCAATCGTTATTGGCTCAAAACCCTAGCTTAGCGCAAGGTTGGTTGGTATTAGGTGAGCTTTTGTTAGAAAACAATTTGATAATAGAAGCAGAGCAGGCGTATTCAAAAGTACTAGAGCACTCTAAGCCTTTAACTTACAGCGCTAAATTTGCTAGTGCGCGGCTTAATGATTTAGCAGGCAAAGTAGAGCTGGCTAAAAATGATTATTTAGAGCTCATAAAAGCATTCCCTTACAATATTGAATTAAAAATTGCCTTAGCAGAGTTTTACTTTTTTATAGAGCAGCATAGTAAGGCTGAGCAATTGTTGTTAGATGTTGTAAAGCTCGATCCATACCACCCTAATGCTTGGTTTATGCTTGGTCGAGCTGCTTTTTTACAAGGTGATTTAAATAAAGCAGTGGATGATTACTTTGTAAAAGCACTGGTTACAGCTAAAAAGTTAAAGAACCCACTTAAAGAGGGGGAAGCATTAAATGCGTTTGGTGTTGTTTACGGGCAACAAGGAAATACCGAACTGGCGTTTGATTATTACTTACAAGCTTTAACAGTACGTCAAAACATGGGTGACTCGGCAGGTGTAGCTACAACCATGACAAACTTAGCTTCTTTATACCTTGCTGAGGCGCAGTATAAACAAGCTGAAGACTATTTAGAAAAAAGCTTAGATATATATACCCAGCTAGGCGATCAGCAAGGGCTTTCTAATTCTTATAATGAACTAGGTGTACTTGCTGAAGAACAGGCACTTTATCAAAAAGCGTTAAAGCATTATCAAGATGCGCTAACAATAAGAATAAACCTTAGTAACCAAATGCTACAAGCTGAGAGCATGAATAACATTGGTTTTATGTATTACATGTTACTCAATCATGAACATGCTTTGGTTTATTGGCAGCAGGCTGAGCAACTATTTCAGCGTATTCAATTTCCAATAGGCATTATTCATGTGCAACAAAACTTAGCGCAAATTGAATTATCAAAAGGAAATTGGCGTAATGCTTTTCACCTTTTTAATAACACGCTTAAAGATGCTAGTGCGTTAAATAGTGTAGAAGAAACCATAGTTGCTAAAAGCTACTTAGCTAAGCTTGGCTTTTTACAAGGTGGTTTTAAACAGAGTTTTAGTGAGCTTGAAAGTGTTTATCAGCAAGCTGAAGCGCTTAATGACGTAAGAGCAATTGCCGAGTTTGGTTTATGGCTTGCGGATTGGTCAATGCAACTTGGTTTAAAAGAACACGCTATTCGCTATTTAGAAAAAGTGGAATTAGCTGTCGCGAATAACGGTAATGTTGAGTACCACAATAAGCACGCCTTTTTATCTCGCTATATTAATGATCAACTTCACTTAAACAACTTACAAAACCAAGCGCTAGTTGCGCCTGATTTTGCCCACCAATCAGTGTATATACGTGAGCTTATTTATGCAGCCCGAGAACACTTACGCACCGGTGAAAAGGATATCAGCGCTTATTTAGTCAAGCTAAAAGCTGCAGATTACGAATTACAAAAGTACCAATACATTGACTATTTAGAGCTATTGGCCATACAGCAGTTTTTAAATAAGCAATGGCAAGCACTTCAAGCAACACTTAGAGAGGCTGAGCTATTACAAAGGAACATGGGAGGCTATTGGCGTAGTTTTCAATTTGACCGACTGCATGCACAACTTGCATTAGCAAATGAGGCCGACTCTTCGGCGTATATAGCTAAAGTAGATAAAAAAGTGGCAGATCTGCTCAATAATTTACCTAAAAACGCTGAACACACATTTTTATCAACCTTAAGTTATTTTGAATTAAATGACGGCTTTGGAGAACTTAGCGCGAATGACTAACGATAGTGATACGGATATTGCTTATTTTGTTGAGCAATTAAACCAAAAACAACAGTTAATTACCCAGCAGCTCAATACAAATAATGAGCAAATGCGTGGTTTGGCAAAGCGGGTATGGCGTGTTCAAGAAAACGAACGTAAGCAAATAGCGCAAGAGCTACACGATGGCGTAGGGCAGTTATTAACAGCACTTATAAACCAATTACAACAAGTGCAAAATGACTCACCAACTAATGAATTAACGCAAAGTATAGAGCTGGCTCGCCAAGCATTGTCAGACACACGTGTTATTTCTCGGTTAATGCGCCCGCGTATTTTAGATGACTTAGGATTAGTGCCTGCTCTTGAGTGGTTAGTAAGAGTTATGGGGGAGCCTTGTGAGGTTTTAGTAAAGCTCCATCATAAAATTGATGCGCCGCTCAAAGATGAGATTCAAACTTTAGCCTTTAGGGTTGTTCAAGAGGCGCTTACAAACGCGATAAAACATGCAGATGCTTCTTTAATCACAATTAATTTAATAGCTACTGAAAGCTTATTAATGATAAAAATAAAAGACGATGGTGTAGGAATTAAAGTAAGTCCGCAAAATTACAAAGAGGGCTTCGGGTTAGGTGCTATGCACGATAGGGTTGCAGCTTATGGCGGGCAATTAACTATAAACTCAGCTCCAGGTGAAGGCAGCGAAATAAAAGTATTAGTAACAGGTAAGGAGGTTTTATGATCAGCGTGCTGGTGGCAGACGATCATACAATTTTACGCCAGGGGCTAGTAAGTTTACTTAGTAAAGATGAGAATATTTGTGTAGTGGCAGAAGCCGCTGACGGTATGCAGGCTGTTACTAAGGCACTCGCATTAAAGCCATGCGTTATTGTTATTGATATAAGCATGCCTGAACTAAACGGCATGGAGGCAGTTAAAAGGCTGCACGAACAACTCCCCGAATCTAAAGTATTGGTTTTGACCATGCATGAAGAACAAGAGTATGTAATTCATATGGTTCGTGCTGGTGCATCAGGCTACCTATTAAAAGATAGCGCCAGCGATGAGTTATTAGATGCGGTTAATGCACTCTCACAAGGTAAAACGTATTTTAGCCAGTATGCAGCTAATGTTTTAGCCTCTTTATCGTGCAAGCCAGCTGAGCAATGGCAAGACCCATATAAAAACCTTACCAGCAGAGAGAGAGAAGTTTTTCATTTAATAATTGAAGGTAAAACTACAAAAGACATAGCACGCTCACTCGATATTAGCGTTAAAACGGCAGAAAACCATCGAGGAAAAGTGCTCGATAAGCTCAGTGTTGCTAATGCTGCTGAGCTTGTACGCTACGCTGCTAAAAATAACCTATTGCTATAAAACGGGTGTTTTAACTAATACACCCTAGGGGTTTTCCCGTATGTTTTAAACGTTAGTTGTTTGCCATTCTCAATGGGTCAAAACAATTAAGGTGTAAGCTCATGTTTAAAACAACACTAAAAACTAAAAAATTACTGATCGGACTTATGAGTGCGGGTATGTGCTTAGCGCCCTTGCATGTATCAGCAAAGTCATTAGGGCCGCAGCTGCAACAACTACTTACAAGTGCAACAGATCAAGATGCTTTTGAAGTAATCGTAACGTTTGAAGGTAAAGGGCAGCTAACAAGCGATCTAACCAATGTTATCGAATCGGCGGGTGTACTTGGAGGGATAACCTTTAATAACCTACCAATTATGGGAATAAAAGCGACCAAGGCTCAAATTGATGCAATTTATGCCTCTGATAAGGTCCGCTCAGTTTGGTATAACTCACCGCTTACCTTAGAAAATGACGGCTCAACACAAATTACAGGTGTAGATAGGCTCCGTGAAGATTCATCCCTACGTAACCAAGGCATGCCTTTTTCGGGCCGTGGTATTGGGGTAGTAGTTAACGACTCTGGTGTAGACGGCACTCACTCAGATATTAAATACCCAAACCATGTTATACAAAACGTATTGGCGCAAACCAATTTGCACTCTCTTTCTGAGATACTACCTATTACCTATCAAGAAAACACGGAAAATACAGATATTGCTGGTGGTCATGGCTCGCACGTAGCTGGCATTATTGGTGGTAATGGCGCTATGTCTAGTGGTAAGTATCAAGGTGTTGCACCGGGAGCAAAAATTATTGGTTATGGCTCAGGAGCTGGTTTATTTATACTTGATACGATAGGGGGGTTTGATTACGCTTTAACTCACCAATACGATTACAATATTCGTGTGATCTCTAATTCATTTGGTAGTACTAGCGATACAGGCACTGACTTTAACCCAGATCACCCAACCAATGTGGCAACAAAGCAGCTTTCAGACAACGGAGTAATCGTTGTGTTCTCTGCTGGTAACTCAGGTAGCGGTGAATCGACGATTACTGGTAATTTTAAAAAAGCCCCTTGGGTTATAACGGTTGCTGCAGGAGATAAAGATGGGCAGTTAGCCGATTTTAGTTCTCGCGGCGTTAAAGGTAAATCAGGCGTTGTAAGTGTTGATGGCGAAACATTTACTTGGGAAGACCGCCCTACAATTACTGCACCAGGCGTTGATGTTATTTCTACACGTGCTTCTTTATCTAGTTTAAGTGCACTGAGCATTACAGATGATAGCGAAGTAATGGAGGCTAATCACGTACCGTATTATACATCTATGAGTGGTACTTCGATGTCTGCTCCGCACATTTCAGGTGTTGTTGCATTAATGCTTGAAGCTAATCCAAATTTAACTTGGCGAGAAGTAAAAAGTATTTTGCAAAAAACAGCAACTAACATGCCTGGCAAAGAAGCGTGGGAAGTTGGTGCAGGTTACGTAAATGCTTACGCAGCAGTACAGTCGGTTGTAAATACACAGCTTACATTTGGTGAAACGACTAAATTACAACGTGAATTTAATGCTTACGCGTTAACATCAATACAAGCTGACTATAGCGAATCAGTACCCTTTAGCCCAGTGGGTGAAAACGACGGTGTTTTAATTCCCGTAAATGCTAATGCTTCCATGGTAATGGTTAACGCTAATGTTGACGATAATACGGTTGGTTTATCATTAGTTAGTCCTTCAGGTAAAACGTATAGTTCAAGTATTGCATTACCCGTTTTAGGACAAAATATTGCAGTTACTGCTCCAGCCGAATTTGGTAATTGGACCTTAAAAGCACATGGCATAGGTGGAGTTTCAGGTGTTGATGTAGACCCTATTGGTGTTACAAATGGTTACGGATTACCTGGTGAAATAAATGCAAACATTAAAATAGTTAAAACCGACGGATATAAAGGCCTCAGAGATATTAGCGATCACCCTGCAAAGTCATTTATTGCATACGCCGTGAGTGAGCAGTTAGTTGATGCTAAAAGAACGGGTTTTCACCCAAATGATTATCTTGTCCGCCAAGAATTAGCTGACTTTCTTATGCTAGGTGGAGGGATTAGACAGTCAAACTTAGCTAAGGGTAGCCAGTATAATGATGTATCAAACGATTTTTCTGCAGCGATTAACAGTGTCACTCAAAAAGGGGCTGCACTTAGAAACACAGAACAAAATCAAGCAGCAGTTATGCAATCTGACGCAAGCTTATTTAGTCCTCAAGAGCCAGTTAGTCGAAGTGAACTCGCGTATTCATTAATGCAATCTTTGGCATTAGAGAATCAAGCTTTGAGCTTTGAAGGTGATGTAACAGTAGTTTATGGCGAGCAACGAATAGTGCTAACAGACCAAGAGGCAATCCCGAATGAGCTAAAAGGTTATGTGCAACTTGCTTTAGACTTAGGGGTAATGAATGCTTATTACAATATTAGCCAAAATGCTTATGATTTAGAGCCCACAGTATCAGCATCGTTTAATGGTGATAAGTTAATTACACGAGCCGATTACGCGGTAGCAATCACAAGGCTTCACAAAAACTAACCCTCCGATGAAGTATTAAGCACCACTTTACCAACATGTATTGTGGTGCTTTTTTATTTAAACTAATAGTTATTCAATATTTTGGATCTGCTCTCGCATTTGCTCAATGAGCACTTTTAGTTCCACAGCCGCATTAGTAATATCACTATTAATTGATTTAGAGGCTAGCGTATTTGCTTCGCGGTTAAACTCTTGCATCATAAAATCTAAACGGCGGCCACATGCGCCACCTTTATTAAGAATTTTTCGTGTTTCTTTAACGTGCGATTTTAAGCGGTCTAGCTCTTCAGCAACATCTTGTTTTTGAGCAAGGTAAATAAGCTCTTGTTCAAGGCGAGACTCATCAATATCTGTTTTTAGGTCTTCAAGCTTTTGGTTAAGCTTTTCACGCTGCCATTTTGCAATCTCTGGTAAGTGGCCTTCTACAACAGTCACTTGCTCTAGGATGGAATCGAGACGAGTCGTGATCATTTCTTCGAGGTTTTCACCTTCATCACCACGAGCAGATTTAAAATCTTCAACTACTTGGTCAAAACCCGCAATAAGCGCTTTATTAACAGTATCTAAATCAAGTTCTTGTGCTTCCATAACGCCAGGCCAACGCAATATATCAACAGGGTTAATGTCACCATTGCTTTGTTGCTGCACCCATTTAGCACTTTTTATTAGTTGCTCTGCAAGTGACTCGTTAATAGAAAGCTCGCCAACGTGTGCAGGGTTTGCAACAAACTTTAAAAAGACTTCTACCTTACCGCGCTGTAAATTTTTACGTAAACGCTCACGAATTACAGGCTCCATGCCACGAAATTGCTCTGGTGCGCGAATAAACGTTTCAAGGTAGCGCTGGTTTACTGAACGAATTTCCCAGGTGCCAGTGCCCCAATCGCCTTTAATTTCGCGACGTGCATAAGCAGTCATACTGTGGATCATGGATAAGTTCCTAAAATTTATTAATACAATATTGCGATGATTATACCGTAACACTGCTTAACCTCTAGAGAAAATTTATTACGCTGAATATTTTACAATCAGCATGGCATCTACCTTCACATGCACTTATAATGTCGCAAATTCAGAATTAAGGGGATCGTCAATGCGTCCAAGCGAAAGAACACCTAACCAAATTAGACCGGTATCATTTACTCGTAACTACACTTTACACGCTGAAGGTTCAGTACTTGTAGAGTTTGGTAACACCAAAGTACTTTGTACTGCAACGGTTGAAGCAGGTGTCCCACGTTTTATGAAAGGCCAAGGTAAAGGTTGGATCAACGCTGAATACGGTATGCTACCGCGCTCAACGCATACGCGTAATGCACGTGAAGCAGCACGTGGTAAGCAAGGCGGTCGTACTATGGAAATTCAACGCTTAATTGCTCGCGCACTTAGAGCTGCTGTAGATTTAAAAGCGCTTGGCGAAAACACCATCACTATTGACTGCGACGTAATTCAAGCCGACGGCGGAACGCGTACAGCTTCTATAAGCGGTGCCTGTGTTGCTTTAGTTGATGCACTTACTCATATGCGCGCAAAAGGGATGATCAATTCAAACCCACTTAAACATATGATTGCAGCAATTTCAGTCGGTATCTATAAAGGCCAACCTATTAGTGATTTAGAGTACCTTGAAGATTCTGAAGCCGAAACCGATATGAACGTAATTTTAACTGAAACAGGTAAAATTATTGAAGTGCAAGGTACCGCAGAAGGCGAACCATTCTCGTTCGACGAATTAGATGAGCTACTTACGTTAGCTAAACACTCTATCCGTGAGATTATTGACGTTCAAAAACAAGCGTTAGCATAAGCGAGTATCCCAATGAAAGATTATCAAAAAGAGTTTATTGAATTTGCTTTAGAAAAGCAGGTTTTAAAATTTGGCGAGTTTACCCTTAAATCAGGCCGCACTAGCCCATACTTTTTTAATGCAGGCCTTTTTAATACGGGTCGCGATTTAGCGCGTTTAGGTCGCTTTTACGCATCAGCCCTTGAAGATGCCGCAATAGAATACGATGTTTTATTTGGCCCAGCCTATAAAGGTATCCCTATCGCAACTACAACTGCAGTTGCCTTAGCTGATCATCACGATAAAGACGTGCCTTATTGCTTTAATCGCAAAGAGAAAAAAGCACATGGTGAAGGCGGTACATTAGTTGGCTCTGAATTAACGGGCAAAATCATGCTGGTGGATGATGTGATCACAGCGGGTACTGCTATTCGTGAATCAATGGAAATCATCGCAGATAACGGTGCAGACTTAAGTGGTGTATTAATAGCACTTGATCGCCAAGAAAAAGGTAAAGCAGAGCTTTCAGCTATTCAAGAAGTAGAGCGCGACTTTAATACCAAAGTGATCTCTATTGTAAAATTAGCTGATCTTATTAGCTACCTTGAGAGCCAAGGTACAATGGACGAGCATTTAGCATCAGTTAAAGCATACCGAGATCAATACGGTATTGCCTAACTAAAAAAGCCTCGCAATTGCGGGGCTTTATTTTGACCACAGTTTATAGAGCTAATAATGAAAGATGTATTTAAACCTAATGGCCTTGGTATAAAGCGTATATTCAAAGCAACGTATTGTTCATACCTCGGCTTCAAAGCGGCCTTTATAGAAGAAGCGGCTTTTAGACAAGAGTTGCTACTTAGTATTATTTTGCTACCCATTTCTTTTTGGCTAGCTTCATCAGTATTACATTGGGCATTATTAGTAAGTACATTACTGATCATATTAATTGTAGAACTACTTAATTCAGCAATCGAAGCATTAACAGATCGCGTGAGTACTGAGCGCCATGTGCTTTCAGGGCGGGCAAAAGATATGGGATCTGCAGCGGTAACACTCTCATTAATGATCCTTACGATCGTGTGGGGTGCTAGTTTGTATATAAAGTTATTTCAGTAAACCCTCTATATAAACCAATTAACACCCCTAAAATGTTAATAAAGTGCTAGTTATGTTGTGTTTTTAGCATGTTTAGCTCAAATACTCAGCGAACAGTCATTTATTTCAAGTTTTCTTCAAAAAAGGGTTGATCTGTTTTCGGATCTCCCTATAATGCGACCCCACTGAGACGGCAGAGCAGGCAACGCTTAGCGAGGCAAGCAAACCACTTAGTGAGTCGAGTAAAACTTAGTTCTGAAAATTTTCAAGTTTAACAAAATTAAGTGTTGACAAAAAAATAGGAAAGCGTAATATGCGCAGCCCTAGCGAGATAAAGTTTGACGCTTTAATCGCAACGTTCTTTAACAATATAAAGCAATCATCTGTGTGGGCACTCGTACAGATTGAGTTCTAACAGCCAAGCTACTTAGGTAGCGAGGCAAACAAATTTAGAGTCTCAATTGAAACTGAGTGACCAACAGAATAATTACTTAGGTAGTTATTCAGCACAGTCAATTCAATATCGAAAGATATTAAATAAATTCAGAATTCATTGAGCTGTTCTTCGGAACATAAAAACTTTTAATTGAAGAGTTTGATCATGGCTCAGATTGAACGCTGGCGGCAGGCCTAACACATGCAAGTCGAGCGGTAACAGAAAGTAGCTTGCTACTTTGCTGACGAGCGGCGGACGGGTGAGTAATGCTTGGGAACATGCCTTGAGGTGGGGGACAACAGTTGGAAACGACTGCTAATACCGCATAATGTCTACGGACCAAAGGGGGCTTCGGCTCTCGCCTTTAGATTGGCCCAAGTGGGATTAGCTAGTTGGTGAGGTAATGGCTCACCAAGGCAACGATCCCTAGCTGGTTTGAGAGGATGATCAGCCACACTGGGACTGAGACACGGCCCAGACTCCTACGGGAGGCAGCAGTGGGGAATATTGCACAATGGGCGCAAGCCTGATGCAGCCATGCCGCGTGTGTGAAGAAGGCCTTCGGGTTGTAAAGCACTTTCAGTCAGGAGGAAAGATTAGTAGTTAATACCTGCTAGTTGTGACGTTACTGACAGAAGAAGCACCGGCTAACTCCGTGCCAGCAGCCGCGGTAATACGGAGGGTGCGAGCGTTAATCGGAATTACTGGGCGTAAAGCGTACGCAGGCGGTTTGTTAAGCGAGATGTGAAAGCCCCGGGCTCAACCTGGGAACTGCATTTCGAACTGGCAAACTAGAGTGTGATAGAGGGTGGTAGAATTTCAGGTGTAGCGGTGAAATGCGTAGAGATCTGAAGGAATACCGATGGCGAAGGCAGCCACCTGGGTCAACACTGACGCTCATGTACGAAAGCGTGGGGAGCAAACAGGATTAGATACCCTGGTAGTCCACGCCGTAAACGATGTCTACTAGAAGCTCGGAGCCTCGGCTCTGTTTTTCAAAGCTAACGCATTAAGTAGACCGCCTGGGGAGTACGGCCGCAAGGTTAAAACTCAAATGAATTGACGGGGGCCCGCACAAGCGGTGGAGCATGTGGTTTAATTCGATGCAACGCGAAGAACCTTACCTACACTTGACATACAGAGAACTTACCAGAGATGGTTTGGTGCCTTCGGGAACTCTGATACAGGTGCTGCATGGCTGTCGTCAGCTCGTGTTGTGAGATGTTGGGTTAAGTCCCGCAACGAGCGCAACCCCTATCCTTAGTTGCTAGCAGGTAATGCTGAGAACTCTAAGGAGACTGCCGGTGATAAACCGGAGGAAGGTGGGGACGACGTCAAGTCATCATGGCCCTTACGTGTAGGGCTACACACGTGCTACAATGGCGCATACAGAGTGCTGCGAACTCGCGAGAGTAAGCGAATCACTTAAAGTGCGTCGTAGTCCGGATTGGAGTCTGCAACTCGACTCCATGAAGTCGGAATCGCTAGTAATCGCGTATCAGAATGACGCGGTGAATACGTTCCCGGGCCTTGTACACACCGCCCGTCACACCATGGGAGTGGGTTGCTCCAGAAGTAGATAGTCTAACCCTCGGGAGGACGTTTACCACGGAGTGATTCATGACTGGGGTGAAGTCGTAACAAGGTAGCCCTAGGGGAACCTGGGGCTGGATCACCTCCTTATACGATTTAGAACTTATTTGTTCGTAGTGTCCACACAGATGATTGTTAGTTAGTAATGCTCTTTGGGTTTACTAATTAATATGCTCTTTAAAAATTTGGAAAAGCTGATAATAAAATTCTGATAAATATTCGTATTTATCAAGAGTTTTCAAAAGTAAAAAAGAATGATAGCAGTATCATTCAGTGCCATTTAATCACTCTTATGAGTTGATTGATTGGTATCTACTTTAGTATTCAATATTAACTTCTGGCGAAGTTAAACTGTCACATAACAAAGACCCGTTTGGGTTGTATGGTTAAGTGACTAAGCGTACACGGTGGATGCCTTGGCAGTTGGAGGCGATGAAGGACGTATTAACTTGCGATAAGCCTAGTCAAGCTAGTAAAAAGCGCTTGAGACTAGGATTTCCGAATGGGGAAACCCACCTGCTTGCAGGTATCGTTAACTGAATACATAGGTTAACGAGGCGAACGCGGAGAACTGAAACATCTAAGTACCCGTAGGAAAAGAAATCAACCGAGATTCCGATAGTAGCGGCGAGCGAAATCGGAACAGCCCTTAAGCTTATTATGTGTTAATGGAAGGCTCTGGAAAGTGCCACGATACAGGGTGATAGTCCCGTACATGAAAAGACATTTTAAGTGAAATCGAGTAGGTCGGAGCACGTGAAACTTTGACTGAATATAGGTGGACCATCATCTAAGGCTAAATACTCCCAACTGACCGATAGTGAACCAGTACCGTGAGGGAAAGGCGAAAAGAACCCCTGTGAGGGGAGTGAAATAGAACCTGAAACCGTGTACGTACAAGCAGTAGGAGCCTACTTGTTAGGTGACTGCGTACCTTTTGTATAATGGGTCAGCGACTTATATTTTGTAGCGAGGTTAACCGTTTAGGGTAGCCGTAGGGAAACCGAGTCTTAACTGGGCGAATAGTTGCAAGGTATAGACCCGAAACCCGGTGATCTAGCCATGGGCAGGTTGAAGGTTGAGTAACATCAACTGGAGGACCGAACCCACTAACGTTGAAAAGTTAGGGGATGACCTGTGGCTAGGAGTGAAAGGCTAATCAAACCGGGAGATAGCTGGTTCTCCCCGAAATCTATTTAGGTAGAGCCTCGGACGAATACTTACGGGGGTAGAGCACTGTTAAGGCTAGGGGGTCATCCCGACTTACCAACCCTTTGCAAACTCCGAATACCGTAAAGTAATATCCGGGAGACACACGGCGGGTGCTAACGTCCGTCGTGAAGAGGGAAACAACCCAGACCGCCAGCTAAGGTCCCAAAGTCATAGTTAAGTGGGAAACGATGTGGAAAGGCCCAGACAGCCAGGAGGTTGGCTTAGAAGCAGCCATCCTTTAAAGAAAGCGTAATAGCTCACTGGTCGAGTCGGTCTGCGCGGAAGATGTAACGGGGCTAAACTATGCACCGAAGCTGCGGATTCATCTTAGGATGAGTGGTAGGGGAGCGTTCTGTAAGCGGTTGAAGGTGTACCGGGAGGTATGCTGGACGTATCAGAAGTGCGAATGCTGACATGAGTAACGATAATGCGGGTGAAAAACCCGCACGCCGGAAGACCAAGGGTTCCTATCCCATGTTAATCAGGGTAGGGTAAGTCGACCCCTAAGGCGAGGCCGAAAGGCGTAGTCGATGGGAAACGGATTAATATTTCCGTACTTGGTATAATTGCGATGGGGGGACGGAGAAGGCTAAGCAAGCATGGCGATGGTTGTCCATGTGAAAGTGAGTAGGCTAGCGACTTAGGTAAATCCGGGTTGCTGTTAGGCTGAGACACGAGACGAGCACCCAAGGGTGTGAAGTTGCTGATGCCATACTTCCAGGAAAAGCCTCTAAGCTTCAGATTATACCGAATCGTACCCCAAACCGACACAGGTGGTCAGGTAGAGAATACTAAGGCGCTTGAGAGAACTCGGGTGAAGGAACTAGGCAAAATCGTACCGTAACTTCGGGAGAAGGTACGCTCCTATCTGTGATGAGACTTGCTCTCTAAGCGGACGGGAGCCGCAGTGACCAGGTGGCTGGGACTGTTTATTAAAAACACAGCACTGTGCAAAATCGCAAGATGACGTATACGGTGTGACACCTGCCCGGTGCCGGAAGGTTAATTGATGGGGTTATCCTTAGGGAGAAGCTCTTGATCGAAGCCCCGGTAAACGGCGGCCGTAACTATAACGGTCCTAAGGTAGCGAAATTCCTTGTCGGGTAAGTTCCGACCTGCACGAATGGTGTAACCATGGCCACGCTGTCTCCACCCGAGACTCAGTGAAATTGAAATCGCAGTGAAGATGCTGTGTACCCGCGGCTAGACGGAAAGACCCCGTGAACCTTTACTACAGCTTGGCACTGAACATTGAACCTACATGTGTAGGATAGGTGGGAGACTTTGAAGCAGCGACGCTAGTTGTTGTGGAGTCGTCCTTGAAATACCACCCTTGTAGTTTTGATGTTCTAACGTTGGCCCCTGAATCGGGGTTACGGACAGTGCCTGGTGGGTAGTTTGACTGGGGCGGTCTCCTCCCAAAGAGTAACGGAGGAGCACGAAGGTTGGCTAAGTACGGTCGGACATCGTACGGTTAGTGTAATGGTAGAAGCCAGCTTAACTGCGAGACAGACACGTCGAGCAGGTACGAAAGTAGGTCATAGTGATCCGGTGGTTCTGAATGGAAGGGCCATCGCTCAACGGATAAAAGGTACTCCGGGGATAACAGGCTGATACCGCCCAAGAGTTCATATCGACGGCGGTGTTTGGCACCTCGATGTCGGCTCATCACATCCTGGGGCTGAAGTCGGTCCCAAGGGTATGGCTGTTCGCCATTTAAAGTGGTACGCGAGCTGGGTTTAGAACGTCGTGAGACAGTTCGGTCCCTATCTGCCGTGGGCGTTTGAGAATTGAGAGGGGTTGCTCCTAGTACGAGAGGACCGGAGTGAACGAACCGCTGGTGTTCGGGTTGTCATGCCAATGGCATTGCCCGGTAGCTACGTTCGGAACTGATAAGCGCTGAAAGCATCTAAGCGCGAAGCAGGCCTCGAGATGATTTCTCACTAGACTTTTAAAGTCTCTGAAGGGCCGTTGAAGACTACAACGTTGATAGGCAAGATGTGGAAGTGGTGTGAGCCATTAAGCTAACTTGTACTAATTACCCGTGAGGCTTAACCATACAACGCCAAACGCGTTTTGTGACAGAAACAAGCGACAGAAGTTAATAGCTAAAGTAGATAGTTACTTGAGACTTAAAAATATTATCAGATATTTTCCAGATTTAGTTGGTACGTGAAAACGGACTGACGACCAAATTTGCTTGGTAACCATAGCGTTTTGGACCCACCTGACCCCATGCCGAACTCAGTAGTGAAACGAAACAGCGCCGATGATAGTGTAGCATTTGCTATGTGAAAGTAGGACATTGCCAGGCTCCAAATACGAGAAAGCCGCTTCAGAAATGAAGCGGCTTTTTTACGTCTGAAGGAAAGTAATATTCAGCACTTTCTTCTCTAAAGTGCAGCGCCTCTTTGTAAACCGTGTTTTGGTTATCCAATGCATTGGCGGATGATAGTGAAGCATTTCACTGTGACTCTTCACCGCTGTAAGCACTACGACATTCTACCGCATAGCGTACCGAGCCCAAATACGAGAAAGCCGCTTCAGAAATGAAGCGGCTTTTTTGCGTCTGCAGAAAAGTAATACCCAACATTTTCTTCTCTAAAGCGCAGCGTCTCCTAAGTGAAGCGCCTCTTTGTGAACAGTGTTTTGGTCATCTAATGCCATTACCCGATGATAGTGTAGCATTTCACTGTGACTCTCCATCGCTGTGAGGACTACGACAGCACACCGACTCAAAATATGAAAAAGTAAAACCAGCTGAACTAGTAGTATCTTATAAATTAATATTTAAATAATTTTGTTCTAACCCCTTTGGTTGAAAAAAGTCTATTTATCCCAAGCTATAGTTATATCCTCTTAATTTATCTAGCTACGGCGCATATATGACCCAACAACACAAACTCATTTATACAAAAGAGCAGGTTCGTGATTATGAAGGCGAAGCCGCTAAATTATGTGGCGTAAACTTATTTACGCTAATGGAGCGTGCAGGCGAAGGTGTATATAAGCAGTGGCAATCTTTTAATGCTTGCCATACCTTAATAGTTGCGGGTAATGGCAATAATGCCGGTGATGCATATATTACTGCTCGGCTAATAAAGCAAGCTGGTAAAAAGGTAACTCTTTGTGCGGTAGATACTGATAAGGCTTTACAAGGTGATGCACATAAAGCACGGCAGTTATGGCTTGAAAATGGTGGCCAAGTTAATGAATTTACCGATGAGCTATTAAATAGCTGTGATTGCGTAATAGATGGCTTATTAGGTACTGGTTTAAATACCAATATCCGAGAGCGATACTCTACGATAATCAAAGCAATTAATACGAGTGGTAAACCTGTTTTAAGTATTGATATACCTTCGGGCATTGATGCTAACACAGGTGCTATTTTAGGAGAGGCAATTGAAGCTACTAAAACGATTACTTTTGTTGGTATTAAGCAAGGCCTAACTACAGGTACAGGCAAACAGTACTGTGGACAGCTAATACTTGATGATTTAGGCGTAAGTAGTGAGTTTACCAAATTAGCCATGCCGACAGCTGAGCTTGTAAACATTGATAGCTTTGAACCACTGGGTGAACGTGCTCTAAATAGTCATAAAGGTAACCATGGAAAGTTATTATGCGTGGGTGGTAATGAAGGGACCGCTGGTGCAATAAGGCTTAGCAGTGAGGCTGCTCTGCGGGCAGGTGCTGGTATGGTGAAAGTATACACACATCACAGCTCTATTATGCCAATAAGCATAGGACGGCCTGAATTAATGGTTACCAGTGATAACCTAAATAAGGCGCTAAAATGGGCCTCATGCGTGGTACTTGGGCCTGGGCTTGGGCAAAATGAGTGGGCACAGCAAACATTTGATGAAGTGATGCATTATTGCCAAGATAATAACACACCACTAGTGATCGATGCTGATGCGCTTAACCTGTTAGCTAAAAACGCGTCATCATATACTTTACAGCAGAGCGTTCTTACACCTCACCCTGGTGAAGCTTCGCGGTTATTAAGTACACACACTGCAGATATTGAAGCAAATCGCTTTGCGAGCGTACGTATGTGCGCGCGACGCTATAATACAACATGCATTTTAAAAGGAGCAGGGTCGTTAATCGATAACGCTAAAAATACATGGGTATGTGAAAATGGTAATGCAGCGCTTGCTGTAGGTGGTAGTGGTGATGTACTAACAGGTATTATTGGAGCATTGCTCGCACAAGGGCTTAGCATTGATGAGGCTTCACGCTACGGTGTAACACTGCATGCTAGAGCAGGCGAAATTGCCGCGCGAGAACAAGGGCAACGAGGAATGCTACCCTCAGATTTATTTCAAATAGTAAGATCGCTAATAAACTAAAACTATTTTTGTTGAATTAAATCCCACTTGTTTCCGTATAGATCTTCAAATACAGCAACGGTGCCATAAGGTTCAATACGTGGTTTTTCATGAAATATAACGCCATTATTAAGCATTTTTTCATGATCGCGCCAAAAGTCGTTGGTATTTAAAAATAGCCAAACACGCCCACCCGCCTGGTTGCCTACAGCATCAAGTTGCTCTGGCTCTGTGGCTTGCGCGAGCAGTATATGTGTGCCATTACTGTTAGGCGGAGTGATCAGTACCCAACGTTTACCTTCGCCTAAATCGGTGTCTTCGACTAATTCAAAGCTTAATTTCTTAGTGTAAAACTCAATAGCTTCATCATAATCTTTTACGACTAAAGCAATACTACCAATATGCTGTTTTATACCTGACATAAATAACTCCCTGACTGTGTTGCTGCGCATTTTTACATAGCATTGTGTGCTTTGTGTAGGGCTGTAATGTATTTGTAGATTATATTTCTTCATCCGGGGGGTCGCCAGAGTCTTCTTTACGTTTTCTTTGCTCTTGCTTCGCCTTTTGTACATTTTCGTAGGTAGGTGGCGGAATAGGCATCAGTGAAATAAGCGGGAAAAACGCTAAGAATAAATAAGCGCCTTTAGACATGCTTTTACCCCACGCTATCATTTTTAACAAAAGCCAAATAATTAAAAGCAGTAATGCCGATACTATGGTTACAAGCACCGCAAAGAAAGTAACTCCATTACTATTAAGTATGTCCATAGTGATGTTTTTTGCTTATAAGTTATTACTATGTGGGTATAAATTAAACAATATCAATAACAAGTGTATTAAAAAGCAAAAACCCAGCAAAAGCTGGGTTTTTATATAAGCAAGCTGCTTAAACGGTGATGATTACATCATGCCGCCCACTCAAAACCTAAACAACTGATATTTAGATAAAAAATAAAACTCACAAAGTGGGATACCCCACATTATACCCCAGTCGATAAATGGGCTTAATTAAGTCTTTGAAAAATAGTAAAATAATTTTTAAAACAAACATAGTGGTTCACCACTATTCCAACACAAAGTCTATATTGGTGGCTCCTTGTCTGCATAGCCACCAATATAGACATGCATTAGATACAAAAAACCATATCGAAGGACAGCTCCTAGCTCAAAGCGGACGTTTACAGCAAATATTCAATTAGTTCAGACTGATTTAATAATTTTATTTTTGAATAAAGTAAAAAAGCCATATGTAGAAGGAAGACATACGGCTGTGCTAAACACAAAACACTAATTCAACAAGAACTGTTACTCTTTAGAATCTGCCAACCTTCTGGGGCATGTTCCACACAGAATGTTGAAGCTCAAAGCGTTTGAAAATTTCTTTAGCTTCTTCAACGCTCCACTTAACCCAGTTAGGGTTTAAATGGTTTCCATACCAAACTTTTGAAAACTCCCATACATTGTTTATTGGTTGAACATCGCCTTTATTCATACTGTGCTTTTCACACCAGTTATTCACTTCAGCCTCTGATTCAAACATGAGCATTGTGCTACATGTGTATGTGACGTTATCCCATGCATTTACCATTGGTATTGGAAAGTGAATAAACATGTTTTGATTTTTTATCTGACCATTGATGATTTCAATAACAACTTGTTTAGCTTCACCGCCTAACGTTGTTGTTATTGTTAAATCACAATTTAACAAAGCTGCCACGCCTAAAGAGCACCATGCACAGTTTCCCCACCAACTGCCTTTTTTAGACTCAATCCAAAAATTTGTTGGAGCGGTTGAGAATGGATGCATTATCCAAACCTCTGATGATTTCGGGTGTAAAACTACACCATGATATTCTTGTAGGGTTTGTAGTGCTTTTATTATCTCGAATTTTGAAACATCAAAATGATAAATTATGTCGTCAATTTTAGGTGCGTAACCAAGTTCAACGAACTGATTCATAATGAAATAGTGAAGTGTAGAGTTGTTCAGTTCCATGTTATTACCCTTAACTGAATTTCGCATTGGTTAAATGAAGTTCCATTTGAACATTACATCTCTCATAGGGTGATGTAGCGCCTTCAATGTGACTAAAGCCTAACTTTTCATAGAGATTAATTGCAGGAGTTAGTACTGAGTTACTTTCCAAATAAAGGCGTTTTATTCCCATCAACTTTGCTCTTTCAATAATTTTTTCACCTAATATTAAACCGATACCATTTCCTTGAGCTTTTTGCGACACTGCCATTTTTGCAAGTTCATAATTATCAGCATCCATTTTTATCAAGGCACAACAACCAACGGGGTTACCTTTATCCAATGCAATTAGGATAGTGCCAGAGTGGTTTAGGATGTAATTTTCAGGTTCGTTCAATGCAATGTAATCTGGCTCTTCTAACTCCCAATACTTGCTGATCCACTCAACGTTCAAGTCTTTAAAAGCATATTGATATTTTGGTGCGTAATCAACAACACGGATGTCTTCAATATTTTCATCTACTCTCGAACTTATTGGCCGAAACCTTAGATGCCTATCAATGACCGTTAATGCTTCCCACAAGTCTACTCCCGCTTCTTGCTTAAGCTGCTTCATTGCTACATCAATTGCATCACATTGCTTTTGCATCGCAGGAATCATAGCCTTTGCTCGTTTATTTAACTGCACTAAAGTAATACGTGAATCTTCTACCGATTTATAACTATCAATTAAATATGAAGCCTTCATCTCTTTAATTATCTTACTTACTGATACATGGGAGTGATTAATTTCTTTAGCAATATTCACTACAGAATCAGCCCCTTTAGATGCGAGTACATAAAAGACTGGAAACCATTTCGTTTCAATCTCAAAACTAAATTTCTCATAGGTTTTTTCGGCATCTTTAGATACTTGTGCAGCAAGTTGCCTTAAGGCTGTTCCTAAAGCGATATGTCCTAGTTCATTAAATGGTTTCATCAATAAACTCCGTAACTGGTTACGGGTATATTAATAGGTAAATTGAATAACTGTCAAATTAATTATTTAGTCTCTCTTTAAATGTATTAATTATATTTTAGTAAGTAGGTGTTCTGTTGACGGGAACAGTCTATACCTATGTAGTTTATATATGATTAGAAAGGTTAATGTTACGCCAGCTATTGACACCGAGCTATCAGTTTAATGAATGACCGCTGTGGTGGCTTAGTTCTCTGTCAGGAATAAGATAGATTGAACACACTAAACTGCTTAAACATCTGCCGATGTTAACGTCCGCTTTCGTATCGCATCGGGCTATCGCCACATCAAATTGAACGGCAGCAATGAGCTGTGAATTCAATTAATCAACTTCAGGAATACGCTTAATTTACATAGAAATGTGTTGTCAGAATACTTATAAACCAATAAAAAGCCTGAATATCACTATTCAGGCTTTCGTTTAAATGGTTAGAGCTAAAGTTATAGATTTAAAATCTATTACATCATGCCGCCCATGCCACCCATTCCGCCCATACCACCCATATCAGGGGCACCAGCAGCTTCTTCTTTAGGGATTTCAGCTACCATAGCTTCGGTTGTGATCATTAGACCTGCAATCGAACCTGCGAACTGTAGTGCAGAGCGCGTTACTTTAGTTGGATCTAAGATACCCATTTCAATCATGTCGTTGTATTCGCCAGTTGCAGCGTTGTAACCGTAGTTACCTTCACCGCCTTTAACTGCATTAATAACAACAGATGCTTCATCACCAGCGTTAGTTACGATTTGACGAAGCGGTGCTTCCATTGCACGAAGTGCAACTTTAATACCGTGGTTTTGATCTTCGTTGTCGCCAAGTAGTTCAACTAGCTTGCTAGCTGCACGTACTAGGGCAACACCACCACCAGGTACTACGCCTTCTTCAACCGCTGCGCGAGTTGCATGTAACGCATCTTCAACACGGTCTTTTTTCTCTTTCATTTCAATTTCAGTCGCTGCGCCTACTTTAATTACTGCAACACCGCCGGCTAGTTTTGCCATGCGCTCTTGTAGTTTTTCTTTATCGTAGTCTGATGTTGCTTCTTCAATTTGTGCTTTAATTTGAGCAACACGGCCGTTAATACCGTCTTCTTCACCAGCACCATCGATGATAGTTGTATCGTCTTTAGTTATTACAACGCGCTTAGCTGTACCTAAGTCTTCAACTGTTGCTTTTTCAAGCTCTAAGCCGATTTCTTCAGAAATAACAGTACCACCAGTTAATACGGCAATATCTTGTAGCATTGCTTTACGACGGTCGCCAAAGCCAGGTGCTTTAACAGCAGATACTTTAACAATACCGCGCATGTTATTAACTACTAAAGTAGCTAGAGCTTCGCCTTCAAGGTCTTCTGCAATAATTAGTAGTGGCTTGCTTGCTTTAGCAACGGCTTCTAATGTAGGAAGTAGCTCACGAATGTTAGATACTTTTTTGTCTACAAGTAGAATGAATGGGTTGTCTAATTCAACAGCGCCTTTTTCAGCGTTGTTGATAAAGTAAGGTGATAGGTAACCACGGTCAAACTGCATGCCTTCTACAACATCTAGTTCGTTTTCAAGTGATTGACCTTCTTCAACAGTGATAACACCTGTATTACGGCCTACTTTTTCCATTGCATCTGCAATGATTTCACCAATTTCTTTATCAGAGTTTGCTGAAATAGTACCTACTTGTGCAATTGCTTTAGTATCAGCACATGGTACTGAAAGCTCTTTAAGTTCTGCAACAGCAGCAATAATTGCTTTATCAATACCGCGCTTAAGGTCCATTGGGTTCATACCCGCTGCAACTGCTTTAAGGCCTTCATTAACAATAGACTGTGCAAGTACAGTTGCGGTAGTTGTACCATCGCCCGCTGCATCATTTGCTTTAGATGCAACTTCTTTAACCATTTGTGCACCCATGTTTTCAAACTTGTCTTCAAGTTCGATTTCTTTTGCTACAGATACACCATCTTTGGTGATTACTGGTGAGCCAAATGATTTGTCTAGTACAACGTTACGGCCTTTAGGACCTAATGTTACTTTTACTGCGTTTGCTAGGATGTTTACGCCAGTTAGCATTTTAGCGCGTGCGTCACCTGCAAAAAGTACTTCTTTTGCTGCCATGTTTAAATTCCTCTAAATTCTTAAATGTTTGTTAAACGAAAAGTAGGGTTAGCCTACAATGCCTAAAATGTTGTCTTCACGCATGATCAGGTACTCTTGACCTTCGATCTTTTCAGTTTTTTCAACATATGAGCCAAATAACACTGTGTCACCGGCTTTTACTTCTAAAGCTCTAACGTCACCGTTTTCTAGAACGCGACCATTACCAACGGCAATAACTTCTCCGCGAGTTGATTTTTCAGCTGCAGAGCCAGTTAATACAATACCGCCAGCAGACTTGGTTTCTTCTTCTAGACGCTTAACGATTACGCGATCTTGTAAAGGACGAATGTTCATTTTTTTAGTTCTCCTAACAGTTTCTGAACAGTACAGAAAAAAGCTTTTCTAATTTGCATTCATTAATGGGGGTGGAGTGTAAAATTCCAAGAGAAAAATAGATAAATTTTTAATCTTTTCTCTCATATTCACCATCAATGGTGGTTGGTTTATTTACTTGCTGTTGTTCGTGCTGTGATTGTTGGCTACTTGTAAACCCTGAAGGGCCTTGTTGCATGCCTGCACTCATACGAACTGTTGCTTGGCTAGCAAGGCCTGCAGCTAGTTTATTACGTATTGATGGTGTAAGTAAAAGTAGGCCAAATACATCGGTCATAATACCTGGGGTGAGTAGTAAAACGCCGGCAATGATCACACAAATTCCGGTAAATAATTCTTTGGCTGGCATTTGCCCCTGCGCCATTTGGTTTTGAGCATTTTGTAATGCTCCCATGCCTTGTTGCTTTACCATTCTGGCACCTAAAATAGCGGTTACTATTACTAAAGCAATAGTTGCAAACCCACCAATTACGTCACTTACTTGGATAAGTAATGCAATTTCGATGATAGGAATGATGATAAACAACACAAATAAAAATCTAAACATATGGCTCTCTAAATAGTGGCACTCATAAGAGTGGATGAAATATTAATGAGGGTGAGTAGGTCTATTTTCAAGGTTACAGTCAGTGTGATTAAAAATTGCTTAATATTTACCAATATTCAGCGCCTACACATTGGACCTGCTATCAGATACTATGGCGTTAGTTCCCTGTAAATAAGTAAAGGTTCATTATGACTACGCAATTTAAATTGATATTTACCACGTGTAAAAACGAAGCGGAAGCACGCACATTAGCCAAGGCGTTAGTGGCGCAAAAGTTAGCAGCCTGTGTAAATATTTTACCTAATATGACCTCTATTTATATGTGGGAAGGTGAAGTGAGTGAAGAAGTAGAAGCAAAGTTACTTATTAAAACAAAGTCAGAAAAAATGAACGACGTTTTTGAAACAATTAAAAGCTTACATAGTTACGAAGTACCAGAAATACAGGTAGTTGATGTAGCTACGGGTAATTTGGCTTACTTTCATTGGATGGACGAGGTATTAAATTAATGCGGTTTTTCTTTTTATTATTGGTTTTATTGCTAACGCTTCCTGCTAAGGCAAACACCAATAATGTATTAGGTCACTTACTTGCACCTACACAACAAACATTTTTACCTGTGGAGCAAGCCTTTGTATTTGATTTTGATCAGCAAGGCAGTACTTTGTTTGTTGGCTGGGATATAGCGCCCGACTACTACCTTTATAAAAAGAAAATAGAAATCATTGCCAAAGGTGCAAATATTTCGGTAGGCGACTCTGGCAGTGGCGAAATAATAGAAGATGAGTTTTTTGGTAAAACTGAAGTGTTTTTTAATAATGTTAGCGTTATTAGTAAACTCAGCAATATAACCGAAGGCGCAGTAGTAAAGGTACGTTACCAAGGCTGTGCTAAAGCAGGGCTATGTTACCCACCTGAAGTCATTAGCATTCCTTTAAGTGTCATTGCCTCTGAACAAGCGCCAATAGCAACACAATCGGCAACTACAAATAACACTGTTGTCGCGTTAAATGAGCCAACAGGTGAAGTGGTTGCAACTAAAAGTAATAGCCAAACTGGAGATCTTAGCTTTACTGAGCAATTAGCGAGTCAGGGCTTAATTACTAACTTATTAATATTTTTTGCTGTAGGTGTAGGCCTTGCATTCACGCCTTGCGTGTTTCCAATGTTCCCTATTTTGTCGAGTTTAATTGCCGGACAACAAAACCTCTCTACTAAAAAAGCGTTTGCGTTGTCGTTTGTGTATATTCAAGGTATGGCGCTTACCTATGCTGCTCTAGGGTTAGTTGTTGCTGCGCTTGGGGGGCAAGTTCAGGGTTACTTACAACATCCATATGTACTAATAAGCTTTAGTTTATTATTTGTATTATTGGCTATGTCGATGTTTGGTTGGTACGAAATTAAACTCCCAAGCAGTATGATGAACAAACTTACCCAAGTAAGTAATAACCAAAAAGGCGGCAACTACGTTGGGGTCTTTTTAATGGGGGTGCTGTCGGGGTTAATTGCATCACCGTGTACTACAGCGCCATTGTCGGCCGCTTTATTATTTGTAGCACAAAGTGGCGACTACATAGTGGGTGGTTTAACACTGTATGTATTAAGCCTTGGTATGGGGCTGCCTCTATTATTGCTTGGTACATCGGGCGGCAAGTTACTTCCAAAAGCAGGTGGTTGGATGGAGCAAGTTAAAACCTTATTCGGTTTTATTATGCTTGTAGTACCCCTTATTTTATTAGAGCGTATTGTTGATGCCGATATTATTTTATTAATGGCGGGTGTTTTAGCGCTTGTAACAGCATTATATTTGCACCATTGGCAAAGCGCACAGCATCAAAGCAAGCTTAAAACCACTTTGTGGTTTAGTGCTACATTGTTACTGCTTACTGGTTTTACATTAACTAAAAACGTTATTTGGCCTACCCAGCAACAATTAGTGCAAGTTAATGAGCAAAACAACGAATTTAAACAGGTGGCTAATTTAGCACAGTTAAAAGAGGCTGTTACCCAAGCTAACCAACAAGGCCGATTAGTAATGGTTGATCTGTATGCTGATTGGTGTGTGGCATGTAAAGAGTTTGAACATTACACGTTTCCTGACGCTAAAGTACAAGCCGAATTTAAGCACTATCAGTTAATTCAGATTGATTTAACACAAAGTGATGACAAAACTATTGAGCTTATGGAAGAGTACACTGTATTTGGTTTGCCAAGCATTTTGTTTTTTAACACACAAGGGCAAGAGCTCAGTACACAACGCGTTACTGGCTTTTTAAACGCGGAAGACTTTGCAACCCACCTAGCTACAGTGCGCGCTAGCGCACAATAATAGTGCAATTTAGCCGCTTGGATAACCAAGTGGCTACCTCCTTAATACTTCATATTTATTACACCTCCTAGAGATTAGACCAGTATTTTGCTGCTATTTACATCGAACTGACTATAATAGTTGGCTAACGTGAGAATTTGTTGCATTTTTTGTTTTTTATACTTACTTTAGTGTACAAAATTAGCTCGCAACGGCTTAACTCATTACTTAGAGGATATATCGCGGATTATGGCTGCAAAATTTAAACTTTTAGTTATAAATGGCCCAAATTTAAACATGCTAGGAAAACGCGAGCCAGAAAAATACGGTTTGCACACTCTTGGTGAAATTGTGAGCGAACTAACGACTGCGGCAGAGGGTCTGAATGTTCAGCTTTCGCATTTTCAAAGTAATAGTGAGCAAGCTCTCATTGAAAGAATACACGATGCTTGGCAGGCAGTAGATTACATAATTATTAATCCTGCAGCATTTACGCATACTAGCGTCGCTTTACGTGATGCATTGTTAAGCGTCGATATTCCTTTTTTTGAGGTGCACTTAAGCAATGTGCACGCACGTGAAGCGTTTCGTCATCATTCTTATTTTTCAGATGTGGCACAAGGCGTGATATGTGGATTAGGTGCAATGGGTTATCACGCAGCATTAAATGCCGCAGTGAGCCGGTTGCAAAACTCGAATTAATTTAAACTAACAAACTTACAGGCGGGTCGTTCATGGATATTCGCAAGATCAAAAAGCTTATCGAATTAGTAGAAGAATCAGGTATTGCTGAGCTAGAAATCACCGAAGGTGAAGAGTCAGTACGTATTAACCGTAATAATATGAGTGCAGGTCCAGCTTACGCTCAATACGCACCTCAGCAATTTGCAGCACCTGCGCCGGCACAAGCCGCTCCAGTTGCCGCAGCGGCTCCAGCGGTTGAAGCCGACGCAGCACCAGCAGCACCTACAGGTCATCAAGTTAAATCACCTATGGTTGGTTCTTTTTACTCTGCTGCATCGCCAGAAGCGTCAGCGTATGTAGAAGTGGGCTCACAAGTTAAAGTAGGTGACACGCTTTGTATTATTGAAGCAATGAAAATGATGAACCAAATTGAATCAGATAAAGCCGGTACAGTTAAAGCTATTTTAGTTGAAAACGGTGAGCCGGTAGAATTTGACCAACCTCTATTCATCATTGAATAATTCAGTAACCTAAAGGCCAACTCTAATGTTAGATAAAGTAGTCATTGCAAACCGAGGTGAAATTGCACTTCGTATATTGCGCGCCTGCAAAGAGCTTGGGATCAAAACGGTAGCTGTGCATTCAACGGCAGATCGCGATCTTAAGCATGTATTGCTTGCAGATGAAACCATCTGTATTGGTAGACCTCCAGCAACTGAAAGTTACTTAGATATTCCGCGCATTATTGCTGCGGCTGAAGTAACAGATGCTGTAGCGATTCACCCAGGTTATGGTTTCCTTGCTGAAAATGCTGATTTTGCCGACCAAGTTGAGCAAAGTGGCTTTGTATTTATTGGTCCTAAAGGCGATACAATTCGCTTAATGGGCGATAAAGTGTCTGCAATTGCAGCGATGCGTAAAGCGGGTGTTCCATGTGTACCGGGTTCTGATGGGCCAGTTTCGGACGATAAAGAACGCAACATGCAAATTGCAAAGCGTATCGGTTACCCGGTAATTATCAAAGCCGCTGGCGGCGGTGGTGGCCGTGGTATGCGTGTAGTACGCAACGAAGCAGAGCTTATTGATTCAATTGCACTTACGCAGCAAGAAGCTAAGCAGTTCTTTGGTAATGGTATGGTTTACATGGAAAAATTCCTTGAAAACCCACGTCATATCGAAGTTCAGGTATTAGCTGACGGCCAAGGTAATGCTGTGCATTTAGGTGAGCGCGATTGTTCTATGCAACGTCGTCACCAAAAAGTAGTTGAAGAAGCTCCAGCGCCAGGTATCACTGCTGAAACACGTAAATTTATTGGTGAGCGTTGTACTCGTGCATGTATCGAAATTGGATACCGTGGTGCAGGTACGTTTGAGTTTTTATACGAAAACGGCGAGTTTTACTTCATCGAAATGAATACGCGTATTCAGGTTGAGCACCCAGTAACAGAAATGGTTTCTGGTGTAGATTTAATTAAAGAGCAGTTAAAAATTGCTGCGGGTCAACCGTTGTCGTTTACGCAAGATGATGTGGTTATTCGTGGTCATGCTATTGAGTGTCGTATTAATGCCGAAGACCCTGAAACGTTTATTCCTTCACCGGGTAAAATTACACGTTTTCACCCAGCAGGTGGTTTAGGTATTCGTTGGGACAGCCATATTTATGCTGATTACACTGTACCTCCACATTACGATTCTATGGTAGGTAAGCTAATCACTTATGGTGAAAACCGTGATGTAGCCATTGCGCGAGCGCGTAATGCACTAAACGAATTAGTTATTGATGGTATTAAAACTAATACGCCTTTGCATAAACGCATTCTTGCCGATGAGAACTTCCAAAGTGGTGGTACAAATATCCACTACCTTGAGAAAAAGCTAGGGCTGTAAAGTCTAAGCTAATAAAAACCGGCTTAGGCCGGTTTTTTTATGCCTAAAACGCCAATTTATCGCCTTAAAGAAATATTCTGGTATGATTAGCAAAGATGCGCTTTTAGTAAATTTTTGAGGTAATAATGACGCGTAGTTTCCAAGCTCACCTAAATGACGAAATGGCCACTGTGGCTATGGGTAATAAAGTGGCCGCCATAATCGAGCAAGGTGCAGTGATTTATTTACACGGAGATTTAGGGGCAGGTAAAACAACGTTTACGCGTGGTGTAATACAAGGCTTTGGCCACACGGGCAAAGTTAAAAGCCCAACTTATACCTTAGTTGAGCCTTACGAGCTGGCTGATGCCAACGTTTACCATTTTGATTTGTATCGCTTAGGTGACCCAGAAGAGCTTGAATATATGGGAATACGCGATTATTTTTCTGAGCAAGCCATTTGTGTTGTGGAATGGCCAGAAAAAGGCGGTGAGTTTATTCCTGTTCCCGATTTAGATATTACTTTAAGCTACGTAGGCGATGAGCGTAAAATTGTTATTAATAGTGCTAGCGAGCGCGGAATAGCAATTGTCGAAAAACTAAATAGCTAATAGCGGGTCTATGTACTCGCTTACATAATAATAAATAGTTAAGGCAGTGGTAGTTAAAATGAATCGAGGTGTAGTTAAACTTTTTATTTGTCTCATAGTTATTACTGTGAGCTTACCGCTGTGGGCGAAAAATACAATTAATAGTGTGCGTGTTTGGCCTTCGCCCGATAGCACTCGAGTCGTGTTTGATTTAGATGAAAAGCCAGATTTTAGCTACTTTATGCTGAAAAACCCAAGCCGACTGGTGGTTGATTTAGACAATACTCGTGGGTTAGATTCGCTACCAAGCATCCCTTCAAAACACAAAATTGTAAGTAAATTACGTTATTCAAAACCTAAAAATAAGCAAAGTGTACGCTTTGTGTTTGAACTAACAGCGCCTATTAAGCCGGTTGTATTTGCACTTGCACCTACCGGACCTTATAAGAACAGGCTAGTGGTTGACTTATATAATAAAAGTGAGCCTGTAGTTACAGCTACACCAGCACAAAAAGCGGCTAAAAAACGCCAGTTAAGCCAAGAGCGCGACATAGTTATAGCAATAGATGCAGGCCACGGTGGTGAAGATCCCGGTTCTATTGGTCCATCGGGCACCTACGAAAAAACCATTACCTTACAAATTGCTAAGCGTTTAGAGCGTATGATTGACGGCGAGCGCGGTATGATTTCGCGTATGGTCAGAAGCGGCGATTACTTTGTAAAACTTAACACACGCACTAACCGAGCCCGTGAAAAAAAGGCCGATTTTTTAGTATCTATCCATGCAGATGCGTTTACAAGCCCAGGCCCAAATGGCGCCTCAGTGTGGGTTTTATCGCTCGGACGTGCTAATTCTGAAATTGGTAAATGGATAGAAGATAAAGAAAAGCACTCTGAGCTTTTAGGTGGTGCCGCCGATGTAATTAAAGACGCTGCAAATGAAAAATATTTAGCGCAGGCTTTACTGGATATGTCGATGGATCACTCAATGAAAACAGGCCTTAATGTGGCTGAAGAAGTGGTCAAAGAGCTAAAAAAAGTAGCCAAATTACACAAAAAAGATCCACAGCATGCAAGCTTAGCCGTATTAAAATCGCCAGATATTCCATCTATTTTGGTAGAAACTGGGTTTATTTCTAACCCTCGAGAAGAACGTATGCTTAAAAGTGCTAACCACCAAGAGCGTTTAGCTAAAGCTATGTTTACATCTATTAAAAATTATTATTTAAAAAACCCGCCAGATGACTCGTTATTTGCAAAGCTTAAATCGCAATACCCAACTAAGCATAAGGTTCGCCCTGGTGAGTCGCTAAGCTTGCTAGCGAGCCGTTATGGCGTATCGGTGTCTAAGCTAAAGCAGGCAAATAAACTGCGCTCTAATACCTTATTTATAGGTCAAGAGTTGGATATACCGCAAAGCTAACGTTTTTAAATTGCACATGTACTAGGGGCTGTATGAGTATTGAAATATTACCTGCACGTTTGGCTAACCAAATAGCGGCAGGTGAAGTGGTTGAACGCCCTGCATCAGTGGTCAAAGAGTTAGTTGAAAATAGCCTCGATGCCGGTGCTACACGTATACAAATAGATATTGAACGTGGCGGCCACAAACTTATTCGTATTCGCGATAACGGCGCCGGTATTGGCAAAGATGAGCTAACACTTGCACTTTCTCGCCATGCAACCAGTAAACTAAAGTCACTTGACGATTTAGAAAATATTTGCTCATTAGGTTTTAGAGGCGAAGCGCTGGCATCTATTAGCTCTGTATCGCGATTAACGCTAAGTTCTAAACCAAAGGCCCAAGAAGCCGCGTGGCAAGCATTTGCAGAAGGCCGCGATATGGCTGTGCAGGTTAAGCCTGTGGCTCATCCTGATGGCACAACGATAGAAGTTAAAGATCTCTTTTTTAACACCCCTGCTAGGCGTAAATTTTTACGCACCGAAAAAACCGAGTTTAGCCACATTGATGAGCTTATAAAGCGCATTGCGCTGAGCCGGTTTGACGTATCTATAACGCTTACTCATAACCAAAAGGTGGTTAGGCAGTACCGCGCTAAAACAGAACCCACTCAAGCCATTACTCGCGTTGCGCAAGTTGCAGGTAAGGCGTTTGCTGAGCAAGGGCTGCATATTCAATCGGGCGAGAGCGGTTTGCAGCTACACGGCTGGGTATTGCCAGTAGGTTCGGCAAATACCACGCAATACACTTACGTTAATAACCGTATGATGCGCGATAAACTTATATTGCATGCTATTCGCCAAGCGTTTGAAGAAGTAAGTGGCGCGCAAGAGCTCCCTGGTTTTGTTATTTATATTGATATAGACCCACGGCAAGTGGATGTAAATGTGCACCCAGCTAAGCATGAAGTACGTTTTCATCAAGGGCGGTTAGTGCATGACTTTATTTTGCAAGCTATCAAGCAGGTTGTAGTACCGCTACAAGGTGAGTTTACATCACAAGCACAAACTATAGAGCATGAAGCACCAGCGTTTGAAGCACATAGCTATGCAGGAAGTAATGAGCAAAATAGTCAGCAAGGGTATGACTATCCAAAGTCGCAATTACAGCCAAGTCATTCACAGGGGAATACATTTTCAGGTGGCTCAGGGTCATCGGGTGGCCGTGCTGGTGGTATGCCTTCAAACTATGGCGCGCAGCCACGAGCAACGCAAACAAACCACCACGATGTAAATGCGTTTTATCAAGGAATTAGTGAGCAACATGCTGCGCACTTTGACCATGGCGTATCAGCCACAGTACAAAATAATGAGCCTAGTACGCAGGCTATTGAAAATGTACAAGTACTGAGTGTAGATAAAGGCGTATGTGTTTTTAGTCATCAGCATCAGCTTTATTGTTCGCACTACAAATATGCACTTGGTGAATACTGGCATACGCAAATAAAAGAACTAGGAAGTTTAGAAGGTAAAGCTTTATTACTTCCTGTAAGAGTTAACCTGGCAAAAGATGATTGCGCGCTTATAGAACAGCAACAGTCATGGTTTACGCTTTTAGGCTTTGAGCTAATTATAGAAAAGCAATTTGTAATGGTTAAAAAGCTACCGACTTGTTTATATTTATTAGATGTATCGGCTGCTGTTGAGAGCTTACTATCAGCATGTAAAGATGATTTAAACGAGCTGCAAGCATGGCTTGAGTGGCAACTAGGTTGTGTGCCAGAGCGATTTTATGAAAGTAATGCATTTATTGAACTACAAATTAGCTTACAAAATAATCCGCAAACAATTGAACGTTTGAAAGAAAAAGCAGTTAAAATAGACCTAGAACACTATTTAACGCAATTAAACTAAGGTACCCGTGTTGAGTAATTTACCGGTCATATTTTTAATGGGCCCCACTGCCGCTGGTAAAACAGCTTTGGCAATTTCATTGTGTGAGCACCTAAACACAGAAATAATCAGCGTTGATTCAGCGTTGGTGTATAAGGGTATGGACATAGGTACGGCCAAGCCAGATGCTGAAGAACTGGCGCGAGCGCCGCATCACTTAATTGATTTACTCGATCCGAGCGAAACCTACTCGGTTGCCGATTTTAGACGCGACGCGATAAAAAAAATTGATGAATTTCATCAACAAGGTAAAGTACCAATATTAGTGGGTGGCACCATGATGTACTTTAAATCATTAATTGATGGATTATCGCCACTGCCAGAGGCTTGCCCAATAGTAAGAGCAGAGCTTGAAGCACAGGCGCAACAGTATGGTTGGCCTCATTTACATGCAGAATTAGCTAAAGTTGACCCACGGGCTGCCGAAAAAATAAGTGAAAATGATTCACAAAGGATAAATCGGGCTTTGGAAGTTTACCGTATTAGTGGTAAAACAATGACTGAATTGCAAAAGCAAAAACAACCAGCATTACCATATACTTTTCATCAATTTGCGATTGCGCCTGATGATCGCAGTGAATTACATCAGCGAATTGAAAAAAGGTTTAAAATAATGATAGAGCAGGGGTTTGAAAACGAAGTTTCGACCCTATATCTACGTAAGGATTTACACCCCAATATGCCTTCTATTCGTTGTGTAGGTTATAGACAAATGTGGGATTACCTTGCGGGTGAAGTGGACCATGATGAGATGGTTTTTCGCGGCATTGCTGCTACGCGTCAATTGGCTAAACGCCAGTTAACGTGGTTAAGGAGTTGGCCTGATGTTACTTGGTTAACAACAGACGATGAAGAAAACTTGCAACGCGTAGTAAGTTCGCTAAGCTAGTAGTAGTTGAGTATTATTTAGTTTAATTAAATAAGTTCAGCCACTTAAATTATAATAACACCTAGAACGAAGGAACAATAACATGGCAAAAGGCCAATCGTTACAAGACCCATTTTTGAATGCACTACGTCGTGAGCGCATTCCAGTATCAATCTTTTTGGTAAATGGCATAAAATTACAAGGTAAAATTCAGTCATTTGACCAATTTGTTATTTTACTTGAAAACACCGTAAACCAAATGGTGTATAAACATGCAATTTCTACAGTTGTACCTGCTCGCGCAGTCAACTTCCAAGGTGTTCAAGGGAGCGATGACACTGAAGAGCAAGAACCAGGAAATATTTAATTAGGAGCGTAATGCTTGTTTGACCGCTATGAATCCGGCGAACAGGCAGTCTTAGTTCATATCGACTTACCTAAAGATGGCGATCGTGAAGATCTCCATGAATTAGAAATGTTGGTATCTTCTGCTGGTGTTAGTAGTTTGGCGGTTGTGCAAGGCAGCCGCCAAGCACCACATCCGAAACTATTCGTCGGTACCGGTAAAGCAGAAGAAATAGCTGAGATTGTCAAAATCCACAATGCAGATGTTGTCATCTTTAATCATCAATTAAGTCCGTCTCAAGAACGCAATTTAGAGCGCGTTTGCCAATGTCGCGTACTTGATAGAACAACACTAATTCTTGATATTTTTGCCCAAAGAGCACGCACCCACGAAGGTAAGCTTCAAGTAGAGCTTGCTCAGCTTAGGCATATGTCTACCCGATTAATTCGTGGTTGGACTCACCTTGAGCGCCAAAAAGGCGGTATAGGTTTACGTGGCCCGGGTGAAACACAGCTCGAAACCGATAGACGTTTATTACGTGCACGTATAAAAAATATTCGTGCTCGCTTAGCCAAGGTTGCCGTTCAGCGTGAACAAGGCAGGCGTGCCCGTACCCGTAACGAAATTCCTACAGTTTCACTGGTCGGTTATACTAATGCGGGTAAATCAACACTGTTTAATCGTATTACAGACTCTGATGTTTACGCGGCAGATCAGCTGTTTGCGACTTTGGACCCAACACTACGTAAATTAGATATTGGTGATGTAGGTTCGGTTATTTTAGCTGATACAGTAGGGTTTATTCGTCATTTACCTCATGACTTAGTTGCTGCATTTAAAGCCACACTGACTGAAACTCGCGAAGCTGACTTACAATTACACGTAATTGATGTGGCAGACCCGCGCAGAAAAGAGAACATTGAGCAGGTTCAGTCGGTTTTAAAAGAAATTGAAGCCGACGAAGTGCCGCAATTGTTGGTGTATAACAAAATTGATGCGCTTGACGATGTTAGCCCAAGAATTGATCGGGATGACCAAGGTCAGCCTATAAGAGTATGGCTATCTGCACAAACCGGCGCTGGGTGTGAGCTGTTAAGTGAGGCCATAAGCGACTTGCTTGCTAAGCAAATGTTTAGTGAAACCTTACTATTAGCGCCGCAGTATGGCCGACTAAGAGCGTCTTTATTTAGTTTAAGTGCAGTACACAAAGAAAACTTTGATGAGCAAGGTAATTGGCTGTTAGATGTGAGATTACCTATGGTTGAATGGAACCGCTTAATTAAAGAGTTTGGCCCTGAAATTGAAGGTTTTATCAACCGCGATTAAAAATTGCCATATAAATGTCGGTTTTTGTATGAGAAACGCGGTAGATTTGATAGATTTAACACAATTTCCTAATTTATTTAGATAACAATGGAGTATAGCTATGGCCTGGAATGAACCGGGTAATAATGGCAATGACAAAGATCCGTGGAACAATAAAGGCGGACGTGATCAAGGCCCACCTGATTTAGACGAGGTGTTCCGTAAGTTTAGCAACAAGTTAGGCGGCTTATTTGGCGGTAAAAAATCCGGCAATAATAGTAGCGGCGGCGGACTTGGCGGAGCCGGTATTTCATTTATCCTTATTATCGCTGCAATTGTGTGGGCGCTAAGTGGTATTTATACGGTAAAAGAAGCCGAGCGCGGTGTTGTACTGCAGTTTGGTAAATATGACCGTATCGCGGAGCCTGGCCTTCGTTGGAAAATGACCTTTATCGAAACGGTAATTCCTGTGGATATTGAAGCTGTTCGCTCGTTATCTGCATCAGGGTTTATGCTAACTGAAGATGAAAACGTAGTAAGCGTTGAATTTGAAGTACAGTACCGTGTTATTGACCCATACCTTTACAAATTTAGTGTGACTAATGCTGATAACAGCTTAGAAGAAGCGCTAGATAGTGCATTACGTTACGTAGTAGGCCATGCAAAGATGGACCAAGTACTGACAAATGGCCGTGAAGTTGTGCGTCAAAGTACATGGGATGAGCTTAATAAAATCATCGAACCTTATAACTTAGGCTTAATAGTAACTGACGTGAACTTTAAAGACTCACGCCCACCAACTGAAGTTAAAGATGCGTTTGATGATGCCATTGCTGCACAAGAAGACGAAGAGCGTTTCATCCGTGAAGCCGAAGCCTATGCCCGTGAAATTGAACCACGTGCACGTGGTCAAGTAACGCGTATGACGCAAGAAGCTGAAGGTTACCAAGAGCGTATTACGTTAGAGGCGCAAGGTGAAGTGGCTCGTTTTGAAAAGCTTTTACCTGAGTATCAAGCTGCAAAAGAAGTTACCCGTGAGCGTTTATACATTGATGCAATGGAAGAGGTGCTAGGTAGTAGCTCTAAAGTGATTGTTGATGTGAAAGGCGGTAACAACATGATGTACTTACCACTTGATAAAATTATGGAAAAGCAAGGCACTGCAACGCGTGTAGCTTTACCAAGCTCAAGTGATATTCAAGATTTACGTAACAAAGTAAATACATCACGCAATAGCACTGTTAATAGCGGTAATGACCGTTTTAACAACGATCGCTTTAACAATAACGGGAGATAAGCATAATGAAAAACTTTAGTTTAATTATATTATTAGTTGCCATTGTTATGTCTTTCTCATCGGTATTTGTAGTACCTGAAGGGCAAAAAGCAATCGTGCTGCTGTTTAGTAAAGTTGAAAAAGACAGTGAAGACAAAGCGGTTGTTTACAGCCCTGGTCTTCATTTAAAAGTGCCTTTTTTCAGCCAAGTACGTCGTATTGATGCGCGTATTCAAACGCTAGATGGCACGCCAGACCGCTTTGTAACAAGTGAGAAAAAAGACTTAATTGTTGACTCATTTGTTAAATGGCGCGTAAACGACTTTAGCGCATTTTACTTACGTGCACGTGGCGATAAGCAATATGCTGAAACGCTACTTAAACAAAAAGTAAATAATGGTCTTCGTACTAACTTTGGTACTCGTACAATTCGTGAAATTGTATCAGGTGAGCGTAGCGAGTTAATGGAAGAGGCGTTAGTACAAGCTTCTGAAAGCGCACGCGAGCTTGGCATTGAAGTGCTAGATGTGCGTGTTAAGCAAATCAATTTACCACAAGAAGTAAGTAGCTCTATTTACCAACGTATGCGCGCAGAGCGTACTGCGGTTGCAAAAGAGCACCGCTCTGAAGGTCAAGAAAAAGCCGAAACTATTCGCGCTGGTGTTGACCGCCGTGTAACGGTAATGCTTGCAGATGCTGAACGTAATGCTCGTTCTGTACGTGGTCAAGGTGATGCTGATGCTGCTGCAATATATGCAAAAGCGTACAACAAAGATCCTGAGTTCTTTGGCTTTGTTCGTTCTTTAGAGGCTTATAAAAAGACCTTTAAAGATAAGCAAGATGTTATGGTGCTTTCTCCTGACAGCGACTTCTTCAAATACATGAAAGGCGCTAAAGCACAATAAGCTTAGCCTTTGGTATTTAAAAAGTTATAAAGCCTCGCAATTGCGGGGCTTTTTGTTAAATGTAAATTAACACTTTAAACCACTGTTATTTATGTGGTTATTAAAGCTGCTTTGGTTGAATATTCTCACTCGCGGAAAAAATAAGCTGAACAGGGGTGATCTTTCGTTTAGTTTTCTGGTAAAATCTCGTCCTAATTTTCTCTAAGTGAATTTACAATGGGTAAAAACGTTGTTGTATTAGGCACCCAATGGGGTGACGAAGGTAAGGGTAAGGTTGTTGATCTCCTTACAGACAAAGCATCTTTAGTAGTTCGTTATCAAGGTGGCCACAATGCGGGTCATACTTTAGTTATCGACGGTGAAAAGACAGTTCTACACCTTATTCCATCGGGTGTATTACGTGACAATGTTAAATGTGTGATTGGTAATGGTGTGGTTTTATCACCAGAAGCGCTAATGAAAGAAATTGGCATGTTAGAAGAGCGTGGCGTACCAGTACGTGAGCGTCTTTTAATTAGTGAAGCATGTCCATTAATTCTGCCTTTCCATGTTGCATTAGATGTAGCTCGCGAAACAGCTCGCGGCGACAAGCCAATTGGTACAACTGGCCGTGGTATCGGTCCAGCGTACGAAGATAAAGTAGCACGTCGCGGTTTACGCGTGGGTGACTTATTTAATCCAGAATTATTCGCAGCTAAGCTAAAAGAAGTTCTTGAATACCATAACTTCACATTAGTTAACTACTACAAAGTAGATGCTGTAGATTTCCAAAAAACGTTTGATGATGCAATGGCTGTTGCAGATATCTTAAAAGCAATGGTAGTTGATGTTACCGAGCTTTTAGATCAAACACGTTTAGCGGGCGAGCACATTTTATTTGAAGGTGCACAAGGTACATTACTTGATATCGATCACGGTACTTACCCTTATGTAACGTCTTCAAACACGACTGCTGGTGGTGTTGCTACGGGTGCTGGTTTTGGTCCATTAAACCTTGATTACGTATTGGGTATTATTAAAGCCTACACGACACGCGTTGGTTCAGGTCCATTCCCTACAGAGCTTTACGATGGCCTTGAAAAACAAGACCCAGTAGGTAAGCATTTAGGTGACAAAGGCCATGAGTTTGGTGCGACAACTGGTCGACTACGTCGTACAGGTTGGTTAGACGCAGTAGCTATGCGCCGTGCAGTACAAATCAACAGCATTTCAGGTTTTTGTTTAACTAAGCTTGACGTTTTAGACGGCTTAGAAACACTTAAAATCTGTACTGGTTACCAGCTTGAAGATGGTACCGTTACTAATGTAACGCCATTAGCTGCTGAAGGTTACGAGAAAGTAACACCAGTATACGAAGAAATGCCAGGTTGGTCAGAAAACACTGTAGGTGTAACTAGCCTTGAAGGCTTACCTAAAGCTGCGATTGACTACATCAAACGTATTGAAGAAATCACAGGTGTACCTGTTGATATTATTTCTACCGGCCCAGATCGTGTAGAAACTATGGTACTTCGCAACCCGTTTGCATAATCACCATTAAATTGAAAAAAGCTGCTTTGTGCAGCTTTTTTTGTGCCTAAAATTCACCTTGGAACGATCTTTGTATATTATTTAGTAAGTTTTATATTGTACGTGGTGAACATGCGTTTATTTTCTTGTAATACACTTTTAGCGGCTATGCTAGCTCCAATGCTTTTATCTTTTAATAGCAATGTGTTAGCTGAAGAAACCCCCGCAGCTGTGCCGCTTTATACTGAGCCTGAGCTCATCGCCCTAATTAATAAAAATACCCACTTACAGCGGGTAAAGGCAGATGATTGCCAGTTAGTACAAGATATAGAGGCGAGGGCCAATAAAATGGCGCTGCCTTCATATCAGTTTTTATACGGTGATATGCTGGCCTATAACGTGTGTGTTGAGCGAAATGTAGAGTTAGGTGTGTATTATATGCGTAAAGCGGCTGAGCAAGGCTTAGCGGCTGCATTAGAGCAGTTAGGGCGCTACTACGACATTGGCCGTTTGGTACAACAAGATAAAGCCATGGCTATTATGTATTTACGTGAAGCATCTGCTCAAGGTAATTTAAAAGCGCAGCTTAGGCTTGTTAAGCTTTTTAATAGTGGTTATGGCAGCCCGCGTGATTTTGAAGATGCATATCGCTGGCTGTTTAATTCGATGGTTGCAGACAAAGCAACGCACAAAAAAATTGAACGCGCTCTTAACTTACTAGCGCAAAAAATGCCAGATAGCGTTGTAGCGCGTGCTCGGTTACCTATGTAATATCAATAATATTGCACGTTTATTTTATCCAATAAAAAGCCCTAATGTTTAATTAGGGCTTTTTTGCAATTACTGAAGAGGCTAGCCTTCTTCTTTACCTTTTGTTTTTGCAGGGTCTTTTAGCACCGACATTTTTGGTGGTTGTAATGCAAATATACGCTCGCCTTCTTGTGGCGGCTTTTCCATATTGCTAGTAAACGGGCGAAGTTTAACTGGTGTATCTTCATCGCTGTCTTTGTCACCTTTCAATATAAATAGCGGTATAGCTTCAGGGTTCATTTCTTGGTATTTTTCCCAATCAAACTCTTCTGAAATCCGCGTTGCGCTTACTTTACCGCCTTTAGCAATAATGCTACTTAAGCGGGCGTATGAGCCATCTTCACCAAACAGTATTTGTCTGGATAAAAAGGTAGCGCTGTCTTTGTTTGCTTTTGCATGTGACGTGGATGAGCGTAGTGAAAACACGTTCTTTTCGTTTAATAAATGCGAAAAATACTGCACCCCAAGCGCATTGTGGTGGCGATTCGGTGAAAGCGCCAATACAGTTCTAATTGTTGTTAATGGTAAATAACGCTCAGCATGTTCTGATTGTGGATTACCATAATAACAAGGTAAGCCATCCATACGTGCCATTTTACAGTTTTCCCATGCTGGGTCTGACAAGTGCACAGGTATGTTTTGCTCCTTAAGGCCTCGGCCAATAGCGCGTGACACATGGTTAGCACCAATAATAAGTATGGTATTGGGAGAGGGCTGACGCACCCCTAGCAGTTTAGCAACCGGTATAGCGGTTAAGCTTTGTAGTACCACTGTGATAATAATAACGGTGAATATCAGCGGCACCATTTTTTCTGCATCGGCTACACCGGCTTCCATCATACTTAGTGCAAATACAGAGCCTACAGCAGCGGCAACAATACCGCGTGGCGCTATCCACGAAAGTACTAATCGAGATTTCATAGGCAGGTCTGTACCAAAAGTAGATATAGCAATACATAGCGGACGTGCAATAAAGAGCACAACTGCTAAAAATATAAAGACATCACCGTCTAGCATCATTAAATCTGAAAGTTGTAGGCGTGCAGCAAGTAAAATAAACAGTGATGATATTAAAATCATCGATAAGTCTTCTTTAAACTCTAAAACAGAGTCAATTTCTAAATCGTTTTGGTTGGCAAGCCAAATGCCAAATACAGTTACCGCTAGCAGGCCAGATTCGTGGCTTAAATGATTTGATACCGAAAAGCTAATGAGTACTAGCGCCAATATACCAAATTTATGTAACTCAAATGGGAGCCACTCACGGCGCATTAATTGCGTGGTGATCCACCCAGCAACGACCCCAATGGTTAAGCCAACCCCTAAGGTTTTAACCAGCGCGACTATGGTATGGCTAAGCACTTCACCTTGGCCTACCAACATAACAGCTTCAAATACTAAAACTGCAAATAAGGCGCCAATAGGGTCTATTACTATGCCTTCCCAACGTAAAATACGGTCAATATCTTGAGTCGGGCGCATAGAGTTAAGCAATGGTGCAATAACGGTTGGGCCTGTAACAACTAAAACGGCACCTAACACTGCAGCCACTCGCCAATTAAGCTCTAGCAGCCAATAAGCACTTAAACTAATAACAACACAGGTAGTAAGCATACCTATAGAACATAGATTGCGAACGACCTTACTTATACCTTTGAGCTCCCTAAAGTGCAGGGTGAGAGCACCCTCAAATAAAATTACCGCTACGCTTAAAGACACAACAGGAAATAATAAATCACCTAGTAAAGCATCAGGGTCTAAAACACCACTAAACGGCCCTAACAATAAACCGGTAAGCAATAAGAACAAGATAGCGGGTACTTTAAATGCCCACGCTACCCACTGGGCAAGCACAGAACAAAGTGCGATACCGGCTATATAAATTGCTGACATAGATTGAGAATTCCTTATTTATCACAATATAAAAAAGTATAACTTTTGTTAAATATTAATACAGGGGTATACACGGGAAATGTTTAATTTGCTAATAAAATCTTAGCTCTTCATATAAAAATTGTAGGTTAAACTTATTGATTTATTTATAAAAATTGAATTAAAATTCAAAATACTTTTTAACCTGCTGATTTTTATGAGGTAATTGCTGTTTTAGCTTTGGTTTGTTTAGGGTAGGGCGATTTTTAGCCTTGATCTTACCCCTTGAATTAACGTATTATAATTAGAGTTCAAACAATTAGTCATCTAAATATAATTTTTGCCAATTAATACTCGTTATTAATATTGGCGTCATATTTAAGCAGTAATAATACGTATGTAGGCTACTTTTTGTATTTATGAGTAGCTATTACTGAATTGAACTCCTAGGTATGGTTTTTTCAAATAAGTTTATTTAATTTATTAAGTAAATAAATGTTTGAGTTGAACTATTACTTTCAATGTTTAGCCCCCATCGTGGCGGTTAAATCTCGGTCCTTGAGTCATCACCCTATCTGTTGGTGTATCTGACTTTAGAGGCTCTATGTATGTTGTTAACAAAAAAGCCGCACACAGCTTTTTACAGCGATACATAAACAACACTTTTTACTTTTATATTTAATAGACCTCCATACATTTTGGTTGGTGCTATTTCATGTCTTTACAAATCTAAAAGCGATTTTAGATGGGTATTTGCGTGCGTCTAAAAAGTGGTTGAGTAAATAACATATTCGAAATTGCGTACCGTTTACGCAATTACTTAGTTTTAGTTCACATTATGTGAATGCAGATAAAATGGAAAGTTGAGATTTTATGCAAAAGTTAAATTGGCGTCGTATTGTTTTAAAAGTAGGTAGCGCTTTAATAGCCCCTGATCAAGATGGCTGTCGTTCACGCTATTTATTAACCATTGCACAATTTATTGTTCGTTGTCGCGCCCGTGGTATTGAAGTTATTTTAGTATCTTCAGGCTCAGTAGCAGCAGGCTCACACTTATTTCCATCAGATATACCGCGTTCTGTAGTAATGAAAAAAGCAATGGCAGCCGCGGGTCAAACAGAAATGATGGCAATGTGGGATCGCTTTTTTGATTTTCCTTCTGCCCAGTTATTATTAACCCACGGCGATTTAAGAGATCGTGAGCGTTATGAGAGTATTCGCGAAACTGTATTTACCTTGTTAGAGCACGGTGTACTGCCTATTATTAACGAAAATGATGCAGTAACAACGGATGATCTAAAAGTGGGCGATAACGATAACTTATCAGCCATGGTTGCCGCTGCGGCTGATGCAGACGCGTTGATGATTTTTTCTGATGTGGATGGGCTTTACGATAAAAACCCAAACCTTCACGATGATGCAGTGCTGCTGCCTGAAATAAAATCAATTGATGAGTCTATTTACGCTATGGCAGGATGTGCTACAAGTGCTGTAGGTACTGGTGGTATGAAAACTAAAATAGAAGCCGCCGAAAAAGCTACATCACATGGTATAGCCACTTATATTATCAACGGTTTTGAAGAAGAAACCTTTAACAGGTTACTAGCCGGTGAAAACCCAGGCAGCGTTTTCTTACCGTATGAAAAACCAATGCAAGAAGCCGTACACTGGATGACGCACACTGCAAATGAGCAAGGTGAAGTAGTAGTTGATGGCTCGTTTGATGAGTCACTTGAAGGCGAAGATGGTTGCATACGCGGCGATGAAATTATGGAAGTGCATGGTGAGTTCGCCATTGGCGACACCATTTTAGTTAGAAGCGAAGATGGCACGCGCTTAGCAAAAGCCACCGCAAATTATAGTAGTTGTTTGTTAAGCTTTATTGCAGATAACGAACAAAGTGAATTTAGCGAAAAAATGCAGGACTCTATCGGTCCGGTTATTTCTGAAAAAGATATCGCATTATTGGAGAAGTCATGAGTTTAATTACGGATATATCACGCCAAGCAGCTAAAGCTGCAAACACACTTGCTTTACTCGATACCGAGACCAAGAACCAAGTGTTAACCGAAATGGCGGCAGCACTACGTGCAGAAAAAGCATTTATTATCAAAGAAAACGAAAGTGATTTGAGCGCAGCGCGCGATAACAATTTAGCAGCCTCAATGATTGACCGCTTAACGCTTAACGATGAGCGTATTGAAGCTATGGCTGAAGGCATAGAGGTTATAGTAAGCCTGGAAGACCCAGTTGGTCAGCTACGCGATATTACAGAGCGTCCTAATGGTATTAAAATTCGTAAAATGCGTGTGCCATTAGGCGTTGTATGTATGATTTATGAAGCACGCCCTAACGTAACTGCTGATGCGGGTGCATTATGTTTTAAATCGGGTAATGGTGTTATTTTACGCGGTGGTAAAGAAGCCCTTAAAAGCTCACAGGCTATTGCAAGCGTAATGCATAGCGTGCTTGAAAAGCATAACTTACCAAAAGCATTAATCTCGGTAATTCCAGATCCAGACCGCGCTTTATTAATGGAATTAATGCAGCAACGTGAAAGCATTGATTTAATCATTCCTCGTGGTGGTGAAGGCTTAATTAACTTTGTAACCGAAAACAGCACAATTCCTGTTATTCAGCACTTTAAAGGTGTGTGCCATTTATATGTTGATAAAGACGCAGACTTAGAAGTAGCTATTAACTTATTACTCAATGGTAAAACACAGCGTACAGGTGTATGTAATGCACTTGAAGGTTTAGTGGTACACCAAGATGTAGCAGATGAGTTTTTAAATTTATGTGCGGTAGTGCTTCGTCAAGAAGGCGTAAAAATTAACGCAGATGCACAAGCAGCTAAATACTTTGATAATGCAACGGTACTTACTGATGAACAGTTTGGTGAAGAATATCTAGATTTAGAAATCGCGATTCGCGTAGTGCCAACCTTTAGTGCTGCGGTTGAACACATTGCACAATTTGGTTCAAACCACACTGAAGTTATTTGTACCAAAAACGATACTGCAGCGGAGCTTTTCCAACGCAGTGTTGATGCATCTGTTGTTATGGTCAACGCATCATCGCGTTTTTCAGATGGCTCTCAGCTTGGCTTAGGTGCAGAAATTGGTATTGCTACGACTAAGCTTCATGCTTACGGCCCTATGGGGCTTGAGTCATTAACTACCGAAAAATATTTAGTTAACGGCGAAGGCCAAGTGCGTAAATAATTACCATACGCTAAGCAAGCGCATACCGCCGGTATCAAATCGGCGGTAATTATGCATTTTGAAATGTGTTATTAAGCTTTTCTAACCACTGCTCAAGTGGTTCAGGGCGATGTAAGTGATAACCTTGTAAGATAACTTCTGGGTATTCTTGCAACAAATCGAAATGTGATTGGTTTTCCACCCCCTCTGCTACAACTTCTAACTGAAATAGCCTCCCTAGGCTAACAATCATATCTATTATCAGTTTATCGTTATTATCTGTAGGAGCTTCAAGTACAAAAGAGCGGTCTATTTTCAACTCATGAATAGGTAACTGTTTTAGGTAAGTTAAGCTTGAGTAACCGGTCCCAAAATCATCAATAGAGACACGCACACCAAGCCTTTTGAGGTAGTGAACGGCTTCTATAGCGGCCTCCATGTGATTAAGTAATGTGCCTTCAATAATCTCAATGGTGAGTTGCTGCGGGTTAATATCTACCTGTTTTAGTTGCTGGCTTATAAAGTTTAAGAATCTAGGTTCGTGAAAATGACGCCCGCTTATATTCACTGATATATTTAATGTTGGATGGGTATTTTTTAATTCCAGTAGTAACTTTAACGCATTCGATGTTACCCAACAGTCTAACTCAAATATTACATCAGACTCTTCAGCAATAGAAATAAACTCACACGGGCTTATAAAGCCTTTTTGAGGGTGGTTCCATCGTAGGAGAATTTCGGCACCTTTAAGCGCTTGGCTACTATCAAATTGCGACTGTAAATAAATCGACAACTCATTTTGTGGAATCGCTTTTCTTAAATCTTGTTCTATTTCAAATCGGCGTTTTGCTTGCTCGCCAAATGAAGTATCAAAAAATGTAACTCTGTTACCGCCTTTTTCTTTGGCTTTGTAACAAGCAGCCTCACAATTACGTATAGTCTCAATTGCACTTTCCCACACATCTTCACGCGGGAAAATATAAGTACCTATGCTGATGGTCAGACTTACATCTTGCCCATCCACTTTAAAAGGTTGGTTTACAGCTTTTAATAGCTCTTGTGCCTTATTTTCGGCAATTGATTGTGTTCGGGCTCTTCCAATACCTTTATCTACACTACAAAGGGCCGCAAATTCATCGCTGCCTAAACGTGCAATAATATCTTTTTTATCAACGTTAGCATGAATACGTTTTGCAAGTTCCTTTAAAATTTTATCTCCAGCTAAGAGCCCTAATCCATCATTAATTGAGTGAAAGCTATCTATATCGATAATATAAATATAGGCATAGGTTTTTTCATTACTACAGTCTTGTAACTTTTGTTCTAACTGTTTTAAAAAACCATTTCGGTTTGGTAGCTCAGTGAGCTCATCATGCCAGGTTAAATAGTCTATGCGTTCTTGTGTTACTTTAACGCTCGATATATCACTAAATACGCCAATATAATTTATGTTGGTATCTTGCTCACTTTTTACCATACTAAGCGTTAATAGCTCAGGGTATAGCTCTCCATTTTTTCTTCTAGTAACTAGCTCACCACTCCAATAACCAGCCTCATGCGCATGTTGCCATACTTTATCAAAGCTAATGCTAGGGTGATTATTTTGTTTAATATCTTTTAAGTCCATTTCAAGTGATTCTGCTTCGCAGTAACCTGTAATGCGACAAAATGAAGGATTAACCGCAATTATTTTTCCTTCACTATTAGTAATAACCACGCCATCAGCGGTGCTTGTTAGGGCCTGATAAAATAATTTTTGTTTAGAGGATAGCTGCTTAAGTTCTTCTTCGCGTTGACTTAACTCTGTCGCTAATGCCTCTATTTCAAGGAGTTTATCGTGTAGGTCAAAGTTTTTTTCGATAAGCCTATCAAGCATGCCTTGCGCGGTAATATGTGTGCGTACGCGAGCTCTTACTAAAGCTAGTTTGTAAGGTTTAGTAATGTAATCAATAGCACCCATTGCAAAGCCTTTTTCTTCAGACTCCTCTTCAGTAAGTGCGGTAACAAAAATTATTGGTATACCTTTGGTATTTTGTTTGGCCTTTAAAATTTTACATACTTCATACCCATCCATGCCGGGCATCATGATATCAAGTAAGATTAAATCTGGACGCGTTGATTCAACAAACACAAGTGCTTGTTCGCCGCTAGTAGATATACGCACATCGTAGTCAGCAAGTAGACCCTCAACTAATACGTGCAAATTACTAGGTTCATCATCAACAATGAGAATCAATGGTTTTTGCTTTTGATTCGCTACAGGCTTATTGTTGTCAGCGAGAAAGATCGAATGCACACTAAATCCTTATTCAATAAATACCCCTTAACGTTAGTTTATAGTTCCTATAATTGTCTAGTTTTTAAGGTTATTTCTGTATTTATCAATAAGTTTAATCACTAAAGTGTAGTTAAAGTTATCTATTGCTTCTTTTAACTCGAATAATGGGTGGGAATTAGGGAATTGCTTAAGCTCAATCTCTCTAATAAATTTGCTAGGAATTGGGCGAGCAGATAAAGCTAAAGAATACACTTCATCAATTAATGTCGTTTGATCTTCTGGTGGGCTTAATGTTGCTGTGTCTTCTTTTATGGTGCTAGTAATGAGAAATTGCCTAACAGCATAAAGTGCTAAGGTAAGTTGTTCATTAAAAATATCAAGGTCAGTATATTCGTTATTTGTAAGCTCTAACTCTGCCTTTTTAGCACTTTGCTCAAGTAACTCTAAACCTAGCGTTCCTGCTAGTCCTTTTAGACTATGCATGGCTCTAGATAAGCTTGTATATTCATTATCATTTAACTTTTTGACAGCAACCTCCATGAAATGGCTATAGTCATCATTAAATTTAGTAAATACTAGATTGATGAGCTCGCTATTTTCTTCAAGGTTATCTTTTGCTGCTTCTAAATTTAATGTACTTAACGTATCGGTTTTCTTTATATGTTTTTCTATGGTGTCACAAAGTAATCCAAACAATAAGGGTTTAACTAAGTAATCATCCATGCCAGCTCTAATTGCTGCTTTTTTATCATTTGAAAATGCTGCAGCAGTTACCGCAATAATAGGTGTTGTATAACCTCTTTGGCGGAGTGTGCGTGTCGCCTCTAAGCCATCCATCACGGGCATTTGTATATCCATAAAAATAATATCTACGTCGGTTTCTTCAATCTTAGTAAGCGCTTCTTGTCCATTACTTGCAGATACCACCGTCATATTTAATTTAGCTAATAATGCTTCGATTATTTCTTGGTTAACAGGGTTATCATCTACTGCCAGTGCAGTGTAACCAGTAAATTGCGGGTATGATTCACCCGCATCAAGTTTTGTTGAGTCGGGTAGCAGTAAGCGCATTAACTGAGACTCAGTATGAGTGTTACCGATAGTGATAATATCAATGTGTTCGCTATCGGGGACGGCTTGAGGATGCTCCTGATCGTTAATTAGCAGAATGAGTAGTAGCTTATGTTTGTTTTTTTGTTTCTGTAGGTAAAGTTGCTGCAAAATAAAGTTATCTTTTAACTCTGTATGTGGCAACGCCATAATTACGATATTAAAGGGATTGCTGGGCTGAGACATTTTTGCAATAGCACGAAGCGGCTCTTGAGTAATTTCAGTGGTTATATCAGCATTACTCAATAACGTAGTTAGGGAGTTTATTTGATCTGTATTGGGGCTAATCAACAATGCATGCTTTTTTAATATCTCTTGGCTAGACATTTTAAACGGCAGTGTAAAGTAAAACTCACTCCCTTGGTTAGGTGTAGTACGTACTTGTATTTCGCCACCAAGTAATTTTGTAAGTTGCTTACAAATAGTCAAACCTAATCCAGTACCGCCGTATTTACGTGTTGTACTCGAATCTCCTTGGTAGAACGAATCAAATATAGAAGCGCACTGCGCTTGTGTCATTCCTATACCTGTGTCTTTTATTCCAAAGCGTAAGTGAATATTTTGTTTATCTTGTGTTGTGGCTTCAATACTTAAGGTGATTTCACCGTGCTCAGTAAACTTAATAGCATTGCCAACACAGTTATTGATAATTTGGCTCAAGTGTAAAGGGTCACCAATAAGCTCAAGCCCCGCATCAACATGTAGTACAAAGTTAAGGCGTAACCCTTTTTGTTTAGCATTAACCGAAAATAAATTTTTAACGTTAGAAACAACGGTATGTAAAGTAAATGGGATGGACTCAAGCTTAACCTTTTCAGACTCAAGCTTTGAAAAATCAAGCACGTTATTAAGTATTTGTAGTAAATTTTGCGCACTTGAAAAGGCTTTATCGGCATAGTGCTTTTGCCTAGCGGGCAGGGCACTGCTTTGTAATAGTTGTAGCATTCCTAAAATGCCATTCATTGGTGTGCGTAGCTCATGGCTCATATTAGCAACAAAATCGCCTTTCGCTTGGTTGGCATTTTTTGCTTGTGTAATAGCTACAGTCAGCTCTTTATTCATTGTTTCCATTTTTGAATTAAGCGCTTGGGTTTCTTCTAATAGTTCATTTGTTTGCTTGTTTTTTAAGTAGAGTGCATTTGCAGCTGTTATAACAGAATTAATTTCACTTTGGTGGTGCATGTTACCGCTTAGGTTAACCTGCTTTCCACTGCTCATATCTTTAAGTAACGTTGTTAGTTGTGTTAAAGGCTTAATAACAGAGTTAAAAATAAAAAACGTAACCAAAATAATAATAATAGTAATAAGAGCCGCAAAAAGATTCGCAAGCTCAGTATTTCTTATTAAGTGCTCACTCAGTTGCTTTTCTGTTTTGGTAAGCTTTTGTTTTTCAATCCCTCTAATTTGACTAGCTAAATACAGTAACTCATTTTCAATTCCGGTTAAAACTACGTTAACTGAGTAGGTATAGCTGCGTGTTAAAAGCACCAATTGGCTGTAGGCTTGTTTGAGCTCAGTTGTATTACTAAGCAAGTTAATACTACTTTCATCAATATTTTTCAGCAGTGTATTTAAATGTGCTAGATTATTTTGCACATTAAGTGCCTCATCATAATTTGGCTTGTACAAATAACTGGCAGTGGCTTGCTCAATATTACTAATTGTTAGCAACGTATCGACAAAAAGGGTTTGGTTTTTTAGTGTACTGGTTTTTTCAAGCTTATTTATTTGCGCTTTTAGATTGTTTATGGGCTGCTTAAACTGGCTCTCATATAACAGTTCACGCTTGGTTCTATTAATAATTACTTGATTAAATGTTTCTTGGTAACTCTTAACGTAATCGTCTAGGCGAGTGATTTGATTTTGGTAATCTTCATCATAATCCGGGAAGTTTTTTCTTAATTGCTCTAAGTTTATTTTAGCTGCATTTAGGTGAACATTAAACTTATCTACTGTATGACTATTTGCATGATCTAAATAGGCTACGGCTTGGCTTTGAAGTGAAATGACATCATTTTCTAAGCGGGTAACGGTTTCACTTTGCAGTAATGCCTTATGCTGCGCACTTTGTAATTTAAAAAGGGATTTTTGCGAATAATTAAATAAGTAACTTTGCAAAATTAATATGGTTATTAAAAAGCATAAGGCGATTATTATCTTTGATTTTATTGAGCGTACTATCATTATCGGCTTATTAACTCATACCATTTTTGTAAACTGTAATCATAAGTAGGCATTACACTGTTCCACACTGCTACATTACTAAAGCGTTTATTATAGCTTCCGCCATTGCGCTGTTCACCGGCCTTTACAGCGACCTCTCTATTTGTATTAAGTAAGTCTACATCGGCTTTTTTACCTAAGTACCAGTAGTCCCACTCTTCGGGCGATAAGAGTGCTTTAGATCTTTGAGGGTTGCTAATGTAATAGCCTTGGCGAGCAATAAAGGCGCCAGGCCAGCCTGAAAGCCACCAGTTCATGTAATCGTAGGCTGCATCTTTTACGCTGTTTTTTGTTTGCGACGATAAACACATAACCCCGTGCCAGCCGCGGTAGCCTTCTTTTGGGGCTGCAAAACGCACGTTTATGTTTTGACTGTTAAGTGCTGCTACGGCCGGAGAAAACATACTTTCAATATGTACTCGCTGGCTTTTCATAAACTCAACAGACTCAGGAACTGAGTTCCAATAACCCGCAAAGTGACCTTGGCGTTTGTAATCTAATAAAATATTAAATAAGCGGTCTAACTCAGAGCGTGTCATTGCACCAATGTTTTTAAATTTTATTAGGCCTTTACTCTGTGCTGCTAAGGCTAAATCAAATAACCCAATAGTTGGCGCATTTACAATCGCTACTTTTCCTGCGTGCTCTTTATCTAATAACCAGCCCCAGCTTTCTGTTTCGTATGCAATACCAGGTTTTATCATGGCGGTGTTATATCCAAATGAGTCAACGTTATGCACATAGGGTAAAAAGCTAATTAGGTCACTCTCATCTGCACTTAAGGTTCCATTATCTTGTACATTGAGTAACTTATATGGTGCATCACCTGCACCGATATTTGCATCGGGGGTTAGCTTCCCTGTTTTGGTAAGTGTGTTTATTTCATTAAAGTAAGTGAGGCGCTTTTTTTCTATTGGTTGGATTGAGCCTGCATTCCACAGCACATTTATGCTATTTGACCACTGTTCATATAAGTCAAACGAGCTTGGGTCCATAGAGGCTTTTTGTAAAACTGCGGCACTGCCAGCAGGTGTGAATTCAATATTAATACCTAAATCAAGCATAGCTTGTTTTCGAATGGCTTCTTGTAAGGTTACATGAGTACCCAATACTCTCAGTGTGACCTTTTTACGTGCAAATACATAAGGCGCATGGGTAACAACGCCCGCGGTTAAACCTATTGCAGCAAGCTTTTTTAAGGTAGAGCGTTTTGGATGATCCATTCTTTAAGCCAAAAGTATTATTAGTACAAGTGACATAATTTATAGACAAAAAAAACTAAACAAACAAGAAATTAGCTATGATAAATGCGATTAAGTAGTTAAAAATAGAATAATAAAATGAGGCATAACAATGATGGAGGAGAGTAGGAAAGTGGTGGAGCTAAGCAGGATCGAACTGCTGACCTCCTGCGTGCAAGGCAGGCGCTCTCCCAGCTGAGCTATAGCCCCACATTCCTAAATTACAAATACTGTAATTACTTGGCTGCTGAGTTCCAAGCGGGGTGAACTTTAAATATATTTATAAAATTGGTCAAGTATTTTTTAGCAATATTTAACTGTTATCGTTTATTTTTGATAGACTCGAGACAAATACCACGCTAAACGACAAAAACAATGAAAAAAAGTATCTGTGTACTTGCTTTGCTACTTGCCGGTTGTGCTAGCAACGAAGAGCCACCCTTTGAAATAAACAACAAGCAATTTTATGAGAACCTAGATGAGCAAGGTAATAAAATATTTGCATATGTGGTGTCGGTTAAAGCTAAGCATCGCAGTAATATTAATTTAAACGGTGAGGGACGAGGTGGTAAAAATAGGCCTAGTCGCTCCGATGTAAAACGTTACATTGAGCAAGAACATTTTGAAGATTCAAGCGTGTTAAAACTGCAGTTAGAAGACCAAGCGGTTAGTTTTTTAAATCAAGAGCTCAGTGAAAACAATTACTGCGAAAACAAGCACGAAATTAGCGAAGTGTTATGGCGTGATTTAAGTGTGCAGCTAAGAGGGCGTTGTTTGTAGCATGTTGGCCGATAAAGCAAAGCTTGCGCAAGTATTAGCGCAACTAGAAATTAGTTACGATGTAATAGAGCATCCTGCGCTGCATACGAGTTTAGATGCCGATGCATTTATGGTAAAGCGCCCTGGCACGCGGCTTAAAAACTTATTTTTACGTGATAACGAAGGTAAAAAGCACTTTTTAGTGATCACCGCTCACGATAAACAGCTTGATTTAAAAACCTTGTCTAAGCAGCAGGGGCTTTCTCGATTAGGGTTTGCATCAAACGAGCGCCTAGCACGATATTTAAAAGTGCAGCCAGGTTGTGTATCTATGCTGGCCTTAGCAAACGATAAGCAAAATGAAGTGACGCTATGGCTTGACCAAGATATTTGGTTTAATGCGCTTTTTCATTGCCATCTATTTGAAAACACACAAACATGGCTGCTTACTAAAAACGATTTAAACACCTTTTTTAGTCATACAGGGCATCAGCCTCGGGTTGTATTTTTACCTTCAAGATAACCCCACATAACCAAAGAAAATCCCACGATACACACACTCAGTAAACACAGCATAAATGCTGTTTGCCCTGAGTGTTGGTACACCACGCCCGGTAACAATGAGCCAAGCGCTCCGCCACTGTAATAAAACGATACATAACCACCATTAGTCACGCTTGCTGGGGCCTTGCTTATTTTATTAACTAAGGGGGCTGCACTTGAATGAATAACAAACATGGCGGCGCAAAACAGCGTAAAGGCGATTAAAAAAACGCTTAGCTGGTGGCTTATAAGTAATAAAATACTCACGTTATAAATAATAAATACCGCGGCCAGTAAATGCCAGGGCGAGGGAGCTTTTTTAGCAAGCCAAGGCGTTGCAACAGATGCTAAAGCACCAATTAAGTAACCGCTGTACACTAAGCCTATGTCGCGAGTGTTGGTAATTAAAAACGTGTTTTGCAAAATAAACGGAAGGTAATTAAGTAGTGCTGCAAAACAAAAAAACATACAAAATACGGCGCCATATAATTTTAGTACCGAGCCATTTTTAAGCTGTTTTATGTAACCTAAAGGAGAAAGCATAGGTTGCTTAGCTTTTATAAAGCCTTGCGGTTTAATACTAAGTGCAAGCCCAATAAGGGCAAAGGCAATAACATAATAAAAACTTTGCCAGTGCCATAAATCGCTAAATAATGCGGCTAAAACACGGCCAAAGTAACCACCTGCTATGGTACTGCCTATATAAAAGGTCATATTTTTTTGTAGCGTATCGTTACTGTAGCTGGTGCCAATGTAGCTGGTCATGGCGGTTAGTGCAGCAGGCAGCGTTAGGCCTTGTAAAAACCGCACTAAAAGTAACAGCTTAAAGCTAGGTGCAAGCGTAAATAATAGGCAGCTTAGGCCTAAAAAAATCATTGCTATACGCAGTATTTTTAACGGGTTACGTTTAGCTAAAAACAACCCATATAAAAAAGGGGCAATTGCTAAAGGCAACATAGTAGCGGTCATTAAACTGCCAGCAACGGCTGGCAATACATTAAACTCGCGTGCAAATAAACTAAGTAAAGGCTGCGGCGCATATAGCACAAAAAATATAAATACGGAGCAAATAAGTAGATGAGGCAAACGCATTGCAAGGCTTAGTATATATGCTGATAAGTTAAACAGAGTATATTAAAAATAGTATATATTTCATATGCTAAAACACTCTAGTTTGCGTTAAATCAGGGTTTGTAATTACGCGTTTGCTAGATTAATGCTAATAGCACTGTTATTTGTACTCGTTGGTGATTAAAATAAACCTAATATAAGTTTTTAGTGGAACAAAGCCATGGGTTCATTACAAGACCAATTGCTGCAAGCAGGGTTAACAACATCGCATAAAGCAAAAGTTGCTAAATCAGAAAAGCGTAAGCAACAAAAAAAGCAAAAGAAAGGGGCTACAAGTAACCCTAGCGATCTGCAAAAGCACATACAGCAAACTAAACTTGAGCAGCAAAAAAAGGCTGAAGAGCTTAATCAGTCTCGCCAAAGTGAATTAAAACAACGTGAGCAAGTGGCGCGCGTTAAACAAATACTTGAGCACCATAACCAAGACTCTATTCGTGGTGAGCGTACTTTTAACTTTACTTACGATAATAAAGTGAAAGGAATAGACGTAAACGAAAAAACCCAAAAGGCACTTTCGGGCGGCCGTTTAGCAATATGTGTGCTAGAAGGGCAGTTTTACGTACTTGACGACGAGCCGGCACGTAAAGTGGCAGAAGTGGACGAGCAATACATTGTTTTTCATGTTGAACCAGAAAACAAACCAAAAGATGAAGACGACCCGTACGCCGACTTTGAAGTGCCAGATGATTTAGTGTGGTAAGTGGCTGTTCATTATTATTTGCTAAAGTAAGTAATGGTGAGCTAAACGTAGTCGTGTTTGATCGCCTAACGTAAATTGATACGTATGCTTTTTATTAGATTGTTTACTACAATCAATAGACTATTTTTCTAACCGTCAAAAAAGAAGAGTAAATACAATGAGCAAGATGAAAACACTAATAGTAGGCGCGGGTATTAGTTTAGCCGCAAGTTTTTCGTTTAATGCAGCAGCTGCTGATGGCGAAGCCCTTTATACTCAAAAAATGTGTCAAACATGTCACGGTGCTGAAGGTAAAGCGCCAATTATGGGTGCATACCCAAAAATTAATGGTCAAAACAAAGACTATTTAGTTGCGCAAATGAAAGATATTAAATCGGGTGCACGCAGTAATGGCATGACTATGGCAATGAAAGCTATGGTAGCCTCAGTGACTGATGAAGAGTTTGAAGCAATTGCTGATTACCTTTCTAAAGTAAAATAATATACCGCGTGTATAGTACGTTTTTATCTAATTAAGATATTACGTCACCTTAATACAGCCACACACATGTGTGGCTGTTTTGTTTGTGTTTGCTATAAAATTAATACTGCTTTAGACTTCTAAACATCTATTCGTACCTGTGTTGTTGTACGTATTTTAAAAGGCTTATTATGTTTGATTTACCCCAACTCGATTTAAAAAATAAAGTGTCGGAGCAAGAGTGGCAATTACGTGTTGATTTAGCGGCTTGTTACCGCTTAGTTGATCATTTTCGATGGGGAGATTTAATTTACACGCACTTATCGGCGCGCTTGCCTGGCACGGATCACTATCTTGTAAATGCCTTTGGTTTAACCTTTGATGAGGTAACTGCATCTAACTTAGTAAAGGTTGATTTAAACGGTAATATAATTGACGACACACCTCTTAGCATTAACCCTGCGGGTTTTACAATACACAGCGCAATTCATGAAGTACGTGAAGACGCACACTGTGTTATTCATTTACACACCAAAGAAACCATCGCAGTTGCTACTCAAAAAAATGGCTTATTGCCGCTGAGCCAGTATTCTATGTTTTCATTGCCATCACTTTCGTATCATGGTTATGAAGGGCTTGCAGTAAATGATGATGAGCGCAAAGTACTACAAGATGATTTAGGTAGCACCAATCATATGTTGTTAGTCAATCACGGTGGCCTAACAGTAGGGCCAACCGTAGGCGATGCATTTATGCGTTTTTATGATTTACAGCGCGCCTGCGAAATACAATTAGCCCTTCAAGCCAGCTCGCAAGAAGCTATACCTGTACCGCAGCCAATAATCGATAATATTTATAACCAAGCTAACGTTGTACACAGTGGTAGCACAGGTGGACAGCTAGCTTGGCCTGCTATGTTACGTAAAGCGTACCGACTTGATCCCAGTTTTGCTAATTAAGGAATTTTAATGAAAGTAAATCGCGTAGAAGTATTTGATATTCATTGCCCTGAGCGCCCAGCATGGACGCCTGTGTTTGTTCGTATTCATACTGATGAAGGTATTAGCGGTGTTGGCGAAGCGGGCCTTGCCTACGACTTAGGCCATAGCGCAGCCGCTGCAATGATAAAAGAAATGGCCGATGCATTTTTAATTGGCCACGACCCTTTTCAAACTGAAAAGTTATGGTCGCGTATGTTGCGCGAAAGCTTTTGGGGTTTAGGTGGCGGCCCTGTGGTTTATGCTGCAATGAGTGCAATTGATACCGCACTTTGGGATATTAAAGGTAAAGCACTCGGCTTACCTGTATACCAATTACTAGGCGGCAAAGTTAACGACAAGCTTCGTACTTACGCATCGCAGTTGCAGTTTGACTGGGATAGCGAGTTTAAAGCACTTGTACAACCACAAGAATATGCCGAAGCCGCTTTAAAAGCGATTGCTGAAGGTTACGATGCGGTAAAAGTTGACCCTATTCAGTACGATAAAGACGGTAATACGTATTATGATCGTACTAAAATTATTTCACGTGCAGAAATGAAGTTATATCGTGCACGTATGCAAGCTATACGTGAAGCTGTGGGCGACGAAGTAGATATTATTTTTGAATGTCATAGTTTACCGGGTGCTACTTCGGCAATTCAAATTGGCGAAATAGCCGAAGAATTTGACTGTATGTATTACGAGGAGCCGGTTAATTACTTAAACCACTCTTTACATGCAAAAGTAGCCGACAAAGTAGCCGTGCCTATTGCCGGTGGCGAGCGTTTATACAACCGTTGGGGTGTGCGTCCGTATTTAGAAGATCAAAGCATTGACGTACTACAGCCTGATATTGGTTTATGTGGTGGCTTTACCGAAACCAAAAAAGTGTGTGACTATGCCGATATTTTTGATGTGCGCATTCAGGCGCATGTGTGTGGCGGCCCAGTAGCTACTGCGGCTTCACTGCATTTAGAAACCGCTATTCCTAACTTTTTGATTCATGAGCACCATACCTACGCAATTAAAAAGTGGAACCGTGAGCTGTGTTTACAAGACCCACAACCAAAAAATGGTTTCTTTGAAGTATCAGAAGAGCCTGGGCTAGGTATTGAGCTAAATGATGATATTGTTATGCGCTCACAACGTGTAGAAATTAAATAACGTTAATTAGCAACAATAACATATTTAAAAGAAAGGCCGGTAAGTGATAGCTCACTTACCGGCCTTTTTATATGCGTTACAATACAGGGTTCTACAGGTTTATTTTGCATGTAACGTGTTTAATTTCTGCCGTGGCTTTACTATCGAGGTGACGTACGTAACAACGCTGCGCTTTAATCATAAGCTCAAATTGATCAGGAAAGTTAAGCTGCTCATTAACGCTAGCATCGCTGCGTTTAGAATTTTTGAGGGTAAATGTGCTGGTATTTAAAAATACATCGTTATCTAGGCTAACGTTTTTAATATGCATTAAGCGTTCTATAACCTGCTCTACAGCTTTACTGTTGGGCTCGCTAAGTAAGGCATGATGTAATTTAGGAGTCGGCTCATTATTTGAGGCGCAACCACTTATTAATATTAAAGTGCTTAGGAGTGTAAATACTAATTTTAACTTCATAATAGTGGCCGCAGTTTAGTGAGTGATTAAATTTAATCATACCTATATATGATAAAAATGCTTAGCGTTTGAATAGCTAAGGTGGTGCCATATTTTATCTGAGTTACATAAGGCTTTATGTTTATGCCATACATTATTATATGTTGAGTTTATTTGGCACACCGGAAAATTACTCGCAAATAAAATACGCTGCTCGCCAAAGTGTTTAAAAATATAATTAAAGCAGTGTGTTAATTGCTGCTCATTTAACGATAAAAGCTCAAACCCAGAAAACTTAATTGCAATATTACTTTGTGCGCTGAGTAGCTCAATACTTTGCTGCCATTGTGCTAGGTTACACGGTAAACCTGCATGGTTTATCATAATTTTTAGCTGCGGTAATTGCTTGGCATAGCGTGCAAGCTGAGCAGCTACGAGTGTGTTTTCAAGTTCAAACTGGGCTTCAAAATGTATGCCTTGCTGGCTAAGTAATTGCAAGTTGCTAAAGCAGTTAGGGTTAAGTAAACGTGCGGCGTCGTTACCTTCCGTTATATCTCTTATGCCCATTAAGTTAGGGTGTTTAAGTGCATTAATAGCGCGTGTAAACTCATCTATTGAGGCGTCTATTTGTGTGTAGCTAATGGCTTTAAATGACAGGCTTTTTAAATGAGTAGATAACCAATTAAGCTCATTAATGGGTGAGTGGTTATCAAACCCAGCTTCAATATGTACAATTCCTGCAAGTTCAAAGTCGGTACTTTTAACAAGTTGCTCAGCACTTACAGGTTGTTTTATTTTATCTAAATTTGGCCATGCTGGTGGGTTTTCACCTTGTAGCCAAGTATATTGCCCCTGGGCAAGGTTAAAAAAATGCACATGGGGGTCAATAATTTTTAGGCTCATTGGCACGGTCTCATTGCGTTGTGTAGCCGCCATCAATACTTTGTAGGCTGCCAGTTATAAAGCTTGCATCATCGCTTGCTAAAAAGCTAACAAGTGCTGCTACTTCATCAGCTTGGCCTAGTCGGTTAAGAGGCTGTAGGCTTGCTTCTTCTGCCACTATATCGGCCTTATTAGCGCCACTTTTACTGCAATACGCATCTATTGCGTTATGAAAAAGAGGGGTCTCTATAGTCCCTGGGCACACTGCATTAGCGCGAATATTAAATAGCGCGTAATCAAGCGCCGTTGTTTTAGCCATTGAGGCAAGGGCGTGCTTTGTAAGGTTATACGCAAACGAGTTAGGTTTACCAATAATTGCCTGATCGGAGGCAACTAAAATAATTGCGCCGCTGTTTTGCGCTTTCATGCTAGGGAGCACACTTTGCAGCGCAGCGTAGGCACCTTTAACATTAAGCGCAAAAAGTTCGTCAAAGGTTTGCTCATCGGTGTTCTCTATTGTCGCATTTAAGTGTTTTCCTGCGTTAGAAACAAGTATATCTATAGTGGGGCTTTGCTCACAAATGGCATTTATACACGCCTTTACTGCGCTTACGTTACTTACATCGCATTGATGAAATACACCAAATTCACTTGGCTCAATATCAAGGTTATGCACTGTATAACCGCTTTCAATAAAACGTTTTACAACGGCTAAACCAATGCCTTTTGTACCGCCAGTAACAATCGCAACCTTAGACATACATGCTCCTAATTTAAAGTGGGTGACTAGTGAGAGTGACCGCAGCCGCCTTCAGCGTGAACATGGCCATGCGAAATTTCTTCGCTGGTTGCTTCACGTACCGATACAATTTCAACGTCAAATGTCAGCGTTTTACCAGCAAATGGGTGGTTTAAATCGCAATCAGCATTAAAGCGGCCTACTTTTACAAGTGTTACCTGATGCTGCCCTTGGTTTGAATGCACCATCGCAGTCATGCCTGCTTTCCATACTTTAACGTCACCTTGTAAGTGTTTAAGTGGTATACGCTGAATTAAGTCATCAACACGTTCACCGTAAGACTCGCTTGGCTCAAGGGTTACGCTAAATTTTTCGCCAGCTGTTTTACCTTCAAGGGCTTTTTCTAAACCTGGAAGCATGCCTTCGCCGCCGTGAATGTAGCTAAGTGCTGCTTCGTTTACGCTGCTTTCTATTTGCTCGCCCGCTTCGCTTAATGTGTAGTGAAATTCAACCGCTGAATTTTTGCTAATTTGCATGCTTGTCTCTTTTACGTTTTTGACTATGTTAAAGGGCGATTTTACGCGAATTACCTGCGTTTATAAACTCAACGAGGTTGAATTAATGACTTTTGTAGGTCGTGTAGTAGGTCTTGTTTTTTCAAAGGGGCTTTAGGTTTTTCAGCCTGAGGGATAAATAGTGTTAATTGTGTACCAGGCTTTAAAATGCTTGATGCACTGAGATTGTTCCATTTTGCTAAATCGCTGTGAGGAACTTCGTAAAGTTGGCTTATGCTCCATAGGCTATCACCTTGTTTTACTTCGTAATCTATTTCAAGTGTAGGGATCACCACCTCTTGTGGCTCTAGGTACGGACTTATTTGATAATCAACCGTCAGCGATTCAGGTAATGTTTTAGGTTGCCCTACCAGCAGTTTCTCGCCTATGCCTATCATATTGGTTTGTTTTTCGTTTAGTTGCTTGAGCGCTTTTACCGACATGCTAAAGCGCCTTGCGATGCTGTACAACGTATCGTTTTTTTTCACTATGTATTCGCCAGCAAAATTAGATTTAAAAAATTGGCTTTTTAATAAAGCATCTTGGCCAATAGGTAATAGCAGCGAGTGGGGCCCATTGGGCGAACTTTGGTTTTTTAAATACCCTTGGTTAAGTGCATGTAGCTGTTTTGACCCCACACCAGAGAGCTTTGCAATAACCGAAAAATCAAATTGCTGACCTACGTTCATTTGCGTTGTTATAGGTTTATTAGCAAGCTTAGGGCGCTTAAAGCCTTTTTGTGGGTGTTTAACCAAATAGCTAAGTGCTAATAATTTGGGCACGTAGTCGGCGGTTTCTTTTGGTAGTTTTAACGAGAAGTAATCGGTGCTTTTACCGCGTTTTTTATTGCTTTCTATAGCGCGCTTTACGCGGCCCTCACCACTATTGTAGGCGGCCAGTGCATGTAGCCAATCGCCATCAAAGCGTTTATGTAAATAGCTTAAATACTCAAGTGCGGCATCGGTTGAGGCTAATACATCTTGGCGTCCATCGTACCAGTGATCAGATTTAACGCCAAAATGATGCGCCGTAGCCCCCACCAACTGCCATACCCCTACTGCTTGCTGAGATGAGGCAATTGTTGGTCTAAAGTCACTTTCTACAAAAGGAAGTAGGGCAAGCTCCATAGGCAGGCGTTTTTGCTCTATTTTTTTTACAATATGGTACAGATAAGGCGCAGCGCGCTTATTAACGGTAGGCAAATAGTTAGGTTGCTTTAAATACCAATTAATACGTTTTTTTAAAGCGCGATTTTGATAAACCGTAAAATGCAGGTTATTAGCAATGTGAACCCACAAATTAGTTGGCTTTGCAGGGCGTTTTTTTACAATCGTTTTTTTTACTTTAGGCAAAGGCTGCGTAGTTGCCAAGCTTACTTGCTCTGACTTACTCGGTTCAAACTCGGTTTGGCTTTCGTAGCTTGGCTCAAAGTGAGTAAAAATTTGCGGCGCATCAGCAGGCTCAGGCTTTTGCGAAGTGCTACAACCTAGCATAAAAATAAATACACAACTCATTAGCAATCCGCGCATTATCATCTCTTTTATAAATACCTTTATGTTTTAACACTATTCCGTGTGCTGAGTAAGTTGGGCGCGTTTAAGCCCTGCTTGTAAAAATAATTGGCTCGACTTTGTATTGAGCGCTTCTTGTTTATAGGGTTTTAATACATTTTTAGGGAATGTATCTATAAGTTGTTCAAGCGTATGTTTTTGATTATTTTTAACATGTGTTGAAAGCGAGGTTAAAAATAATAAAGGCTGTTTAAGCTGCTCTTTTTTAAGCGCCCCGCCGTGGCCGGGAAGTATTGTACGCAAATTGCTCTGATTAATATAGCGCTCAAGTAAGGCTTGCCAGTTTTGCAGTTCGCCATGGCCTGGGTATGGCAGCCAATCAACAATATCGCCACCAATGAGTAAGCTGCCGTTGTTTGTAGTTAGGGTTAAATCACCATTAGTGTGCGCCTGCTCTGGGTTTATTTGAACGTTAAAGTTGCCTAAATCTATCGTTTTTTGTTGGCTAATAGCTGTAAGTGGTTTATTTAAGCTAAATGTTTTCCAGCGTAAAAAACGTTGTTTTGCAAGGCTAAGCTTTTCTCGCCATTGTGTTTGCTCTTGCGTCGGGAGTGTGGCTAATCGTTGATAGCTCAGTTCAATGCTTTTTTCATACCCAGCGAGTTTGTCTTGGTAGGCTTTTTGGTAAATTGTAAAGTCATCTGCGACTTGTTTGTGCACAATTAGCTGCGCTTTGGGAAAAGCATGTTGTAGCACTGCCATGCCAAGTAAATGATCATCATGAAAATGTGTAGCAACCAAATAACATAATGGGGTTTTAAGGTGCTTTTTTAGCTGTTCTGCCAGTGCTTCAACCGCTGCAAAGTTACCGCTAGCATCAACCATTAGGGCACATTTTTCGCCTTCTATCAGCACTTGGTTAGAGTCGTAAAAGCGCAGCTTATCTTGCTGTTTTAAAAAATGAATATTATCGTTTACTTGTTGCCAAGTAACCGCTGCAAAACTTGTTTGAGAATAGACACTAAGCGTTAAAAAAAGGGCGGGGATAACGTTTAAAAAGAGGGCGTTTAACTTCATTGTGTATCTCTGTGCGGCGTTGTAGATACATTATAATAAACAAAAAGCGCACTGGGCGCTTTTTATTTTTTTATTGGGTCACTCGCCAAGCATTGGCTAAGTTTATCAATGAGTTGATCTTGCTGCTGTTGCTCAACACTGGCATGGGTTTTAGCTTCTAATAACTCATGGCTTAGTGTGAGTGCTGCTAAAAGTATTGCTTGTTGTTCGTTGCGAACAGATGAGCGTTGCTTTGTTTGCTCAACCAAGTCATTTAAATTTTGTGCTGCTGCTATTAATGCATCTTCTTGCCCTACAGGGCATGCAAACTGCTGCTCTTTACCTAGCAACTCAACTGTGACCCGCTGGTTTTGCAGCTCAGACATTAGCTTGCCTGTTGTGCGCTTTGCAGTTTATCAAGTAAGCCAGTTAACGTAGAGCTAGCATCTTTTTGCTTTTCTTCGTTTTCTAATGCTTCTAGTTGTAAAATTTCGTTTTCATCACTTAGTTTTGCGTTTTGCTCTTTTAAGCTAGCAACATCAGTTTGTAATTGGTTGTTGCGCTCGATTAGTGAGTCAATCAGTTGTTCGAGTTGTTGAAGAGTTGTGTTGTTCATAAAGGCGCTCATATAACTGTAATTAATGTCATGCAAATGTAAAGCAAAGTGTATTGTTTTGCCAGCATTTACGGCGGTTTTAGCTGATTTTTATTGTTTATTAAGTGATAATTCAGGGAGCGGGCTTTTTCGTTCAGAAATGGTTCACTTAACTTATCGCCAAGCGGTGTATAGGTTGCCAAAATACAGTGCTTATGGTTCACTGCCGATATTAATTGCGTATAGCGAAAATTAACAATGCTTAGTTACAGACACTCTTTTCATGCAGGTAACCCTGCCGATGTGCTTAAACATTTAGTACTTGCACAGGTACTTCAATACCAAACAATAAAAGACAAACCACTCGACTACATAGATACTCACTCAGGTGCAGGCTTTTTTGAGTTGAGCTCATCAGATGCGCAAAAAACACAAGAATACAAAGATGGCATTGCTAAACTTTGGCAACATACCAGTGAGCATGCAGCACTAAACGATTATATTGAATTAATTAAATCGTTCAACGAATCTGACGATTTAGCTTTTTACCCGGGCTCACCAAAAATTGCTGAGCATTACTTACGCCGCCAAGATAAAGGCTGGTTTTTTGAGTTGCATCCGCGCGACTTAGTATTACTTGAAGAAAACATGCAAGGTAAGCGCTCTATCCGTGTAAGAGGCGAAAACGGTTTTGCAGGTTTAATTGCCTTATTGCCACCAGCTTCGCGCCGAGCATGTGTGCTTATTGACCCGCCATACGAAATTAAAGACGATTACGACACAGTAATTAGTACACTGACAAAGGCGCATCAACGTTTTGCTACAGGTACTTACATGATTTGGTATCCTGTTGTAGATAGAGAGCGTATCAATAATATGGAACAAGGCCTTATTGATTCTGGTATGCGTAATATTCAATTATTTGAGCTAGGTACTGAGGCTGATACCGACGTACACGGTATGACCGCATCAGGCATGATAGTAATTAACCCGCCGTGGAAGTTAAAGCAAACAATGGATAACGTGCTACCTGAGTTAGTTAAGCTTTTAAGTAAACCTAGCGGCTTTTATCGAAGCGAGCAGCTAGTAGACGAATAATATGTGGCTGTATTTAAATACGAGCACTAAAAAGCCCAGTTCAACTGGGCTTTTTTATACGTGTGGTTTAGGGCGTGTTGACCTTTGCGGATTGAAGTTTGTTCAATCTAGGGGCGATTAAATCGCGGCGCGAGGTTTGTAATCTAGTGGGCTAAGTAAAAGCCGAGTAAAGCTTCCGCGTCCTGCTCACGCCCCTTACCTACATCCATGTAGGCAACAAAGAGTTTATCGCCCCTAGGCAGAACCCGAAGGGCAGCGCATGTTTGGCATTTATGCTGCGTTATCGCCTATTTATGTGGAATAACCACACTTCATAGGCTCTGCCTTGCCTAAAAACCAAACATGCTGCTGCAAATTCAACCATCAAAGATCAACACGCCCTAGTGTATTTGTTAGTTGAAATACACGGCATTAAACGTTGCAAGTGTGGTGTTACTGCTGTCTTTTAATTGTAAAGACTCACCTGTAATTGCCCAGTTTTTAGTGTTGTTGAGCACGTTTAACATGGCGGTTTCTTGCTCCATGTTTTCTGAGCACATCTTTTTTGTACTGGCTAATTGACTAAATGATATAGATTGTTGCTCTGTGCTATAGCTTCCACTAACACTGTTACACCCTAAAAAGCCGTTAACGCGGTTATCTTTATCTAATTGAATAAATGGCTCTTTGGTTCTAACACTTACTGCTTGCGCATTAATTGTAACGGCTTTCCAGTATGTGTTTGTGAGAGTAACATCGGCTTTTTTCTCTGCGACTTTATCTAGTTCAATTTCGTGAGGAACGCCAGATTGGGCGCTTTTAAATGGGTCGTACTGTGTAGTGCTGGTGTAAAGTACTTTGTCTTTGTTAATTATTCTTGCTGTTAGGCTATAACGGTTTTTGTTATGAATATTATGGGCATCGTAAACTAGCTCCACTGTATACGGAGGGGCTTTATTAATATCAACCACTTGCTGGGTTATTATTTCGGCTGTTACATCGGCTTTTGATACATCAGAAAGCGTAACAATTAGTTGCGAACCTGGGCGTGGTTTACTGCTATCACTATAGTTAACTAGCGTAGTAAGGCCTCTTACGGTTTTTTCTTGTGCTGTGTGTTGAGATTCGTTAACGGGCTTTTCACAGCCGGCTAATGTAAAAGCGCTAAGTGCTAAAAGACCTAGGCTTGATAATGTACGCTTTTGAAACTGAAATTGTTGCTTGGCCATGTTTATGTTCCTTATTCCCATATTAGCAATGAGTGTAGGGGGAAAGAGCTTAATAATGGCTTAATTTTTTTGCATAAAAAAAGGCGCTATTGCGCCTTAGAGTTTATACAAAGCAGTTATTTTTTTACAAATTTAGTTAAAATAACAATACGTTGACCGTCAACTCTCCCTTCAATGTGCTCAGGGTTGCTGGTTAGGCCAATGTTGCGTACTGCAGTGCCTCGTTTAGCGGTTAGGCTGCTGCCTTTTACATCTAAATCTTTTATAAGTGTAACGGTATCGCCTGCTTGAAGTACTACGCCGTTGCTATCAACGTGTTTTATATCGTCATCTTCAGCAAGTGCTTTTTTAGCCCAGGCAAGGGTATCTTCTTCTAGGTAAATCATATCAAGGGCATCTTGTGCCCAGCCATTATCGGCGGCTAAGCGTGCTAACATTCGGTATGCAACAACTTGTACAGCCGGAGTTTGGCTCCACATACTGTCGTTGAGGCAGTGCCAATGGGTTGGTGTAAGCTCGCTATCGTTTTGTATTTGATCTTTACATGTTTGGCATGTGTAAATGCACTTATCAGAGTGGGTTTCTGTAACCGGTGGCACTTCGTAAACAGATAAATTGTCGGTTGCAGCACATAGCTCACATTGGTTGTTGCTACGTTCGATTAGGGCTTTTTCAATACTCATAAGGCTTTCTTATATCAGGAGAGGTTTACATTTGCGCGTATTATACCCTAGCAAACCCATCCTAGGATACTAATCCCTTATAATTTGTGAGGGTATATGTTCAATATACTTATTTTCAATGCTTTTTATAAAGCCACTGCTGTGTAAGTGTTCAAGTGCTTGGTTAACTTTTGGTAGTAAAGCCTTGTGTTTGGCAAGTAAACGCACTCTTAAATACCCATGGGAGTGTTCGGCGCCAAACTCTGTTTTTACATTGAGCTGCTTAGACCAGTAAACCGCGGTGTGTATTCCCATAATGGCAACATCAATACGTTTTCGGGCAAGTGCGAGCATGAGCTCTTTTTCTGAAGGGAAGTCTACTCGATTAAACAGCTCGTCATCATGGTAATAGTAACCTAACACTGTGCCTACGTTTTTACCGTATAGGCTTTGCTTACTTTGAAATTGTGCGACTTGTTCAGGAAGGGCCACTATCATTTCAGTGGCAGGAATGATCGGATCGGAAAAAATAAAACGCGGATTGTTTCGCTCTTTTTCGGGTAACCACTTTAAGGTGATTACATCAAAATCTATATATTCATTTTCTAAGTATTTGGTTATACGTTTAGTTGGTAAATCAACATGGTTTGCAGTGATCTCGGCCTGCGCCATTATAGCTGTTATTACTTCAGGTAAAATACCAGGCTTTAGTGGATTACTGGTGTAAAAAGGGTAATGGTTTCCCGATGCACTGACGTTGTATTTCAGTACAGCAGAATTAGATTTTGCAAAGGCAAAAGTAGCGAGTTGCAAAATAAATAAAGGTAAAAACAATTTTAAAAAAAACAAATAAGTAACCTTTGCTAAACTTTAATTTTGAGTGTTATGCAATTTCGCTGTAATTGCAACACTGGTGCATTATGGCTATATAATTATTATACAAGTTGAATTACAGTGTAGATCTTAATTGTAATAAACAACGTCAAATTTAATAGGTTTAAATTAAGTGAATCCCACTAATATTATTAAAGACGGGCAAAAGCTCACCCAGTTTGTTGCCAGGCAACCCATATTTGATGTTGAGCAAAATGTATTTGCTTACGAGTTGCTTTATCGTGATTCTGCTCATAATGCATTTCCTGTTGGTACATCTGATGAACAAGCTACAAGTCGTTTGTTTTTTAACTCGTTAATGTTACTTGGCCTAGATAAGCTTACGGCACACCAATTAGCGTTTATAAACTTGTCTTCAAGCACTATTTTAGAGAATTTTCCAAAATTACTGGTACCACAAAATAGCGTTATTGAAATTGTCGAACGCACTAATAAAATTGCCGAGGTCGCTAATCGAGTTCAAGAGCTAAAGCAAGAAGGGTATATTTTTGCTTTAGACGATTATGATGGCGATGATAAATGGGAGCCTTTGTTAGTGCATGTTGACTACATCAAAATTGAAATGGACGATGTAGCAATTAAAACAAACATGCGCATAAAAAAAATTAAGCGCGCTAACCCTCATGCCAAAATTATTGTTGAGCGTATTGAAACACATGAGCAGTTTCATTCACTAAAGCAAGCCGGCTGTGATTTATTTCAGGGTTACTTTTTTGCACGCCCAGAGATGATTACCTATAACGGTGTAGAGCCCTCGAAATTAATTGTATTTGATTTACTGCGTTTTACGGCAAAAGCGTCACTTTGCTTTGAAGAAATACATCAGCGAGTTGCACGCGATGTTGCCATTACAGCTCGCGTTTTAAAATTAGCCAATGCGCGCTCAGGAAATACTAACCTTACTATTACGTCTATTTCGCAGGCGGTTGTGTATTTGGGCGAAGATAGCATAAGGCAGTTTGTTCGGGTTTTAGCCTTGAGTGAATTAGGCGTTGAAAAGCCAACTGAACTTACTAAATTAGCGCTTACAAGGGCGCAGTTTATTTTTTTAATGCTTAGGCAAAACGACTCAAAATTATCTGAGCAGGGGTATCTAGTTGGGTTGTTTTCAGTATTAGATGCCATTTTAGATACTGACTTAAAAACCATTGTAAAAGAGTTCTCGCTTGATGCTGTTATTTCAGAGGCGCTATTAAATAACGAAGGAATACTTGGCGAAAGCCTTTTACTAATCAAAGCTTTTGAACTTGATGATATGGACCAGATAGCGAGCTTGATGCCAAAAATTAATAGTGACTTACGCATTGGGCATATTTTTAATTTCGTGCTTGATGCTGTGCTGTATAGTGACGAAATTATTGAGGCTATTTCAGATTAAACATGCGTAATTGGTTATCTATTTTAAGTATTGTTATTGCACTAGGGTTATTGTTTCCAGGTATTACCAAGCCGGTTTTATCTATTGAAGGCAACATTGATAAATCGCAATTAGCCAAAGCTGGCATAGAGATGCTAGCAGAAGAGGGCGATGGCCGTACCCGCAGTATGTTAATGATGTTTTCTAATATGCTCGGGCTAGATAAGCTTGAGGGTGAAATAAGCGCTTACAGTAAAACGCAAAGTATTTGGGGTACCGTTAACGAACTGGCCAGTAATAATAACTTATTTGTTGCGGCATTAGTTGGGCTATTTTCTATTGTGATCCCAAGCTTAAAGCTACTTATGCAGCTACTGTATTGCTGTTTACCATTAAGCGCATTTAAAAATAAATTAGGGGTCGTTATTTGCGCGCTAAGTAAATGGAGCATGGTGGATGTATTTGTTATTGCACTAATAGTGACTTATTTAGCTGGTAACGCACATGGCCAAAGTAACGACTTACTCATTATGCATAGTCGCTTTGGTGAAGGCTTTTGGTATTTTAGTGCGTATTGTATTTTTGCTATTTTAGCCAGCAGCCAGATTAAAACCCCAAGTAAAGAAAATTAATTATTTGAGTTACCTTAGTAACTCAAATATCATTACGGCGCATGTTATTTTAAAGGCTTTGTTTTGCAGCGTTTTAATTCCTCATTTTTACTCGTCGTTATGCTACTCACGTTTGTTGGGCAAGCGGTTGCGTCTGTTTCTGTGGAATGTGAGATGCCGCACATGGGAGCCTCTGCTAGTCATGCAGAGCACCACGCCATGCCAAGTGAGCATACCGATACAATGCAGATGGACTGCTGCGATGAAGAACCTAGCAACAATGATTGCCATTGCCCAATAAATGGCTGTGGCGGTAGCTCTATTTTAACTTACTACGCTATATTTAACGCGTTTGCATTACCTACAGAAAAAGTAACTCAACTCAATTTGGGGGTTGCACTGCCGCCTGCAAGTACCTTGTTTCGCCCTCCTATGTTTGCCTAAATGCAGGATAGGTGTAAATAAAATTTAGGAATTTCCCGCTTAAACGCCTTTTCTGCCTCTTAATTTAAAGTTTTATTTTTAATTTTAGATGGAGCAGGTAATGACCCGCAGAGTATTTTTTAACGCTGTATTACTCAGTAGTAGCTTATTTGGCGCTGTGTTTAATAGCAGTGCAAATAGCGTTGTAGTTACAAATACAACAACACTTAATTTAACCGACACGGTTAATTATGCGCTTAATAACGAGCCTTGGCTTAGTGCTAGCAAACAAAAGCAAATAGCCGCTAAAGCACAAAGTATTGCAGCTGGCACATTGCCAGACCCTGTATTAAGCCTTGGTATGCAAAGCTTACCGGTTAACGGTTATGCGTTTGATCAAGAAAACATGACTCAACTTAAGCTCGATATAAGCCAAAAATTTAGCCGTGGTAATAGTTTAGCGCTAAGTCAGCAGGTTATTAATGAGCAAGTCCAGCAACATCCATGGTTAAGAGCACAACGAAAAGCACAAGTAAAAGCGACCGTAATGGAGTTATGGCTTAATGCATATAGGGCTCAGCAAAGTATTGTCCTTATTAAGCAAGATAAAACCTTATTTACCCAACTTATAGAGGTGACCGAGGCAAGCTACTCAAGCAGCTTAGGTAAAACACGCCAGCAAGATATTATTCGCTCGCAATTAGAGCTCACCCGCCTTGAAGATAAACTTATTGTATTAGCTCAGCAATTAGATGCGGCTAAGCAAGGTTTAGCACAGTGGCTTCCTATGCATTGGTTACAGCGTCCTTTAAGTAATGAGTTTAAAAAGCCCAACCCTTTAATTGATTTTAATAATTTAGCGTTTGATGAATTAATACAATTACTTATGGCCCATCCTGCTATTGTTGCTATAGAGCAAAACGTAACCGCTAAGGTCACGCAAATAAACCTAGCAAAACAAAGTTATAAGCCGCAGTTGGGTGTAAATATGGGGTATGGCTACAGAGCCGATACTCAAGCTGGGGATTCGCGTGCAGATTTACTCTCGGTAGGAGTGAGTGTTGATTTACCGTTATTTACAGATAACAGGCAAGATCAACAAGTTAAAGCGGCTATAGCAAATGCCGAGGCAACAAAAACCGAAAAACGCGTGGCACTGCAAAACTTAAAAGGAATGTACCTTAAAGAATTTAGCCAACTGGCGCGCATAGAACAGCGCAATGCACTTTATCAAAATACATTACTACCACAAATGTCGCAGCAGGCGCAGGCAACTCTAAATGCATATACCCGCGATGATGGTGATTTTTCAGATGTAATGCGAGCGCGTATTAGTGAATTAACCGCCAAAATTGACGCGCTAAATATTCAAATAGATAAACACATTATTATTGCCCGCCTTAATTATTATGCTGCCAGTTTAGATACTGCGGTAATGGCTGAGTTGCAAGGAGATAGCTATGAGTACTAATTTAAAATGCCTTGTGGCGCTGTTAATAGGCGCAGGAATAATGTTTGCAGCGACTAGTTTACTGGTGTATGAGGGGAAGCACAGTCGTGCTGCTGTGCCCAATAAGCAAAATAAACCTTTGTATTGGGTAGCGCCAATGGATAGTAATTACCGGCGCGCAGAGCCTGGGCTTTCACCAATGGGTATGGAGCTGGTTCCTGTTTATGAAAACAATAGCAGCAGTAGCCCAGGTACAGTGACTATCTCCCCACAAGTGATAAACAACTTAGGCGTAAAAACAAGCAAGGTAGAATTTAAAGTTGTGCAAAGTGATATTAAAACCGTGGGGTATGTGCAATACAATCAAGATCAATTAACGCATATTCACCCTCGGGTAGAGGGTTGGGTTGAAACATTATTTGTAAAAGCACAAGGCGAACCGGTTAAAGCGGGCGAGCCATTATATACATTGTATTCTCCGCAACTTGTTAACGCTCAGGAGGAGTTTTTATTAGCAGTAAATAGAAACAATAAAGTGCTAATACGAGCTGCAAAAGCACGGCTTGAATCGCTTAATGTTTCTGCTGGTTTTATTAAACGCTTACAACAAAATAAAAAAGTGATGCAAAACATTACTTTTTACGCTCGCCAAAGTGGCGTACTTGATGAGCTAAATATTCGTGAAGGGTTTTATGTAAAGCCTGGCACTTCTATGATGAGCATCGCTAAGTTAGATGAAGTATGGGTAGAGGCCGAAGTATTTGAGCGCCAAGCAAACCAAGTAACAACGGGCCTACCGGTTACTATGACACTCGATTATGCCAAAGGGCAGCAGTGGCAAGGGGTTGTTGATTATATTTACCCCGCACTTAGCGATAAAAACCGGACCTTACGGGTCAGGCTTCGCTTTGAAAATACGAGTAAGCAACTTAAGCCAAATATGTTTGCACAAGTAAGCATTCACACACAAAGTAATTTACCTCAAATGGTTATTCCTAAGCAGGCACTTATTCGCACGGGTACGCAAAATAGAGTAGTGCTTGCTTTAGGGGAAGGTCACTTTAAATCTGTTGAAGTAAATGTAGGGCAAATTACACAAACCGAAGCCGTTATTGTCTCAGGCATTATGAAAAATGACCTTATAGTAACGGCCGCTCAGTTTTTAATAGATTCTGAGTCGAGTAAAGCATCTGACTTTAAGCGCATGCGCCCAGATAATAAAAATACAACGAATAGCATGGCAAAAATGGATATGCCAAAACAGCAACAAACAGCCATGGTAAATGGAGTCATCAATAATATAAATAAAACCCAGCGATTAATAAATATTAGCCGCGAAGCCATTCCTAAATGGGGGAGAGGGCCCGCTACCATGGACTTTTATGCAGCCAAAGAGCTTGATATTAGTACCTTAAAAGCGAACCAATTAGTGCATTTTACTTTTAGTATTATTGATGGTGAATTTGTAATAAGCCATATTGCTATTATGCCAGACAGTAAAAGCGCTGCTGATCACGCTAAGCACGGGGAATAATTATGATAGCCGCTATTATTCGCTGGTCTGTAGTTAATCGGTTTTTTGTATTGTTACTGAGTGCCATAGTTTGTGGTGCGGGTATTTACAGTGTAAAGCATACCCCAGTTGATGCACTGCCCGATTTATCTGACGTGCAAGTTATTGTAAAAACATCATACCCTGGGCAAGCACCGCAAGTGGTGCAAGACCAAGTGACCTTCCCACTTACCTCTGCAATGCTTTCGGTACCTGGGGCAAAAACAGTACGTGGATTCTCGTTTTTTGGTGATTCTTATGTGTATATTATTTTTGATGAAAAAACCGATCTTTACTGGGCGCGCAGCCGAGTACAAGAATATTTAAGCCAAGTAGCCAACCGATTACCAAGTAACGCTACAGCAGAGTTAGGTCCAGATGCAACAGGCGTTGGCTGGGTATATTTATATGCACTCGTTGATAAAAAAAATCAGCTAAATATAAGCCAGCTACGCAGCTTGCAAGATTGGTTTTTAAAGTTTGAATTACAAAGTGTAGAAGGTGTATCTGAGGTAGCTGCAGTAGGCGGCATGGTTAAGCAATATCAAGTTGTTGTAGATCCAAATAAGTTACGTGCTTATGGCATTCCACTTAGTTTAATTCAAACCGCGATTAGCCAAGGCAACCAAGAAACCGGTGCGTCGGTAATCGAAATGGCTGAAGCTGAGTACATGGTTACCAGTACAGGCTATATAAAAGGTGTTGCCGATTTAGAAGCGATTCCGTTAGGTGTTAACTCAAGCGGAAGTGCATTACAGCTACGCGATGTGGCAGATATACGTACTGGCCCAAAAATGCGCAGAGGTATTGCCGAGCTTAATGGCGAAGGAGAAGTGGCCGGTGGCATCGTGGTTATGCGTTACGGCGAAAACGCACAGCAAACTATAGCGCGCGTAAAAGCAAAGCTTAAGCTATTAAAGCAAGGGTTGCCAAAGGGCGTTGAAATAATCCCTGTGTACGACCGCTCAAACTTAATAACAAATGCCGTTGATAACCTCAGCAGTAAATTACTCGAAGAGCTAATTATTGTGGCTTTGGTGTGTGTGGTGTTTTTGTTTCATGTGCGCTCATCGCTGGTGGCTATTATTACGTTGCCAATGGGCATATTAATTGCGTTTATAGTGATGTATTGGCAAGGCGTTAATGCAAATATTATGTCGTTAGGGGGGATTGCAATTGCCATTGGTGCTATGACCGACGGCGCAATTGTAATGATAGAAAATATGCATAAGCATATGGAAAAAACGCCTCTTACTCATCATAACCGTTGGCAAGTAGTGGCTAAATCGGCAAGCGAAGTTGGGCCAGCATTATTTTTTAGCTTACTTATTATTACTGTTAGTTTTATGCCAGTATTTATTTTAGAAGCGCAAGAAGGGCGTATGTTTTCGCCACTTGCGTACACTAAAACTTATGCAATGGCAGCCGCTGCCGGTTTAGCAATCACCTTAGTGCCCGTACTAATGGGGTATTTTATTCGTGGCAAAGTGATACCTGAGCACAAAAACCCAGTTAACCGGATTTTAGTTGCAGGCTACAAGCCACTATTAAATACAGTGCTTAAATTTCCTAAAAGTACGTTGGCTATAGCCTTTATTACCACTGTGATTGGCTTTTATCCGGTAAATAAAATGGGCAGCGAGTTTATTCCTTTACTCGATGAAGGCGATTTGATGTATATGCCTACAACTTACCCTGGGCTTTCAATCGGTGAAGCACGAAAAATTTTACAGCAAACCGATAAGCTCATAGCCACAGTACCCGAAGTTAAAACTGTATTTGGCAAAATTGGCCGCGCCGAAACGGCCACCGATCCGGCACCATTAACCATGATTGAAACCTTTATACAGTTTAAACCGCAATCTGAATGGCGCGCAGGCATGACCAAGCAAAAGCTTAAACAGGAGCTTGATAACCTAGTGAAGTTTCCTGGGCTTACTAACGCCTGGGTTATGCCAATAAAAACGCGTATTGATATGCTCGCAACGGGAATTAAAACACCTGTGGGTATTAAGGTTGCTGGGCCTAATTTGAATGAAATTCAAAAAATTGGACAGCAAATAGAGCAATTATTAAAAAATGTGCCCGGGACAGCATCGGTTTATTCTGAGCGAGTGGCCGCAGGGCGCTATATTAAGCTTGATATAAACCGCGAAAAAGCGGCTCGTTACAACTTAAATATTGCCGACATTCAGCAAGTGGTTGCCACCGCAATAGGCGGCACTAATGTAACCGAAACCATTGAAGGCCAAGCACGTTATCCGGTAAACATGCGCTACCCGCAAAGTTTTAGAGACTCTCCTGAAGCGCTAAAACTATTGCCAATTATTACGCCTATGGGGCAGCACATTGCACTTGCTGATGTAGCTAATGTGTTTATTGAAGATGGCCCAGCAGGAATTAAAAGCGAAAATGCGCGGCTCAATGGTTGGAGTTTAATAGATATTAAAGGCAGTGATATTGGCAGCTATGTTGCACGTGCACAGCAAGTGCTTACTGATAATTTGCAATTACCCGCTGGGTATTCAATTACATGGGCGGGTCAATATGAATACATGCAACGCGCAAAAGATAAGTTAACATATGTTATACCACTTACCTTAGCGATTATTGTTGTGCTGCTTTATCTTAATTTTAAAAGTGTTGCTGAGGTATTCATTATTTTAGCCACGTTACCACTGGCAATGATTGGTGGAATTTGGCTAATGTATATTGAAGGCTTTAACTTTTCGGTGGCTGTAGGGGTTGGTTTTATTGCCTTAGCGGGTGTAGCTGTGGAAATTGGCGTTATTATGTTGGTGTATTTAAATCAGGCCTATACGCAGCAGCGAGAGCTTAGTGCGCAAACAGGTGAGCCATTTACGGTGTTACTACTACATAAAGCCATAGTGCAGGGCGCTGGGCTTAGAGTACGCCCAGTGATGATGACAGTGGCCACCATTATTATTGGCTTGCTGCCTGTTTTGTATGGCAGCGGTACTGGTAGCGAAATTATGAGCCGTATAGCAGCGCCTATGGTGGGTGGCATGATCAGTGCAATTATACTTACTTTATTGGTAATACCTGCGGTGTATTTACTGTGGAAAAAGCAGCATATTATTAAATAAAAACACAGGGCAATGCGCTTTACATTGCTCTATAAAAATTACCCGTATTTTGTAACTTGTACCAAATAATTCTACTTAGGGTTTATTTTTATATTTTAATGCATTGTTTTTTATTGATTTTATATTGGCATGCTTTACGCAACGTTAAGTGCATACAGTCAACTTAGTAAGGAATGCACATGCAAGTTAAAACAATTAAAGAAGTGTACGATTGGACCGTTTTATTTCACACACAAATGGCGGCAAATTTTCACAGCGTTAAAGAGTTACTTGACGAACGTAACGCTATGCTAGTGGGCTACTACTTAGATTATGAGAAAAAGCTGGCTGAAGATTTAGTGGGCTTTAAAGCAATAACAGAAATTAATACGTTAGATACGTATAGCTACGAATACTTTGCTGACAACCCAGACCTTATTACATTTAAAGATATTAGTAAGGACCAAGAGTTTGATGAAAAAGTAATTCAAAACTATTTAACCGAGCAGCATAAAAAAGTTATTGAGTTATACGAATATTTACTTGAGCGCGCAGAGACAGAAAATGGTAAAGAAAAGCTTGAGCAAATATTAGAACTCGAAAACCAAGGCATTAAACAAATGATGCAAAGCTCTAACCGCCACATGGATATGTAGCTATAAAAGCAGGGTGCATAACGCCCTGCTTTTTATTTAAGAGCATTCAAGCGCTATTCCTACCTTTTTTAAATAGCGTTGCTCTAGCGCTAAATCTGCTTGGAGCAAGGTATGCTCTTGAAGGTAGTTATCGCAAAAATTTATAAATACCCCCAAGTTGCTGGCATTTATTTTCATATCTGGCTTTAGGCTAACTTGCCGCTTTTGATTAAACAAAATTGCTAAACGCAGAATAACAATTAATTTAAGTACATGCTTTTGTGAAATAGTTAAAAATTCAGGGAGTTCATCTAGCTTAATTTTTTTACGGTAAAAGCGAATTAGCGAACTTAAAATTAACTGCTCTTGCTGTGTAAAGCCAGGTAATTGGCTATTAGCAACAATGTAAGCGCTGTGCTTATTAATACCTGAAGAGTTTATAGATAAACCAATTTCGTGTAGCTTTGCGGCCCAAGTAAGCAGGGCAACATCATCGTTATTATCTAAGTGCCACACATTTTTTAGCTGCTTGTATAACCAAATAGCGGTATCGGCTACACGCTCGCCATGGGCTTTATCTGCTGTGTAGCGCTCACTTAAATTATTAATTGTATTTGAGCGTATGTCTTTGTCGGCAAGCTTTTGTTGCATTTCGTGTAGTAAGCCCTCACGCAATGAAAAATCACCGTATGTAAGTTCTTTAATGGCAAACTCAGTAAATATAGCAATTAAAATAGCCAAACCACCGCACATACTTTGTTGGCGCTCAGGTGTAAGCCCTTCAATATTTAAATTATCTATTTTTTTGGTACTTATAAATTGCTGCTTTAATTCGAGTAAATCATTAAAGGTGATCGTTGGTTGGTGCGGCTTTTTGGCACTAATCATCGCTAATATTGATTTAATTGTGCCTGAGGTGCCAATAACAGTTTGCCAGTTTTCGCTAACATAATTGGCAAAAATAGCTTCAATTTCTTGCTCGGCTCTTATTTGCGCTTTATTAAAGCGTTTAGCGGTTATGTTCCCATCATTAAAAAACTGCTTCGTAAAGCTAACACATCCCATATTACGGCTAGATAAAAGCTTATGCTTAAAATGCTTACCTATTATAAGCTCGGTGCTGCCTCCGCCAATATCGATTACTAAGCGGTTTTCTTCATTATGAACATAATGCGCTACACCTTGGTATATAAGCCGTGCTTCTTCTTGCCCCGCTATTACATCAATATGAAAAGGAAACACTCTACTTGCTTGCGCTAAAAACGCGTTAATGTTTTTAGCGCGCCTAAAAGTGTAGGTAGCTGCTACTTTTACATTACTGGCCGGAAAGTCTTGCAGGGTTTTAGCAAATTGCTTTAGTACAATTAAAGCTCGGTCAATTGCCTCTTGGCTTAAGCGAAACTTATCATCTAAGCCATCGGCTAAATACACGCGCTGTTTTTCTTTATGAAGAATTTGCAAAGTACCATTTACTTCTCGTGCAACCACTAAGTGAAAGCTATTTGAGCCTAAATCGACAGCAGCAATAGAGGGATGATCATTCATTATTATAATTGTGTTCCCATTTTTTTAGGTGATCGTAAATAGCAATTTGTGAGCGTATTTTTTTGCGGTTACCTCGCCTTACGTACGCATTTTTTTGCTCGCTATCTATAATGCGTGCTTTAGTGCGGTCTTTAAATTGTAGCTCTAATATATCAATTATGAGTTGTTTTAATTTGGTGTCTAAAATTGGCACACCTACTTCAACGCGGTGATCTAGGTTTCGTGTCATCCAATCGGCAGAAGAAATATATACTTTTTCATCACCGTTATTGCCAAACACCATCACCCGAGGATGCTCTAAGAAGCGATCGACAATACTAATCACTTTAATATTGTCGCTAAATTTAGCAACGCCTGGAATGAGCGAGCACATACCCCGTACTATAATTCTAATTTTAACGCCCATGCGCCCAGCAAGATAAAGCCTATCTACTAGCTCTTTATCGACCAGGTTATTTATTTTTACGGTAATTTTACCTGGCTTGGCGTTTTCTACGTGTTTAATTTCGTTATCAATTAATGCAAGAAGTGTTTCGCGAGCATTAATAGGCGAGAGCATTAAATAGTCAAATTTAAATGGTTTATAGCTGCTTTCTATAAACCTAAATACACTATCACTTTCTTCACAAATGCCGGTGTGCTTTGTAAACAGGCTAAAGTCAGTATAAATTTTTGCTGTTTTTTCATGAAAGTTACCAGTACCAATATGCGCGTATTTAACTATATGGCCTTTTTCTTTACGGTGTACTACACACAACTTGCTGTGTACCTTTAATGCCGGAATGCCAAAAATAACTTTAATACCTGCGCTACTTAGCAGTTTTGCCCATTCAATATTATTTTGCTCATCAAAGCGGGCTTTAAGCTCTACCATAACCGTGACCAGCTTGCCGTTTTTAGCCGCATTAATTAAAGACGATATGAGCCGTGATTTACTCGCTACACGGTAAATGTTTACTTTAATTTGCGTAACCTTTGGATCAAACGCTGCTTGGCGTACATATTCAAGTACATGGTTAAACGTATGGTACGGGTAGTAAAGAAGAATGTCTTGCTCGGTAATAGCATCAAATACACTGGCGTGTTTATTAAATGCGCTACTTTGTAATGCAGGTAAAGGTTTGTTTTCTAAATATTGGCGGCCTACATTAGGAAATGCAATAAAGTCTCTAAAGTTACGATACCGTCCGCCAGGAATAAGCGCATCATGGTGTGTTACACCAAGGCGCTTTTTCATTACTTTTAGCATTTCTTCAGGCATGGCCCCGTCATAAACAAGGCGTACAGGCTCAGCATAAATACGCTGCTTTAAGCCCTTTGACATTTTATCAAGCAGGCCTTCTTCTAGTTCATCATCTAGATTGTACTGTGCGTCTCGCGTTAACTTTATTGCATAACCTTCAATGCTTTTAAACGAAAAAAAGCTACTAAATACATCATTTAAAAAATAAGAGATAACATCATCAAGCATCACAATGGTTTTATGGCGGCGTGTTTTTTCTGGTGGTAGGTTTATAAACCGCTCAACTCTATCCGTAGGTACTTCAAGCATGGCGTAATGGCTTTTTTCGTCACTCATTTCTACAAATAGATAGGTCATGGTGTCGTTGATGTAATCTGAGTAATCTTTATTTTCGTTAAGTAAAATAGGGGAAGTGTGTTGTAGCACATGGTCATGAAAGTATTTTTTTAACCAATTTAAATGAAATTTACTTAGTTCATCAGGGCGACTAACGTGGATGTTGTGGTTGTTTAGGTCATTTAAAACAAGTTGATGTATTTGGTTAAACTTTTTTCCAAGTTGTAGAACTTTTTTTTGTATTTCAGCTAGGAGTATTTCATCTTCTTCAAAATTAGCATCAGGGAGCTTATTTAGTAAAATTCTGCGCTTTACATCTGCTACACGTACCCTAAAAAATTCATCTAAATTGTTAGAAAAAATACCTAAAAAGCGCATCCGTTCAATAATTGGGTTATTTTTGTCTTTTGCTTCTTGTAACACGCGTTCACTAAACGAGAGCCAGCTTAGCTCTTTAGCAAAGTATTCTGTTGCGTGAGATTGCTCTATATGGGCATTCATATTCTAGTCCGTTATTAGGATATGCTTAGGTAAGTCGGGGTTAATACATTTAATTTTTAGAGGCTCGCCAAAGGCAAGCCATCAAGCGTTTGAACTATTTCTTTAGGTAAAAAATATAATGTTTTTTGATGACATAAAAATGACATCCGTGTCATTTTTATTACAAATTCAAAGTTTAAGCTTCTTCAATATCAACAATTAAGTCACTAGTAATCGACTCTAGTGCATCAATTACTTCTTCTTTATTCATACCTGTTGGTAATGTAACTGTCGCAACTGCGCTAAAAATAGGCACTCCCCAATTAGGTGCACTTTGTTGCCTTGAGTTTAAATGCGTAATGTTGGCGCCCTTATGACGAATTACGCTCGCCAGCTCTTGCACAATGCCTGGACGGTCATTTCCTGTTATCACAAAATTAATTTGCTCTTTAGCGCTCGGTTCTATTTCTGTATTGCCTGTTTCGATACGTACATCGAGTTTAGGTAGTGCATTTAACGCATTTTGTAATGATTGAAAATGCTCTTCTGCCACTTCAATTTGGATAATACCAGCAAAATGACCCAGTAAATGGCTTAAATTACTGCTTAGCCAGTTACCGTTATTTTGCAAGATAACAGATGAAATGTTTTCTACTAAACCGGGGCGGTCTTGCCCTAAAATGGTAATAACCAACTGCTTCATAAATAACTCTCTCTAAGCCTGAAAATTTAAATGCGTAGGCATTAATCGCTCTTTGTTTAAGTATAGTGGGTATTTTGTAACTATAAAAACTAATTGTTTATTATTAGTTATTTCTACTGGTGCGGCTGTTTTTTGATCGTTTCCTTTAGTTGTTTTTATTAATTGCACATGCAATGAGTATTGTCTTCGTTAATTTATTTGTCCAATAAAAGGCTTGATTAGTTCAAATTAGCTAATGAATTTGCACTAAAAGTTTACATGACTTTATATCCATTTGTATTATTTTAGGTGAATTATGAGCTTAAAATCATTAAATGCGCTTAATTTTTCTTTTTTAGCTTCAATAAGGCTCAGTCAAAACGTTAAGTAAGTATATTTAGCTCGTTATGACAAATTGGGGCTTTAGTGATCTTATCAATGCATAAATAGATGCTTTTAAACTGTCTCATTTATGCGTTTAAACAAATTTAATTCATTGAGTCACCTCACTTTAGAAAAACGGACTGAGTTTTTAGCTTTTGAACGGGTATTTATTACATCTGTAACATTACTGTCATCTTGATGAAATATAATTTATAGAACGTTAGAATTTAAGGGTGTTTTGATGACTTCCAATCCGAATAAACCGACTTTTAATACGGATCGAAGCCGTCTATTTAAGGATCGGTTTGCCCAGTTTGGCATAACCGCAGGCGGAGTAATGGTATTAATAGCATTGTTATTAATATTCTTTTACCTTCTTTATGTAGTACAACCAATTTTTGAATCAGCAAAAGTAGAAAAACGTAATAGTTTTAATGTTGCTAATGCTGAGCAAATTGTGGGCTTAGGTGTAGAAGAGCAAACAGAAGTTGCTTTTTTACTTAGTCAGCAAGGAACAGTTGATTTTTATAGTGTTCAGGATGGTAGTTTTGGTAAAAAACTTAAAACGTTAAATGCCGAGTTACCAAGTGATACATCAAGCTTTGCAAACAGTGCACCGTTTCAGGGGCATTATGCATTTGGCTTAGAAAATGGCACCGTGGTGCTGGTTGCACCTAAGTTTTTAGTTACCTTTCCTAACAACGAAAGAAAACTAACACCGCGTCTAGATTACCCATTAGGTAAAATGGCACTCGAAGTTGATGACCAAGGCGCAGCAATTAAGCGTTTTGCGTTTAGCCACTACGAAGATAAAACAGCCGTTGTAGCCCTTACCGAAGATAAGCGCGTTTTATTTAGCAGCTTTGTTGCTGAAGAAAACATGTTTACCGGTGAAGTTGAATGGGTTGTCGAGCGTACCGAGCTAAATATTGAAGGCCGTGTTGATGAGCTATTAATTTCGCCAGACACCACCCGTACTTTTGTTCGCTCGGCTAATCAAATTTATGTTTACGACACGCGCTACCCAAGTGAAGTTGAGCAAATTCAACTGCTTTCAGCGAATGAAGAAAATGCTAACTTAGTATCAGCGCAACTATTAGCGGGTGCTAATTCGCTTATGCTTGCTAACGATAACGGTGAAGTATCGCAGTGGTTTGAAGTTAACACTGACGATGGCCGTGAGTATCAAAAAATTCGCTCGTTTGAGACAGCAAAACAAAGCAAGCTGAATATTTTTACTGAGTTTTACCGTCGTACATTCTTTACTACAAGCAGCAATGGTGAGCTAGGTGTTTATTACACCACAAGCGAGGCAAAACTTTGGCAGGGTAAAGTAAGCGAAGGTGAAATTAAAAACTTTGCAATTGCGCCGCGCTCAAATGCAGCACTCATTTTAGCTGATAACAACCTAACCGTTTTAGAAATTCATAACGAACACCCTGAAGTGACGTGGTCTGCACTTTGGCAAGAAGTGTGGTACGAAGGTTACCCAGAGCCTGGTTACATTTGGCAATCTACGTCGGCCAGTGATGACTTTGAATCTAAATTTTCATTGGTTCCAATTTCGTTTGGTACGTTAAAAGCAGCGCTTTACGCCATGTTATTTGCGGTACCTATTGCGCTTTCTGCCGCTATTTACACCGCTTACTTTATGTCGAGCGAGCTGCGTAAAGTTGTTAAGCCAACCGTAGAAATTATGGAAGCATTACCAACCGTAATATTAGGCTTTTTAGCAGGTCTTTGGTTGGCGCCACTTATTGAAGAACACTTACCAGCTATTGTTGGTTTACTCGTGCTGCTACCGTTAGGTGTGCTAGCAACAGCGCTGGGTTGGACAAAACTTCCGGCAAGTATTCGTCATAAAATTCCTGAAGGGTCTCATTCAATCTTATTGATTCCGGTTGTGCTATTAATTGGCTGGTTCTCGTTTGCGATGAGCGAAACAGTAGAGCTTTGGATGTTTGATGGCAATGTTCGTCAGTATTTAACTAATGAATTAGGTATGACGTTTGACCAACGTAACTCGTTAGTTGTTGGTATTGCGATGGGCTTTGCGGTTATTCCTACTATTTTCTCAATTGCAGAAGATGCCGTATTTAGTGTTCCTAAGCACTTATCAAATGGCTCACTTGCATTAGGTGCCACGCAGTGGCAAACATTAGTACGCGTTGTACTTTTAACAGCAAGCCCAGGTATTTTCTCTGCGGTTATGATGGGACTTGGCCGTGCAGTAGGCGAAACCATGATTGTATTAATGGCAACGGGTAATACCCCAATTATGGATTGGAGTATTTTCCAAGGCATGCGAACGCTTGCAGCAAACATTGCAGTAGAAATGCCAGAGTCGGAAGTAGGCAGCTCGCACTATAGAATCTTATTCTTAGCAGCATTTGTATTATTCATATTCACCTTTATTTTTAACACAGTGGCTGAGTTTGTTCGTCAGCAGCTGCGTGAAAAATACAGCTCAATGTAAGTGGAGAGACACGACATGGTAAAGCAGTGGTTTAAGTCTGGTTCTCCCTGGATTTGGATGACAGGTGGTGCAGTGAGCATCAGCTTAATCTCAGTTCTAGGTTTATTAGCAATGATAGCTTGGAAAGGATTAAGCTTTTTCTGGGCATCGGAAGTAGTTCAATTTGAGCTTGAAGGGTCTATTTCAAAACAAACTATTATTGGTGAAGTTTATGACCGTGAGCTAGTGCCTACAGCACGTTTAGCCGCGACAGGCATAGATGTTTCTGACTTTAATAAAGAAGAAGTTGAGCGTTTACTTATTAAAACGGGTAACCGTGAATACGTAGACCTAGATTTTCGTTGGATACTTGAAACCGATATTAAAACGCAAACAACGCCGGCTACATTGGCTGTATTTGAGCGTAGTAAAAACGGTAACTTTTACGGTTACATTGAAGGCGTAATTAAAGACGGCGAGCCAGTCACTGGTAATAAAATAGAAACCTTGTATGAGCTAGTCGAGCGTGCGGTTGACTTAAACGATGAAGCGCTAGACTTACAAAATGGCGATATTGGTCATATTAACTACGAGCTTGAGCGTTTACGCTTACAAGAAAAAGCGTACTTACTTGATGATGAGCTAACTGATGAACGTGTTGCTGAGCTTGCAAATGCACGTGCCCAGTTACGTAGTGAATACGCAGTACTTGAAAAAGAGCTATTTGCTTTGCGCAAGCAAGCGAAGCGCGACCAAGTATTAGTTAAAGACATGCGCGGTGAAGTGGTAACAATTCCACTTTATCAGGTACTTGATTTTTGGTTACCGAATGACATGGGCTTTTTCTCAAAGCTAGGTCATTACTTTGTGCAGCTTGGTAAGTTTATTTCAGACGACCCACGTGAAGCAAACACCGAAGGCGGCGTATTCCCAGCTATATTTGGTACTGTATTTATGGTTATGTTAATGGCGGTTATTGTGACTCCATTTGGCGTAGTAGCCGCAATATACTTACATGAGTACGCAGCTAAAAACGCAGTAACTAAAATGATTCGTATAGCGGTAATTAACCTTGCTGGTGTACCGTCTATTGTATACGGTGTATTTGGCTTAGGCTTTTTTGTATACATGCTAGGTGGAAGCCTTGACCAATTATTTTACCCAGAAGCTGCGCCAACGCCAGTATTTGGTACGCCGGGTGTTATGTGGTCTGCGCTTACATTAGCTATTCTTACATTACCGGTGGTTATTGTATCAACCGAGGAAGGTTTATCGCGTATTCCTAGTACAGTGCGTGATGGTTCATTAGCGCTTGGTGCAACCAAGGTTGAAACCTTATGGCGTATTATTATTCCTATGGCAAGCCCAGCAATTATGACAGGTTTAATACTTGCTGTTGCTCGTGCGGCCGGTGAAGTTGCGCCGTTAATGCTTGTAGGTGTTGTAAAAATGGCCCCTACGTTACCACTTGATGGCAACTTCCCTTATTTTCACTTAGATAGAAAGTTTATGCACTTAGGCTTTCATATTTATGATGTGGGCTTTCAAAGCCCTAATGTTGAAGCGGCACGCCCGCTGGTATACGCAACGGCCTTCTTATTAGTGTCGGTGATTATTACCCTCAACATAACAGCGATAGGCATACGTAACCATTTACGTGAAAAATTCAGATCGCTTGAACACTAATTAGTAAAGAATTATAGGTAACAAACATGATTACAGTCGCTCCACAAGTAAACCAAGCCAACAAAAGCTTGAAGTTAGACTTAGAAAACTTAACTGATGACCAAAAAGCGTTAGAGATTAAGGACCTTGATCTTTACTATGGTGAAAAGCAAGCATTAAGTAACGTTAATATGAACATCCCAAAAGGCCAGGTAACGGCGTTTATCGGTCCATCGGGTTGTGGTAAATCAACGCTATTGCGTTGTATTAACCGCATGAACGATTTAGTTGATGTGTGTCGTATTGAAGGTGAAATCTTGCTTCACGGGCAAAACATTTACGATAAAAGTGTAGATGTAGCCGCGCTTCGTCGTAACGTGGGTATGGTGTTTCAGCGTCCCAACCCATTTCCCAAATCAATTTATGAAAATGTGGTTTATGGCCTACGCTTACAAGGTATTAAAGAAAAGCGTAAGTTAGACGAAGTAGTAGAGCAATCACTTCGTGGTGCTGCGCTTTGGGATGAAGTAAAAGACAGATTGCACGATAGTGCATTTGGCTTATCTGGTGGTCAGCAACAACGTTTAGTTATTGCCCGTTCAATTGCGATTGAACCTGAAGTACTATTACTTGATGAACCAACATCGGCACTTGACCCAATTTCTACTTTGGTTATTGAAGAGCTAATTAACGATTTAAAGAACAAATTTACCGTAGTAATTGTTACGCACAACATGCAACAAGCAGCGCGTGTATCTGATCAAACGGCCTTTATGTACATGGGTGAGTTGATTGAATACTCAGACACAAATACCTTATTTACAACGCCAAGCAAAAAGAAAACGGAAGACTACATTACAGGCCGTTACGGCTAGTCGTATACGTTTTAGTGTTGTAAACGAATTTAAGAGAAGGTAATTATGGAACATAATATAAATAAGCATATTTCTGGGCGCTTTAACCAAGAGCTAGAAAATGTTCGTAACCATGTACTTAGCATGGGTGGCTTAGTTGAGCAGCAGCTAAGCAGTGCACTTGATGCAGTAAGCCGTAACGATGCTGAACTAGCACAAAAAGTACGTCAGAACGATTACAAAGTTAATGCAATGGAAGTGAGCATTGATGATGAATGTACGCGCATTATTGCGCGTCGTCAGCCTGCGGCAAGTGATTTACGCTTGGTAGTGGCCATTGCAAAAACGATTGCAGATTTAGAGCGCATTGGCGATGAAGCAGAGCGCATTGCTAAAGTAGCTTTGGATTCATTTACTAAAGATCAGCAAGATTTATTAGTGAATATTGAAAACATGGGTCGCCAAGTTTTAAAAATGCTACATGACGTACTTGATGCATTTGCGCGTATGGATGTGCAACGCGCTTTTGAAGTACATAAAGAAGATGCAAAAGTTGACCGTGAATATGAAGCAATCACACGTCAAATTATGACTTACATGATGGAAGATCCACGCTCAATTCCTAAAATTATGGATTTAGTGTGGTCTGTACGCTCATTAGAGCGTATTGGCGACCGTTGCCAGAATATCGCTGAATACATCATTTATTTTGTTAACGGCAAAGATATTCGTCATACATCTCAAGAAGATATAGAAAAATCGCTATAAGATTTTACCTATCATTCTTTTTTACTAAAGCGGCTGAGTGCCGCTTTATGCATTGTAAGCCACGGTGAAATAATAAAAAGCGTTCACAATCGTGGTTAATACTGTAAAATTAATGCTGCAAAGCATATCAATTTGATTAAAGGGTCAGTTATGCCTACAAACGCGTTTCTAGGAGTATTTGCAAAATCTCCTATCAAACCAATGGAAGAACACATCAATAAAGTGCATCAAGCTAGTAAAGCCTTGATACCTTTTTTTAATCACGTATTTAAAGAAGAGTGGCAGCAAGCTGAAGAGCTACGCATAACCATTCGTAATTTAGAGCGTGAAGCTGATGATATGAAAAGAGATATACGCTTACAACTACCGCGTGGTTTATTCATGCCGGTAGAGCGTACAGATCTGCTCGAATTAGTAACTCAACAAGATAAAATTGCTAATAAAGCAAAAGATATTGCAGGACGAGTGATTGGTCGTGAAATGACCATTCCTAAAGTAATGCAAACAGACTTTTTAGCTTATTTAACTCGCTGTGTAGATGCAACTAAACAAGCATCTAAAGCAATTAATGAGCTAGAAGAATTGCTAGAAACGGGCTTTAAAGGTCGCGAAGTGACTTTAGTAGAAAAAATGCTCGTAGAATTGGATGCCATAGAACAAGACACGGATGATATGCAAATAAAGGTACGCCGCCAACTACGTGATGTAGAAAGTGAGCTAAACCCAATTGATGTTATGTTTTTATATAAAATCATTGAATGGGTTGGTGAACTTGCAGATATTGCAGAGCGCGTAGGATCACGTCTTGAGCTGATGCTAGCTCGTTAATTTAAAATCAGTTCAAAAACGAAAGATTAAGGTTACACAATGGATATCATTGCATCTTACGGCACGGTATTAATTTTAATTGCCGCAGCAGTCGGCTTTTTTATGGCTTATGGTATTGGCGCGAACGACGTTGCTAATGCGATGGGTACTTCAGTAGGTTCTAAAGCACTAACAATTAAACAAGCAATTTTAATTGCGATGATTTTTGAGTTTGCAGGTGCTTATTTAGCAGGTGGTGAAGTTACATCAACAATTCGTAAAGGAATTATTGATGCAGCACCTTTTGCTGCACTCCCTGATTTAATGGTTTTAGGTATGATCTCTGCATTATTTGCAGCGGGTTCTTGGCTATTAATTGCTTCATTTTTAGGTTGGCCTGTTTCAACTACCCACTCAATCATTGGTGCAATTATTGGTTTTGCACTAGTAGCAGTAGGTACAGAAGCAATTCAATGGAATAAAGTAGGTGGTATTGTTGGTAGCTGGATCATAACCCCAGCTATATCTGGCTTTATTGCGTACTTAATTTTTATGAGTGCACAAAAGCTGATTTTTGATACCGATGCGCCTCTTAAAAACGCAAAACGCTTTGTGCCTCTGTACATGGGTTTAGCGGGCTTTATTATGGCGCTTGTGACTATTAAAAAAGGCTTAAAGCATATTGGTATTAACCTAGGTGCTACCGAAGGCTACTTAATCGCAATCGCGATTGCTGTGCTTGTGGCTATTATTGGTAAAATTGCGATTTCACGTTTAAATATCGACCCTAAAGCCGATAAACAAATGCAATTTAATAACGTAGAAAAAGTATTTGCGGTATTAATGGTATTAACAGCTTGTTGTATGGCATTTGCGCACGGCTCAAACGATGTAGCTAATGCAATTGGTCCATTAGCAGCTGTTGTGAACATTGTTGAAAGCAATGGTGAAATTGCTAAGAAAGCAGCTATTGCATGGTGGATATTACCTCTAGGCGGTTTTGGTATTGTTGCTGGCCTAGCTATTTTGGGTAAAAAAGTAATTAAAACCATTGGTGAAGGCATTACGCATTTAACACCAAGCCGTGGTTTTGCTGCCGAATTAGCTGCTGCGTCTACCGTTGTTATTGCATCAGGTACTGGTATGCCAATCTCTACTACACAAACCTTAGTGGGTGCCGTGTTAGGTGTAGGTATGGCACGTGGTATTGGCGCACTTAACATGGGCGTTATCAGAAACATTGTAGTTTCTTGGGTAATAACGTTGCCAGTTGGCGCTGCCCTTGCTATTGTTATTTTCTACGTACTAAGAACCGCGTTTGGGGTTTAATAAAAAAAGTACTCAAAGACTTTTAGCTTGAAAAGATCTCAACGCCCTAGGTGTTGGGGTCTTTTTATTTGTGGAAAGAAAAAATGACCAATCTTCCAAGTATTAAGCAGCTGCAATATTTATTAGCTGTGCATCAACACCAGCATTTTGGCCGTGCAGCCAGTGCCTGCTTTATAGGGCAGTCTACCTTAAGTAGTGCAATTCAAAATCTTGAGGAAACGCTGGGTTGTCAACTTATCGAGCGAGAAAACCGTAGCCTTATGTTCACTAGTATTGGTGAGGAGGTGGTAGAGCGCTCTCGTAAAATTATAAATGATACAATTAGCCTAAAAGAGCTAACTAAAAGCTTTTTAACACCGCTTAGTGGTAAGTTAGTAGTCGGGGTAATTCCTACTATTGCAAGCTTTATAGCTGCGCCTTTGTATCACTTTTGTAAGCAAACTTTTTGCGATTTAGAGTTGGTACTTGTTGAGGATACCAGCGACAAGCTACTCGATAAGCTTGAGCATGGACAAATTGACTTAGCGTTGTTAGCGCTGCCTTATCAAACCGAAAGGTTTCATACACAGGTACTTGCTAAAGATCACTTCAGCTTAGTGCATCATAAAGACTACAGCCCAGCAAAAGGCGTAGAGGATTTTAACCTATTGCCCGACGCCAGTGTGTTTCTATTAGAACGAGAACACTGTATGACAGGCCATGCACTTAGTGCATGCCATTTGAACCGTTCAAGCTGCATAAACCCGTTTGAGGCCGCAAGCCTACACACGTTACTGAGTATGGTGGAGCATCAGTTAGGTGTGACGTTTTTACCACAAATGGCAATCAACGCAGGCATACTTGAAAACAAAGATATGATTGCAACGCCATCGCAAGGTGATGCTTATCGAGATATTGGTATATTGTGGCGTAAAACCACTGGGCGCATTCGTGACTTTAAATTGTTTAGTCAGCAACTAGAAGTGTTTTTGAATCGACAGTGCAGTTTAAATTTTACTGAATAAATAACAAAACAGCAGCCTATAAGGGCTGCTGTTTACTATGCGTTTGGCTTTCAAATGGTTCAAGCTCAGGAAGAAAAAGTAAGTAAATCCAGACCACTAAGTTAAAGTAAGGGACTAAGCCTAAAATACTAAATACACCCACAGGATACCCCTTTAACTGTGCATATCGGTAGCACTGATAAGCAATTATAAAGTGAATTACTAATAGCAAAATAATTAACTGCGCCATACCTTTCTCCTTAAACCTAAACCAGTTTACAAACTCTCTTTATTTACTGGTCATGTATGCTTATAGGTAATGTCATGTTTTTACTGTTAAATCATCAAAATAACACGACATTAACTAAGTAGTGACTAAAGTATAGGCAAGAAGGGCAATAAAGATAGTAATAAAATGCTTAAAACTGTTTAAAAATGTTTAGCTAGCGCTAGGCTATTGTTGGCTAAAAGGTTTCTTTTGATAAATAATTTCAAGGGCAGGTTTTACCTTTTCTACAGGCACTGGCCTTGCAATAAAATAGCCTTGTCCGTAGTCGACACCTATATCTTTTAAAGCAAAAAATATCTCTTCGCTTTCAACGTACTCAGCAACTGAACTTTTATCAAGGGAGCGGCTTATATCATTAATTGCCTTAACAAGTGCAAGGTCAATGGGGTCATTAATCATGTCACGAACAAACGAGCCATCTATTTTCACATGCTGCGCAGGTAGTTGTTTTAAGTAGTTAAAGGTACTAAATCCAGTGCCAAAATCATCAATAGAAAAATGACAGCCTAAACTGTTTAGCTTTTCTATCATTTTGCGTGTTGCTTTTAAATTGTTAACACTGGCCGACTCGGTTATTTCAAAAATAATGCGTGTAGGCGGAACTTGATATTTTTCTAAACTTGATTCTATATGCGGCAGTAAGCGCTCATCTAAAAACGACTGCGCCGATAAGTTAATGGCTACTTGGTTTAGCTCTGAGTGCTTCGCAACACTTGCAATAGCATTACGTATAACGCACTGATCCATTAAAAATGTATCATTTAGCAGTTCTAAAGAAGGGATAAATTGATTTGGAAAAATGAGCTTATTATTTACTTTTAATCGCAGTAACGCTTCAAAATAAGCGACTTTATTTGCTTTAAAATCCCAAATAGGTTGATAGTGAAGCTCTATAGAATCTTGCTGAAGGGCTTGTCTAATCTCATGCCCCCACTCTAGGCCTGTTTGCAGCGTGTTGTTTTGCGCATCTTCTTTAGAATAACAATGTACTAAATTGCGACCTAAGCTTTTTGCAATGTATAAAGAAATATCGGCCTGCTTTAAACATTCATTTGGGTCACAGTTTTTTGCGGTAATTTGCGTTAAACCAATAGAGCAGCTAATCGAGTAAGTTTGTTCTTCAGACTTAAATTCGTGTTGTTCAACGGCGCTACAAATGCTTTCAGCTATGAGATGGGCATCAAGTAACTGGGTGTTTTTTAAAATAACGGCAAATTCGTCGCCACCAATTCTGCACACTAAGTGCTTGGCGTTAATGTTGGCTTCAAACAGTTGCGCAACGTCTTTTAAAACAATATCGCCTTGTTGATGACCTTTACTATCGTTAATTATTTTAAAATGATCTAAATCGATATAAATAAGCGCATGCTCTACATCATCATAGGTGTGTTTAGTTTGGCAAATTTTATTGAGCTGCTGGTCAAAGTAATATCGATTATGTAAACCGGTAAGGGTATCGTGCAATGCTAAGTGGCGTAGCTTAAACTCAGCTTGTTTACGCTCATGTATATTATCGATTGTGGCAGTAATAGTGGCATTATTACGGCTATTTTTTATTAGCTGTAATCGGCATTCAACCCAAATTTGACTACCGTTTTTATGATTAAGTTGTATTTCTACTTGTTGCTGATGCATGCCGCCGTTGAGAATATCGTTAATAGTGGCGTTTAGCTTTTCTTTGCATTCATCAGAGCAGTAATCAACTAAAGACTGCTGTAAGGTTGATTTAACCCCAAAACCGCTAAGGGTTTCCCATGCTGGGTTGATGAATCTAATTTTTCCAAGCTGATCAAGCTCTAAAACAACGGTATTTAAATGCAGTAAAATACGTTGATGCGCCGAAAAAAGCTCTTTATAGCGTACTTCACTAATGCTTAACTGTTCTACTTTATGCGCAAATTCAGCGTAGCTCACCATAAAGTCTTCGCGGCGCGCAGCATGGTCACATACTTTATTTAAAAATGAAGGGTCGTACGGCGCTCTTATAAAGTCAGTTACGCCAGATAAAAGCAGCTGTTCTGCATAGTCGGCGTCATTATTATCAATAATAGTAACAATGGCTTGCTTGGAATTATGTTGCAGTATTTCTTCTACAAGTACACTTGAGCTCTCTGCCTGAGAAGCGGTGGCATCAAGTAAAACAATAGCAAATTGCTGTTGGTTGTAAGCGTTTAATGCACTTTTACTTGAAGTAACATGGGTAATTGCAAAATTAAGTTGAAGTTGCTCAGTTATTTCATCTGCTTTTTGCTGAATGGGCTCAAGAAGTAGCAAATTGAGGCGGCTGCTTTTTTCTAAGTGAGTAGAGAGCACATTAGCAAGCACTTGCGGCAACATATCTTGATGCTCAAATGGCAGTACAGCGTCTATTCCGTAACTACGGGCTGTGGTTTCTGCAATTCGCTCACAGTAAATCGGCGGAATGAGTAAAATAGGGGTGTTTTTTGGGGTGCTGAGTAAGCCAGAGCGAATCATGCGTGAAAAACGCCAACCGTCTATTTTACCTACACTTAGCCCGGTAATAATGACGTTTACTGATTGTTTTTTTAAAATGGTTAAGGCGTCTTGGCTATCGGAGGCTTCAATAAATTCGAATACTTTTAAATACTCTAAAGTGGCGCGGATAGTATGACGTTCATCGCTACTTGCGTTTAGAATGAGCAACTTCAGTTGTTCTGCCACTTTTTAATAACCCCAAAACTAAACCATTATTATTTTAAGAGGGTAAGAATAATGATATTTACCCATAAGAACAAGAATATTTAAAGTTGTTACTCAAATGTATCTAAAATAGGGCTAATTCCCTTTACTCTGGTAGATATCTTGAGCTTAACAGAGGATAGATATACACTTGGCGCGATTTTAATGATGTGGAATACCGACTATGCGCGTGGCCGATTTTAGCTTTGACTTACCTGATGAATTAATTGCTCGTTTTCCTAAACAAGATAGAACCAGCAGCCGTTTATTAACCTTAGATGGCCCTAGTGGCAACGTTGAGCACAAAGTGTTTAGCGATATTCTTGATTTAGTAAACGAAGGTGACTTATTAGTATTTAATAACACCCGCGTTATTCCGGCGCGTATGTTTGGTCAAAAAGCATCGGGCGGAAAAGTAGAGGTACTTGTAGAACGCGTGGTTGATGAGCACCGTGTGCTTGCCCATGTGCGTGCCAGTAAATCACTAAAGCCAGGTAATGAAGTTATTTTAGAAGGTAAAGCAAAAGCAACCATGGTAGCGCGTCATGATACCTTGTTTGAGCTTGAATTTGACCACCGTCAAAATGTACTCGATATACTAAACGATATTGGCCACATGCCATTACCCCCTTATATTGACCGCCCAGATACCGAAGCTGACCGTGAGCGTTATCAAACAGTGTATGGCGAAAAGCCAGGTGCAGTGGCTGCGCCCACAGCAGGTTTACACTTTGACGATAAACTAATGGCTGCGCTTAAAAATAAAGGCGTGAACATGGCTTTTGTTACACTGCATGTTGGTGCAGGTACATTTCAGCCAGTGCGTGTAGAAAGTGTTGATGAGCATGTAATGCACTCTGAATACATTGAAGTGCCTGATGACGTTGTACAAGCCGTTGCACAAACTAAAGCCAGTGGCGGGCGCGTTATTGCTGTAGGTACTACCTCTGTGCGCTCACTTGAATCGGCAGCTAAAGTACACGGTGGCGAGCTAAAAAGTTACTTTGGCGACACTGATATATTTATTTTTCCGGGTTACCAATTTAACGTAGTTGATGCCATGGTTACTAATTTTCACTTACCTGAATCAACGCTAATAATGCTAGTAAGTGCCTTTAGCGGCCAAGACAATATTATGGGTGCTTACAATACGGCCATTGAGCAACAGTACCGCTTTTTTAGCTATGGCGACGCGATGTTTTTAACACGTAAATAAGCGTAAATTTAGCAATAACCCTTTTTAAAAACCCAGCTACCTAGCTGGGTTTTTATTTGCCAATACCAATACACACTGAATTTAGCGTAGCTGATAGTAATAACGGGGCAAAAAGGGTAGAATCGAGCGGTTAAATTATAGCTTGTTGGACTGTTTTTCCGACATTGAGGATGATATGAAATTTGAATTAGACCGCACCGACGGAAAAGCGCGCCGCGGCCGCTTGATTTTTGACCGTGGTGTAATAGAAACCCCGGCATTTATGCCTGTAGGTACTTACGGTACTGTCAAGGGTATGACGCCAGATGAAGTTAAAGCCACTGGCGCACAAATCTGCTTAGGTAATACCTTTCACTTAATGCTTCGCCCAGGTACTGAAATCATTAAACAACATGGTGATTTACACGACTTTATGAATTGGGATTTCCCAATTTTAACCGACTCAGGTGGTTTTCAGGTATTTAGCCTTGGTGCAATGCGTAAAATTACCGAAGAAGGTGTTTTATTTCAGTCGCCTGTAAACGGTGACCAAATTATGATGTCGCCTGAAAAGTCGATGGAAGTACAGCGTGATTTAGGCTCAGACATCGTTATGATTTTTGACGAATGTACGCCGTACCCAGCTACCGAAAAAGAAGCAAAAGACTCAATGGAGCTGTCGCTTCGCTGGGCTAAACGCTCTAAAGAAGGCCACGGTGATAACCCGTCAGCCTTATTTGGTATTATTCAAGGTGGTATGTACCCAGAATTACGTGCACAATCACAAAAAGGCCTAGAAGAAATAGGTTTTGATGGTTACGCATTAGGCGGCTTATCGGTAGGTGAGCCTAAAAACGAAATGATGAACATTCTTGATCATTGTGCGTTTAAAATGCCAGAAGATAAACCGCGCTACTTAATGGGCGTAGGTAAACCAGAAGACTTAGTTGAGTCGGTACGCCGTGGTATTGATATGTTTGACTGTGTTATGCCAACGCGTAATGCACGAAATGGTCATTTATTTATTACTACCGGTACCATTAAAATTCGTAACGCAGTACATAAAACAGACACCGGCCCGCTAGACCCTGAGTGTGATTGCCATACTTGTAAAAATTATTCGCGTGCTTATTTGCATCACCTTGATAAATGTAACGAAATTTTAGGTGCACGACTAAACACAATTCATAACTTACGTTACTATCAACGTGTTATGGAAGGCTTACGCAATGCAATTAGCGAAGGCAAACTAGAAGAATTTGTTAGTGATTTTTATGCTCGCCGTGGCCAAGACGTGCCAGAGCTTGCAGATATAAATTAAAATTTAAAAATATAGAGGAAGTATTATGAGTTTATTTATTTCAAACGCACACGCCGCTGCTGGTCAACCTGCTGCAAGTGGTGGCTGGGAAATGCTAATTATGTTAGCTATTTTCGGTTTAGTTTTTTACTTTTTAATTTACCGTCCGCAAGCAAAGCGTGTTAAAGAACACAAAAGCTTAATGAGCGCGATGGCTAAAGGCGACGAAGTACTTACCCAAGGTGGCTTAGTAGGTAAAATTGTTAAAATTACTGAAGATAAAGATTTCATCGTGATCTCTTTAAATGAGCAAGCTGAAGTTACGGTACAAAAATCGGCAGTATCTGCTGTATTGCCTAAAGGCACAATGAAGTCACTATAAAAATAAAAAGGACATTCCTGTGTTAAACAAGTTTCCAATTTGGAAGTATTTACTTGTTTTAGCTGTGGTAGCCATTGGCCTTTTATATGCTTCACCTAACTTGTATGGCCGCGATCCGGCCATACAAGTTTCGGGAGCAAAAGGTGCAGATGTCGATCTCAGTGTAGTAGACAAAGTAAACGCAACCCTCAAACAACATAACGTAACAGCTAAATCTACCGTGCTTGAAGGCGGGCAAGTATTAGTTCGTTTTAAAAATGTTGAAGAACAGCTAAAAGCGCAAGATTTATTGCGTAATTCACTTAGCGACGATTACATTTCTGCTATCAATATGGCACCTGCTCAGCCCGCTTGGTTAAAATCCTTGGGTGGTAACCCAATGAAGCTAGGCCTAGATTTAAGTGGTGGTGTTCACTTCACCATGGAAATCGACATGGCAACCGCTGTGGATAACCAGCTAGAGCAAATGGAACAAGATTTTCGCAGCGACCTACGCGTAGAAAAACTGCGTTACCGCAGTGTTCGTCGTGTTGCTGGCTCTGAGCGTATGCGTGTAGAAATGCGTACCGAAGAAGACAAAGACGCTGCTGAGCGTTTTTTAGAGTCACGTTACCCGCTTAATGTTTACATTGATGATAGCAGCAACGACCGCGCATTTTTTGCCACTATGAGTGAGCAAAAGCTTAAAGAAATTCGTGATTACGCTATCAAGCAAAACGAAACCATTATTCGTAATCGTATTAACCAAATTGGTGTAGCCGAGCCAAACGTACAGCGCCAAGGTGCTGAACGCATTATTGTGCAACTACCAGGTGTACAAGATACCGCACGTGCAAAAGAAATTTTAGGTGCAACGGCAACGCTTGAGTTTCGTGAAGTAGACGAAAACGCAGATGCCAGTGCCGCAGCGCAAGGGCGTATTCCTGCGGGCACTGAAATGATCATGAGCCGCGACGGTTACCCTGTTGTACTTAAAAAACGCATTATACTTGAAGGTAGCCACATCACTGGCGCGCAATCAGGTAACGATGAATACCAACGTCCTCAAGTAAGTATTACGCTTGATAGCAAAGGTGGGGCAAAAATGAATGCCTTTACTAAACGCGCTATTGGTAAGCGTATGGCAACGGTATTTATTGAATATAAGCCATCGGGTAAAAAAGATGCCAACGGAAAAGCGCTTCCACCTATTAAGGTAGAAGAAGTGATTAACGTAGCAACAATTCAAGCGCGTCTTGACCGTTCGTTCCGTATTACTGGTATTGATAACCCTGCTGAAGCCCATAATTTAAGCTTGCTACTTAGAGCCGGTGCACTTGTTGCGCCAATTCAAATAGTAGAAGAGCGCACAGTAGGGCCAAGCCTTGGCCAAGAAAACATTGAAGCAGGTATGACAGCCGTTGCACTTGGTTTTGCGTTTGTACTTGCCTTTATGCTTATTTACTACAAGGGCTTTGGCCTAGTTGCAAACATTGCGCTTGCAGCTAACTTAGTGCTTATTGTGGGTGTAATGTCGCTTATTCCAGGCGCTACATTAACGCTGCCAGGTATTGCCGGTATCGTATTAACCGTAGGTATGGCGGTTGATGCTAACGTACTTATATTTGAACGTATTCGTGAAGAGCTGGCCGATGGCCGTAGCCCTCAGCAATCAGTTCATTTTGGTTACGATAGCGCATTTAGCACCATTTTTGATGCCAATATTACAACCTTAATTGCTGCAGTAATTCTGTTTGCAGTAGGTACTGGTCCTATTGCAGGTTTTGCGGTAACACTAGCAATTGGTATTTTAACTTCAATGTTTACAGCAATTATTGGTACCCGTGCGGTAATCAATTTATTTATTGGTGGTAAACGCATTGATAAACTTTCGATTTAAGGAGCTGACATGCAAATTTTAAGTTTGGGCGGTAAAACCCTACGTTTCATGTCTCTTCGTAAAGTGGCAATGGGTTTTTCGACGTTATTAATTTTAGCGTCGTTTGCATCAATTTTTATAAAGGGTCTAAACTTCGGTTTAGATTTTACCGGCGGTACAGCGGTAGAAGTTGGTTTTTCACAACCAGCTGACCTTAAAAAAGTACGTACAGCACTTGCTGAAAACGGCTTTGCTGATGCCTCAGTGCAACTGTTTGGTTCTAGCCAAGAAATTTTAGTACGTTTAGCGCCACGCGGCAGCGAAGTAAAAGCAGAAGTAATTGGTAACCAAGTAATTACAGCCTTAAAACAAGCTGATGACAGCGTAGTAATGCGCCGTATTGAATTTGTTGGTCCAAGCGTGGGTGAAGACTTAAAAGAGCAGGGTGGCCTTGCCATGTTAACTGCGCTTATTTGTATACTTATTTACGTAGCGTTTCGTTTTGAATGGCGTTTTGCGGTAGGTGCAGTAGGCGCACTACTTCACGATGTTATTATTACTGTAGGCTTGTTTTCGGTATTAGGGTTAGAGTTTGATTTAACCATTTTAGCGGCGATTCTTGCGGTAATTGGTTACTCACTTAACGATACTATTGTTGTATCTGACCGTATTCGTGAAAACTTCCGTAAAGTACGCATCGACGACACCATCGAAATTATTGATATGTCGTTAACGCAAACACTTAACCGTACGCTTGTAACATCAATCACCACTATTTTAGTATTGATTGCGTTATTTGTGTGGGGCGGACAAACCATACATGGCTTTGCAACTGCATTGTTATTTGGTGTGTTTATTGGTACTTACTCTTCAGTTTACGTTGCAAGCTCAGTAGCAATTAGCATGGGCGTAAGTAAAGAAGACTTAATACCAGAAGTGGTAGAAAAAGAAGGCGCCGACCTAGACGCTTTACCATAATAGTTTTAATACTAAAAAAAACCGCTCACTTGAGCGGTTTTTTATTGCGCGGTTTTTATGCAGGTGCAATAAAATTGTCATACGTGCTTGCTACTTTAATGCTCCTATTTAACTACAGCTAGGCTTGGCAGTGACAGTACAGCGTAAAGTGCTCGACTATATTTTACATAACAGTGAAATAACCACGTTATTTCAACCTATTTTTGATATAGCCAAGCAAACAATCATAGGTTACGAAGCACTAAGTAGGGGGCCTAAAAATAGCCCGCTAGAAATGCCCACTATCTTATTTGAAGTTGCCCATGAGCAAGGTTTAATTTCGGAGCTTGAGCTCTTGTGTCGCTCTAAAGCAATTGAAAACTTTGTAAAACTTAAACTAAGCGGGAAGCTATTTTTAAACGTAAGCCCTAAAACCTTACTCGACCCTTGTCACCCTAAAGGTGAAACACTGCACTTAATAGAGCAATTTGGCTTAGCGGCAAATAGGGTGGTAATAGAAGTTACTGAACAAGAAAAAGTAGATGATGGCTTTTTATTATTAAAAACAATAGCGCATTACCGCGAGCTTGGTTTTACTATCGCCATAGATGATTTAGGCGCGGGTTATTCAGGTTTAAAGCAGTGGTCTGAACTTTGCCCAGACTTTGTAAAAATCGACCGCTATTTTATCGATCATTGTGATGAAAGTGAGGTTAAAAAAGAGTTTTTAAAATCAATTACTATTTTAGCCAAAGCCACAAATACGCAAGTGATTGCCGAAGGCATAGAAAGAGTAGAAGAGCTTTCTTTTGTTGAAAGCTTAGGTATAGCAAACGTACAAGGTTTTTTACTCGAAAAGCCAAACCTTGCCCCCAGCCTTGATTACAGCTTAAAGCAGTTAAAAGCATTAAGCTTTTCTCAGCCTAACAATCAATTTGATCAATCTATGGCAATAGGCTGGCTTGCTGTAACGCAGCAAGCAATAGATAGCGAAACACGCTGTAAAGACGCTCATAAGCTATTTGAAAAAGATAAAGCCACAATAAGCCTTCCGGTATTAAATAAAGCGGGCCAACCTGTGGGCCTACTTCATAAAGATCAACTTACAGAAGTGTTTGCAGCGCCTTATGGGCATGCACTTTACGACAAGCGCCCTGTTACTGAGCTTATGGATAAGCAGCCTTTGGTTGTTGATGAAAACCAATTGCTCGACACCGTAAGTCAGCAAATTACCGAGCAAGATTTTGATATTCGCCGCCACATAGTGATTACTCGCAGCGGTTGTTATTTAGGTTTAGCGCCCCTTCGCGATATTTTAAAGCACATAACAGAAGAAAAAATACGCCACGCTCAACATGCAAACCCACTCACCATGTTACCGGGCAATGTAGCCATAAACGAAGCCATAGAGCAAAGGCTTCGTACTCAAAGTGCATTTTCATTAGCGTATATAGATTTAAACCACTTTAAGCAGTTTAACGATTTGTACGGTTATGCCAGTGGCGATAGTGTGATTAAGTTATTGGCTGATGTAACCGTGCAAGCATGCGAAAACAGTGCTAACTTTGTAGGACATATAGGTGGTGATGATTTTATGGTGGTGTTTGACCAGCGTGACGCCATACAAGTATGCAACACCATAATAAAACAGTTTGAACACCAGTCACGCACCTTTTTTACGCCTGAGCACATTAAGAGCAAAGGCTATTGGGCTACAAATCGTGAAGGAGAAAAGCAATTTGTACCTTTACTCACGTTATCGATTGGCCTTGTGGAGCCCGACCTACAGGAATGTAAAAATAGCCATCAGGTTGCTGCACTTGCAACCGATGCTAAAAAAGAAGCCAAACGATTTCGTCATAGCTACTTGTTTGTTTGCAAGCGCCGTAAGCCAGCCCCTGCGGTGGTGCGTTTAGCGGCTAATAAACAGGTGGTTTAAATAGTTAGGTAATAACTATGTTGCCAATTAAATGTATGTTCGTCATTGGTTTGTTAGCATTTAAAGCTTATGCAATTGAGGAACATGTCATTAATGTTGCTCAAAAACAAACTATTCAAAATGCCCGTGAAGAATACCTAAGTGAGTTGCTAATACGTGCTTTAGAAAGCGCACAATACCCAAGTATAGTGAACATGGTAGCTGTGTCTTTAAAAGAGCAGCGTGAGTTAATCGAGCTTGATAGTACTAAGCTCGATGTATATTGGAGTATGAGTAGCCCACAACGAGAAGCCAGTGCCATTGCGATTAAAATTCCCTTGTTTAAAGGTTATATTGGTAAGCGAGCATTACTCACTAATAAGCAAAACTTAAAGCGCTTTGAAAAAATTAAAACAGCAAAGCAGTTAAGTAAAATGACAGCAGTACAAGGCTTTGACTGGCCTGATACTAAAATTATGTCATCTAATGGTTTAGCGGTCAGGCCAAGTAATAGTGATTTAGCTATGTTTACGCTAGTAAGCCGTGGGCGAGTAGATTATTTTCCGCGCTCGTTTATAGAGGTTAACTCAGAGCTTATAGCCAGCAAGCAAGGTAACTTAGTGGTGGTGCCTAACTTATATATTAGTTACCCCACAGGGATTTATTACTTTGTAACGAATAAAAAACCTAAGCTTGCCAGTGTGATAAAGCAGGGCTTAGAAACAATGCAAAAAAACGGTGAATTTGACGCGTTGTTTAATGAGTATTTTGCAAAAGATTTAAATGCGCTGCCCTACACTAAAGGTAAAACAACAGAAATAAAGCTTATAAACCCGTTTATATAATGCTTACGCATTTTATTGGCTCATACTTGATATGAATTGTGTTAATTTTCTTTGTTCTTAGTGAGAGTTTTTTAATACAAGTAGTGACACGTTTAGCCCCGCAAAATGATTAAGTATTATTGCAAATTGGTACAGACTGGTAATAAAACTGCGCGGTATAAAACAAAAAAGGAGCCAAAGGCTCCTTTTTTAACATGCAGTTAAATGCACTGTATTAGCGAAGTAACGACTCAGATAATACTGGGCGAATTTCACGAATAATAGCTTGAGTAAGCTTAGGTGCACCACAAATGATATTGCCACTGTGGTTATAGTTATTACCACCAGCAAAATCTACTACCATGCCGCCAGCTTCTTTAACCATAAGCTCGCCTGCAGCAGAGTGCCAAGGTTTTAAACCAATTTCGAAAAAGCCATCAACACGGCCCGCAGCAACGTATGCCATATCTAAAGCAGAACAACCTGCACGGCGAATATCAGCTGTATGCACAAACAATGCTTTAAATGCTTCAGTGTAAGTATCCATATGATGTTTGTTTTTGAAAGGGAAACCAGTAGCAAGTACAGTACCCGCAAGTACAGTTGTTTTGCTTACACGAAGACGTTTGCTGTTAAGTTGTGCGCCTTGACCTTTAGAAGCCGTGAAAAGCTCACCACGAATTGGATCGTAGATTACAGCTTGGTCTAAACGACCTTTAACCTTAAGTGCAATAGAAATTGCGTAATGAGGGATACCTTTGATGAAATTAGTTGTTCCATCGATAGGATCTACAATCCATTGGTAATCTGCATCCTTGCCTTTGTGCTCACCTAGTTCTTCACCAACAATTGAGTGAGTAGGGTAAGACTGTAAAATTGTGTCGCGAATTACGGCTTCGGCTTCTTTATCAATGTTAGTTACTAAGTCGTTAGCGCCTTTTTGTTGCACTTCAACTTTTGATAAATCTTCGCCAGCGCGAAGTAAAATTTTGCCTGCGTTGCGCGCAGCGCGAACCGCAATGTTTAACATTGGATGCATGGTATTACCTTTGGGTTGTAAAAGAACGTTTATATATTTAAGCCGGCGTATTTTAGCGACTTTTGCCATAAAGTAAACAATTAACCCTAAATACTTTTGTGTGTTTTTTGTACTCACTTGAAACATCTATATATTTCTTCATCTAAAATTTTATAACTAACCTGAGCTTCGGATATTAAATCTATCTTTAGCAGCTATTTTCAGCGCTAACTGCGTTGAATTTAATTGCGTGAGGCCAGCTATTGACGCGTAAATCCGCCTTGTTCTCATTGAAAACCTTTGGCTAGAGAAAATAAATTTAAATGCCACAATAATTCATTATGTTAGTAAGTCTCTTAACCAGAGCTTGGGTTAAATAAAAAATAAAAAGTGCTTTACCTAAAGTTAGCTTGAGGTTTTATCTTGTGTTTAAGCAATCAACTAAGGTAAATAATAATGAGATTAGAGCACGTACATTTAGTCGTAAACGATATAGACGCCATGCTAACGTTTTATAAAGCAGCCTTTCCGTATTGGTCAATTAGGAGCGAAGGGCACAATACTTGGTATGGTAAACCAAAACGCTGGGTACACTTTGGTGATGATAATCACTACATTGCTATAAGCAACAACGGCGAGCATAAAAACAGAAATTTGACAGGGCATCAAGTAGGGCTGGCTCACTTTGCCTATGTTACAAACAATATAGACGCGCTTATAACGCGCTTAAAACAAGCGGGATTTAACCTAGATAAGCAAGGCGCAGAAAACCCCTTTAGAAAAAACGTGTATTACTTAGACCCGGCCGGGTTTGAGGTTGAATTTGTGCAGTACTTAAGTGACATACCTAGTGAGCGCAATAACGACTTATAAAATGTGTATTAAACAAGAGTATAGAAAAGCGCTTATTAGGGCTTTTCTATACCTTACATTTAAGTGCACTATTTATTGCTCACGCCAAGCTGCGCTTTTAAATCATTGGCAAAGCTTATAAACTTTTCTTTAATGGTGCGTTTAACTTTAACCTCAACAGAGCCTAATACAGTTCTACCTTCAATCTGAATAGTTGGGCCTTGGCGCTTATTTAGCGAGACAGTTTTATTTTCAAAGCTGCCCAATATACAAAACATTTTAGAAACCACATTAACGTGCTCTGGTACGTATATTTCTTCGCTACCAAAATAACAACTAACGTGAATAGTGACATGTTGGTGGGTAAATATGGCATCGGTAAAATCAAGTACAATTGACCCCATATAGTTTTGAATATAAATATCTTTAGGCACAACCCATTGGCCACTACGTTCGCTTGAGCCCAAAATGCTTTTTAAAGTCAGGCTTTCATTATCGCCTTGTTGTGCACTGTAGTTAGGTGAGAACTGAGTTTGTTTTTGAGCAGTATACTGTGTATCTGCGTTTAGAGTTAAATCTTCAACTAAGCCAAGCAGAGTGGTGTTGTCGGTTGCTTCCATTGCGCTGTCTAGGCGCCTTTCGAATGCTTCAGCAGATATTACTCCATGGCTGTAATTATAAATAAGTTGATCTATCACTTGTTCACGAACTTGCTCTATTGGGCGGTCTTCAATTTTTACAGACATGGGAGTAATCCTTTTTATATTTGCGTTATCGTTTTATTAGCAAGCCATATACCAATATTAAAACCATTTAATATCAAGTGCTTATGTTTTATATGAATTCCGTTGCTTTACTATATTAACGATAGATTAACCAAAACTGCAATATAATCGTTATTTTCACCACTTGAGAAACTTTTACCGAATAGCCTGTAAATGTTTACTCGCCCACTTAATACCAACTTGGCATATTTTCCCTTAAGTTGCTGAAATTTAAGGGATAACAAAGTTGGCCTAATGCTCGCATATATAAAAGTGTCTTTAATCAAAAGGAGAAAGATTATGAAAACATTCAACAAATCTATGATTGCGGCTTTAGTTCTTGGTACTACAGCTATGGGTGCTCAAGCGGGCACGTGGGAAAATGAAAGTAAAGATGCTTGGATTGATGGTAAGGCAGAAACAGTGCTTCTTATGAACACTAATCTAAACAACTTTGACATTAACACTGATGTAAAAAATGGCAAGGTAGTACTTACAGGTAAAGTAAACAGCGATCTTGATAAAGAGCTAGCTGAAGAACTTGTAATTAGCCTAGATGGCGTATCTGATGTAGAAAACAACCTAACAGTTGTTAAAAACATGGATATGGACGATAAAGATCGTGCCACTATGGATGATGACGATAACGACTTAACTGACGCTAAAATCACCACAGTAATTACTACACGTTTCTTATTTGACTCAGAAGTTGACGGTACAGACATCGATGTAGATACCGACAACGGTATAGTTAAGCTTAAAGGTTCTGTAGAAACAGAAGCCGAAAAGCAGTTAGCAGTGAAAATTGCTAAAAATGCTGAAGATGTTCGTGACGTAGTTGATGAATTAACTATTGTTGCTGAATAATACACTATACTAAAAAGCCCAGCCTAGCTGGGCTTTTTGTTTTGTCATTCTAAAGGAGCTACCCCATGGATATCATTCGTATAATTTTGTCGATTTTACTGCCACCATTAGGCGTGTTTTTGCAAGTAGGTTTAGGCATGCATTTTTGGCTAAATATTTTATTAACCCTGTTAGGTTACTTCCCAGGGTTAATACACGCAATCTACATTATCGCTAAAAAATAATGTGTAGCCGCTATAAATGTGAGCCGGCCACTTTTTTATAATTCAGATTGTAAAAAAGCGGCTTACATCCCTCCTTGTTCGTTTTTCTGTATTTTCTCGTCTATTAGCTTATAAAAAGATTACTATTTAAGCAGTCAGCTTACTGATTGTTAAAATAAAGGTTTTTGCTAGTGACAAGCCTTAAAAAACTTTTTATACTGCAACCCGCTTTAGTCGCTCAGTGGCTAAACGCTTCAAAAATTAACTACCTTGTAGTTATATAAAAGTTGGCCCCTTAGCTCAGTTGGTTAGAGCACACGACTCATAATCGTTAGGTCCCCAGTTCGAGTCTGGGAGGGGCCACCACTTTTCCAAGTTACCCTTCTTTATAAATACATTTTTAAACTTAATAATTAAATTTATAAATCCCACGCTTGATCTGCTTTACAGAATAGCTAGTTTTTGTTTTTTTAGATAATTTAGATAATTTAGATAATTTAGATATTAGGTGTTGAAAAGATTGGAGGTGTTTACGCTTTAGGCTCAAAGCAGCAAATAAAGGGATAGCCAACCGGTATAAAAAGCCTCCAGCAATGGCTTGCTAGAGGCGTTAAGTATTTAATTAACTTGGTACTTACTATTAGTACGAATGTAGATAGTTGCCGGCTTATCGCTGTTGTTTTCAAGCGAGTGAGTAAAGCGGCCCGTTGACTCTACGTAGCTGCCTGCACTTAGGCTTTGTGCTTTATTTTGCTCGCTTGAGTTGTAATTAACCGCACCTGCAATAACCACTGCGCGAAACTCACTGGCATTAGTAGTTACTTCACCTTTAAAGCCAGCAGGAAGTTTAATCATTGAGCCATTCATATTGGCTGTACTTCCCCATACATAAGTAGATTTAACACCGTCTACGTTAATATCGTTTAAGTCGCTATCGCTTAACCATACAATATTGTCTTTATGTAGGTTTAATGGGCGCTCACTATTATCAAATTGCTCTTTAGTTGGTTTAACCAAATAAGGACCTGAGTCTATTTCTAGGTAAATTAAGTTAGTTTTGCCATTGGCAGCAGTAGTGTGGTTTTCACCTGCTGGTTGTGTCCAAAACGAGCCTGCAGGCATCCACATTTTTTCAGCCGCTGGGTCGTCGTTATGCATTTGACCTTCAATAACAATACCGCGGTAGGTAATATTGTGGATATGCGGTGGAGATTCAAAGCCTTTTTTAAAGCGCACTAACATGCCAGTAGCTGTATCTGTTGTACGGTTTCCCCAAAGATCTGCTGCACCTGGGCTTTTATCACCACGTAGTGGGTTTAGGTAGCCCCAATCAATATTGCTTGCAGCAACTACTTTTGAGGTGCTTTGTTGTGCAAAAGCAGGTGAAGAAATTAGTGTGGCCACAAGTGCAAGTGTTGATGCGTTTAATAAAAGTTTCATGGGAATGCTCCGTTAAGTTGGTATGTGTGTATAGTACGGCTTAAAATTCACCCAATAAATGGGCAAATGTTCAATACACTTTCGCAAAAACGTGGATAATAGTTTTATAGTTAACATTTAATCCCGTAGCTGAATAATAAGAGGTTTTGATGAAAATCGCTGATTTACAAGTATTGCTTAAAGTTGCTGAGCTGCAATCTATTACTGCAGCGGCAAATCAATTAGATATGAGTTCATCGGCAGCAAGCGTATCTATAAAGCGCATAGAACAGGCACTAGGTGCTCAAATTTTTGTGCGTACCACAAGGCAAATACGCCTTACACCAGAGGGCGAACGCTACCTACCGTTATGCCAGCAAGCGCTCGAATTACTACAGCAAGGCCAAGTACTCATTCACGAAGAGCAACAGTCTATAAGTGGTGAAGTGCGCATGGCGGTATCCTCCGAAATGGGGCGCAATTTAATGCGTGTTTTGCTTAATAATATTATGGATAAGTACAGTGAGGTGACGCTGCGTTTACAAGCTAGTGATAGCCGTGCCGATTTTTACCGCGATGGTGTTGATGTTGCTTTAAGAGCAATCACCAAAGATGCAGCGAAAGAGCTTAATTTATACGGTTTTAAAATTTGCAATATCCCTCACGTGTTGTGCGCATCGCCTGATTATATTGCCAAGCACGGTGAGCCCTTAACACCAAACGACCTACTTGAGCATAATGCACTTTTATACAAGCTATACGAAGTTGTACACGATGGGTGGGAGCTTTATAAAGATGAGGAAAAGTACAAAATAAAAATGAATAGCGACCGCGCTGTTAACGACGGCGATATAGTAAGGCGTTGGTGTATTGATGGAACCGGTATTGCCAAAAAATCAGCGATAGATGTAGGGCAGGATTTATTAAGCACAAGGCTTCAAAGGATAATGAGCGACTACAAAGTGCCGCTCACCGAAATGTGGCTGGTGCTTCCTAGCAGGCAACTAATTACACCTGCCGTTAGGGTAATTCGTGATGAGCTAAAGCACACAATTAATGAATTAAGAGGGCAGCTAATAGCCCAAGGTATTATTGATACGCAAGAGTGGCCAGACTCTCCTTAAGATTTATACGAGAAGTGATCTTGGTTGCTTACGTATTTTAATGCTCAAGCTGTTCTTTTTTGTTCTATTTTTTCTAATTATTGGGCTTATTGCCTAGCTGATCCTATATTTATAGCTAACCAGAGTTAGTTCAACCCTTTGTTCATTTATAGGTATAGTATGTTACTTAAGCAAAAAGTTTATATTAGTCTCATTTTAGCTATTGTGGTGCCGTTAGCTGTTTCTACATTTTTATTTTCAAATAGTATTCAAAACCATACCGATGAAAAACTTGCCAAGGTAGATTTGCCTACGGCGCTTAGTGAAGTAAAAAACAAAATTGAGCTTGAGCTCTCTACGCCTATAATTGTTGCAAAGGAAATAGCTCAAAATTTATTTGTTAAACAGTGGCTGAGTAATGGCGAATCAGAGCAAACACAAGCCGATTACATTGACTATTTAGCAAGTATAAAAAAAGATAACAAAGCCGTTATTGCCTATATTATTTCAAAAAACACCAACAACTATTACACCGATACTGGCATATCTAGAAAAATAGATAGAAGCGAAGATCTATGGTTTGATCAATTTTTGTCATCAAATAAACCTTTCGAAATAGCGTTAGATATTGATAAAACCACTAACACTATGGTGGTCTTTATTAATTACGCGTTAGAAATAGGCGGCGAGCGTACAGCAATTACAGGCGTTGGCCGCTCACTCGATTCAATGATTAATTTAATTAACGAATACCGTATTGGTGAAGCAGGTGTAGTTTATTTAGTTTCTAACGAAGGTGAAGTAATGCTTCACAGCGATAGAGATAAAATGGGGCAAAAAATTAATATTAGTGATATTAAAAATGGCGCCATTGTTAATAAGCAAATAGAGGGAGAAGACTATGTTGTTTCTAGTACGCCTATTGAGTCACTGGGTTGGCACTTAGTTGCTGAGATCCCTGAAGAGCAATTATACGGCCCCATAAATAGTGCTATTAACAGTAACTTATTGTTTGGTGTAATCATTGCGATAATAGGGTTTGTATTGGCGCGGGTGCTGGTTGCGCAAATATTTAAACCCATTGAAAATATTACCTCGGCGGTAAATGCGTTAACTAAAAAAGATGGCGACCTAACCGCAAGATTACCAACGAACGATAACAATGAAATATCAGAGCTAGCAGCAAACTTTAATTTATTTTTAGAGCAATTACATAGCATGTTTAAGCAGGTGTCGGACTCTGCTAGCCATGTGAAAAGTATTTCCGAAAGTGTATTAGTGCAAGTACAAGGAGCTGCTAATTTAGCTGAGGTGCAATCATCAAGTACACAAACCGTTGCTGCGGCAGTTAATGAAATGGAAGTAACGGTACAAGATATTTCAAATAGTGCGAGTAACGCATCTAATATAGCAACTACTACTGAGGAAACTACTCACAAAGGTGTTGAGTTTGTTAATGGCACCATAAAGCAAATGGAGCAACTTGAAACTGCTATGGCAACCTCGGTTGCTTCTGTGACCGAGCTTTCTGGTGAAATAAAATCAATTACGCAAGTACTTGATGTAATTAAGGCTATTTCAGAGCAAACCAATTTACTAGCACTTAATGCTGCTATAGAGGCAGCACGCGCAGGTGAGCATGGCCGTGGTTTTGCTGTGGTGGCTGATGAAGTACGTACACTTGCTATGCGTACCGCTGAGTCAACTGAGCAAATTAACGAAATGATAGATACGTTAAACTCTAAAGCCTCTAGTACGGTATCAGCCATTGAACTTGGCAGTAAAAATACCCTTGAAAACGCAGAGCGACTAAAAGTTACAGGCAGTACATTAACTGGTATATCGCAGGAAATTGTGACTTTAAGTGAGTTAAACAGTTCGGTTGCTACAGCAACGCGTGAACAAACATTAGCTACGTCAGAAATAAGTCAAAACGTGGTGATGATTTCTGACTCGGCAGAACAAACAAAGCAAAATATGAAAAATTCAGAGCAGCTATGTAATGGGCTAAATAAAGAGTCGAATATTTTAAAAGAGTTACTAGGTAAGTTTACGCTTTAAAAAAGTGACCCATTAAACCAAAAAACGCGCTGTAACTAAGTTACAGCGCGTTTTTTATGGCATTTAATTTTTACGGTAAATCTCGTGCTGAATATCGTAAATATTAACGCTTAGGCTGTCGGAGTCGCGACAGTATGTTTTTAAACACTCTAGTAGGCTTTCGCTAAGCATTTGCTTTTGCTCAATAGAGCGCCCAGCCATAATGTGTGCCGCAATATGAATAAACCCTTCTTTACCTTCACCTAATTGATATTGCTGATAAGCAATGGCACGGGTTTTAATGGTTTCTAAATCAAATAAGCCACTTTGAAATGTGGCGTTATGTACTTTTTCAACAAGCACTTGAGGTAATACAGGAAGATCTTCAGAGTGTTCAATAATAATGTGCGGCATTTACGCGTTTCCTATTATGAGTTACTACGTGGGCGTACGCATAATTGTACCAAAGCCTAACTAGTGCGCTAACCCCTGAACTGTCTAAATTTAGTCGTATTAGCTTTTGATGATAGTATAAAATCAGTCACGTGAACCTTCGCTTAGCTTATAAAGTAAAATTAAGGATTAATATGAAATTACCACAAAGTTTTAAACGTTTAGCTGTGCTGCTAAGTGCAGTTGTAACTTTAAGTGCATGCTCAGATGATGTTGCTTCGGTGAGCTTGGGTTTATTTACTACAAAAGATGTGGTGGTTAATTCTCAGCAAGACCCTTTAGTAACAGGGGTTACATGCCATATTAGCCATATAGAAGCTGATTTAGATTTTTCAGACCCGTCAGATATGTCTATTGCGTGTCGTCAAACGGGGCCAATTACCGCCGATATGTTACAGGCCATTGACCGTAGTAAATCAGGTGAAGTGGTATTTAAGTCATCAAAGAGTATTTTATTTAAGTCGCTTAAAGTACGCCGTATTTACGATGCGCAAAATCGTACTTTATTGTACTTATCGTATTCAACAAAAGAGTCTAGTGGTAGCCACCACCATGCACTTTCTACAGTGCCTTTATATAACACCCAAGCATGGAACTGGGCACTAGAACAAAAATAAGAGCACATTATGTTAGCGTTATTTAAATCTAAACCGCTGCTTGAGCAAGCCGAGCAGCAGTGGTTAATAGATACTTTTATTTGGGCGGTAGAAAACTTTGATGCCGAATTTTTTACTAAACACACACAAATAATATTACCAACGGGCAAGCACTTTCCCGATTCGGTGTCGAGCATAGAAGAAATGGCTACCAACGTATTTACCCGAGTGCGCAATTACGCAGGCATGAGTGCGTGGCCAGTTCAGCTTGTTGCGCCACAGCAATTGCAGCCGCAGGTGTTTCCTCATTTTGAGTTTAGTGAACACCTACGGGGCGAACAAAGCGCGCTTATAGTACCACCAAGCCATGCGGTTAATGTTTCGTTTAACCCTAATCAAATTAATCAGCCACAAGATTTAGTGGCAAGCTTTGCCGGTACGTTAGCGACCATACTTATTCATCATGTTGCAGTGTTGCCACCAGGGGGCAAAGACTACTTACCCCAAGCTGCAGATGCGCTAGCATGCTTTTTAGGGTTTGGTGTAATGATGAGCAACACGGTATATCAATTTAAAGGGGGATGTGGCTCGTGCTATAACCCTTACGCTAACCGCGAAGCTAAATTAAGCGAAACCCATACCGTATTTATGCACGCGTTAATTAGCTATTTTAAAAATGATAAAGAGTCTAAAAAACATTTAAAGCCGCATTTACGCAGCCAATTTAAAAAAGCACAAAAAGAAATAAAAGCCCTAGTAGATACCTCTGCTAACCCATTATTACTTGCGTATGCCCCAAGCTAAACTGGATATTTGTGAACTACTTAGATGAATTTTTACTTATTGCTATTGCACATTTTTTTGCAGTAGCAAGCCCAGGTCCTGATTTTGCCGTCGTACTTAAGCAAAGTGTACAACAAGGAAGGCGTAACGCCTTATGGACCAGCGCAGGCGTTGGCGCAGCTATTTTACTGCACGTTGCATATTGTGTATTAGGGGTTGCGCTTATTTTAACGCAATCACCGACCTTATTTTTGGCGTTAAAATATTTAGCAGGCGCTTATTTAGCGTATTTAGGTGTGCAAGCGTTAAGAGCTGCAAAACCGCCAGAAAATAACAGCGATGATATTGACAATAAAACCGTGCTTGAGGAAAGCGTATGGCTTGCCTTTAGGCGTGGTTTTTTAACTAATGCGCTGAACCCTAAAGCAACCCTCTTTTTTATGTCGTTATTTACCTTAGTAATTAGCGTAACTACACCTACTAGCGTGCAAATAGCGTATGGCGTTTATATGGCATTGGCTACTTGGGTGTGGTTTTCAATGTTGTCACTGGTGTTATCTAAACCGAGTGTGCGTGGCTTTTTTCAAAAAAGTGGTTATTGGTTTGACCGTGGTATAGGCGTTATTTTAATAGCCCTTGCTATTCGTGTTGTTATTTAAATTAAAAAAGCAGGAGTAAACATGCCTCTTTATAACTTTTCGTTTGGATCTAATATGTCATCTAACCGTTTGCTAGCTCGCTTACCTAAAGCAAAGCGAGTAGGCACAGCGGTATTAAAAGGCTACGAGCTTACTTTTAATATGTTATTTAAAGATGGCTCAGGTAAGTGCAGTATTCAAAAAGTAGATGATAAAAACGCGTTAGTGTATGGCGTTGTTTATGAAATAGATGATGCTGAAAAAGCACTTTTAGATACCATAGAAGGCCCAGGATACGATTGCGTTGCCATTAAACCAACGCTTTTAGATGGTAAGCAAATAGAGGCGCATTGCTATATAGCCAATACGCACGATAACGATGTACTACCTTATGATTGGTATGTTCAGCACGTTCATCGCGGTGCACTTGAGGCGGGCGTACCAAAAGAATACAGTGATGCAATACTCAATAGGCCGCATAAAAGCGATACCAATAAAGCGCGTGCAGATATTGAATTTGCAGTTCATCAAAAATAATAAGGATAATCATGAAATTAACCAAACTAGCCAGCTTTGCTTTGCTTGCCAGTGCTACTTTTAGTAGCTGGGCGCAATTAAATACTAATAATATTGAAGAGGTAATTAAAACCTCAATGGCGCGCTTTGACGTACCCGGTATGGCTGTAGCGGTAGTGCAAGACGACCAAGTAGTGTTTGCTAAGGGGTTTGGTGTTAGTAATTTAAATACCAATGCTAAGGTAAATAAAGACACCCTATTTGGTATTGCATCAAACACTAAAGCCTTTACCAGCGCTGCACTGGCTAAATTGGTTGATGAAGGTAAGTTAAGCTGGGGTGACAGGGTAATCGACCATTTACCTGAATTTAGATTATATGACTCATACGTAACCCGAGAAATGCGTATTCGTGATTTATTAAGTCATCGAAGTGGCTTAGGGCTTGGCCAAGGCGATTTAATGATTTGGCCTAGCACCGATAAATCGGTAAAAGATATTTTAGCAGGGCTAAGGTATTTAAAACCGGCAAGTAGCTTTCGAAGCCAATATGCGTATAACAACTTAATGTTTGTCACCGCAGGTGAAGTGGTTGCGCGTGTGGCGGGTATGAGCTGGAACGATTACATCGAAAAAAATATATTAACACCGCTGCATATGGATAACTCTCGTGCGGGCTTTTCACGTATTCCTAAAAGTAATAAAAACTGGGCAATTGGTCATATCCCAATGGGTGGCAAGCTCAACCCCTTTTTTGTGAACTACCTAGAAGATTTTAGAGGGGCAGGTGCAATTGCATCGAGCGTAAGTGACATGAGCCAGTGGCTGCGTACACAACTTGCTGGTGGCAAAATGCCAAACGGCGAGCAACTATTTAGCGAAAAGCAACAAGCGCAAATGTGGCACCCGCATATTACCTCTATGGCCTCTAAAAGTGCGTTTGAAGCGTATCATCAGCAATTTAGAGGATATGGGCTAGGGTGGAGTATTGAAGATTACCACGGCTTTAAAAAGCTAGGCCACGGTGGTGGTATTTTAGGTATGGTATCGCAAGTCACGTTACTTCCAGAGAAAAAGCTTGGTATTGTAATTTTATCTAATCAGCAAGCATTTAGTGCGCTGTCGGCGGTGACTCACGAAGTATTAGAAGATGTACTTGAGCTTGAAGATAAAGACTGGGTAGAAGATTTAGCTAATAAGCATTTTGCCGGTAAACAAAAAGCTTATGCGGATGCTAAGCCCGATGCGCCAGCAGACTATCAGCCACAGCTGCCTAATATTAATTACACTGGCACTTTACATGATGATTGGTATGGCGATGTAATTGTTGAGCAGCTCGATGGCAAATTACGCATTGATTTTACACATACTAAACGCTTAAAAGGCACATTAGAGCACTATACGGGCAATACCTTTATTGTTAAGTGGGATGAAAAATTACTAGAAGCCGATGCGTTTATTCGTTTTGAAATGAACACACAAAACCGCGTAAATAGCGCCAAAATGCGTGCGGTATCAACCGCTGTTACCGACTTTAGCTTTGACTTTAGAAACTTAAATTTAAAAGCTAAATAGTAATTTAACCTCGCTATACACCAAAGTCGCAAAGCCACCATTAGGTGGCTTTGTTATATTAATCGCTCATACTAGTTTGCTTAGGAGCATTTTATGCGTACTGCAGTTATTTCACATCCTCATTGCCGTAAACATAAAATGATTGACGATCACCCAGAGTGCCCAGAGCGCTTAGATGCCATTACCGACAGATTACTCGCCAGCGGTGTAGATGTAGGCTTAACTCATTTACAAGCACCTAAAGCAAAGCGTGAGGATTACCTATTAGCGCATGATGAGTCGTTAGTTAACCTTGTAGAGCGTTTAATCCCTATGGAGGGGCTAAACAACCTTGATGGCGACACATGGTTATGCCCTGATTCGTTAAAAGCGGTTGAGCGCGCTGTAGGCGCTGGGCTGTTGGCTGTTGATGAAATACTCGATGATAAACTCGATGCTGCTTTTTGTTCTGTGCGCCCGCCTGGTCATCATGCAAATGCATATTCATCGTCTGGGTTTTGTGTATTTAATAACTTAGCCATTGCTGTTAAGTACGCCCAAAGCAAAGGGGTTAAACGTATTGCGATAGCCGATTTTGATGTGCACCATGGTAATGGCACACAAGACATTTTTATGGATGATGAAAACGTATTACTTTGCTCCTTATTCCAATACCCGTTTTACCCAAATACAGCTGTAAAAAATAATAATCACATTGTTAATTCTCCTTTACCCATTGCCAGTAACGGTGACGATTTAAAAGAGGTATTTAATACTCAGTGGTTACCTAAGCTAAAGGCATTTAAGCCTGAATTGTTATTTATAAGTGCAGGGTTTGATGCGCACTTAGAAGATGACATGGCAAGTTTAAAGTTTGTAGAAGATGATTATATTTGGCTAACAGAGCAGCTGTGTGATGCTGTTAAAAACAGTGGCTGCAGGGGCGTTATATCATACCTTGAAGGCGGCTATGCGCTATCAGCATTAGGTAGAAGTGCTGTAGCGCATATTAAAGTGCTCACTGAGCTTTAAATAAAGAAAATTTATAACCCTAGTAAATCAAACGCCTGCGTAGTGTTTAGCGTTTTAATTTTACCTAAGCAACATTGCCCTTCATTTAGTAAATATGTAGTTACTAGCTGTGCTAGTTGCTCCCCAGATAGGGCAGGGCAAGTAGTACCTTGTAAATCAACGAAGTCGCCTTGTTTATTGAGTACGCGGACGTCGTTTAGCTCACTTTGCGTAACACTGTGTAAGCACTCTTGCTGCTCTTGCTGGTTATGGGCTATTTCAAGCTCGTTATAAATAACCAATATCTGTGGGTAGCTGTTTAGCATAGCGTATTAGCCTACGGTTACTTCGTACGAGGTAAATTTACGAATATTAATGACGCCATTATCAAAAATTAAATATTGGCCTTTAATGCCTTGTAATACACCGCTTACTACAGGGTTTTTATCAAAGTTAAACGAGCTTATTTTAGTTGGGTACTCTGTTACCGGAAAGTTTAAATCAACCACGTCTTCATCTAGCTGCTCTATGGCCGTTGCACCAAATAGCTCACTTAGCTCGTTTAGTTTATCGCTAATTTGTGGAATAAGCTCAGCGGCGGCAGCTTTTAAGTCTATTGACTCGTTTTGGCCTTTTAGCATATTGCGCCAATTGGTTTTATCGGCAATAAACTCTGCTAAGGCAACTTCCACTAAGCCTGACTGCAAACGTGTTTGTACTTTAAAAATAGGTAAGGCTTGCGTAGCTCCTTGGTCAACCCAGCGCGTTGGTATTTGCGTATGGCGAGTAATGCCGACCTTTAAACCTGAGGTGTTCGCTAAGTAAACGTAATGCGGGATCATGCAGTTTGCTTCGCCCCACTGTGGCTCTCGGCATGTACCTTGGTCGTAATGGCAGGTTTCTGGCTTCATAATGCACATATCGCAGCTAGCAAGCTTACGCATACATACAAAACAATGACCCTGAGAGTAACTCTTTTTGGTTTTTTTACCGCAGTTAGAACATAAAATTGTGCCGCTAAAAGTAAGCGTTAGTTCTTTACCTATATAGGCATTTAAATCTACTAGATTATCGCCAACAGGAAGGTGGTATTGAACGGGCTCTGTTAAGCTCGATTTTAATTTACGCAAAGTGCCTTGCATCTTTACTTGGCCCCTAAAGATGTTGATATTAAAACGTGGAGTTTAACATCTTTAAACTGTATTGGCTTTTTAAGAAGTGTAAATAGTCATCATAGGGGAGAGGTTTTGCGTATAAGTAACCCTGTGCGCGATCGGCACCCATATCTTTTAATAAGTGGTGAACTGCCTGTGTTTCTATGCCTTCTATAGTAATAGATAGTCCAAGGTTATGTGCCATATCTATTGCGGTTTGCACTATTACTTTATGCGCTGTGTTATTGGTTAAATCAAATACAAACGATTTATCTACTTTTAGCTCAGTAAAGCGGTAATTAACCAAATAGCTTAATGACGAATAGCCAGTACCAAAATCATCTAGTACAACGCGTACGCCTAAGTCTGAGAGCTCATTAACAAGCGAAATGAGCGCTTCATGGCTTTCAACGAGCGCAGACTCGGTCAGTTCAAACTTAAGTAAATGGGCAGGAACTTGATATTTAATAAGTATGTTTTCTACTTTTTCAGCCAACTTCTTAATAGATAAATTTTTAGCACTTAAATTTACGCTAATGGGGTGGTCGTTATAACCTTGTTGCGTAAGTTTGAGTATATCTTTACAGGCTTGCTCAATTACCCAAAGTGTTAACTCATTAATAATACCGGTGTGCTCCGCAAGTATTATCAGCTCTTCTATAGACACGCCGTTAAATGCTGGGTCTGGCCAGCGTAATAGTGCCTCAGCGCCATTAACTTGGCTGAAATTTAATCCTATTTGCGGTTGATAATATAATGCTAATTGATCTGTTTTAATCGCGTTTTGTAATTTAGCAGCAAGCGTTACATCCATTAAAATATTACTGCCGTTGGTTGTACTAACCACCAAGTCATTATTCGTTTTAGCTTTTTTAAGCGCTAAATAACCACGTTTTAGCCAATATTCAAAATCGTCGCTATGGCCCGCACTACTTATACCAATATTATAAGTAAGTTGTAGGTTTAGGCCCTGTATTTCATATTGTTTTGGTAGGCTATTAATAACTTTAACTAGTGCATCTTCTAAGGTGTGCTGATTTTGATTTCTAGTCGAAATACAAGCAAATACTCCGCTGCCTAAATCGGCCAAGCGCGGGCTATTATTAAAATCGATATCGAGATTAGCAAATTCGCGCTCATGGCTTAGCTCAAGCTCTACCTGCTTAGCTACGTGCTTTATTAAGGTATAGCCTTGCGAAGGGGTAATAATTGTATTGAGCGAGTTAAAATGGCGAATTTTAATTAAACATAAGGTGGTTGTACGCCCTTGTGATTGTAATGCCATAAATGCTTGCTTTAACTTGGCACTATTAAGTAATTTTGTTTGCTGGGTGTGCGTTGCATGATAAAGCGCGCGTTCACGCTGAAAACGTACTCTGTCTGCTAATGCCATCGCCATTAAAATGACTTCACACAAAATAGCGACCAAAAACGCATGACGAATCGCAAAGCTGTAATCTAAAAAACCAGTTAATTCTAAAGGTTGTATTGCTGCTCCTACAATTAACGGCACCCACGAAAAAACATAAAATTTTGCCCATCGAAATCCTGTGCGCAGTTTTTTGTAAATTAAAATAACGCACATAATGTATAAAAGGCTTAATACACAAAAAAAGATAGGTGCCGCAATGTACTCTGGTATAAAGAGGGTGGTTATTGATAATAAGAATATTAACGTTAGTAGCGCTTTACTTAGTTTATAGCGCCAGCATTTGTCTTTGTGGTAGCGTAAAAACATCGTGCAAAAGGAAAGCGTAAAAAAGGCCATTGCGTAGTTCGAAAAAATCACTTTTTCATGCAAATACAATTGCCACTCTAAAGGCCATAAATAAAAGCCAAAGCCCATTACAATGCCCATTAGGCACAGTGCACTAATTATGTAGCCAATGTAGACTAAGTAAACGCGGTCTTTAATACCAAAATAAAGCACCAAGTTATAAAGTGCAGCCATTAATAATACGCCTGCAAATATTCCCCAAATTCCCGTTTGCGAGCGAACTAAATCAACAAACTCTTTATGGCGATATAAGTTTACAGGTGTTTTACTTATACCCGTCGTGTCTATTTTTATGGCTAAACGCTCAATTGACTTACTCTCAAGTGAAAAACGCACATGGGGTACACTGTATTGAAACAAGGTGAGTGACTTTACTTTATCCCCTAGCTTGTATGTTTCTATTAGCTCATCTTTTTTATTTAACCGATACACGCTTAGATGATCAACCATTGGGTTATCAAAATGAGCAACAATGTCTTGCGCATCTAAACTTTTATTTTCTAAATCTATAAATAACCAATAGTTTTGCTGCTGAAAGCTCCACTGAACATTAGTTAAAGGCTGGTGTGTGAGTAAATCGGGGTTAGAAATAAGATCATTTAATGTGCGATCTTTAGTTTCATCTATGTAGTAAGCAAAATCTAAGTAAACTGGAGTGGTTTTATCTATGGTGTAACGAGTCGGCACGACTAGGTTAGAAGCTAGTGTGTTAATTATAAAAAATATAAAAATCAGTATGGCTACTGCCAACCCATGATAACGTAAAGTTTTCGTTTCCAACGTTGTACACTTGTAAAAACCATTTTAATTAGTGTAGCACTAAAAAAGCGCAGATAAACTGCGCTTTTTTAGTTAAATTAACTGGTTATACCAATAATTTAGTTACAGGCTACTGCTCACGGGCAATCGCACGGTAAGCTATATCTGTACGATATTCCATACCTTCCCAGCTAATTTGTTTTACCAGTTCGTATGCGCGTTGCTGTGCCTCGGTTACGGTATTACCAAGTGCTGTTGCACATAATACGCGTCCGCCTGCGGTTACAACATTTTCGTCCTCTTGCTTAGTACCCGCATGAAATACTTTTTCATCAGCAGGGTAGTTAACCTTAAGGCCCGAAATAGCATCACCTTTAGGGTAATCACCTGGGTAGCCTTTTGCTGCAAGTACAACACCGACTGCCGCACGTGGATCAAACTCGATAGTGGTTTTATCAAGCTCTACGCGGTTAGCCGCTTCAATTAGCTCTACTAAGTCAGATTGAAGGCGTAACATCATAGGTTGTGTTTCAGGGTCGCCAAAACGACAGTTATATTCAATAACTTTGGGTGTGCCCGTTTCATCAATCATTAAACCTGCGTATAAAAAGCCAGTGTAAGGGTGGCCTTCACTTGCCATACCTTCTACCGTAGGGGTGATCACTTCGTCCATAATACGCTGGTGGATTTGGTCAGTAACAACTGGCGCCGGAGAGTAAGCACCCATGCCACCTGTATTTGGACCCGCATCACCATTGTAAGCACGTTTATGATCTTGGCTAGTTGCAAACGGTAAAACGTTTTTGCCATCAACCATTACGATAAACGACGCTTCTTCGCCATCTAAAAACTCTTCAATTACTACGCGGCTACCTGCATCACCAAAGGCATTACCAGCAAGCATATCGCGAATAGCGTCTTCAGCTTCGCGCTCTGTCATTGCGACAATAACGCCTTTACCTGCAGCTAAACCATCCGCTTTAATTACAATTGGCGCGCCTTTTTCTTTTAAATAAGCAAGGGCAGGGTCAATTTGTTCAAACGTTTGGTAATCGGCGGTTGGTATAGCGTGGCGTGCTAAAAAGTCTTTAGTGAACGACTTAGAGCCCTCAAGCTGTGCTGCGCCAGCTGTTGGGCCAAATATAGCCATATTATGTTCACGGAACTTATCTACAACACCTAAAACTAGCGGTATTTCAGGACCAACAATGGTGAGCTCCACATTGTTTTGCTGTGCAAAGTTTAATAAGCCATCTAGGTCTTCAACGTTAATTGCTACGTTTTCTAGTTTTGGCTCAAGTGCAGTACCTGCATTACCTGGCGCTACAAACACGGTGTTAACTTTACTGTTTTGAGCGGCCTTAAACGCAAGTGCGTGTTCGCGGCCGCCGCTGCCAATGACTAATACATTCATGGCGTACTATTCCTATTTAAAGCGGTTTTTTAAATTTCAGCGTCATACGGTCGCTTTCACCAATAGCTTTGTATTTGTCAGCGTCTTTTTCGCCAAGACGTAAGCTAGGTGGTAGCGTCCATACCCCTTTAGGGTGATCAGCTGTATCTTTTGGATTCGCGTTAATCTCACTTGTTGCAACCAGTTCAAACCCAGCTTTTTTAGCTAAGTCGACTACGTAGCTTTGCTTCATGTAGCCAGTTGATTTTTGATCCTCATCAGCACGGCTTTCATCTAAGCGATGCTCAACTACACCTAATGTGCCACCTGGTTTTAGCGCTGTGTAAAAAGACTTAAACGCACTTAATGCGCCTTCGGTGTCTTTACCCATGTACCAGTTATGTACATTGCGAAAGGTTAATACCATATCGGCTGTACCCGCTGGAGCTATATCAGTGTGTGTTAGGGGGGCAAATTCAGAAATTTCTACTTTACTAAAGCGTTTATCTTCAGCCACTTTTTGTTTAAAGGCAGCTAGAGAACGTTGGTAGTAACCTACAGATGAATCACTAGGAAAGTGCGCAGCGTAATATAAGCCTTGCTCTTTCAAAGCAGGAGCTAAAATTTCACTGTACCAACCACCACCTGGCGCAATTTCAACAACGGTCATTGTTGGTTTAAAACCAAAAAATGCCAATGTTTGCTCAGGGTGACGGTATTCATCACGGGCGCTATTTTTAGCGCTACGTTCGCTTGATTGAACTGCATGACTAAGGCTCGACTCATGGTTATGGCTAAGCGCCATTGTTGATGTAAGCGTAAGCGAGGCAACAAGTAGTGACTTTAGTGCAAATTTCATCGTTTGTTCCTTAACATAAAAATTAGGTGTTAGATTAACCAGAATACGTGAATTGATTGCAAACAAAAAGGGTTAAACGCTGTGTTTAACCCTTTGTGTGATTAGTGGCGGAAATGGCGCATGCCGGTAAACACCATAGCCATGCCTGCTTCGTCAGCTGCGGCGATAACTTCTTCATCGCGCATTGAGCCACCAGGTTGAATTACAGCGGTAATACCAGCTTCTGCTGCAGCATCAATACCATCACGGAATGGGAAAAACGCATCCGACGCCATAACTGAACCCGGTACTTCTAAGTTTTCATCAGCGGCTTTAATACCTGCTATTTTAGCTGAGTAAACACGGCTCATTTGGCCTGCGCCTACGCCAATAGTCATACCGTCGCGGGCATATACAATTGCGTTTGATTTAACAAACTTAGCGACTTTCCAGCAAAACAGTAAGTCTTTAAGTTCTTGCTCAGAAGGCTGGCGTTTAGACACTACTTTTAAGTCGCCTTGGGTAACCATACCTAGGTCACGGTCTTGTACTAAAACACCGCCGTTTACGCGTTTAATATCGTGGCCAGTTGCTTTTCCGCTCCATTGTCCGCACGCTAATAAACGTACGTTCTTTTTAGCTTCAACAATTTTTGCTGCTTCGCTTGATATGCTAGGAGCAATAATCACTTCAACAAATTGACGCTCAACAATGGCTTGTGCTGTTGCTGCATCAAGCTCGCGGTTAAAGGCAATAATGCCACCAAACGCTGATGTTGGGTCTGTTTTAAATGCACGCTCATATGCTTGTAAGATGTTATCGCCAATTGAAACACCACACGGGTTTGCGTGTTTAACAATAACACACGCAGGTACATCAAATTCTTTAACACACTCAAGTGCGGCATCGGTATCTGCAATGTTATTAAACGAAAGCGCTTTACCTTGCAGCTGAGTTGCTGTTGCAACTGATGCTTCGCTTACATCGTTTTCAACGTAAAAAGCAGCATCTTGGTGTGAGTTTTCACCGTAACGCATATCTTGCTTTTTAGTGAACTGCATATTGATAGTACGTGGGAATTTGGTGTCTTCAACGGCTTCTTCAGTGTAATCAGGAACCATTTTGCCAAAGTAGTTAGCAATCATGCCATCGTATTGAGCAGTGTGCTCATAAGCCGCAATGGCTAAGTCAAAACGTGTTTTATATGTAGTTGAACCATTATTGTTTTGCATTTCGCTAATAACACGGTCGTAATCGCTCGCGTTTACCACAATCGTTACATCTTTGTGGTTTTTAGCGGCTGCGCGCACCATAGTTGGGCCGCCAATATCAATGTTCTCAATGGCATCTTCAAGGCTGCAGTTTTCTTGAGCGACAGTATTCGCAAAGGGGTATAAGTTAACTACAACAATATCGATAGCAGAGATGTTGTTATCTGCCATTACGCTTTCATCTTGTCCGCGACGAGCTAAAATGCCGCCGTGAATTTTAGGGTGAAGGGTTTTTACGCGACCATCCATGATTTCAGGATGACCTGTGTGATCTGACACTTCAGTCACTTTTATGCCGTTATCAGCAAGGAGTTTACAGGTACCGCCAGTTGATAAAATATCTACACCTTGCGCTTCTAGTGCGCGGGCAAATTCAACAATACCGGTTTTATCAGACACACTTAACAGTGCGCGACGAATGGGACGATGAGTATCCATTGTAGTTTGATTTCCTCAGTTAATGAGCTAGCTTAGAAGCGGGCATTTTAACTGATTACTACTCAAAAAACGACTCATAAAGCGCCAATAAGCGTGAGCATTTTGCAATTTGGTTAATAAATTGCAGGCATAAAAAAAGCACCCAAAGGTGCTTTTTTAATAATTAGCTGCGATAACTCACAGCCAGCATATTAGTTCATGCCGTATTTTTTAAGCTTTTTACGTAAAGTACCACGGTTGATACCTAGTAAAATTGCCGCACGAGTTTGGTTACCACGTGTGTATGTCATTACTTCTTCAAGTAATGGCGCTTCTAGCTCTGAAAGAACAAGGTCGTAAACGTCTTGCACATCTTGACCGTTAAGCTGCTTTAAATAGTGGTGAACAGCTTTTTTTACTGCATCACGCAATGGCTGCGGTTTCTCGTGTGACTGAACATGAGGGTTTGTGATAAATGGAGAAGTCACGTTTTGTTCGAACATTATAAAGTCTCTTTCTTTCTTAGTTAGCTGCTAGTGTTTTAAAGTATTGCTTTAATGCGTCAACCTGTGCCTGTGGGTTGTCGAGCGCATTAAATACTCGCCTAAACTGACCATCACTGTCATGGGTTTGCAAATACCAAGATACATGTTTGCGAGCAATTCGCGCTCCCATTGGCTCACCGTAAAACGCATGGAGGTTATCTAAATGCTCCATTAAAATACTGCGTACCTCTGAAATAGCAGGCGGCTGTAAGTGTTCTCCAGTTCGCAAATAGTGGTCTATCTCCCTAAATATCCAAGGGCGACCTTGGGCGGCTCGGCCAATCATGATGGCATCTGCACCCGTATAGTCCAAAACCTGCTTTGCTTTTTCTGGTGATGTAATATCACCATTTGCAACAACAGGTATCGACACTGAGCGTTTTATATCCCTAATCGTGTCATATTCTGCTTCACCTTTATACATACATGCGCGTGTACGCCCATGTACGGCAAGTGACGCTATGCCATAACGCTCAGCTATTCTCGCAATCTCTACACCATTACGGTTATCCTGATCCCATCCTGTACGGATTTTAAGTGTGACCGGGATATCAACAGCATTAACGACTGCATCAACTATCTCTTCCACAAGTTCAGGAAACTGTAATAAGGCAGAGCCTGCGAGTTTCTTGTTCACTTTTTTTGCTGGGCACCCCATATTGATATCTATGATCTGTGCACCGTTAGCAACATTGAATTGTGCGGCCTGCGCCATAAGCTCAGGATCAGCTCCTGCAATTTGCACCGCACGTATACCCGATTCACCGCTGTGATCCATACGGTTCATCGATTTTTCAGTTTTCCAAACCTTCGGGTTTGACGATAGCATTTCAGACACGGCAAGGCCCGCACCTAAGCGGCGGCAAAGCTGTCTAAATGGTCTGTCTGTAATACCTGCCATTGGCGCGACTATTACATTATTCTCAAGTTGGTATGAACCGATACGCACTGTATTCAATAGGCCTCTTTTCAAGGGGCGCTAAGTTTACGGTTTTTTTAGGAAAAATCAAAGGCTATAAATTGAACAAAAGTGACTTTTTTTTGCCCTTTTCGTATTGACATTTGATAACCGCATGACAAGTGGGTTGATTTGTTTGATATTTAAACAAAAAATAAATTTGTCAAAAAAAGTGAGTTAGTTTTATAACTGTAAAAAAAACGTAAAGCCTGTTAAATACAGGCTTTACATGCGAGTTTTGAGTTAAAACTCTAAAATTGCTTTGGCTCAGAGTTAGCTGTTTTTTGTGCCACTAACTCGAGTCCAATCGCCTTCAACGGCAATATCGTCTAGTGCAATAAATGGCGCGTATATATCAGCGACCGATTGAGCTTGCTCTTCTAATATACCTGACATAGCAATTTTGCCACCTGGCTTTAACAAACCTAAAATTACGCTGTGTAGTTCACGCAGTGGCTGCGCTAAAATATTAGCGACTACAATGTCGGCCGTAAACTCAGGCTGGTTTTCTGGTAAGTACACTTCTAACTTGTCGGCAACGCCATTACGTTGGGCGTTATCTAAGCTAGCTTCAAGCGCTTGAGGGTCAATATCAATGCCAATCATGCGCGCTGCGCCAAGTTTGATAGCTGCAATCCCTAAAATGCCAGAACCACAACCAAAATCGACTACAGTTTTACCCGTTAGGTCTTGGCTTTCTAGCCACTTTAGACACAGAGCTGTTGTTGCATGGGTGCCTGTACCAAATGCAAGGCCAGGATCAAGCAACACATTAACTGCATCTGGGTCAGGAATATCGCGCCAGCTTGGGCAAATCCATAGTTTTTCGCCAAATTGGATTGGGTGGAAGTTATCCATCCACTCACGTTCCCAGTCTTTGTCTTCTAGCTGCTCGATTTTATATACTAGTGAGTCTTTAATTTCATCGTGGCGTTTTAGTAAGGCAATTACGGCATTCATATCGTGATTGGCTTCAAATAAGCCAATTACGGTGGTATCAGCCCAAAATTCTACAGTGCCAATTTTAGGCTCGTATATTGGTGTGTCCTTTGCGTCAATAAAGGTAACTGATGCGCTGCCAGCTTCCATTAATAAGTCACTTACAGCGTCAGCTGTTGCTGCATTGGCATTGATACGGATTTGGATCCAAGCCATGTTTATTTCCTTGAAATAGAAAAAAGGCCGCTACAGCGGCCTTTTTAGTTTATACAAAGCGCTAAATTACTTAGCGTCTAAAAAGCTTTTTAGTAAATCAGAGCGAGAAGGGTGGCGTAATTTACGCAGCGCTTTCGCTTCTATTTGACGAATACGCTCACGTGTTACGTCAAACTGTTTGCCTACTTCTTCTAAGGTGTGGTCGGTATTCATATCAATACCAAAACGCATACGTAGTACTTTAGCTTCACGTGCTGTAAGGCCTGCTAGTACATCGTTAGTTGCGCCACGAAGAGATTCCATTGTTGCCGAGTCGATTGGCGAATCAATAGTGGTATCTTCGATAAAGTCACCTAAGTGCGAATCTTCATCATCACCAATGGGTGTTTCCATAGAAATTGGCTCTTTGGCAATTTTAAGTACCTTACGGATTTTATCCTCTGGCATCATCATGCGTTCTGCTAATTCTTCTGGATTTGGCTCACGACCCATTTCTTGTAACATTTGACGAGAAATACGGTTAAGTTTATTAATCGTTTCTATCATATGTACCGGAATACGGATTGTTCTTGCTTGGTCAGCAATTGAGCGCGTGATAGCTTGGCGTATCCACCACGTAGCATAAGTTGAGAACTTATAACCACGGCGATATTCAAACTTATCTACCGCTTTCATCAAACCAATATTACCTTCTTGGATTAAGTCCAAGAATTGTAAGCCACGGTTGGTGTATTTTTTAGCAATTGAGATTACAAGACGTAAGTTAGCTTCAACCATCTCTTTTTTCGCACGGCGCGCTTTAGCTTCACCAATACTCATACGACGGTTAATGTCTTTAATACGCTCAATGCTTAAGCCTGTGCTTTCTTCAATTACACAAAGCTTTTGAATGCAACGAATAACTTCAGGTTTTACTTCTTCAAGTTTAGCTGAGTGTTTTTCGTTAGCTGCAATTTCTAGGTCTAACCAAGCTGCGTCAGTTTCGTTGTTAGCAAAATGCTTAATAAACGTTTTCTTAGGAAGCTTAGCAATTTGTACCGCTTGTTTCATGATTAGACGTTCTTGAATACGAACTCTGTCCATCATTTCTCGCATGTTATTAACCATGCGATCAAACTGTTTTGGTACTAATTTAAAGGTTCTGAAAAGCTCGCCAATTTCAAAAATAGCGGCTTGAGAATCTGGGTGCGAACGACCTTTTTCGTCAAACGTAGCACGTGCTTTAACGTATAAATCACGTAAGTTTTCAAAGTGAATACGGGCTTCTTCTGGATCTGGGCCTGTATCTACTTCTTCTTCGTCATCATCGTCATCACTGTCTTTGTCATCTTCATCGTCTTCATCAAGTTGTTCGTCACTTAATTCAGAACCAATGTGCGTTGCAGAGATTTGCGCTTCGTCTTCGTTAGGATCGAAAAAGCCAGAAATAATGTCGCTTAAGCGCATTTCTTCTGCTTCAAACTTATCCCACTGTTCAAGTAGGTAAGTGATCGCTTCTGGGTATTCGGCAACAGAAATCTGTACTTGGTTAATACCTTCTTCAATACGTTTAGCGATTACAATTTCGCCTTCACGGGTAAGAAGTTCAACAGTACCCATTTCACGCATGTACATGCGTACTGGGTCGGTAGTACGGCCGATTTCTTTTTCTACAGTTGCAAGGGCTGCAGCGGCAGCTTCGGCTGCGTCTTCGTCTGTCGTGGTTTCTTGCATCATTAATTCATCGGCGTCAGGCGCGTTTTCGCTAACCTTGATACCCATGTCATTAATCATGCTAATGATATCTTCTACTTGATCTGAGTCGATTATGTCTTGTGGAAGGTGATCATTTACTTCAGCAAAAGTTAAATAGCCTTGCTCTTTACCTTTTTGAATCAGAAGTTTTAATTGTGACTGAGGAGTTGGATCCATAGAGATTGTTTCTTCCACTCTGATAAGTTGATACAACAGGCGCCATCATAGAGTTTGCCCTTTGGCTAACTTTAATAATGTGACGCAGTGAATAGCACAGTATAACAGTTTAAATCAAGTCTGACTAGCTGTTACTCGCTTTTAGCGCTGTCATAAGTAAATGACATTCGAGTTTTTCATCACTTGTTAAGCCCTGTGTCTTGTCCTTTATTAATAGGGTCTCTAGTCGATAATTTAAACACTGATCTTCAATAAATTTAAAAGTATTTTGAAAAACAGTTTCTAAACGCTCGTCACTTATTTGGTGCTGCCACGTGGCAAGCTTTACAAGTGGCTCATAATCATCACTGTCTCTGAATGATTCAAGCAAAACCGCGGTGTTTGCATTGTCTTTTTGCAGTGCACGCTCTTGTAAGCGCAATAACAAACCTATGCCGGCTATGTTCATTTGAGCAAGCTCAGGCAAGTAAGGCACGCTTTTAGCTAATTGAGGATGCTGAATTAAAATACCAATAGCTTGACGCATAGGGGTAATTTTAAATTTACGTTCAACCGCTTGTTGCTGTTTAGGGGTTTTTAATCGGCTGTTTAATTGCTCTCGGGTTCGGCCAATTAAACGACCTAATTGCTCTAAAATGTTCTCTTGATAAAACTCACTCGGAATTTTCTCAATTAGCGGCAATGCGGCACTCAATAATTTAGCTTTACCAGAGTCGAGTGTTAAATCTACTTCTTGGCTAAGTTTATTAAACAGTACTTTAGTGAAGTCATCTGCTTGGGCTAGGCGTTGTTCAAATTGTGCTTTGCCTTCTTGTTGTACTAGTGAGTCTGGGTCTTCGCCATCAGGTAAAAATACAAAATGCAGTGCTTTGCCATCAGTTAAATATGGCAAGGCATTTTCAAGCGCTCGCCAAGCAGCATCGCGCCCAGCCCTGTCGCCATCATAACAGCACACTACTTTGTCGGTGGTTCTAAATAAGGTGTGCATATGCTCACTTGTAGTCGCTGTACCAAGAGCCGCCACAGCGTATTCTATTCCTTGCTCAGCAAGCGCAACCACGTCCATGTAACCTTCAACAATGAGTACATGCTCAAGTTTTTTATGCGCTTGTTTTGCTTCGTAAAGGCCATAGAGTTCAAAACCCTTATGAAAAATACGGGTCTCTGGCGAGTTGAGATATTTTGGCCCTTGGTCGGCTTGCATAACACGCCCACCAAACGCAATTACACGTCCGCGCTTATCTCGTATAGGAAACATTAGGCGGTCGCGGAAAAAGTCGAACTGTCTGCCTGGTGTTTTTTCTGAAGCGAGTTTTAGCTCTACTAATTGCTCTTTTTGTTCTTTTGTGCGGCCAAGCTGCTGGCAAAGCGCTTCCCATTCGCTAGGCGCATAGCCAATCATAAACTTTTTAACTGTTTCGCCGCTTAAACCACGCCCTTTTACATAATCAATAACCGCAGCAGAGTTGCTATGGTGCTTTAGTTGGTGTTGATAAAAGCGCGCTGTATGCAGCATTAAATCGTAGTCAGAACGTTTTTGCGCCGCTGTTCGCTCGGGTGCAGAGTTAGTACCTTTTTCGCGAGGAACATCTAAATTGAGTAAACTTGCTAACTCTTCAATGGCATCAACAAATTCGAGTTTGTCATATTCCATAACGAACGAAATTGCGTTGCCATTCGCCCCACAGCCAAAGCAATGATAAAACTGTTTGTCTTGAGAAACAGTAAAAGAAGGGGATTTTTCATTATGGAAAGGGCAGCAAGCTTGGTAGTCTTTACCGGCTTTTTTAAGACCAACCTTTGAGTCTATTAGCTCTACAATATCTGTTCTGGCGAGTAAATCGTCAATAAAATTTCGTGGGATCTTTCCAGCCATGCTCTGTAAGTAGTCCTAACAATTGATGAGTAGTAATTTCAACACAATGTGCGTATTTATACCAATTTTATTAAAAACATGTTCATTCTATCGTATTAAATTAGCGTACTAATAATTCATATAGAATAACGGTATGTTGTAATTTTTGCGTTTGTAAAAGCAGATTTATTGCTCCATAAACGAAGAAACCGAGCACTAGGCTCGGTTTGCTTTAATCATACTTTATGTATGTGGGAGTATTAGGCTGTTAATCGTTGCTTAATTAAACCAGAAAGCTTGCCCATATCGGCACGTCCTTCGGCTTTGCTTTTGATTATACCCATTACTTTACCCATGTCTTGCATACCTGCTGCATTAGTATCAGCAATAGCCGCATCAATAAGCGCTACTATTTCTTCTTCACTCAATTGTTGAGGTAAAAAAGTTTCTAGTGCGGTGATCTCATTGGCTTCAATTTCGGCTAAATCTTCACGTCCAGCATCTTTGTACTGAGTGTAAGAATCACGACGTTGTTTAACAAGCTTCACTATAACGGAGGTAATACCTGCGTCGTCTAGTGTTATTTGCTCGTCAATTTCACGTTGCTTAATTGCGGCAAGTACCATGCGAATAGGGTTAAGACGTTGTTTGTCTTTGGCTCTCATCGCATCTTTTTGCGCATCTTTTAGCGTTATTAAAAGGCTCATTTATACAAGACCTAATACTATTAGTATAATTTAACGCGGCGTGCGTTATCGCGAGAAAGCTTCTTCATGTGACGCTTAACCGCTGCAGCTTTTTTACGCTTACGCTCAGCTGTTGGCTTTTCATAGTGCTCGCGACGACGAACTTCTGAAAGGATACCTGCTTTTTCACATGAACGCTTGAAGCGACGAAGTGCTACGTCAAACGGTTCGTTCTCTCTTACTTTAATTACTGGCATTAAAAATTCACCTACCTAAATTATGAGCGTTGCTCAAGTTGATCAAACATTGATCAAGTGGTTCAAAAATGGTGCGGTATTGTAATCCGAAGCAACACCACATGTAAAGGATAATATTAACAGAAATGCAGCAGCTAAAATAGTGCTAATTTACTTGGCGTTGATACAACCTACAAAGTACTTGTCCTGCTTTTTTCTCTTTAATTAACAGCCAGTTACTTGGTGGTGAAAACTCAGCTAACTCGGTTTCAACTTCAATATAAATAAGTGCTTCTCTACTGAGCCATTGGTTGTTTTCTAATAAATTACAGCTACTTTGCGCTAAATTTTTACGAAAAGGCGGGTCAACAAAAACTAAATCAAAAGGTTCATTTACATTTTTTTGCTCTAAAAAAGTTAAAGAGTTGGTGTGTTTAACTTGTGCATTTTCTAGCTTTAAAGTGCTAATGTTTTGTTCGATTTGTTTCGCAGCTGATAAATCTAACTCAATAAATGTTGTACTTTTTGCATAACGTGAGAGCGCTTCAAAACCTAGCCCACCCGATCCCGCAAAGCAGTCAAGTACTGTTGCATCGCGGGTGTCTTGCATTAGCCAATTAAAAACGGTTTCTTTAATTCGGTCGGTTGTTGGGCGAAGCCCTTCAACATTTTTAACGGGAAGTTTACGGCCACGGAACTGCCCACTTATTACTCTAATAAAGCCGTCTTTAGGTTTGCTAATTGCTTTATTTTGCGTTGTTTTTTTTCTCATTTAGGTCACTAAAAAATGGTATATGGGATCTAGCTCAGATAATATTGTACTAGTTTACGTTTAGCTTCATTTTTCAACCGCTTTAAAAGTGTTACTATTGAGCACTTACGTTTTGAACGGTTGTTTGGCCGGCACTCTATGCTGAGCTACACCAAGCTATTTCAAATTTTAGTTTATCAGATTTTTATAAGTGGTTATTAGCAAGTATGGCAAAAAAAAGTAAATTCATGTCTTGGCTCGGTTTTGGTAAGTCAGATAAAAAACAAGCAGAAGCTGATAAACAACAAGCATTAGCTCAGCAAGAGGCTGAGCGCTTAGAGCAAGAACGTGTTGCGGCTGAAAAAGCAGAAGCCGAGCGTTTAGAGCAAGAGCGAATAGCTGCTGAAAAGGCAGAAGCCGAGCGTGCAGAGCAAGAACGTATTGCTGCTGAAAAAGCAGAAGCTGAACGTTTAGATCAAGAGCGCATTGCCGCTGAAAAAGCAGAAGCCGAGCGTGTAGAGCAAGAGCGAATAGCCGCTGAAAAGCGCGATGAAGAGCGTTCAGCCATTGAAAAAGCGAATGCTGAGTTGCTTGCAAAAGAGCAGGCAGATGCACAAGCGCAAAGAGTAGCACAGGCAGAGCGCTTAGCTGAGCAAGAAGCTCAAATGCGTTTAGAGCAAGAGCGAAAAGCTGCAGAAGAGGCTGAACAACAGCGTTTAGCGCGAGAGCGTGAGCAGGCAGAGCAAGATGAAAAACTAGCCATTGAAAAAGCCAATGCTGAGTTACTTGCAAAAGAGCAAGCAGATGCAGAGGCGCAAAGGGTAGTGCAAGCAGAGCGTTTAGCTGAGCAAGAAGCTCAAATGCGTTTAGAGCAAGAGCGAATTGCTGCTGAAAAAGTAGAAGCTGAGCGTTTAGAGCAACAGCGTATTTTAGCAGAACAGGCAGAGGCTGAGCGTTTAGAGCAAGAGCGTATTGATGCAGAACAAGCAGAGGCTGAACGTTTAGAGCAACAGCGTATTGCTGCAGAACAGGCAGAAGCTGAGCGTTTAGAGCAAGAACGACTTGCAGCAGAACAGGCAGAAGCTGAGCGTTTAGAGCAAGAACGACTTGCAGCAGAACAGGCAGAGGCTGAGCGTTTAGAGCAACAGCGTATTGCAGCAGAACAGGCAGAGGCCGAGCGTTTAGAGCAACAGCGTATTGCAGCAGAACAAGCAGAGGCTGAGCGATTAGAACAAGAGCGTATTGCTGCAGAACAAGCAGAGGCTGAACGTGCAGAACAAGAACGTATAGCTGCTGAAGCAGAAGCTGAGCGATTAGAGCAAGAGCGCCTAACGGCCGAACTTGCAAACGAAGAAGCTAAGTTAGCTGAAAAGCCTAAAAAAGAAGGCTTTTTCTCTCGGCTTAAAAAGGGCTTATTAAAAACCCGCGTAAACATAGGTTCGGGCTTTGCCTCTATTTTTAGCGGTAAAAAAATAGACGATGACCTTTTTGAAGATCTTGAAACTCAGCTTCTCACTGCCGATTTAGGTGTTGATACCACCATGAAGCTAATTGATAGCCTAACTGATGCCGCTGATCGTAAGCAGCTAAAAGATGGTGATGCACTTTATGAGTTAATGAAACAAGAAATGGCCGCTATGCTTAAAACGGCAGAGCAACCACTAGAGATAAATGCAGATAAAAAACCATTTGTTATTTTAATGGTAGGCGTAAACGGTGTTGGTAAAACAACCACCATTGGTAAGCTTGCTAAACAATTTCAGAATGAAGGTAAGTCGGTTATGTTAGCCGCAGGTGACACATTCCGTGCTGCTGCTGTTGAGCAACTTCAGGTTTGGGGTGAGCGTAATAGTATTCCGGTTATTGCTCAGCACACAGGTGCAGATAGCGCATCGGTTGTATTTGATGCGTTCCAAGCGGCTAAAGCGCGTAATGTAGATGTATTAATCGCTGATACAGCAGGACGCTTGCAAAATAAAGATAACTTGATGCAAGAGCTTGAAAAAATAGCGCGTGTAATGAAAAAGATAGACCCTGATGCACCGCACGAAGTCATGTTAACGATTGACGCAGGCACGGGTCAAAATGCAATTAGCCAAGTTAACCTATTTAACCAATGTGTAGGCTTAACAGGTATTACGTTATCAAAGCTAGACGGTACGGCTAAAGGCGGTGTTATTTTTGCTGTTGCCGATAAGTTTAATATTCCAATTCGTTACATTGGTGTAGGTGAAGGTATTGATGACTTACGTGCGTTTAAGAGCGACGACTTTATTGATGCGTTATTTAGCCAAGACGAGGATGACGTATAATTTATAAAAGGGAGCTTGCTCCCTTTTTAATTGCAAGGAATTCCAATTTACTATTTTGGGGCTGGCACAATAAATAATGATAAATTTTCAGCAAGTAAGCAAAACCTATCCGGGTGGGCATCGGGCACTCGAAAAAGTCACTTTTCATATTAAACCTGGCGAGCTGGCTTTTTTAACGGGCCACAGTGGCGCCGGTAAAAGTACCTTATTAAAGCTAATCAGTTTAATGGAGCGTCCATCTGCGGGTAACGTATTTATAAATGGTGTTGATTTAAATAAAGTGAACTCGCGGCAAATTCCGTATGCTCGTCGCGATATTGGTATTATTTTTCAAAACCACCGTTTATTAGAGCGTTATACCGTATTTGATAACGTAGCACTGCCGCTTATTATTGAAGGCACACACCATAAGCAAATAGCTAAGCGTGTACATGGTGCGCTAGATAAAGTGGGCTTACTTGATAAAGTAAAATGCCACCCTTCAACGTTATCCGGTGGTGAGCAGCAACGTGTAGGTATTGCTAGGGCTATTGTTAACTCTCCGCCTATTTTATTGGCCGATGAACCTACCGGTAACCTCGACCCTGAATTATCTATGGAAATATTAAGGCTATTTGAAGATTTTAATAAACACGGTACCACTGTACTTATAGCAACTCACGATCTTGGCCTTATTTCTCGTTTAAAATACCGCAGCCTAACCTTAAAAGATGGCCGTATGCTTCAAGACCCACTTGCGGAGGGCGCATTATGAGCTTGCTATTTAAAGGGCGACAAAACACAAACGACAAACAAAAAAAATCGGCAATTGCTGGCGGTTATTTTTTTGTTATTAATATTTTTCGCCAAGGTGTACACAGCTTAGGTGAAATGTGGCGGACGCCTCTTGCCTCACTCATGACAATAGCAGTACTTGGCTTGAGCTTAACATTACCTGCTACGCTTTACTTAGTGGTTAAAAACGTGCAGCAAGTAAGTAGTGGCTTTGAAGAAGCCAGTGAGATCTCGCTATTTGTAAAAGAGACGATGAGTACACAAGAAACACAAACTCTTGTAAAACGCCTTGCACTATACCCAGAGGTGGAAAGCGTTGAATTTATTTCTAAGCAGCAAGCATTAACCGAATTTAAAGATGTATCGGGATTTGGACAAGCGCTAGAGTACCTTGATAGCAACCCTCTACCTGATGTAGTACTTGTTACACCTACCAAGCGACATCGCCAGCCTAATGCAGCTAAAGCACTACTGAGAAAGCTTGAGAGTGAGCGGGAAGTTGATTTTGGTAAGCTCGATATCGCTTGGTTAGAGCGTTTAAATGCGTTATTAGATTTATTAAAAGAGAGTGTAATCACTATTGCTCTGTTATTGCTTACCTCGGTGACGTTAATTATTGGTAATACTATTCGTTTATCTATTATGGATAAAAAAGAAGAGATACAAGTAATGAAGTTAGTAGGGGCCACTAATACCTTTATACATGCACCATTTTTATGGACGGGTATTTGGTATGGTGTAATAGGTGGCTTGTTTGCCTTTATTTGTATAGCGCTAATGATGTGGTGGCTAAGTAGTGCAGTAAGTAGTGTAGCAGGGGTGTATCAAACTAGTTTTGAGCTTGTTGGTTTAACACTTAACGAATTTGGTGCACTGGTATTACTTGCAACTAGCTTAGGCTTTATTGGGTCTTACTTGTCGGTTAATCGATATATAAAAGAAATAGAACCTGACAAAGTTTAACTATCACTGCTAAAGCCTGACTCAAAAATGTCATGTTTGTATATTAATATCCTCAAAAGATATTAGGGCGTGTTGATCTTTGATGGTTGAATTTGCAGCAGTATGTTTGGTTTTTAGGCAAGGCAGAGCCTATGAAGTGTGGTTATTCCCCATAAATAGGCGATAACGCAGCATAAATGCCAAACATGCGCTGCCCTGCGGGTTCTGCCTAGGGGCGATAAACTCTTTGTTGCTCGGTTTTTACTTAGCCCACTAGGTTACAAACCTCGCGCCGCGATTTGAACGCCCCTAGATTGAACAAATTTCAATCCGTAAAGGTCAACACGCCCTAGTTGTAAATGGCCTGTTGCCTTGCTGCTAATCTCTAGCAATCCCTTAATTCATCACTTATTCAGTCGCTTGTAGTAGACTTAACTTACACTAAAAAACCGCTTGATTTATGCTTTAAAAAAGTTTTAAATTGGGGTTAGCACTCTTAGAGAAAGAGTGCTAAGATGGTTTCAAATGTTTATCACCGAGGTGAAAAATGAGTAAAGATTTATACGCAATGGCACTTACAGTTGGACAACAAAGCGCAAGCATGGACGGCTACCTTCAAGCGGTTAGCACTATTCCTATGCTTAAAGCTGAGCAAGAGAAAGAGCTAGCAACACGACTTCAAGAAGAAGGCGATCTTAGTGCTGCAAAGCAACTCATTATGTCGCATTTACGCTTTGTAGCACATATTGCTAAAAGCTACTCGGGATATGGTTTACCGCAAGCCGACTTAATACAAGAAGGCAATATTGGTCTGATGAAAGCCGTTAAGCGTTTCGACCCAAGTGTGGGTGTACGCTTAGTATCGTTTGCTGTTCATTGGATTAAAGCAGAAATTCATGAGTTTGTGCTTAAAAACTGGCGCATCGTAAAAGTTGCAACGACTAAAGCACAACGTAAATTGTTTTTTAATCTTCGTAAAAACAAAAAGCGTTTAGGTTGGTTTAACCAAGCTGAAGTTAGCACTGTAGCGAGTGAGCTAGGTGTGAGTGAAAAAGAAGTACGTGAAATGGAATCGCGTATGAGCGGCCAAGACATGGGCTTTGACTTAACGGGCGACGATAACGACGACGCACCAACAAGTACTTATTCACCAGTACAATACTTAACAGATGGTTCTGCCGATTTAGCTGACGACATTGAGCAGCAACAATGGCAAGAGCAGTCGCATACTCGTTTGTTTAGTGCACTAAAAACACTAGACGAACGCTCGCAAGATATTGTAAGCGCACGTTGGTTGTCTGACGACAAAGCGACATTACAAGAGCTTGCTGAAAAATATAGCGTATCAGCTGAGCGAGTACGCCAGCTAGAAAAAACAGCAATGAAAAAGCTGCAAAGCGCTATGAGCTAATTAAGCTTTAAACAGCAAAAACTAAAAAGCCCTGCATTAAAATGCAGGGCTTTTTGCTATTGGGCGCAAAATTTTACTTACTTAGTTGAATGTAAGATTTTGACTTAAATAACCTGCACTCCTTTGGCTAAGCGCCTACCTTGCATTAATTGCTTTGCCTTGTGCCTGAGCTAACTGAATATATTTTCTTTCAACTAATTGCGATACAGGGACTAGTTCGTAGCCTTGCTTTACTAGTTCTGGTAGTGCCTTGCGCAAAAAATCTATGGTTTCAGGGTAGGGGTGCGCAATAGCAATGGCAAAGTGGTGCTTAGTAGCTTTGTATTTTAATTCATCGAGCCTTTGTTGAAGTTGGTTATGAGTGGTTATATTGTCTAAAAACACATGGCGACCAATATTATTAACACCTACAAAATTTGCAGCATTTTGCGCTTGGCTTAGATCGGTTGTGCGGCTATCTAAAAAAAATAACTTACGTTTTTTTAGAACCTCCATAGTCCACTTCATTGCTTTACTTTGTTGAGTAAGAGCCGATCCCATATGGTTATTAACCCCTTTAACTTGCGGTAAGCTTGCCAAGGCAGTACCTAATGTTTGCTGGAGTTGTTCCTTGTCCATATTAACCGTCAGTCCGCCAGGGCCTAATGCTTTACCGTTAAGGGCTTGCATAGGCACGTGCAAAAGCAACTCTTTATTAGCTCGGCTGGCTAAAGTGGCAAAAATTTGAGAGTAAGGTGTATGGGGCAAAATTGAATACGACAATTGCCCAGGTAAGGTTAGAAATTCTAAATCCCGCTGATGATAGCCAATATCATCAATTACGATGGCTATTTGCTTTGCCCCAACAGAGCTGGAGCTTAAACAAACAGCCAATAACAGCCATTTTATTATTTTCACGTTTATAATTTTTATTATCTTTTTAAGTTTATTAAGTGCTTTGTTATTGCATGCTAAGTAATTGCTTTGCTTTTACTAGCTGTAAATCACCCAGTATTTCACTTTTTAACTGTGGTGTATTTTTGTTCTGTTTATTTTTTATTATAACGGCTTTATTTGATTGTGAAAGGGTTGCTTGAGCAATTGCTACATCAGGCGTTATACCTACCCCCTCGATAGAAGCCCCTGAGGGAGTAAAGTACTTTGCGGTGGTTAATTTTAGTGCTGTGTTACCATCACCTAAAGGAATTAGCGATTGCACCGAGCCCTTACCATACGATTGATTGCCTACCACTGTGGCGCGTTTGTTATCTTTTAATGCGGCGGCGAGTATTTCAGCGGCAGACGCTGAGTTTTCGTTAATTAGCACAATAATGGGGGCGCCTTTTAATATATCGCCTCGTTTTGCGTAATAGGCTTGGTTAGCATCGTAATAACGCCCTTTTGTAGTTACTATGGTGCCACTTTGTAAAAATAAATCAGACACAGCCACTGCGCTTTGTAACGTGCCGCCGGGGTTATCGCGTAAATCAATTACTAGGCCTTTTAACGGCGTGCGGTAATCATTTTTGAGCGCAGCAACATGTAAAGCAACCTCATGCAATGTGTGGTTAGAAAAGTTATGAATTGCTAAATACCCTGCGCCCGATTCAAGTAATTCGCTGGTTGCGCTTTCAAGGTTAATTTCACTGCGCTTTACTGCAAAGTTAAGAGGTTGTTGGTAACCTTTACGGCTTATGCTTATGGCTACCGTGTTAAAGCTTGGGTCTTTAATGAGTGCGGCAACGTGTTCTAAACTTTGTGCTTGTGTGCTTTTATTATTAACACTCACAATAATATCGCCAGCTAAAATACCGACATCTTTTGCTGGTGAGTTTTTAACTACATCAACAATGGTAATGTGCTCATCAATGTTTTTTACTTCAATACCCACGCCAGTGTACTGACCATTTGTGTTGTTAAACAGGGCGTTTAAATCGTTTTCGTTTAAGTATTTTGAGTATGGGTCAAGTTGCTCTAATAACACTTCTACTTGTTGGTTGCTATAGGTGTAGTGAGGCGTTTTTTGTAGCGATAAATCGTCAACATAATAAGCATGAATATTAAAAAGTATTTCTGATATTTGTTGGCTTTTTAAATCTTTAATCGAGCTTGCATGTAAAGCATTACTAAAACAAAAAATAGAGAGGGATAAAAGCGCCCACAATAAAAACGCGGCACGAGTATAGGTGGTTTTAACGGTGGCTATATGCGTTGATTGTTGAGTCATCAGCTGCTCCTAATGCGGTGCAGCTGCTTTATTCAATTAAATACGTCTGCACCATTTTACAGGATTTACTGCGCGTCCTTTGTGGCGTATTTCAAAGTATAGACCAGAACTTGCCTGCCCGCCGCTTTGACCTACTAAAGCGAGTGTTTCGCCTTCGCGAACCATATCGCCTACATCTTTTAGTAAAGTTTGCGCATGGCCATATAGGCTCATAAAGCCTTCGCCGTGGTCAACCACAATCACCCAGCCAAAGCCTTTAAGCCAATCAGCAAAAACAACTTGGCCATTGTTTATACTATTTACGTTGGTACCTTCTTTAGCGCCAATTAATACGCCTTTCCAGTCTATGCCGCCATGTTTACGTTGGCCAAAGGTGTGCTTAAGTTTACCTTTACTTGGCCAGCTAAGTTTGCCTTTGCTTTTATTCAGACCAAGCAACTCTATTTTTTGGGTTTTTTCTTGCTCTAATTCTTCAATTGTGGTGATAAGCGTTTGTTCGTTATCTTTTAAATAGTTAATAGAGCTTTTGGTGTTATTAAGCTGTGCTTGCAAATTTTTAAGGTTGGTTTGGCGCTCACTTTGAGCATTAACTAAAGCACTTTGACGCCTTTTTTGCTCATCAAATAAAGCGGCGAGTTTTTGTTTAGTTTTGGCAAGTTCAACTTGGTTTTCGGCTATTTCTTGTTGGAGTGCTTTAAGCTCTTCAAGCTGCTCTATACGGGCTTTATTTAAGTAGTTGTAATAGCTTAAGGTGCGCTCAAATTTAGCCGTGTCTTGCTGATTTAAAATCATTTTTGAGTAGTCGTCACCGCCAGCCATGTAAGCACTTTTTAATTGTGCGGCCAAAATGGCTTGAAATTCACTATGTTGGTTGTCTAATTCTTTAGCTTTTTGTTGTTGGGCTTTTTGTTGCTGTTCGGTTTCTTTTACCGATTGGGCCGCCATATTGAGAGCTTTGGCATTTTTGGCTATTTCTAGCTCATGCTTTTTTAAGTTTTTTTGTAGCTGAGTAATTTTTTTTCGTTGTGAATTATAATCTGCTTGGCTTTGCTCTAGGGCTGATTGCACCTCTGAGAGATCCTTTTTAGTGCGATCTTCGTTAGCGGTTGCAGGCGCAACCACTAACAAAGCCAGTACACATGTACTTACACTAAACCAGTTTACAGGTTTGCTCATGTGTTATTTCAACGTCATGATAGGTGTGCCTGTCATTTCGCTTGGTTGTTCCATGCCCATAAGGTGCAGCATGGTAGGGGCAACATCACTTAATGCTTTACCTTCACTAGGCGTAGCATCACGACCTACATAAATAAATGGTACAGGTTCGCTGGTGTGTGCTGTATGTGCTTGCCCAGTTGCAGGACTGGCCATTTGCTCAGCATTACCATGGTCGGCTGTTATTAGTGCTTCACCGCCAAATTCATCAAGTGCCTCTACTACACGGCCAATACAAGCGTCAACTGCTTCACACGCTTTAACAGCTGCTTCAAATACGCCAGAGTGACCAACCATGTCGCCGTTAGGGTAGTTACAAATAATGGCGTCAAACTTACCGCTTTTTATGGCTTCTATAAGTTTATCGGTTAGCATTTCTGAATTCATTTCTGGTTGTAGATCATAGGTTGCAACCTGCGGCGAAGGAATTAGTTCGCGTGATTCGCCTTCAAATTCATCTTCGCGGCCACCACTGAAGAAAAACGTAACATGTGCGTATTTTTCTGTTTCAGAAATACGTAATTGTGTTTTACCATTTTTTTCAAACCATTCCCCTAACACGTTAACGAGTGGTGTAGGGCCAAAGGCTACTGGGGCGTCTATGTCGGCTGCGTATTCTGTCATCATTACAAATGCGCTAAGAGCCGGTGATTTTTTCTTGGTGAAACCATCGAACTCTGGCTCTACAAATGCACGTGTAATTTCGCGGGCACGGTCGGCTCTAAAGTTGGCAAAAATAACGGTGTCGCCATCATTAATTTGTGCAGCTTCAGTACCTTGTGGTGTAATGGTGGTTGGGGCTACAAACTCATCGTTTTCATCGCGCTCGTAAGCCGCTTCAAGTGCCGAAACGCCATCAGCGAAGGTAAATTCGCCTTCGCCTAAAGCCATAACGTTGTAAGCTTTTTCTACACGGTTCCAGCGGTTGTCTCGATCCATTGCGTAGTAGCGACCAACTAAAGAGGCTAAACGACCACATTTAAGTTCGCTAAATAAAGCTTCAATACGCTCTATCGATGCTTTAGCGCTGCGTGGTGGCGTATCGCGGCCATCTAAAAATCCGTGAAAGTAAACTTCTTTAGCGCCGCGTTTTGCCGCAAGTTCAATGCTTGCAACTATGTGATCTTCATGGCTGTGAACGCCACCTGGGCTCAATAAGCCCATAATGTGTACTGCTTTGCCTGCAGCAACTGCTTTATCTATGTTTTCAACAAGTGCAGGTGTTGAGTCAAACTCGCCATCGTTAATCGCTTTTGTAATGCGGGTAAAGTCTTGATAAACGATTCGTCCGGCACCCAAATTAACGTGGCCAACTTCTGAGTTGCCCATTTGCCCTTCAGGTAAACCAACATCTAATCCTGAGCCTGAAATTAATGTGCGTGGGCGGGTAGCCCATAATTTGTCTAAAACGGGAGTATTTGCAGCAAGAATTGCGTTGCTTTGCTCGTCTTCGCGGTATCCCCAACCGTCTAAAATCATTAATACCAGTGGTTTTTTATGCTCTGTCATAATAGCTCCTGAAAATTAGCACCTGTTGATGGCACTTTGCACCGAAAAGGTTATCTGGTTAGTTTTAGCATACCGTGTTTTAACGCTAGGATCAGCCCTGAAAACAAGATATTAAAATTTAAATATACATTATATATGGGGCGCTTTATGTGTTTTTAAACTGCGGCAAACTCGCATTTTAACTTGGTTTGGGTATACTTGCGTGGCTAAAGTACAAAATACCTAAAATATTAGGGCGTGTTGCACTTTGGTGGCTGAATTTGCAGCAGTATGTTTGGTTTTTAGGCAAGGCAGAGCCTATGAAGTGTGGTTACTCCCCATAAATAGGCGATAACGTAGCATAAATCCCAAACATGCGCTGCCCGTTGGGTTCTTTCTAGGGACTATTACCTTTTTGTTGCCTACATGGATGTAGGTAAGGGGCGTGAGCAGGACGCGGAAGCTTTGCTCGGTTTTTACTTAGCCCACTAGGTTACAAATCTCGCGCCGCGATTTAATAGCCCCTAGATTGAACAAATTTCAATCCACAAAGGCCAACACGCCCTAGGTTTAGAACATAATTTCATAGTGGAAGTAGAATGGATCAATATATTGAATTTATTACAAATCATCCTATTTTAAGCCTAGCTTGGGTTGGTATTGTATTTCTTATTGTAAGTGGCTGGATAAAAAGTAAATTTTCAGCAGTTAGAGAAATTAACCCACAACAATTAACACTCCTTATTAATCGTGAAGATGGCAAGGTAGTTGATATACGTGCGCAAAAAGAATTTAACGCAGGTCGTATTGCAGGTGCAGAGCACTTAAGCCCAGAAAAAGCAAAACAATCTGACTTTTCAAGCCTTGAAAAGCACACGAGCAAACCCATTATATTGGTATGTGCCACAGGCATGACTGCTCAAGGTACTGCTAATGCAATGCATAAAGCAGGCTTTGAATCGGTTTATGTATTATCAGGTGGTATGGGGTCGTGGCAATCTGCGAGCCTTCCAACTACAACAGGACGCTAATCAGTTAGTAGCGCCGATAGAGGATTTATTATGAGTAATGTTGTTTTATACACCAAAGCGTACTGTCCATTTTGTCAACGTGCATTAGCACTTTTAAACAGTAAAGGCGTTGAGTACACAAATATTGATATTGGTGTTCAACCAGAGCTTCGCGATGAGATGATTGCTAAAGCCGGTGGCGCAAGCACAGTACCGCAAATTTTTATTAATGATGAACATATCGGTGGCTGCGACGACATGATGGCAATTGAAGCGCAAGGTAAACTTGACGCTAAGCTAAATGCTTAATTTTAATTATAAAAACTAACACGTAGGAAGCACAATGAACGAAGAAACTCAAAACGCAGCAGCACAAGAAGCCGGCGCACAATTTACTATTCAACGCATTTACACAAAAGATGTATCGTTTGAAACGCCTAACTCGCCTGCGATTTTTCAAAAAGAATGGACGCCAGAAGTTAAGCTAGATTTAGACACGCGTTCTAATAAATTAGACGAAGGTGTGTTTGAAGTTGTTTTAGCATTAACTGTTACAGCGTCTATTGGTGAAGAAACTGCGTTTTTATGTGAGATTCAACAAGCAGGTATTTTTACTGTTGGTGAACTTGAAGAAGTGCAACTAGCACATATGCTAGGCGCGTACTGCCCTAACGTGTTATTCCCATACGCGCGTGAAGCCGTATCTAATCTTGTTAACCGTGGTACTTTCCCACAGCTTAACCTTGCGCCAGTAAATTTTGATGCGTTATTTGCACAATACATGCAACAACGCACTGCGCAAGCTGAGCAGGTTTCAGCAGACGCATAATTTATGAGTACAGCAACTTCAGCTGTTACTGTATTAGGAGCGGGGTCATACGGCACCGCTCTTGCTATTTGCTTAGCCCGAAATGGTCATAAAGTGACTCTTTGGGGACGCAATAGCGACGACGTTGCCACGCTTGCAGCTGAGCGGAAAAATCAACGTTACTTACCTGATGTACCTTTCCCCGACACTCTTTTATTACAAGCCGATCTACAACAAGCCGTAGCTAATAGTGCCATTGTACTTGTGGTTATACCTAGCCATGCATTTGGCGATACGTTACAGCAAATTAAACCTGCATTGGTTGACGGAGCGCAAGTAGCATGGGCAACTAAAGGGCTTGAACCAAATACGGGGCGCTTGTTACAAGAGGTTGCATTGCAAGAGCTAGGTGATGATATACCGCTTGCGGTTTTATCAGGGCCCACATTTGCTAAAGAAATGGCAATGGGTTTACCTACGGCTATTTCGGTGTCGTCTACTTCAACTGAGTTTGCTCAGCAACTTGCTGACTTACTACATTGTGGTCGCTCGTTTCGTGTATATAACAACGATGATTTTATTGGCATTCAGTTAGGTGGAGCTGTTAAAAACGTTATTGCTATTGGTGCGGGTATGTCGGACGGGGTTGGTTTTGGAGCCAATGCACGAACCGCTTTGATTACCCGTGGCCTTGCCGAACTTACACGGTTAGGCTGCGCGCTAGGCGCAAAACAAGAAACCTTTATGGGCATGGCTGGGCTTGGCGATTTAATCTTAACCTGTACCGACAATCAATCGCGCAACCGCCGCTTTGGATTAGCATTAGGTAAAGGTGAAGGCGTAGACGCAGCTATTGAGTCAATTGGCCAAGTTGTTGAAGGCTTTAGAAACACCAAAGAAGTATATTTATTAGCTGAGCGTGCTGGCGTAGAAATGCCAATCACTGAGCAAATTTATAAAGTGCTTTATGAAAACAAAGACATGAAAGAAGCCGCTATGGCGCTTTTGGGTCGAGAGCAACGCGCTGAGTAAGCACGTTAGCTAAACTTAAACTAAAAAACCGACGCTAAGTCGGTTTTTTATTGCCTAATGCAACATTAATCACTGCGCGTTCGGAAAGCCTAGCTGGCGCCAAGACTCATATACAAAAACAGCAACAGCGTTTGATAGGTTCATACTGCGGCTATTAGGTTGCATAGGAATACGTACGCGCTGATCGTTTGGCAGGGCTTGGATCATATCATCTGGTAGGCCACGTGTTTCAGGGCCAAATACTAAGCAATCGCCTGCTTCATAACTTGCCTCGTGATGGAACTGGCTACCTTTAGTGGTACAGGCATATACTTTTTTAGGTTGGCATTTTTCAAGGTATGCGTCGAACGATGCATGACGTTGCACATTGCTAAATTCGTGGTAATCAAGGCCAGCACGCTTTACTCGCTTATCGTCCCACTCAAAGCCTAACGGCTCAATTAAATGTAACGAGTAACCCGTGTTTGCACACAAGCGTATAATATTACCTGTATTTGGTGGAATTTCAGGTTGATATAAAACGATATCCAGCATAATGCGCCTTTCTAATAATTTGTAATTTGACGAAGGGCAGTATACACGAATCTAGCTAAAAAAATGATATACTCACGCTATTGAATACAGCGATTAGCGAACATAAACGTGCACCACCGCAGTTACGAATTTTGGGTTAAAACATCAAGCCTAGTTACCATGATAATGGTGAGCTTAATGATAGCGGCTAAAGCCTGGGCTTGGCTGGCGTCGGGCTCTGCCTCTATGCTTGGCTCTTTAACCGATTCATTAATGGATATTACCGCCACCGCAATGAGCTTTTTAGTTTTAGGTTATGCGCTGCGCCCCGCAGATGACGACCACCGTTTTGGTCACGGCAAAGCTGAGGCGCTTGCAGGGCTTGGCCAAGCTGCATTTATAGCAGGCTCCGGTTGTTTATTGGCATTTCATGGTGTTGAGCGCTTATTTAACCCTATAGTACTTAACCATTCGCTGTTAGGTGTATGGGTGAGCGCTTTTGCAATTGTATGTACTTTAGTTATTGTATTTGTTCAAAATAAAGTCGTTAAGCATACTGAGTCTATTGCTATTAGAGCTGATTCGGTTCATTACAAGGGCGATTTAATCTTAAATGCTGCCGTATTACTAGCCATATTACTTGCGTATTATGGTGTGCTGTATGCCGATCCGCTTTTTGCCATTGGCGTTGCGGGTTACTTACTTTACAACAGCTGGGATATAGCGCGTGAGAGTGCAGATCACTTAATGGATAAAGAGCTACCCGATGAAGAAAAGCAAAGCATTTATGATATAGCCAATAAGCATCAAGACGTACACGGCGTGCACGATATTCGTACCCGCCAAGGCGGAAAAATTAAGTTTATTCAAATGCATTTAGAGCTAGATGACGATTTAACCTTAATACGTGCGCATAATGTGGCTGATGAAGTTGAAAAGATGATTGCTAACTGCTTTGAATCAGAGGTAGATATTCTTATTCACCTCGATCCACTTTCTGTGGTTCAATAGACTCGCAAAATGTATACAGGCTTTTTAATGCTGGTTTACGGATTTCGTCGCGTTCAAAAAAGAGTTCGTGCTTTGCATTTTTAAAACTTTTTATTGATGCATTAGCATGGCTGCTCGCTAGCTTATCAAGCGCGGTATTATTAACTACTTCATCGTTTTCGGCTTTGGCTATATACATTGGAATAGTAATATTTAATTTATCTACCGATGGCAAAAACTTAATAACCGCATGTAGCCAGCCATAGGTTACTCCACCTAGTTGTAATGAGGGCGTAGTGTGGTAAGTGTGCCTAAATTGCTTATAACGTATTTCACTACTTGTTAGCACGTTTAAATCAAAGTTTAGGGGGATATAGTTTTTTTGCCCAAATGCATAGCTGTATTGTAAGCCTAAAAATTTAGCTATATTTACAGCCAAAGTGGTAGAAAAACGAGGCACCTTTTTAGTAAATATGTTTAACATGGGGGCAGATAAAAATACCCCTTTATAGCTGTGCTGGTATTCGGCTAAGTAATTAAGCGCTATAGCGCCGCCCATAGAGTGAGCAATGAGTACCTTGTTACCGTGCCAGTATGTATCTACAATTTCTTGGGTAAATTGATTTAGATCGGCACTGTAATTTTTAAAATGTTCTACATAGCCTTTGTGTTTATTTTTTAGGTGACGATAAGAGCGGCCTTGCCCTTGATGGTCAACGATAAAAATAGCGTAGTTATTATTGTAAAATTCCCATAAGAGTTCTTTGTATTTATCAGCACCTTCAACCCTGCCTGAGCTAATAACCAATGCCATTTTTGCATTAGCTGGCTTTGCATAAGCATAAAATAATGCGCCGTGAGGTGTTTTTAAGTAAGACTTAACAAGGATGTTTTCGTAAAAGTCATCAATTAAAGGTTGGTTACTCTCAAGCTCGTATTCACTGCTGTAAAACATGGTTTACTCTTTTATTATTGGCAGGGTGATGTTGGCACATAGCCCGCCTTTTACTTTGTTTGATAATGCTAAATTACCGCCGTGAGCAATAATAGCATTTTTAGCGATGGCTAAGCCAAGCCCAGTGCCGCCACTTACTCTGTCGCGAGCATCTGATTGCCTAAAAAATGGCTCGCACAGTTTACTGAGCTGATCTGCGGGTACGCCAGGGCCATCGTCACATATTTCTATATGGATTGCCTTGTTGTAATTTACGCTAAAGCTTATTTCGTTCTGTGCATATTTAATGGCATTGCGTAGCAGGTTTTCGAGCGCGCTGGCTATTAGCGACTCATCACAATTAATCATTACATCTGCACTGCCGCTTACCTTAAGTGTTTTGGTGTTTTGTTTGGCTTCAAATTGAGCATCGTTTATTACGTGATCAACAATTCCTTTTAATGATTGTTTTTGTAGGGCAAGCGTTTGGCTTTTGGCTTCTAGGCGCGACACTTGCAGTACATCAGCAATCATTTTATCTAGCTGGTTAGCTTCTTTTTCTATGCGTAATAAATACGATTGGCTTGCCTCGTTAGCTTGCATTTGCGCAAGGCCTGTAGCCATTTTTAAACGCGTAAGAGGAGAGCGCAGCTCATGCGATATATCAGCCAATAGGCGTTTTTGGGCACTAATAAGTTGTTCAAGCTGATTAGCCATGCTGTTAAAGTCGCGACCTAATACACCTAGTTCATCTTTTCTGTTGGCTGGTATAGCAACTCGCGCTGATAAATCACCAGAAGATAGCTTAATAGCTGCCTTTTTTAGGCTATTAATTGGCGCTATTAAGTTGCGGCTAAATATAAAACTAAGTATTAAAGAGGCAAATATAGCTACTAAAATTTTCATCCAGTTTGGCATTAGCTTAAAGCGCATTATTAAGGGCGGCTGATGGTTTATGTCTATTTCATAAAGGTAAAAACTACCCTCCGGCACGGTTATATTAATAGGGCCAAAAGCTTGGTATTTTTCGGTAAAAATAACTTGTGCGGCCATATTTTGGCTAAAGCTTAGTAGGCTTAAATCTATTTCTGCAGGGATTTCTTTATTGCTGAGTGCATCTTCTGGCTGAGTGGCACCTAAAAATAAAATTTTACGTTTTGAAAGCCTAGGGTGCGATAAAACATCAACAAGCGTGCGTTTGTGCTTAGTAGCACTTCGCTCAATACTTTTGGCGGTATAAATGAGGTTTTTTTTCATTGGCCCTCGCAGGGGCTCGGTGCTTACTGCATTAATTGCAGTTATATTGCTTAAAAATATAAGCGCGGCAACGGTACCGGTTATGGTAAGCCAAAACCAAACAAATATTTTAAAAAACAGATAATGTTGTGGGCGTTTTAACCAAGCAAAGTAGGTGCTTTTATTCACCTTGGATGAAGACATAGCCTGTCCCTCGCATTGTTTTAATTCGTTCGCCTTGAATATGCTCAGCTATTTTTTTACGAATATTACTTACATGCATATCAATAGAGCGATCAAACGAGGCTAAGCGCCTACCGAGCACTTCTTCACTTATTTGTTCTTTACTAACGACTTCGCCGGCGTTTTTAATTAATAGCACTAATACTTCGTACTCTGTGCCTGTAAGAGTTAGGGTGTGTTCGTTAATTGTGGCCTCTCGGGCTGCTAAATTAACTGTAATACCGTTAATAACCATTTTACTAGGGCTAGCAACATTTAAGCTATTAATGTGCTCTATGCGTCGGGTAATTGCTTTTACGCGAGCCAGCAGCTCGCGGTGGTTAAATGGTTTAGGAATGTAGTCGTCGGCGCCAAGCTCCAAACCAAAAATTCGGTCAAAGTCTTCACCCTTTGCAGTAAGCATAATAACAGGCGTTAATTTTGTTTGCCTAAGTTGCTTAAGAACTTCAAAGCCATCAAGGGTAGGAAGCATTACATCAAGTAATATAAGTGCGTAGTCGTTTGTTTGAGCTAGTTTTAAGCCTTGCTCCCCATCGTGAACGCTTTGTACGTCAAAACCTTGTGCAGCTAAATACTCGGTGAGTAGTTCACACAAACCCGTGTCGTCATCAATCATTAATAGCTTCATTTCAAACCCTTAGGCAACTTTCTATAGTGTTATTTTACTTCTTAAATTGTGCAAAAGTGAATCTTTACACAACCTTTACACTGCTTTGCGTTACTTTGCGTTGCAAGAGGTATAGTTAACTCACTGGCTAAGCAGCCACATTTACAACAACCCAATATTAAGGTGATGATTATGACTAAAGTAAATACACTTTCAAAATTAGTACTTATTTGTGGTCTAGCAACGGCTACACTTGGCGCAGGTAGCGTATTAGCTAAAGGCGGTATGCACAACAAGCAAGGCCATTCTCAAGCGCGTTTTTTATTGTCTGAGCGCGGTGCCGAAAAGCTTGATTTAACCGACGAGCAACAAACTAAGCTCGAGTCTATTTTTGAAGCGCAAAAAACGCAAATGAAAGCCCTGCGAGGCGACGATAAAGAAGCACGTAAAGCAGAGCGTGAAGCGCATAATGCTAAAATGGATGCATTACTTAGCGCAGCAACTTTTGACGAAAATGCTGCAAAAGAGCTATTAAATGCACGCCATGAAAAAGGCACGGAGTTTGGCTTAATTAAGCTTAAAACCCAACACCAAGTAATGCAGGTACTTAACGCTGAGCAGCAAGAGAAGTTTGCTAAAATGCAAAAGCGTATGGGCAAAAAGCACCGTAAGCAAAGAGATTAATTTGCCAAAATGTAGGTTACCACAACCTTACATTTTAGCTTAAAAACAAAAGCCAGCTTAATGCTGGCTTTTGTTTTTAATAGGCTTTTTATTTAAAAAAGTCGTCATCGTTTTTAGCCATCATTTCTTCAATGTCTTCAATCATATCTTGGCTAATTTGATTTGCTGATGTAATTGGGCTTGATATTTTATTGTTTTCAAACGACCACTCACCTAAGTCTATAAGCTGACAGCGTTTAGAACAAAAAGGGCGGTGGGGGCTTTGCTCTGACCACTCAACTTTATTTTTACAGGTTGGGCAGTTAACAATTGTTGGCATACTTTACTCTCTACAATTAAGCGTTAAGTACAGGTACTTAACGCTACTTACTCTACATGTTGGTAACACGGTTTATTTCAGCCAGAGACGTTAAACCATCTGAGGCTTTTCGTAAACCCGATAAACGTAAGTTATTAAACCCAGCCTGTAGTGATACTTCGGCTATTTCTAGTGAGTTACCACCGCGCATAATAATTTGCGCTATTTCAGGGGTTATTTGCATTACCTCGTAAATACCTACACGGCCTTTGTAGCCATCAGTGCAACTTTCGCAGCCTTTAGGGGAATATAGCGTCATATCGTTTATTTGCTGTTCGCTAAAGCCTTGACGAGCAAGTTCTTCTGCTGGCAGTGACTCTGGCGTTTTACATTTAGTACATAATCGACGTGCTAAGCGCTGGGCAATAATTAAACTTATTGAGCTTGCTACGTTATAGGCGGGTACGCCCATATTTAACAAACGCGTAATTGTTTCTGGCGCTGAGTTGGTATGTAGTGTTGATAATACTAAGTGACCCGTTTGCGCCGCCTTAATAGAAATTTCTGCGGTTTCAAGGTCACGTATTTCACCTACCATTACAACGTCTGGATCTTGACGTAAAAACGCACGCAAGGCGTTTGCAAAGGTCATATCTGCTTTAGGGTTAATTTGTACTTGGTTAACGCCTTCAAGGTTTATCTCAACAGGGTCTTCTGCGGTACTAATGTTACGCTCTGGTTGGTTAAGTATATTCAAACCAGTATATAGCGATACCGTTTTACCCGAGCCAGTAGGGCCGGTAACAAGTATCATGCCTTGTGGCTGGCCAAGCGCATCCATGTATAACTTTTTTTGCTCTTCTTCATAACCAAGAACATCTATGCCTAGCATAGCGCTTGATGAATCTAAAATACGCATTACTATTTTTTCGCCCCAAAGGGTCGGCATAGTACTTACACGAAAATCAATGCTTTTTCGCTCGGTCATTTTTAGTTTAATACGACCATCTTGCGGTTTACGTTTTTCAGCAATATCAAGGCGTGACATTACTTTTATACGTGCAGAGAGCTTACTCGCCAAGGTATTTGGCGGGTTGGCAACTTCGTGTAAAATGCCGTCGATACGAAAGCGAATGCGATACTTGTGCTCATAAGGCTCAAAGTGTAAATCAGATGCGCCTTTTTTAATGGCATCCATTAAAATTTTGTTGATATAAACAATGATTGGCGCATCGTCTTTATCGTCATCTTTTGGGGTGGCTTCTTTAGGGCCTTCAGTATCTAAGTCGGCAAATTCTTTAAATTCATCTGCGCTTAAATCTAAGCTGCCCGCCGCATCAAGTAGTTGTTCAATTTTGTTGTCGAGCTGTATGTAGTCAACAACAACAATTTCGCACGATAAACCTGTACTAAATTCAAAGTTTTCAAACGCGCCGTAGTCAGTTGGATCTGAGGCGGCTATGTATACTTTTCTATCTTTTTGAACCAGAGGTAAAATGTGATGCTTGCGTATTAGTTTTTCTTTTACTAAATCGGCAGGTATTTGCGCTGGGTCGAAGTCTTTTAAATCAAAATACGGTACGCGAAATAAATCTATACATTGCTCAGCTAAGTCTTTACTGTCGATTCTTCCACATTTAGAAATAAGCTCAGCGGTTGAGGCAAATTCTTGCTGTTTTGCTTTTACTGTATCGGCATCAATACGGCCTAGCGTTATAAATTTTCTCAATAACGGTGAGTTAATATTCATTGCGCACCTGTTTTAGTCCTTCAATAGTTAACAATTTATCAGAAAAAAGCAGGTGATTACATTAATCTTAATCATCAATACTTTATTTGCTAACCAAATTACGAGTTTAAGTAGTTATGACCACATTAAGGGGCATTAGTTGTATTTTGTAATGCATATTGTAGGTAATTTTTATGAAGAACAACAAGTTCTGTATGAACTAGCGATAAATTACGGTCATTATTTAATATGTCGTCTGCTTTTTGCTGTTTTTCATTACGGGGCATTTGTGCGGCAATAATGCTTTTAACTTGCTCAATACTGGTATTATCACGCTTTGCTGTACGCTCTATTTGAGTAGCTATTGGTACATCAATTAATAAAGTGCGGTTGCAGTATTTATCTAAGTTATTTTCAAATAACAGTGGCGCTACTAACACAACATAAGCACTTGTTGCGTTGTTTAAATCGGTTAATATTTTTAACCGTATAAGCGGGTGGAGTAGCGCGTTTAGCCATTCTTTATTTTCATTATTAGTAAAAATTTTGCTGCGTAATTCCGCTCTATTTAATGTGCCGTCTGGCAATAAAATATTTTGGCCAAAATATTCAATAATAGCATTTAACCCATCACTGTTAGGGGCTACGACTTGGCGGGCAATAATATCGGCATCAACAACAGTAACGTCAAGCTCTTCAAGCATATTGCTGACGGCTGTTTTACCACAACCTATACCGCCAGTTAAGCCTAACACCCAGTTATTTGTTTTAGTTATTGGCTTACTCATACTAGTAACCAATTAAATTAAAGTAAGTATTTTGAATTTGAGTGCCCCACAAAAGTGTTATCCAACCTGCTATGGCTAAGTAAGGCCCAAAAGGGATAGGGGTTGTTTTGTCTTTACCTTGAATACTCAAAAGGGCAATACCAATAATGGCGCCCACTACGCTTGAAAGCAAAATAATGGTTAGTAGCGATTGCCAGCCAAGCAGAGCACCAAATACCGCGAGTAATTTAAAATCGCCATAGCCCATGCCCTCTTTACCGGTTAATAGCTTAAATAGCCAAAATACACTCCAGAGGCTTAAGTAGCCACATGCTGCGCCTACAATTGCATCAGCGGGGCTTATTGTTACTCCCATTACAGCGACAATAAGCGCAAGCCATACTAAGGGCAGAGTGAGCTGGTCGGGCAGTAGCATGTGGTCAATATCTATAAAGGTGAGTGCCACTAAAATCCAGGTTACAAAAATATATAAAAGGGCGTGCTCTGTAGCGCCAAAGTTATAGGCAATAACTAAACTTAATAGTGCGGTAATGGCTTCAACTATTGGGTAACGCGCTGATATTGGGTTGCTGCAATTAGCGCATTTACCTTTTAGTAAAAGCCAGCTAATAATAGGAATATTTTGCCAAGGCTTAATGGCGGTTTTGCATTTGGGGCAGGTAGAATTAGGCTTTACTAAATTAAAAGGCTCATTGGTGTTGGCTTGTGTAGGTTTAGCTGTTAGTTCATCTTCTAATAATAACCTACATTCACTTTGCCACTCACGCTGCATCATGACTGGCAGTCGGTAAATTACTACATTTAAAAAACTGCCCACACATAAACTAACTAAGCCAACCGTTGTTAGATAAAACCACATTTGGCTTTGCATTACTTCTATAATACTTTGCATTATGTACCTGAAATCTATTTAAAAAATTAAGCGTTTAAAAATTAAGTAAAGTAATTATCACAAAGAGAAGTTAAAGAGAGTAAATGAGAATACGCTGGTCGCCAACCCTATTTAAAAGTAAGGCGCTCTTTAATTCTTGTAAATTTATTAATTAAATTACAGAGCCCAACTGGAAAATTGGCAAGTACATAGCCACAATTAAGCCACCTACAAGCACACCAAGTACTGCCATAATAAGCGGCTCTAATAAGCTAGAAAGGCCATCAACGGCATCATCAACTTCTTGTTCGTAAATAGTCGCTACCTTGGCTAGCATGCCATCAAGCGAGCCAGACTCTTCACCAATGGCGACCATTTGAATAACCATATCAGGGAATATTTTAGAGTTACGCATTGCCCAGTTCATTTGGTTACCTGAGCTAACCTCTGCTTTTATATCTAAAATAGCATAGCGGTACACCGCATTGCCTGAAGCCCCTGCAGCTGAGTCCAGTGCATCAACTAGCGGTACACCCGCTGCAAAGGTGGTCGAAAGAGTTCGTGCGTAACGGGCAACCGCTGCTTTATTCAAAATCGTACCAATTACAGGAAGTTTTAAAATGGCTCTATCAGTTGCATCTCTGAGTTTTAAACTCCTTAAGCTTGCTTCTTTAAATATATAACCAGCAGCAGAAACCGTAATTAGCGCAATCCACCAGTATTCTTGCATAAATTCAGATATGGCGATTACAAAAAGAGTGAATGCAGGAAGTTCTGCACCAAAGCCATTAAAAATATCTTGAAATTGTGGTACTACGAATATAAGTAGTATTGAGGTAACTATGAGGGCAACCACTAAAACAGCAATGGGATAAAACATGGCTTTTTTAATTTTTGATTTAAGCGCTTCTGATTTTTCTTTGTAAAGGGCTACGCGGTCAAATATTTTATCAAGCGCGCCCGATTGCTCACCTGATGCGACTAAATCACAATACAAATCATCAAAGTAGCGAGGATGGCGCCTCAGAGCTTGCGAGAGGGGTTGACCAGCTTTAACCTCATCGCCAATAGTTTCCATCAATTTGGCTACGCTTTTGTTAGTGGAGCCAGATCCTATCATTTCGATAGCCTGAATAAGAGGTACGCCCGCCATTAACATAGTGGCTATTTGGCGTGTAACTAGCGCAATATCTTTAGGAGTGATTTTTTGTAGACGCGAGCTAAATAAAGGTTTGGCTTTACGTTTTACTTTTGAAGGGGTTATGCCTTGTTTACGTAGTTGTGCTTTTACTAAAGCAACACTGGTGCCTGTAATATTACCATCTAGCTTTTTACCTCGTGCACTTACACCAACCCACTCGAAAGTGTCTAACTTTTTTTTATCCGGTTGTTTTGCCATTTATCAAGCTCTTTGCCGTCATTAACAAAAAAGGTAGCTAAATAAGCTACCTTGGTTCATAGATTGACTAATACCTTACTAAATACTACAAGAGCTAGGCAACCAACTTGCTTTCGCATCGTCCCCACTTATAGCTCCAGTACAGACCCATTCAGTTAAAGGGAATCCTTCTGTAAAATTATCTGCAGTTGCATCTGCTGCATTTTCGCCAGTACCTGTTTTAGGTGTCAAAATAATAGATAAGCCCGTTAAATCATCAGCACCAGTAGCTGTTATTTCTCCAGCAGCGTTTATTGCTACGTCTGAAGCGTATTTAGTTGGAGTAAAATCGTCGGCACATTTAGCCGGGCTACCGCCTATTTGAGCCTTTTCACTCGCACAGGTTTTTGCTGTGCTTGCAGCAAGTAACAATTCGGCTGCTTTAGCTCTAGCCGTATAATCTTGATACGCAGGCAATGCTACTGCAGCAAGAATACCGATGATTGCTACAACAATCATTAATTCGATTAGGGTGAAACCCTGTTGTTTTTGAGTCATTGTTTTCATGTTTCCTCTCCTAAAGGATAATGTTTGTAAGTAAAGTCAGGTGTAAGGCAAAAATGCCAAACTCAAGGTAACCGACTTACTTTACAGTTTTACTTAAAAATAAAATTTTACGCACTTTTAGCCTTAGGTATGAAACACAAAAGCTAAATGTGAGTTCATCATGTTGCAACTTACATGGGCTACTTTATAAACAAAGTAAGCTTAATATAGAAAACATACTGACCATTTGCTTTAATTTTTTTGATGATTTTTAAAAATTAAAACAAAAAGAAATTATTTATCACTATATTTTTTATTTAAGTAATACAACAGGGTTAGTCTAACACTTTTTTTTACTGTAAAGCACACATGATTTTCTAAAAAGGATACTTTATTTAACAAAGTGTTACAAAGTAAGTCTTTTGGATTATTAAATGTCTTTTCATTCGCTTTGTCAATTAATTAGCAGCAATAAAACAAAATTGCCGCAGCTATTTTATACAAAACGCATCGATAAATCGATTGATTGTAAATTTTTTGTAAGTGCCCCGCTAGATATAAAGTCTACACCCGCTTGCGAGTAAGTTTTAAGTGTTTCTAAGGTCATATTGCCAGAAACCTCTAATTTAGCGCGCTTATTAGTAATGACCACGGCTTGCTGAATTTGTTCAACGCTAAAGTTATCGAGCATGATTATGTCGGCACCAGCATTAATGGCTTGCTCAAGTTCATTTAACGACTCAACCTCAACTTCAACGGGTTTTGTTGGGTGGTTTTGTTTAGCTTGTGCTACTGCTTTATCAATACCGCCGCAGGCTGCTATGTGGTTTTCTTTAATTAAAAACGCATCGAACAGGCCTATACGGTGGTTTGCACCGCCGCCACATTTTACTGCGTATTTTTGAAATGCTCTAAGCCCTGGAATAGTTTTACGGGTATCGAGTAATTGTGTGCTAGTGCCGCTAAGCTCTTTTACATAATTAGCGGTAGTAGTTGCAGTGCCTGAAAGGGTTTGTACAAAGTTAAGCGCGGTACGCTCACCCGTTAAAATAGCGCGAGCAGCACCTTTAGCGGTAAATAAGGTGCTATTTGCTGGTACAAAGTCGCCATCATTTACAAGTACGTTAATTTCTACGCTTGGATCTACCTGTTTAAACACTTCTATGATTATGTCTTTACCACAAAAAACACAGTCTTCACGGGTAATTACTTTAGCGTTTGCTTGCTCGTTTTGTGGAATAAGCTGTGCGGTAATATCGCCGTTTTGCGCTGTTTGGTTATTTAGATCTTCATCTAAGGCTAGAGTGACAAGTTGAGAAATAAGCGTGTGCGAAATAGACATATGAAGGCTCATAAGTGTTAATAAATTATGCAAATTTTACTATGTTTAAATAGTTAATAGAAGTGATTTAGGCTTTAAGCTGGCTTTGAAATGGGTGTTTATTAAAATAGCCCATTATTTATTGTGGCTAACTTTAGCCAAACAGAATAAATAATGTTAAGAGTGCGCGGTCATATGGGCTGTGCGCTATCAATTTTTTTATAAATCCTTTAGCATCAAGGGTATGTATATATTGGTATTTGTATTATGAAAATAGATTTAAACGGGGTAATTTCAAATGTTGTTCAGCGCCCATGCACTCACTTTGATGAACGCCCCGAAAATACAGATATTTCGTTATTGGTAATTCATAATATTTCACTCCCTGCTGGGCAGTTTGGCACTGAGCATGTTGATGCGTTATTTATGGGAGAGATTGATTGCAGCGCTCACCCAAGCTTTTGTGATTTAAATGGGCTGCGTGTATCTGCGCATTGCTTTATTAAACGCACTGGGGAAGTGATTCAGTATGTACCTTTTTGTAAGCGTGCTTGGCATGCTGGGCAGTCTGAGTATGCTGGGCAAAGCGCATGTAATAATTTTAGTATAGGCATTGAGCTTGAGGGCACCGACACCACACCTTATACTCAAGCTCAGTATGCTAGTTTACATAAAGTTACTACAGCAGTACTCAAACATTATCCGCATATAAATGCTCAGCGCATTGTTGGGCATTGTGATATAGCACCAGGGCGTAAAACAGACCCCGGGGAAAGTTTTAATTGGTCTGCTTATATAAGTAGGCTTGAGCAAGTAAATTAAGTGAGTCGCTATCATGATTTTAGTTTCTATAATAATTGCACTAATTCTTGAGCGTTTAGGGGCTCGTTCAAATTATTGGCAAATAAGTTACTACGCCAATGGTTATTTAAACCGCTCGACCAAGTTACTTGCAGATAAAGGGCTATTTAGCTCGGCTGTGGGATTTTTAATTTGGCTAGTGCTTCCTGTTATAGCTGTTGGCCTTGTTTATGTGCTTTCTGACTTTGTGCTTTGGCAATTGGTTGTAAATGTAGCTGTGCTACTAGCTTGCTTTGGCTGTGCAAAACAACGTGCTTTATATAAGTCGTATTTAAACGCGTTAACCCGCGACGATCAAACCGCGGCCTCTTTGTATGCATTACAAATGGGGCAAAAACACTTAGAAGATGAAGAAAACGGCGAAACCTTCGGACAAACTTTAGCGTGGGTAAACTTTAGATTTTATTGCGCTGTAATTTTTTGGTTTGTAATACTAGGTGCGCCAGGGGCTGTGCTGTATGCAATAGTGCGTACTTTTGCCGACTTAGTGCGAGAAAACCACAAAGTAGTATTTGCTAAGCGCTTTAAGCTTATTCATAAATTACTTTTTTGGCTTGATTGGCTACCTGCGCGTGTAGCAAGTTTTGGGTACTTAGTTATTGGTAACTTTAATAAAGGTACCAGCTGTTGGCTGCACTATGCATTAGATTTTAAAACCCCAAATCGCAAAGTGGTTACGTGTACCGCGCTTGCCGCAGAGCAAGTAGAAAAACGCTATTATGGCTGTACATACGAAGCTACCTGTATGATTAAGCTAGTTAAACGTAATGTTTTATTTTATTTAGTGCTAATTGCACTGCTTACTTTATTTGGTGGGCTATCGTAGTCGCGATTTTACATCGCGTATTGTGTTTGATGCTTGGGAGATTGCTCGGCTAATGGTCGCGGGGTAAACCCGCTGCTACGATATTGCGTAGTCGCGATTTTACATCGCGCAATACATGGTGCTTTTAAGTTATATTTTGGAGTTGCGGTTATTCGTCGCGGGGTAAACCCACTGCTACGGATTTAAATAAACGCTGTCCCAATATGGGTAATCTGCAATGTTTTTTATTAAATGTGCACGTAATGGGTTGGCGACTATGTATCTAGCGCAATGAGTTAAATCTTCATCACTTCTGACTAAATGGTCATAAAACCCTTTTTGCCAAAGTTTTTGTTTACTGAATTCTCGGTACACAGTTGCAGAGCGCCCTTTAAAATTTCTGATTACCTCACTTAATGTTGCTATATCGTTTAATCGAAACAACCAATGAATATGATTCGGCATTAATACAAATGTATTTGAGTTAATTTGCTTCTCTTTCTCTAGATTTTTCATTTCATTGATTACTGCTCTATTACTTATTAAGTTTGTGAGTAGATTTTTCCGTTCGTAGCAAACTAACGTAATAGCATAATAGTGGTTTGCTTTAGATATTCTTCCTTTACGTAATAAATATGAGCTATGCATACCATTCCTATATTTTAGTAATTACAGAGCAATTAATTACACAAGCGTAGCAATTTTTATGGACTTGCGTAGTCGCGATTTTACATCGCGCAATGCCTACATCGCTTAGGGCTTATATCGCGGTGAGCTAATTTGTCGCGGGGTAAACCCGCTGTTACGGTTTTCTCTAATTCAAAAATTAATTTCTTCAATAAATTCAACTAGAGCTATTATTCTAAACCTATCTGGTCAGACCATTTGTTTTCATCTTATTAACTTTTAAGTTAACTTGCCTTAATTGAGCATTGTTTGAACTTCGTTCAAAATGCGTTACGCTACTCTAATTGCTCAAATTAGCGGTAAATTGACAGTTATTAGCCTTTTTGATACCTTATTGAAAATTTTTGGTATGACCAATTTACCTTTTGGGTAAATCGTCAAGCTCTAGGCCTTAAAAATTAGGCTTTTTAGTATTTATACAACGTGGACGTTGATTAATGTCTTTAAAGATTAAAGCAGCAAAATTATCTGATGTTATTTTACAGCAACTTGAGAATATGATTCTTGAGGGCTCATTAGCGCCAGGTGAAAAACTGCCGCCAGAGCGTGAATTAGCAAAACAGTTTGAGGTGTCTCGCCCCTCACTACGTGAAGCCATCCAAAAGCTAGAAGCTAAGGGGTTGGTAACACGCAGGCAAGGCGGTGGCACGTTTGTAAAAAATCAGCTTGAAGAAGGCCTTACCGATCCATTATTTGATTTGATCAGTAAACACCCTGAATCTCAATTTGATTTACTAGAATTTCGTCATGCACTTGAGGGGATCGCTGCTTATTATGCTGCGCTTCGTGGTACCAGCACCGATTTTACCAAGGTTAAACAAAGCTTTGATAAAATTGCTCAAGTTAATAACGATTTACAGCTAAAAGCCAAAGCAATTAATGCGTTTCACTTTAGTGTAGCTGAAGCCTCACACAACGTGGTTTTACTTCACTTGGTGCGAGGCATGCAAGCGCTACTTGAGCAAAATGTATTGCAAAACTTAACGGTTTTATTAAAAAAGCCAGATATTAGCAATCAGTTAGCACAGCACAGGCGTTTATTAATGGATGCCGTAATAGATGGCAATCCAGAACAAGCTCGTTTAGCAAGTAATGCTCACTTAGCATTTATTGAAGAAGCATTACTTGAAGCGGGTAAAGAACATTCGCGAATTGAACGTAGTTTAAGACGCACAAAACAAAATTAAGCTAATACGCTGTACTTATTGAACACACAAATTAAGTATACGTAGTATTAAATTAACAACATTCGTATTTTAAACATAAGGAAACCTCCATATGTCTGAAGTCAATAAAATTGACGTAGACGCGCTAGAAACACAAGAGTGGTTACAAGCTCTTGAATCAGTTGTGCGCGAAGAAGGTGTTGAACGAGCTCAGTATTTACTTGAGCAAGTGTTAGAGCAAGCCCGTTTAGACGGCGTTGATATGCCAACTGGCACTACAACTAACTACGTTAATACTATTCCAGTAGATCAAGAACCGGCTTACCCAGGGGATGTAAACCTTGAGCGTCGTATTCGTTCGATCATTCGTTGGAATGCAATCATGATTGTATTACGCGCATCGAAAAAAGATCTCGACTTAGGCGGCCATATGGCGTCTTACCAATCGTCTGCTGCTTTTTACGAAGTGTGTTTTAACCACTTTTTCAAAGCACCAAATGACGTAGACGGCGGTGACTTAGTTTACTACCAAGGTCATATTTCTCCGGGTATTTATGCGCGCGCATTTGTTGAAGGTCGCTTAAGTGCAGACCAGCTTGATAACTTCCGTCAAGAAGTAGATGGCAAAGGTTTACCTTCATACCCACACCCTAAGTTAATGCCTGAATTTTGGCAGTTCCCTACGGTATCAATGGGCTTAGGTCCAATTGCATCTATTTACCAAGCACGTTTCTTAAAATATTTAGACGGCCGCGGCTTAAAAGACACTAAAAACCAACGTGTATACGCGTTTTTAGGTGACGGTGAAATGGATGAGCCAGAATCACGCGGCGCAATCTCGTTTGCTGCTCGTGAAAAGCTAGACAACTTATGTTACTTAATTAACTGTAACTTACAGCGTTTAGATGGCCCAGTTATGGGTAACGGTAAAATTATTCAAGAACTAGAAGGCCTGTTTAAAGGCGCTGGTTGGAACGTAATTAAAGTTGTATGGGGTAGCGGTTGGGATATCCTGCTTGCTAAAGATACAACAGGTAAATTACTACAATTGATGAACGAAACAATTGATGGCGATTACCAAACATATAAAGCTAAAGATGGTGCGTACGTACGTGAGCATTTCTTTGGTCGTTACCCAGAAACAGCAGCCCTTGTTGCTGATATGACGGATGACGAAATCTTTGCACTTAAGCGTGGTGGTCATGAGCCATCAAAACTTTATGCTGCATTTAAAAAGGCTGAACAAACTAATGACCGTCCTACTGTAATTCTTGCTAAAACGGTTAAAGGTTACGGCATGGGTGAAGCAGCGGAAGGTAAAAACATTGCGCACCAAGTGAAAAAAATGGACATGAGCCATGTTGAGCACTTACGTGACCGTTTAGGCCTACAAGATTTAGTATCAGAAGAGCAAATTAAAGATCTTCCATACTTAACACTTGAAGAAGGTTCAGAAGAATACAAGTACTTACACGCACGCCGTGATGCACTTAAAGGTTACACACCTACACGTATTCCTAACTTTAGCGAAGAGTTAAAACTGCCAGAAGTAGAGGCATTTAAGCCGCTACTTGAAGAGCAAAAGCGTGATATTTCTACCACAATGGGCTTTGTACGTGCACTTAACGTGTTACTTAAAGACAAAGGCATTGGTAAAAACATTGTGCCAATTATTGCCGATGAAGCACGTACATTTGGTATGGAAGGTTTATTCCGTCAAATCGGTATTTACAATCCACATGGCCAAAACTACACCCCTCAAGACCGCGATATTGTTTCTTACTACAAAGAAGCAACATCAGGCCAAGTACTTCAAGAAGGTATTAACGAGTTAGGTGCAATGTCGTCATGGGTTGCTGCTGCAACATCATACAGCACAAACGATTTACCAATGATCCCGTTCTACATTTACTACTCTATGTTTGGTTTCCAACGTGTTGGCGACATGGCATGGATGGCGGGTGACCAACAGGCACGTGGTTTCTTATTAGGTGCTACGGCTGGTCGTACTACGCTTAACGGTGAAGGTCTACAGCACGAAGATGGTCACAGCCACATTCTTGCAAATACGGTTCCTAACTGTATTTCTTACGACCCAACATACGCATTTGAAGTAGCGGTAATTATTCAAGATGGTATTCGTCGTATGTACGGTGAAAACCAAGAGAACATTTACTATTACCTAACGCTTATGAACGAAAACTACCATCAGCCAGCTATGCCAGAAGGTGCTGAAGAAGGTATTCGTAAAGGTATTTATAAGCTTGAAAGCTACGAAGGTAAAAAAGCCAACGTACAGCTACTTAGCTCAGGTACTATCATGACTGAAGTACGTAAAGCAGCGGCAATTTTAAGTGAAGATTACGGTATTGCATCAGATGTTTACTCAGTAACGTCATTCAATGAGCTTACGCGTGATGGTCAAGATGTTGAACGTTTCAACATGCTTAACCCAGAAAGCGAGCAAAAAACAGCTTACATTACGAGCGTGTTAAACGACTCAGTAACTGTTGCCGCTACCGATTACATGAAAAACTACGCAGAGCAAGCGCGTTCATTTATTCCAAGCAGCAACTATAAAGTGCTTGGTACAGATGGTTACGGACGTTCTGATAGCCGTGAAAACTTACGTCGTCACTTTGAAGTTAATGCAAGCTACGTGGTTGTTGCTACGTTATCTGAACTTGCTAAACGTGGTGATGTTGAAAAGTCAGTGGTTGTTGAAGCAATTAAAAAGTTCGACATTGACACAAACAAACTAAATCCACTGTACGCATAAGAGGTTTGCAATGAGTATTGAAATTAAAGTACCAGATATCGGTGGCGATGACGTAGAAGTAACCGAAATTCTAGTAAGCGTTGGCGACAAAGTAGATGTTGACCAATCTTTACTTACCGTTGAAGGCGATAAAGCATCAATGGAAGTACCTGCTGCACAAGCAGGTACAGTAAAAGAAATTAAAGTAAGCGAAGGTGACACGGTAACAACCGGTTCGTTAATTATGATTTTTGAAGGCGAAGAGTCAGGCTCACAAAGCGAGCCAGAAGCGCCGGCTAAAACTGAAGCGGCTGCACCTGCAGAAGCTTCAGGCTCTGATACTCAAGAAGTCACCGTACCAGATATTGGTGACGACGAAGTTGAAGTAACAGAAATCATGGTTGCCGTTGGCGACAGCGTAGATGAAGAGCAGTCAATTTTAAGTGTTGAAGGCGACAAAGCATCTATGGAAGTGCCTGCTCCATTTGCAGGTACTGTAAAAGAAATTAAAGTAACCGAAGGCGACAAAGTAAAAACAGGCTCTTTAGTGTTTGTTTTTGAAGTTGCCGGTTCAAGTGCACCAGCATCAGATGCGCCTAAGCAAGAGTCTGCACCAGCAGAGCCTGCTCAAAGTGCACAGCCGAGCACTAAAGAAGTAAACGTACCTGACATTGGCGATGATGAAGTTGAAGTAACTGAAATCATGGTAGCTGTTGGCGATAGCGTAGAAGAAGAGCAATCTATCTTAAACGTTGAAGGCGACAAAGCCGCGATGGAAGTACCAGCGCCGTTTGCAGGTACAGTTAAAGAAATTAAAGTAGCTGCGGGCGACAAAGTAAAAACAGGCTCTCTTATTTTTGTATTTGAAGTTGCCGGTAGTGCACCTGCAAAAGCTTCTGCACCTGCTGAGCAAAAGCCAGCGGCTGCACCTGCAAAAACCGAGTCTGCGCCAGCTCAAGCTGCACCTGCGGCTAAAGCAAGCAACGAAAGCTTTGAAAACAACAGTGCATATGCACATGCATCGCCAGTTGTTCGCCGTTTAGCGCGCGAGTTTGGTATTAACTTAGCAAACGTTAAAGGCTCAGGCCGTAAAAACCGCGTAGTTAAAGAAGACGTGCAAAACTATGTTAAAAACTTAGTTAAGCAAGTTGAATCTGGCCAATTACCAGCAGGTAAAGGCAATGCGGGCGGTAGTGAACTTGGTTTAATTCCTTGGCCTAAAGTAGATTTTGCTAAGTTTGGCGAAATTGAAGAGAAAAAACTATCTCGTATTCAAAAGCTGTCGGGTAAAAACTTACACCGTAACTGGGTACAAATACCACATGTTACACAGTTTGACGAAGCTGATATCACAAGCCTTGAAGTGTTCCGTAAAGAGCAAAACGTGTTAAGCGAGAAGAAAAAGCTTGGCGTTAAAATTACACCGCTTGTGTTTGTGATGAAAGCGGTAGCTAAAGTACTTGCTGAATTCCCAACGTTTAATGCATCACTGTCTGAAGATGGCGAAAGCTTAATTCTTAAAAAATACATAAACGTAGGTGTTGCAGTAGATACACCTAATGGCTTAGTTGTTCCGGTATTTAAAGACGTGGACAAAAAAGGCATTATGGAATTATCTCGCGAGCTAATGGATATTTCTAAAAAGGCACGTGAAGGTAAGCTAACGTCATCTGATATGCAGGGCGGCTGTTTTACTATTTCTAGCTTAGGTGGTATTGGCGGTACGGCATTTACGCCGATTGTTAATGCACCAGAAGTGGCTATTTTAGGTGTATCTAAATCTGAAATGAAACCTAAGTGGAATGGTAAAGACTTTGAACCTAAACTAATGGTTCCGCTGTCTATGTCGTACGATCACCGTGTGATTGACGGTGCTCTAGCAGCACGCTTTACTGCAACGCTTGCTAGCTACATGAGCGACATACGTCAATTGGTGATGTAACACCAATTTTATTAAAAAGGCGATCATTCTAGCGAATTAAATAGCACTTTAACGGCGTCAGAAATTACTCATATAGGAAAAACTATACAGCGTAATTTCTACCTTGTTATAGCGCTATTTTCTTGTCGCGATAATTGCTCGCTAATTTAATTCAATTGATGTTTGCAAGAAAAATAAAATCAAATCCCAGCCGGTTGTTTTTAGCTGGGATTTTTACCATTTGCAATGATACAATCTTTGCACTATTTGTGAATTGCTCTGATTTTCTGCCCATGCAGAAACATGGCAGTTAAATTTTAGGGCTGTGTCCCGTTCAAACAATTAAGGTAATAGCATGAGCAACGAATTAAAAACTCAAGTTGTTGTACTAGGCGGTGGTCCTGGTGGTTACTCTGCGGCTTTCCGTGCTGCTGACTTGGGCTTAGAAGTTACATTAGTAGAATCTCGCGAAACATTAGGCGGTGTATGTCTTAATGTTGGTTGTATCCCTTCAAAAGCACTTTTACACGTAGCTAAAGTGATTGATGACGCTGCAGAAATGTCATCTCACGGTGTTTCGTTTGGCGCGCCGCAAATTGATTTAGATAAAATCCGTTCTTGGAAAGATTCTGTAGTAAGCAAGCTTACTGGCGGTATCGACGGAATGGCTAAAATGCGTAAAGTAAAAGTAGTAAATGGCTACGGTAAATTTACAGGTAGCAACACTTTAGCTGTTGAAGGCAGCGAAGGTTCAACTACTATTACGTTTGAAAACGCAATTATTGCTGCAGGTTCTCAACCAGTTAACTTACCTTTCATCCCAGAAGATGACCGTGTGATTGATTCAACTGGCGCACTAGAGCTTAAAGACGTACCTGAAAAACTACTTGTATTAGGTGGTGGTATCATCGGTCTTGAAATGGGCACAGTTTACCGCTCATTAGGTTCTACAGTAGATGTTGTAGAATTTGCAGACCAACTAGTCCCTGCTGCTGATAAAGACGTAATTAAAATTTACTCTCGCTACGTTAAAGACAAATTTAACGTTATGCTTTCAACTAAAGTTGTTGGCGTTGAAGCGAAAGACGATGGCTTATACGTATCATTTGAAGGCAAAAACGCCCCAGCTGATGCCGTACGTTACGACAAAGTACTTGTAGCTGTTGGCCGTACTCCAAATGGTAAGCTTTTAGATGCAGACAAAGCAGGCGTAAACGTTGATGAGCGTGGCTTTATTAATGTTGATAAGCAATTACGCACTAACGTAAACCACATCTTCGCAATTGGTGACTTAGTTGGCCAACCTATGCTTGCGCATAAAGCGGTACACGAAGGCCATGTTGCTGCAGAGGTTATCTCTGGTCAGAAGCATTTCTTCGACCCTAAATGTATTCCATCAATTGCGTACACTGACCCAGAAATCGCATGGGTAGGTGTTACTGAGAAAGAAGCAAAAGAGCAAGGTTTAAGCATTGAAACTGCGGTATTCCCGTGGGCTGCTTCAGGTCGTGCAATTGCATCTGCTCGTACAGAAGGTCAAACTAAACTAATCTTTGATAAAGACAGTGGTCGTATCATTGGTGGTGCTATGGTTGGTATTAACGCAGGCGAAATGCTTGGCGAAATCGGCCTAGGTATTGAAATGGGCGCTGATGGCGAAGATATCGCATTAACAATTCATGCTCACCCAACATTGAACGAATCAATCGGCCTTGCCGCTGAAGTATTTGAAGGTTCAATCACTGATTTACCAAATAAAAAAGCAGTTAAAAAGAAGAAGTAATTTAACTTTTTAATTTAGTTTTTAAAGACCCAGCTTTTGCTGGGTTTTTGTTTTTACAGCAGGAATTTAAATAGATAAATAAAATGAGCGTCAGTTAGTATGTTTTTTTATTTTGAGCTGATAGCTGATAGCTGATAGCTGATAGCTGATAGCTGATAGCTGATAGCTGATATCTATTCCCTAGGATTTTAGCTACAATACGCGCCGATCAAATTTAAGGTAATTAATCACTGTGGCCAATTCTTTTAAAAACTCTGTACTGGCATTACGCGCCCAGCAAATTAGCGAATCGCGACGAGAATTTAATGCCCGCGGTGGTAAAATGGACCGCTGTGAGCAGTGTTTAATTGCCAAACATTACTGTATTTGTGAAGGGGTTGAGTACGCTCAGTGCGATGCTGCAGTGTGTTTACTAATGTACCATAACGAGAGTTTTAAACCGTCGAATACAGGGCGCTTAATTGCACAAATAGTACCTGATAACCACGCGTTTAGGTGGGATAGAACAGACCCTGATCCTGCACTTTTAGAGTTAATTAACGATTCACAATACCAGCCTATGGTGATATTTCCGCAAGAGGATGTTCAAGAGGGCCGAGCAGTCACTGAGGTCAATATTGAACACGGCAAAAAGCCACTGTTTATATTTTTAGATGGCACCTGGCGTGAAGCTAAAAAAATGATACGAAAAAGCCCCTACCTTGACAACTTACCGGTATTATCAATTACTGCGGATAAGCTCTCAGATTATCGTTTACGCGTTGCCCCGCATGCTTATCAGCTAGGGACTGCGGAAGTAGGAATTATGGTGCTCGCGCTGGCGGGGGAGCAAGATGCAGCCTCAAAGCTTGAGCAGCACTTTATTAAGTTTCGTGATGCGTATTTACTCGGCAAGCGAAATAAGGGTAGGCCGTTATAGTGCCAATCTATAATACCAATCCTCAAAATAGATCACTTAATTAAGCGGATTGGTATAACTTAATCATTTAAGAGCCGAAGCTAATTGATATCAGTCGCTTGCATACCTTTAACATTAAGTAGGCAAAGCACTAAATTTTGGGCAAAGAAAAGCGCGCTCTATCTCTAGGCGCGCTTGCGGAATCTTCTAATTTTGCATCCTGCAATTGAACTTAATCAACTCCAATTTTTACTTATCCATGTTATTACGATATTACTTTTTAGTTCTATGTAATTTAGGCTATCCGGGCCTATCTCCCTTAAATCCTTAAACATCCTGTAATGGTAAAATCTATTACTTAATCCTATTCGCACTTCCTAGTGCAGTCCGTTAAATCACAACTCCATTGCGTTGCCGCGAGGGCCTGTCCGTTTATTCCTGCAACATCCTGTTGTACAACAATCCGCTGTTGTTATCCTTTTCGCATCACCCTGATGCTATCCTTTGTGCAACAATCCATTGCGATACTCATCCTGAGTCTGTCCTAGTTTCCGTGTTTTCCGTAATAACCTAATCATTGGTTGTTCGAGTAAGCAATCCATTTCCATTTACTCGGTAAGCATCACTGCTTGGTTGATGTAGTAATTATAGAGCTTGTTGTTAACTAAAGTAGGTTAAAACTGCATTCAATTAGCATATGCGCAATAGTAAATTTAAAAAATAACAATAATTACAATGGCTTAGGTTTTGGGGGGCGTTTTTTTACGTTGCTTTTTACTCATTAGCTGCCAGTACCGTAAGAGATCTCTTACACTGTATTTCCTTTTTCGACATTAATTACTTATTTACATTTATTTAAAGTGTGTACATTTTGACTGATCACGGTAAAATTATTTGATAATAGTTGTTATTTGGGCAAAACAATATGAAAAAAATATTCGCTATAATTTTAGGTTTAATCACTGCTACGCCTGCTTTTGCAAGCGATGTTGTAAATATATACTCTTTTCGTCAACCTTATTTGATTCAGCCAATTTTAAATGACTTTACTGAGCAAACTGGCATTAAAACTAATGTGGTTTTTGCAAAAAAAGGGTTAATTGAACGTGTAAAGCGTGAAGGTAAACATAGTAAAGCAGATCTAGTTTTAACATCTAACTTTAGTGCGCTTATTCAATTAGAAGACCTTAAATTAACTCAGACAATAAAAAGCGAGCATGTTGATGCTAACGTACCGGCTTCTTTTCGCGATGAAAACGGGCAATGGGTTGCTCTAACAAAACGTGTTCGCAATGTGTATTCATCAAAAGAGCGCGTAGGCCCACTTGCTGAACTAACCTACGAAGATTTAGCCGATCCAAAATTTAAAGGGCAAATTTGTACTCGCTCAGGTAAACACCCATATAACTTAGGTTTAATTGCCTCTATGGTAGCGCACCACGGTGAGGAAAAAGCTAAAGTATGGCTTGAAGGTGTTAAAGCAAATCTTGCGCGCAAGCCTCAAGGTAATGACCGAGCTCAAGTAAAAGCGGTAAAAGAAGGGCTGTGTAATTTAGCTTTAGGTAATAGCTATTACCTTGGCAAAATGATCGAAAATAAAGATCAGAGAGCGTGGGCCGAAGCGGTAAATATTAATTTTCCTAATCAAACAAACCGTGGTTCACATATTAATGTATCAGGTGTCGTTATTACTAAATATGCCAAAAACCCTGATAATGCATTAAAGCTAATCGAATATATGACAGACACTACGGCTCAAAATACATATGCATCAGTTAATATGGAATACCCTGTAAAGCCAGGCGTTGAGCTTTCTAGCTTAGTGGCATCTTGGGGGAGTTTTAAAGAAGATAACCTACCTTTAAATGAAGTTAGTAAATATCGTTCTGTGGCACTTAAATTAATTGACGAAGTTAAATTCGACCTTTAATGAGCGATAAATTTAAGCTGTCTAAATGGCAGCTCTTTGCTTGGTTAGTGGGGCTGTTGTTATCGGCGCCATTATTCTTTTTAGTCGTTGAGTCGTTAAAGGGTGATTCAGAGGTATTTATACACCTTTGGAACACTGTTTTATGGGATTATATTTTTAACACCGTTGTACTTATTTTTGGTGTGTGCTTTCTCAGCTGTTTTATTGCTCTTCCTCTTGGTTGGCTAACAGCATACTGCCATTTTCCTGGTAAAAGGCAGTTTGAATGGGCGTTAATGCTGCCACTTGCAATGCCAACTTACATTATTGCATACGTTTATACCGACTTACTTGATTATGCAGGCCCTGTACAAATAGCGCTTAGACAATGGTTTGGTTGGCAATCGCCAGATGATTATTGGTTTTTTGATATACGAACATTGCCAGGGGCAATTGTGATGTTGTCGTTAGTGTTATACCCCTATTTATTTTTAATTTTTAAAACCGCACTACGCGAGCAGTCATTTAAACTTGTACAAGCTAGTCAGCTTATGGGGCTTTCACCTTCACGCAGCTTTTATAAAGTAAGTTTGGTTCTTTCTCGTGGCGCAATTGTTGCTGCGCTTGCTCTTATTAGCATGGAAACCATGGCTGATTTTGCCACTGTGAGCTATTTTGCCGTAAGCACCCTTACAACCGCTGTTTACGACACTTGGTTTGGTTATTACTCACTTACTGCGGCAGCAAAAATATCTGGAGTCATGCTATTACTTTTATTCTTAGCATTAATTACGGAGCGTTTTAGTCGTCGAGATCAAGCGGTATTTGAGCGTCAAACAAGTGTTAATAGCGAAGCGCTTTATCAGTTAAGAGGTAAATCTGCTTGGTTCGCTACTTTATTTTGTAGTTTTATTTTAGCAATCGCCTTTGTTTTACCTGTGGCTGTATTATTGAGTTACGCAGTTACTTATTTTGATAGCATATGGAGTAATGCGCTTTTAAGCTATGCATGGCAAAGTCTAAAAGTTGCCACAATTGTTAGTGTGATAGCAATTGTATTAAGTGTTTTTGTTGTTTTTTATCAGCGAATTGCAAAACAAGCCCACCCTTTAATACCAGGTCGGTTAGCAAGTACAGGGTACGCCTTACCAGGTACTGTATTAGCCATTGCAGTACTATTACCGCTTACACTCATTGAAAACGCTTTAAACACTATGCTTGAGCCTTACCATTTAAATATTGGCTTATTGTTAACCGGTAGCATAGTTACTATTATTATTGCCTATGTCGTTCGATTTTATGCTATTGCGCATGGCGCTATTGAGTCTAGCTTTGTACGTATTAGCCCCTCGCTTGATATGGCAAGCCAATCTATGGGTAAAAGCCAGAGCCAAACTTTGAGGTTAGTGCATTTACCTTTGTTACGACGAGGTATTTTAACTGCAGCACTACTTGTTTTTATTGAATGTATGAAAGAACTTCCTGCCGCCTTATTACTTAGACCTTTTAATTTTGAAAGTTTAGCGACCCATGTTTTTCAGTATGTGAGTGATGAGCAGCTTGAGCTGGCTTCTCTTTCTGCATTATTAATTGTTGTTGTTGGCTTAGTGCCTTTATATTTTATTAATCGTTCTATGGAGTCACGCAGTTAAATGGGCAGTTTAGTTTTACAAAATGTGAGTTACTACTATAACGATACACCGGTTATAGACGGCTTAAACTTAACCGTAGGTAAAAATGAAATTGTATGCTTACTTGGTGCTAGCGGCTGTGGTAAAACGACCACCTTAAAAGCCATCGCAGGTGTGCTAGAGGCAAAACAAGGACGTATTTTTGTTGATGGACAGCTTGTAAGCGACGAGCAAACTTTTACACCGCCTGAGCATAGAAATATTGGTATGATGTTTCAAGATTATGCGCTATTTCCTCATTTAACAGTGGCAAGTAATATTGCTTTTGGGCTCGATAAAGCAACTAAACTACAAAAGCAAACACGCGTTAATGAGATGCTAAAGCTGGTGCATCTAGAAGACTGCGGTGATAGATATCCTCATCAACTTTCAGGTGGTCAACAACAGCGCGTAGCTATTGCGCGTGCACTTGCCTATAAGCCGAGTTTATTGTTACTTGATGAGCCATTTTCGAATATAGACCCACTGGTGCGTTTTGAGCTAATTGCAGATATTCGGCGCATTATAAAGGCGGCAAAAGTTTCAGCTGTGTTTGTAACACATTCAAAAGAAGAGGCATTTGCGTTTTCAGACACGTTAGCAATTATGAGTAGTGGAAAAATTGTTCAGCACGGTACGCCTGAGCAGCTTTTTTCAATGCCAAGTTCAAAGGTGGTTGCAGAATTTCTTGGTCAGGGCATATACTTAAGCGCAAAAGTGTTAACAGCAGCTGAATACCAAACACCTTTAGGGGTTGTTAAATCGTTTAATGAGCACAGTGATAATTCAAATATTGGACAAATATATATTCGACCGCACCACATTGAATTACACAAGCACAATGGGCAAACAAGTGCTGCTTATACAGCTAAAATACTTAGCCAGCGCTTTATTGGCTCTGCTTATATTTACAGTTTAATTATTGCAGAGCAAGAAATTGAAGTTGCCGCTCAATATGGCCAATCATTTGATATTAATGAGTCGGTTATAATAAAAATAAAACCGCACACAGTGAATTTTTTCAAACTATGAGTTGATTTGTTATTCACTGTGTTTTGAATAAAACTAAGGAATAACAATGGCACAAGCGCAATCTGGGATTTGTGCTGAAGCAAACTTACACGGTTTGCATTTATTTTTTAATGTATTTGACGGCCAAGATGAGTCGTTGCGCGCAAAGCTTAAGCGAGTCAGTGCGATTGAAGAAGAGTTTAATGATCAATTCTCTGAAGCCATGCTCTCGTGCATGGTTGCCATTGGCGCGCAATATTGGCCGCATATTCTACCGGAATACATTCCCAGTGAATTACAAAGCTTTCCCAATATTAACCACAGCGATTTTGTGATGCGGGTTCAGCCTTGTGATTTATTTATACAAATTCGCTCAGACCGAGAAGATGTAAACCATCTATTTGCTTTGCAAATTTTAAAACTGTTTTCGCCCGATGTAGAACTAGTTGAACAAATCCGTAATTTTAGATTTTTAGATGGCCGAGACTTTAACGGTTTTATTTATGGTGGAAATACTCCCCACGGAAGACAAAAGCGTGTTACTGCATTGGTAAATAAGCCAGATAGCTTTGAAAACCAAGGCAGTTATATTCATGTACAACGCTTCAAGCACGACCTTACAGTATGGCAGCATCTTTCTCTTAGCGAGCAAGAGCATATTATGGGCCGCACGCGTTTAGATAACACCTTAATTGAACCAAAGGTCGATACAAGCCACGCCACGCGCAGTGAGTTAGTTGATGAAAACGGCCATGCTATTTTACTTAACCAAAGCATACCATATGGCGATGTTTACGAGCAGGGCATGCTCAGCATAACGTGTTCGGCTTCGGGCAGTGCATTTGAAAAAGTATTGGCTAGTCGCTTAGGAGAAGGGGAGTGCTACGACCATTGGCTTGATTTTACTCAAGCCGATATGGGGTCTGCGTTTTTTGCGCCGTCAATTGGCTTTTTAAAGCAGCTTTAAACCGTATCAAATAAAATACGAACGCGCTCTAGGGTAATGTCTATTTCAGATATTTTTGCTGGGGCAATAAAAATAGTGTCATCACCTGCTATTGTGCCTAGTACGCCATCGGCTTTACCTAACGAGTCAAGTAAGCGGGCAATTAGCTGTGCAGCGCCAGGGCTGGTGGTGATGATAATCATCATCTCATTGTGCATTATATCAATAACTAGCTGGCGTAGCGGGCTCTTAGCCGTTGGTACACCCATTTCAGCCGGTAAGCAGTAAACCATTTCTTGTTTAGCGTTACGTGTACGCACTGCGCCAAACTTGCTTAACATACGCGACACTTTACTTTGGCTTATATTATCAAAGCCTTGTTCTTTTAATGCTTCGACTATTTCGCCTTGCGAGCCAAAGTTTTCTTCTTTTAAAAGCGCTTTAAACGCTTTTACCAGTGCTTCTTGTTTGTCTTGTGGTTGCATAGTCTTTATTCATTTTTGTTATTTATGCTGTAAATTCTACACAAAAATGAATAATTATGCAGCAGTTGTTTAGTTAACTTGCCAGTTTGCTGCGATAAACCAACAAAGTTTACAACTATGGTCGAAAATATACCTGAAATAAGCAGGATAAATTTGTTTTTAGTCGCTAATTTCATTATCTTAAGAGCCACAAATATTTCCTACCTCAAATTACGGAGAATTCCAATGAAAGTTGCTGTATTAGGTGCTGCAGGCGGTATCGGTCAAGCGTTGTCTTTATTATTAAAAACAGGCTTACCAGCTGGTTCTGAATTATCACTTTACGATGTTGCGCCAGTTGTACCAGGTGTTGCTGTTGACCTATCTCACATCCCTACAGATGTTAAAGTAGCAGGTTTTGGCGCAGACGATTTAAACAAAGCGCTTGAAGGTTGTGATATCGTACTTATCCCAGCGGGTATGCCACGTAAACCAGGTATGGATCGTGCGGATTTATTTAACGTAAATGCCGGCATCATCAAAACATTAGCTGAAGGCATTGTTGCTAGCTGTCCTAAAGCGTTAGTAGGTGTTATCACTAACCCAGTAAACGGCACAGTTCCAATTGTTGCTGAAGTATTCAAAAAAGCAGGTACTTACGACGCTAAGCGCGTATTCGGTATTACTACGCTTGACGTAATTCGTTCAGAAGCATTTGTTGCTGAGCTTAAAGGCGTAGACGTAGCAACTGTTAAAGTACCAGTAATTGGTGGTCACTCAGGCACAACTATCCTTCCGCTACTTTCTCAAGTTGAAGGCGTAAGCTTCACTGAAGAAGAAGTTGCTTCACTTACTCCACGTATCCAAAACGCAGGTACTGAAGTAGTAAACGCTAAAGCGGGTGGCGGTTCAGCTACATTATCTATGGGTGCTGCTGCTGCACGTTTTTGTATGTCTTTAGTTAAAGGCCTACAAGGTGAAGAAGTAGTAGATTACGCATACGTTGCTGTTGAAAATGGCGATGCAGAGTACTTTGCTCACCCAGTACGTTTAGGCACAAACGGCGTAGAAGAAATTCTTTCTTACGGCGAACTAAGCGCATTTGAAGAAAAAGCTAAAAACGATATGCTTGAAACACTGAAAAAAGACATCAAAGAAGGTGTTGATTTCATGGCGTAATAGCCAAGATATACACAAAAAAGCCTGCTTATGCAGGCTTTTTTATTGCTCGAAAATTATTACCCTTAATGTTAGTTAAGGGGGGCAACCAAATTAGTGATCTCGCTCTACAGCAATACGCGCTAAGCTAATTAGTGCTTGTTTATATTCTGACTCTGCTAAAAAGTCTAAACACGCAATGGCCTTTTCTGCCTCTTGTTGCGCCTTTTGCATGGTAAATTCAAGTGCGTTGGTTTCTTTAAGCGCCGTTAAAATAGCCTCAAGGTGGTCCATACCATTACAATGCTCAATGGCATCACGAATAAGCGCTCTTTGCTCATCACTACCGTGCTGCATAGCATATATTAATGGTAAAGTTGGCTTGCCTTCAGCTAAATCATCACCAATATTTTTACCTAATTGGTCGGCGTCGGCGTTGTAATCGAGTACATCATCAACTAACTGAAAAGCAGTACCTAAATGCATACCGTATAAGTTTAGTGCATCTAAAACGCTATTGTCTTGTTCGGTTATAATTGCTGCAAGCCCAGTAGCTGCTTCAAATAACTTAGCTGTTTTAGAATAAATCACCTGCATATAGCTTGCTTCAGTGGTATCAGGGTCATTGCAATTCATAAGCTGCAATACTTCACCCTCAGCAATAATATTGGTAGCATCGGCAAGAATTTGCATAATCTGCATTTTGCCAAGCCCCACCATTAGCTGAAACGAGCGAGTGTAAATAAAATCCCCAACAAGCACGCTTGCCGCATTACCAAACTCAGCATTAGCTGTTGGTGTACCACGGCGCAGGTTAGACTCATCAACAACATCGTCATGCAATAGTGTTGCGGTGTGAATAAATTCAACAATCGTTGCCAAGGTAATATGATCTTTGCCTTGATAACCTAAAGCTCTTGCTGCCAATAGAGCAAGCATAGGGCGTACACGCTTGCCACCGCTGTTAACGATGTACAAACCGAGTTGATTGACTAACGCCACATCTGAGCGCATTTGCGCGTGTATAAGTTGATTGACGTCATTCATATCGCTTTCGATTAACGCCTGGATAGCTTTTATATCCATTGATCTCCGAGCCAATTTTTATGTGTGAACGGCGCCGATTGTACAACAAAAAATGCACTAGCTCGATATTTTGTGACGATTCATTAAAAAAACCGAGTTAAAAAGCTTAATTGAGGCTTAATTAGCTAATTTAATTGTTTGTTTTGCAATCAAAGCGTGTTTATTAAGTGTGCAGTGAATAACTTCTGGAGCAGGCGTAACTGTGTACTAATTTATTTTATTATTCGGTTAAAAAGCGCTTGGCAACAGGGCAATTTAATATAAAATGGGGGAAATATTGAATTGCTCTCAATGCAGCTACTTTTTATTCATTTTAATTACAAAATAGGCTTGCTAGTTTTTATGCATTAGCGTAAACTTCGCGCCCTATCGAAGAATATTTTAGTTGCGTCGATTTGAGGGCGCACAGACGGAGTTAATTATGTACGCGGTTTTCCAAAGTGGTGGTAAACAGCATCGTGTGACTGAAGGTCAAACGATTCGTCTTGAAAAATTAGACGTTGAAACTGGTGCAGCAGTTGAATTTGATTCAGTACTTTTAGTTGCTGATGGTGAGAAAATCGAGATCGGTGTACCGTTCGTAAACGGTGGTAAAGTAACAGCTGAGGTTGTTTCACATGGTCGCGGTGAGAAGATTAAGGTTGTTAAATTTAGACGCCGTAAGCATTCTCGTAAGCAAATGGGCCATCGTCAATGGTTCACTGAAGTTAAAATCACTGGCATTAGCGCTTAATTAGAGGTACTTAGAAATGGCACATAAAAAAGCAGCTGGTAGTACTCGTAACGGTCGCGATTCAGAAAGCAAACGCCTAGGTGTTAAGCGTTTTGGTGGCGAATCAGTTCTAGCGGGTAGCATCATTGTTCGTCAACGTGGTACTCGTTTCCACGCTGGCGCAAACGTAGGTATCGGTAAAGACCACACTATCTTCGCAAAAGCAGATGGTAAAGTTCAATTTGAACAAAAAGGTCCTTTAAACCGTAAATACGTAACTATCGTAGCTGAGTAATCAGTAAGGTAGTAAAAAACCCCGCCTTTGCGGGGTTTTTTGTTTTCAGATACATCAAATATATACCCAAGCCTGCATTTGCGTTGGCTTGGGTATATAATAGTTAAATTAAAGCCAATCCCTAAAGTGAGTAATCATGAAGTTTGTAGATGAAGTAGAAATTCGCGCAGAAGCTGGTGACGGCGGCAGCGGTGTCGTGTCTTTCCGTCGAGAAAAATATGTACCAGACGGTGGCCCTGACGGCGGTGACGGTGGAGACGGTGGTAGTGTTTATCTACAAGCTGATGAAAACTTAAATACCCTAATTGATTACCAGTTTGAACGTTTTCATCGCGCAGAGCGTGGTACTAATGGTCAAAGCCGTAACTGTACAGGTAAAAAAGGTGAAGACTTAATGGTAAAAGTACCTGTTGGTACGCGTATCATGGATGTTGACACACAAGAAGCGTTAGGTGATTTAACGCAACATGGTCAAAAAATTGTGGTTGCAAAAGGCGGTTTCCATGGCTTGGGGAATGCGCGTTTTAAATCAAGTACAAACCGTGCTCCGCGCCAAAAAACGCTAGGTACGCCAGGCGAGGTGCGTAATCTTAAGTTAGAGCTTATGTTGCTTGCTGATGTAGGCCTACTAGGTTTACCAAATGCGGGTAAATCTACGTTTATTCGTAGTGTATCGGCAGCTAAGCCAAAAGTAGCCGATTACCCGTTTACAACGCTTATACCTAACTTAGGGGTTGTTCGCCCTGAAGCTAACAAGTCATTTGTAATCGCAGATATTCCAGGGTTAATTGAAGGTGCCTCAGATGGTGCAGGCCTTGGTATTCGCTTTTTGAAGCACCTTGAGCGTTGTCGTGTATTGTTACACGTGATTGATGTGATGCCGGTTGATGGTTCAAACCCAATTGATAACGCATTTGCTATTATTAACGAGCTACATCAATACAGCCCTAAGCTTGCAGACAAACCACGCTGGTTAGTGTTTAATAAAATAGACTTATTACCAGAAGACGAAGCACAAGCGTTATGTGAGCAAATTGCACAAGAGCTTGGTGAAGAAGAAAACGTTTACCGTATTTCTGCAGTTAATAAGCTTAATACTCAGCCGTTAATTCACGATATTATGGCGCTACTTGATAGCATGCCTAAAGAGAAGTTCGAAGAAATCGAAGACGAAGAAGTTGAGTTCAAGTGGGATACCTACCATCAAAAAGCGACTAAGAACGACGATGATGATTGGGATGACTGGGACGAAGATGATTACGACGTAGAAGTAGTCTACGAGCGATAAAATCGAATTAATTAAAAAGGAGCGAAAGCTCCTTTTTATTTGTTTAATATAAAAGTATTAGGTATTTAGTGTGATAATTTCAATGATAGCCGCTATGGCAAATAACCGTGTTATTGGCCTTGATAACAATATGCCTTGGCACTTACCAGCCGATTTACAGCATTTTAAAAAGGTCACAACGGGGAGGCCTGTGATCATGGGGCGCAAAACCTTTGAGTCAATTGGCCGACCGTTACCGGGGCGCCGAAACATAATTATTACCCGAAATGAGAATTACAGTGCATCAGGTATTGAAACAGTTACTACGCCAGAGGCCGCGCTAGACTTGGTTAACGAAGTGGAAGAGGTGATGATTATTGGTGGTGGTAATATTTATCAGCAATTTTTACCTTTAGCTACTCGTCTATATTTAACCTTTATTGACTTAGCGGTTGAGGGGGATACTCAGTTCCCAGATTATCAAGCTGAGGCAAATTGGCAAATCGTCGATGAACAGCAAAATAAACCCGACGAAAAGAATCAATATAGTTATAAATTCGTAACTTTATATAAAAAAGATTAACATTATTGCGAAACTTTCAGCAGGTTGGTACAATATTAGGCAGTCAAAATAGGTAAAAAGTACCATAAAGGGTGTTTCATGTTTAAATTGTCAAAGCTAGTTGTTATCACAGCCGTTGCTGCTGGTTCGTTAATGTATACCGTGCCTGCTAAAGCAAATGATCAATTAGCTGTATCTATTTGTGAATATATTGCAGCTGACGATAAAAATCGTTTACGTAGTAAACTAAAAAGTTCACGTGTAAAAATTCGCAATATTTACGATGCTGTTCAATGTAATGGTAATAACTTACTGCGTCATGCTGTAGCTAGTAACGCTGTAAATTCTGGTGAGTACATAGTTAAAAACTTATCAAAAAGTTCATTATCAGACGGCGCAGACATCGCGTGGGCTGAAGGTAATGGCCACGGTGGGTCACCATTAATTGCTGTAATAAAAGACCGTGCTGGTCTTTAATTAGCAATTATAAAAAAAACCGCGTTTATCGCGGTTTTTTTATGTCTAATTTTTAATGCTTTACTCGTATATTTACACTAAATATACGCGTTTTGAATTACTTACATTAAATTGTCATAAATAGTTAATACTCTACGCGCATAAACACGAGGGGTAGTTATTTATGCGCGTTTCATCTTTTACTCGGTTATTAGCTATTTTGCTAACTTTAGCCAGTATTTTATTAGCTATTACATTATTTTGGGCAAGCCAAACCTTACTTAAACTTGAGCAGCAAGATAGCGCGTATAGTGAATTAAAAAACACTATTGTAGTCGATTTAGCTGGTTTTTTAGGAACCTACCTCGAGCAAGGAGATAGCCAATACTTAAATCAATCCTCGGCTTTAATTGAGCAAGTAAAAGGCCTGCAGCTTAAGGTTCTACCAAGCATGTTAGCACTACAACTCAATAAGCAGTTAAGTAATTTAGATACTGATATTAAAGGCAAATACAGGGCGCTTGGCAAACTCTCAGGCAACGAAACTGCACTGCTTGATAACGCGATACGACAAATGATGGGATCAGCGTCGTCATTAATTAGTTACGCTAAAAAATCTCCCAACCAAAACGCTAACGCATTGGCTTACTACTCTCTTGCTGCTGATTATTACAACGAAGTTGTAAACCTTAGTTTATTTACTTACCAGCTAGTTATGAACTATGAGGCAAGTACTAAGCAGAGCTTGCAACAAAGTGTTACTAACTTGAACTCGTTAGCCATGCAAGTAGAGCAACTACCAAACTTAGGCGTTATGAGCGAAGTGGACGAAGATGCCTTGTTTTTTGATGAAGAAGCAGAAGACTTAGCCGATGAGATAAAATCAGAGCTTATTAGTTGGCCTAACCGTTATCCACGTGATTTAGCAAACACCCTTGAACAAGCACAGCTTAGAGAAGCAGGCAGCACTGCACTTCGTAATCAAATAAGCCTGTTATCTAAAACGGTAATTAATGCAGAGCAACAGCTAAAACAACAGCAAAGCGCCCTTAAAGAAAAGGTATTTTGGGTGTTTTGCTTTGCCATTAGTACACTCGTTTTATTGGCAGCAGGTGTATATATCGTACAGCGTAATCAGGTGCTTAACCCGCTCAGGCAGCTTAGAGATGGATTTGCATTTTTAATTGAAAGTAATGAGCTTAAAAATATCCAAAGCAAAAATCCAAAAACAGAAGTCGGTGAAATAGCCAGTTATTTTAACCAACTTATTGAGCGGCAACGACAAGAAGCGCATGAGCGTGCTCAAATGTTAAAAGTAGTAAATAGCTTTATGTTACAAATGAGCGAGCACTTGCATACGATTAGTCAACAAACTGCAGCAAGTCATGGGCAGGTTGAACAAAATCAGCACTTACTTACCGACATACAAAAAATTGGCGAGCACGTTAACGAGATTAATAGCCAAGTTGCAGATAACGCAAAAACTACCTTTAGTGCTATGGAGCAAAGCTTAGGCTTTGCGCAGAGTATGCTAAACGCCAGTTCAGATACGCAGACACGAGTTGAGCAAAGTATGCAAAACCTGCAAGAGCTGTTATCTGGGGTTGAAGGAGTAGGGCAAATTATTGAAGTGATCCGAAATATTGCCGATCAAACTAATTTACTTGCGCTTAACGCGGCAATTGAATCAGCTCGTGCGGGTGAGCACGGACGAGGCTTTGCAGTAGTTGCTGATGAAGTAAGGCAGCTAGCACGCCAAACACAAGGGTCGTTAAGTGACATTAATGAGCAACTTACGCTTTTAAGTGAAAAGTCAGGTGTGGTATCTACGCAAATATCAGCTTTAGCAAACGGTGCGCAGTCGCAAACTCAAAATGCCCAAGAGCTCAAAGTAAACTCCGAAGGCGTAGCGAGTAATGCACAACATGCTAATAAGGTTGCCTTTGAGGCAATGGCGCTTGCAAAACAACAAAGTGCTCTACTGGATAACTTTAGTCAGTCTATGCAAAGCATGAAAGGCCAAGTAAGTGAATCAAGCCTACTGGTTGATGATATTCGCGCTCAGCTTCAGCAGCAAACGCAAACGATAAAAGCGAATCTCGGTTTGTAAATTCAGTATTAAAACTTTGCTTTTAAGCGTGCTTAATAACGTTATACTGTGAGTACATTAATCAAATGCTTAAGGATTTATTATGATTGAACAAGGCCAAACTTTACCCGCAGTGACATTATCGCAATTAACCGATGAAGGTATGCAAACGCTTACTAATACTGAGCTTTTTAGCGGTAAAAAAGTTGTGTTATTTGCAGTGCCAGGTGCATTTACCCCAACGTGCTCAAATGCCCATTTGCCTGAATTTATAACCCTTAGCGATAAAATTAAAGCCAAAGGCATCGCTGCAATTTACTGTGTATCAGTAAACGATGCGTTTGTTATGAAAGCATGGGGTGAGTCTCAAAATGCGCAAGAAATTGATATGCTTGCAGATGGCGATGCCAGTTTTACTAAAGCATTAGGCCTTGATAAAGACACCGGCGGTTTTGGTGGTACACGTTCTACGCGTTATGCAATGATTATTGATGACAACGTAGTAAGCGGTTTATTTGTTGAAAAAGAAAAAGAATTTACAGTAAGCCGTGCAGAAGCAGTTTTAGAAAAACTATAACCACACAGCGTTTTAAATTAGGCCCTAAGTGCGCACACTTAGGGCCTTTTTGTTATGGCTGGTATTGGCCGCTTAAGGTTAAGCCCGAGAAGGTGCTATAAGCATTAACACTTAAGTGCCATGTACCTGCTTGTGGATTGCTAAATGTACATGTTTCTGCGTTGCCGTTTTTATAAGGACGACAATCGTAGCTAGACGCTGTAGGTTGGCTGCCATATTTAACAAATAAGTCAGCATCACCGCTACCACCTGAGGTTGTTACGGTAAACGTGCTCATACCTGCTGGTACATCTAACGTATAGTGCTTCCATTGACCTGTATTTGCACTGACATCACTTACACTTCCACCACCAGCTTTTGGCGTACTTGAATTTCCACTTGCCGCAGCGACTGCAGCCGCAGCATCAACAATACCTGTACCACAGCTGGTACACGTTGCTGCAAATGAGCGAGTTGTTGATTTTAAAATGCTTTCAATTTCATCAGGAGTAGCATTAGGTTTTGCTTGCTTAATTAATGCAGCTACACCGGCAACGTGAGGAGCCGCCATTGATGTACCTTGTGAAAAACCATAGCTATCGCTTGATGGTGTAGAAGAACCTGAGTTGTAAGTAGATAAAACACCTTCAGAATCGTTTGCAAAGCTTTGTGCGCCACCCGGTGCTGCAACGTCAATGTTGCTACCGTAGTTTGAGTAATATGCGCGCCCACCATTACGACCAACCGATGCAACGTTTACAACGCCACTACAGTTACCCGGGTTATAGTTTGCTGAATTATCGTTGTCGTTACCCGCAGCAATAACAACCACAGTACCGTTACTACGTGCTGTGTTAATCGCGTTTTGCGTAGTAGAGCTACACGAGCCGCTGCCACCTAAACTCATATTAATTACATCAGCAGGGTTTGAGTTTGCAGGGATGCCAGATACATTTCCGCCCGATGCCCAAATAATGCCATCTGCAATATCTGAAGTTAAACCACCACATTTGCCAAGTACACGTACTGGCACTACTTTAGCATCGTAAGCAACACCGGCTACACCTTCGCCGTTATTAGTAACAGCAGCAACAGTACCTGCAACATGCGTTCCGTGCCAGCTAGAGCTTTGTGCGCCGTTATTGCCACATTCACCCGCGGCTACAGCATCACCCGGATCGCGAGCATCGCTATCGCGACCACCACCATCGTTAGCTACCGACAGGTTAGAGATCATATCGTAACCAGGTAAAATATTAGCGTTTAAATCAGCATGTGGGCGATAACCTGTATCAAGTACGGCCACTACCACACCGCTACCGGTTGCGGTATCCCAAGCGGTAGGTAAATTTAAGCCACTGGCTTGTTCGTAGTAGTGCCATTGATCGCCATAACGAGGATCATTAGGCGTTGCAAATGGTTTAAGCATTTGATCCACTTCAATGTATTCAACATTGCCAGAGGCCACCATTTCTTGCATAAATTCTTGTGCTTCTGATGCACTTAGCTTTTTGTCTGCACGCATAACGTGATGGTTATTAAGCGCCATAGCACGAATATATTTAGCTTTAACTTTGCCTTTTTTAGATGCGAAATTTTTAACAAAGTTTTTAGCGCGTTTTTTCATGTTTGAAGGGCTAGCATCAGCAACTGAAAAACTTGCCATATCGTTAGCGCTATTTTTGTATTTAATAATAAATTGGGTTTCAAAGCCGGCTTGGCTTTGTAGCTTTGCCGAGGTTTCTGCCATAGAGGTTGAAACATCTTGAGCAACACTTGCAGATGCTGCAAATACGGTACTAATAGTTAGCGCTATTGCACAACGCTTAAATGATTTACTTGTTGTCATAATTATCCCTAGTTGTTATTAGTCAATTCGTAACGCTTGATTACGAAACAGAAACAAAGGTAAATGATCTGTTAACCTCTTTAAAATACCAATTACTTATGTACCTATTTCTTTTGGTTATAACTTAGGCGATTAGCGGTTTTGCAGCATTTTAGTATTTGTTATTAAATAACAAAATAAGGTATAAGTATTAGTAGTTTTGACTGGTTTGATGTGAAGCGTAATTAAGTGTAATTACATTTGTTGCTATATAATTAACAATAAATTCTGTTCAGGGTGTTTAGCTAAACTTTGCTATAATTGAGCAAATTTTTTAGTAAGGTAAAGTAATGAATCAAGTAGATGTAATTGTTATTGGCGCAGGTGCAGCCGGGTTAATGAGCGCTACACAAGCAGGTTATCGCGGCCGAAGCGTTACAGTGCTTGATATGGGTAAAAAACCAGGCCGAAAAATTTTAATAAGTGGTGGGGGGCGTTGTAATTTTACAAACGAAAATGCCAGCCCCGAAAATTACCTATGTGGCAACCCTCACTTTGTTAAATCGTGTTTAAGCCGTTACACGCAACACGACTTTATTGAGCTGGTGGATCGCCATGGCTTGGCTTATCACCACAAAACTCTAGGCCAGCTTTTTTGCGATAACAGCGCACAAGATATAGTAGATATACTACTAACTGAGTGCGAGTGGGCGGGTGTTAATATTAAATTACGTAGCGAAGTGTTAAGCGTTTCTAAAACTGAGTCTGGTTATAGCGTTACCACAGAGCAAGAAACCTTAACATGCGAGTCGTTAGTTATTGCATCGGGCGGTTTAACAATGCCCAAGCTTGGCGCTTCCCCCATAGGCTATAAAATTGCAGAGCAGTTTGGCTTAAACGTACTGCCTACCATGGCGGCGCTAGTGCCATTTACTTTGCACCAACATGATAAAGACCGCTTTGAAGGGCTTTCAGGTATTAGCATACCGTGTGAAGTTTCAAGTCAAGACGGCACAGTATTTAAAGAAAATATTTTGTTTACCCACCGTGGCCTTTCGGGCCCTGCTATATTGCAAATAAGCTCATTTTGGCGAGCAGGGCAGGCCGTAACCATTAACTTACTTCCTGAGCTCGATTTAAAACAGCAACTAGCCGATTGGCGAGAAACACAATCTCAAAAGTCATTAAAAAATAGCCTGGCGACTATTTTACCCAAACGCTTTATAGAAATACTACACGAGAGCAAAGCCATCCCTGATTGTAATATTAATCAGCTTACCCATGCTCAAATAGATGAGCTGGTACATTATATTCACGCGTGGAAAATAAAACCTAATGGCACAGAGGGCTACCGTACCGCTGAGGTAACTTTGGGCGGTGTTGATACCGACGAGCTTAGTTCTAAAACTTTTGAAGCTAAAAAAGCCAAAGGCTTATATTTTATAGGCGAAGTTACCGATGTAACGGGCTGGCTTGGGGGCTACAACTTCCAATATGCGTGGAGCTGTGGGTTTGCATGTGGGCAATATGCATAAGCATTTCAGCGTATTGTGGTAGGTGAGATAAAAATATTACACTCTTAATTAAAGGTGATTTTAAAGAGTGTAATATTAGTGCGTATATTTTTGCTGTTAAGCATTGTTGCTATAAGTTTTAATGCATTAGCGTCAGAAAACTACAGCGATCATGAAGCATTTTGTTTGCAGCAATCACAACAGCAGTGCCTCCCATATATTAAAACTCGCCTTAATGATGCTAAAAGAAACCCCGCAGACTGGTATAAAATTAAAACCTACGAGTTTGATTACTACTACGACTACCAACAGTTCGATAATTTATTTGCCGCTATAACACCATTTGTAAAACAAGAGCACCTACCGGGTATTTTTAAGCTGCAAATGTATTATTACTACGCTAAAACCCTTAATTATATTGGTAAAAAAGAAGAGGCAAAAGTTTATGCAGCAAAAGCGTTTTCACAGCTTGATGGCATTTATGATGCGTTTGGCGACCCACTAAGGCTGGTGGAATTGGCTAATTTACATTATGTATTTGGTAGTAAAAAAACAGCCATGCGTTTGCTTATAGACGCAGAGCAACGTTTTGCAAAAAACAACGACCCTATTTTTCATTTAGAGTTGCATGTAAACAAGGCTCATATTTACTTAAATTGGCAGCAATACGAGCAAGCTATACGCAGTAATTTAATGGCGTATAACGCCATTAAACACACTAATCATCATGCTAAAATTGTGCTCGCAAGTGGCAATTTAGCTTACAGTTACCATCAAAATAAAAATTATAAAGAGGCTATAAGCTATTATAAAAAAGCGTTTGATTTCACTGAGCCACAAAGTATTTATCAAGCAATTTATAGCTTACGTTTAGCACAAGCTCATTGGCAAACAGGCAATATGGCACATGCCAAAAAGTGGTTGAGTCGCATTGATAGAAACACCACTGATTTTGGTAAAGGGCATGCTGCATTGTATAGCAAGCTGCAACAAGCCCTAATAGAATAACCCTAAAATTTTATTGATAGGCTCTAGTTCTATCGAATATTATTTACTCTTCAACGAATGCTTCGCCTTGTGTCATCCACTTTGCAGCTGGTTTACCTTTTAAGTAATGATCAAAGTACTGCATCATACGTACTGAAAAATCGACCTGATTAGGAAACTTTTTCAAGTGGTGTGGTTCGCCTTCGTATTGTAAAAAGGTCGCGTCTTTACCTGCTCTTCTTAGTGCTAAGTAGTACTGTACGCCTTCGTGCCACGGTACTGCGTCATCTTTATCGCCAAACATAATTAAAATAGGGGTATTTACTTTATCTGCAAAAAACACCGGTGAGTTTTCAATGTAAAGCTCGGGTGCTTCAAATAAGTTTTTACCTATACGGCTTTGCCCTGTTTCGTATTGAAATTGACGTGCAAGGCCCGACTTTAAACGTATGCCACTGTAAGCACTTGTCATGTTTGAAACCGGCGCGCCCGATACAACCGCTTTAAACATATCTGTTTGAGTGATCATAAATGCACTTTGATAACCCGCCCATGAATGCCCTTGTAGGCCTATTTTATCTGGGTCGGCTATACCTAAATCTATTAATTTTTGAGTGGCGTTTATCATGGTTTGCGTTGACGATTTACCTGGGTGGCCTATTTCAAAGCGAATATCAGGTAAAAATACAGCGTAACCGTTTGAAGTAAACATAGGGAAGTTAGGACGGTGATTTAGCTCCATTTTAGGAAAATCATACATGCGCTGGCTCATGTAGCGATAAAAGTATACAACAACCGGTACTTTATCTCCTTTTTTATAGCCTGCAGGTTTGATTAGCACCCCTTGTAAGTCTTCGCCATCAAAGCCTTTATAGCTTATTAGCTCTGGCTTTTCGCCCCAGGCAAAATCAGCAATTTGTGGGTTTAAATGAGTCACCTTTTTAGGTGCAGAAAAGCTAAAGTCAGTTTGGTAGTAATCAGGAAATTGTTGGTAAGTTTGCTCGGTAAACAGGTATTTATTGGCATTTTTTGCTTTTTTAACCACATCAAAGCGTTTATTACCGCTAAGTACTTTAGTGACTGTGTTTGAGCCTAAGTCGAGCTTAGCAACTTCACGCTGTTTTGATTGTAAGTTCACAGCCGATAGTAGCAAGGTGTCGTCTTTATTATAGCCAATTAAGTTTTTATCTAGCTGAATTACGCGGTATTGGGTGTCTGTATCTTTACCGTTTGTAAGTTGGGTTGCTTGTTGGGTATTTACATCAAACGCCCAAATATCGTATTTGCTATACACTAATACTTGGCTGCTGTTATTTAACCAACCGGCAAACCCATAGCCAGGCTGCTCTGATGGGTAGTCGTGCTTGTCATCTGCAAAGGTGGCATTAATAGCTTTGCTAAGCGCAGTTACTTTATTATTTTTTAAATCTTTAAGCTGCACTTGGCTATTAGCAAAATAAGCCGCGTACTGACCATTTGGCGCAAGGCTTGGTGTAAACGGAGAGTTTTTAACAATTGTTGTTTGCTCACCGGTATTTACATTAATGCTGTAGTAGTCGGCAAAAAAGCCGCCGTACATTATTTTTTCAAGGTGAGCTTGGTTTGAGTAGCCTAATACGCTTTGGTTTCGCTCAGTGTTAAGCGCTAAATCGCTCACTTTTTCATTACTAAGCTGTACTGTTTTTTGGCTATTTAAATGTAAAACGGCGCTGTAATGGCGGTTTTTATTGACCTTGTTCCACTGTTGTTCTTCGCGTGGTTTTATTTGAGCGTCGTTATTGTGCCAAACATTCAGCCCTTTATGCTCACGAATCGTGTCAAAGTCATACAGTGACGCTTCGTCTGTGTACTCTTTTGCTGTTATTTTTGCAGCGAGTTTTGGGTGATTTTCAAAGTATAAACGCTCGCCATCTTCGGAGAATGTAATTTTTGATGTTTTGCCTATTACCCACTCTTTATTAGGGGAGTCGATAGTGCTAAGGGTATTATTTTGCCAAAGTTTTAGTTCATATTGCCTACGGCGTGTATCGTCATTTACATAATTACCTAAGCTAAATGCTGCAATTTCTTTACTTGGGTGCCACACAATTGTTTGCGCAACAACACCTGGCTCATCTATTAGTACACTTTGTGCAAAGTTGTTATTGAGTTCAAGCAGTACAATTTGATTATTATTGCCATCGCTGTAACTTTGGCTTGCGAGTAACTGGCTGGCTTTAGGGCTTATGGCGTAACTAAATACATTATTTAAGCTATGTGTTGTGTTGTTTTTTAAATCGACAATAACCAGCTCAAAGCTTTTATCTTTTTTGTCTGGCGTGATCTCGCTTTTTTCTTCAGTTTTATCGTCGGTGGTTTCGTCTTTTTCAGCTTTTTGATCAACTCTGTAAGCAAGCCACTGGCCATTATCAGCTAATACATAATCTTTTACGTCGGCAAATTGTTGTTTTTCGCCGGTTTGAGTGTTGATGAGTATAAGGTTGTTTTTTAGCTCAGACTTCTTTTTAGCGGTCTCTTGCTCTAAAAGCGTTGGTACTTGTGTAAAGGCCACCCAGTTAGCTGATTTATTAATAACAGGCTTAGTGCCGCGCTCTACAGTACTTAATAGGGTGTTTGTAGCTAAATTATAAACTTGGCCACTGGCGTTTCCACGATATGGTTTAGCGCTAAAGCTAAGTATGTTTCCGTTTTCAGAAAGTTGCGTTTGCTTAGCGTATTTAAAATCAAATACATCTTTAAATGCTAACGCCTGCTGAGCAAAAGCAGAGGAACTCGCTAAGCTTGCTATAAGCGCAGAGCTTAAAAAGGTGAGCGTTGTTTTCATTATTGATTCTCGTTTTTACGGTGCTTTTAGGGTAACAACCATTGTAACGAGTTTGGCTTATATTTCGAGCGGATCAGATAAGCGGTATAAGAAAAGGGATGAAAGGGAGTAAGCTAAGCGCGATTAAGTACCGCGCTTAAACGAAGTGAGTAAATTTGTGTTATAGCCAAATTTTTTGTAGTTCAGGCCATTGTTTTTCAAACTGAGAGCTTGGCTTTACTTTAAAGTCGCTGCGTACAAATTGGTTCATTTTGCCCTCTACGTAAGCAAGTAAAAAGTTTGCTAAGGTGAGCTCATCGCTTTGAAAAGTTTTACCTTCACGGAGCTTTCGCTCGCGCAGAACTTGTTTGAATTGTGTTTCTAGTTTTTCAAATAAACCTTGTACACGCTCGCGTAATCGCTCTTGCTCACCTTGCAGGGCGTCGCCTGTTAATATGCGGGTAATACCTGGGTTTTTTTCTGCAAAGGTGAGTAGCAATAATAAAATATTGTAAACGCGTGTTTGGCTTTCTTTTTCGTTTTCTAAAATAAGGTTAATGCGCGACAAAAGGGTGTCTTCAATAAACTCAATTAGGCCTTCAAACATACGTGCTTTGCTAGGAAAATGACGGTAAAGCGCAGCTTCAGAAACGCCTACTTCAGCAGCAAGCTTCGCTGTGGTAATTCGTTGTCCTGGGCTGGTTTCTAACATTTGTGCGAGTGCTTGCAGTATCTGCTCTTTGCGATTACTTCTTTTTGTCGCAGGCATGAACCTTCCTTTTTTATTAGTTATTCTTAGCTGGGGCTAGTCATTTTCTGTTCAAATGAGTGGCTTATGTTAATGTTTTATTCAGTTTGTTTCCAGCATTTTTATAGATGTTTAGCGAGCTGTTCGATCACTTGATGTGCAATTTCTGTTTTACTTGTTGCTGGTAATTCTAAGCTTTGATTATGCCAATAAAGTGTTAAAGCATTATGATCGGAGTTAAAACCTAAACCACTTTTTGATACATCATTTGCGCAAATCATATCTAAGTTTTTGTTTTTAAGTTTACCCTTTGCGTAGCTCTCTACATTTTGTGTTTCGGCTGCAAAACCTACTGTATAAGGGCGGCTTTGCTCTAAGCTAGCAACGGCGGCAACAACATCGGGGTTTTTAACAAGGGTAAGGGTGAGCTCATCGCCTTGTTTTTTCATTTTTTGAGTAGCGACATTCGCTGCTCTGTAATCAGCTACGGCGGCGCAGCCTATAAAAGCGTCAGAATGTGCGGCATAGGTTAATGATTCATTTAAAAGTTGCTCTGCACTTTCTATGTTTATTAAATTAGCGCCGGCAGGGGCTTTAATAGTCACCGGGCCTGAAATTAAATTAACCTTAGCACCAAGCTCTAATGCGGCTTGTGCAAGGGCATAGCCCATTTTTCCTGAACTGTGGTTTGATATAAAACGCACAGGGTCAAGTGGCTCACGTGTTGGGCCTGCGGTAATGGTAAGTGTTTTACCCGTTAGTATTTGTGGCTGCTCTGTGGCTGTGCACAGTGCGACTAGTTCGTGTGGTTCTAACATGCGCCCAGCGCCTACATCGCCACACGCTTGCTCGCCTTTACCTGGACCCCAAATTAGTACATTGCGAGATTTAAGCGTTGCCAAATTAGCCTGTGTAGCAGGGTGTGCATACATTTGCTGGTTCATTGCAGGCGCTACGGCTACTTTTGCTGGTGTAGCCAATAGCAGTGTAGTGAGTAAGTCATCGGCAATACCTGCGGCCATTTTAGCTATAGTATTGCTGGTTGCAGGCGCCACTAAAATTAAATCAGCCCACTTGGCAAATTCTATGTGGCCCATTGCCGCCTCTGCAGATGGGTCAAGTAATGAGTCAGACACCATTTCGCCACTTACAGCTTGCATGGTTAACGGGGTGATAAAGTGTTTAGCTGATTCGCTCATAACGACTTTTACTTCGCAACCAGCGTCTTTTAAGCGCCTAACGAGCTCTGCACATTTATAGGCTGCAATACCGCCGGTTATGCCAAGGACAATTTTTTTGTTTGTTAAGTTAGTCATGAGTGTTTTTCAGCTTGAGTTTATATGCAGGCTAAAATAACAAATCTTTGTGCTTTGAGCTAAGTTTTTAAGATTAAATAATCAGGCTAATTTTAAAATTTGCATTACAGTTATATGACTGTTTTTTAATCATCAAGGATGAATAATGCAATTAACATCGTTACCTAATTCACTGCGCCCACGTGAAAAATTAATTGCAAAAGGCCCTAAAGCGCTCACTGATGCTGAGTTACTGGCTATATTTTTACGTACTGGGTTACCAGGAATGAATGTGATAGAGCTTGCCCAACACTTACTTAACGAGAATAAAACACTGCATAATTTATTTAATGCCAGCCAAGATGAGTTTTGTGCGCAAAAAGGTCTAGGCATGGCTAAATATGTGCAGTTACAAGCTGTACTTGAACTAAGCCAGCGTTATATGCAAGAGCGCTGCCAGCGAGAGGCTGTGTTTAATTCCCCCAATGCTGTGTACGAATATTTAACCATTCAGATGCGTGGATTACAGCAAGAGGTATTTATGGTGCTTTACCTCGATAGCCAAAACCGCTTAGTAAATGATGAAGTACTTTTTTATGGCACCATTAATTCTGCCAGTGTTTACCCAAGGGAAGTTGTTAAGGCGGCACTTAAAAATAACGCAGCGGCCGTTATTTTAGCTCATAACCACCCAAGCGGTATTGCTGAACCAAGCCAAGCTGACAAACTTATCACCAATAAATTACAGCAAGCGCTGCAATTGGTAGACATAAATGTGCTTGATCACATCATTGTGGGAGGAGAAACCTGTGTTTCTTTTGCTGAGCGAGGCTTGATTTAACCCTGCTTGATGAATAAGTGTGTTAAAAATGAGCGGTTTGAGGCATTTTAGCAAATTAGTTTAATTTAAATGCAGTTTTTACTTTCCCTAAGGGCTTTCGATCTTTATAATTAGCCGCTATCAAATTTACATATGAGCTGGTTGGATAGATCAGTATTTGATCTTTGCCTGTAAAAGCTGTATAAAGAGCGCCCTTCGATTTATCTAGGGCACAAATACATGGCCTTAGGTTAAATTAAGCTCGAGCGAAGTTATTGGAGATATATAGACATGTCTAAAGTATGTCAAGTTACAGGTAAGCGTCCAACGGTTGGTAACCACCGTTCACACGCGAGAAACGCGACTAGACGTCGTTTCCTACCTAACCTACAAACACACCGTTTTTGGGTTGAAAGTGAAAAACGTTTTGTAACACTACGCACTACTACTAAAGGTATGCGTATTATCGATAAAAAAGGCATCGACGCGGTACTTACAGATATCCGTGCTCGCGGCGAAAAAGTTTAAGGAACTGAATCATGCGCGATAAAATCCGTTTAGTTTCAACTGCTGGTACTGGTTTTTTCTACACTACTGACAAAAACAAGCGTAACATGCCTGAAAAGATGGAAATCAAAAAGTTCGATCCTAAGGCTCGTAAACACGTGATTTTCAAAGAAGCTAAAATCAAGTAATTTAGTTTTCTTTCAGAATTGTAAAAACCCAGCTTATGCTGGGTTTTTTGTTTTTTAAAATCACATACTCGTAATGTATACGCCAACTTGCGCTAAAATTTAGGCATAAAAAACCTTGCAGGTAAAATCCACAAGGTCATTGTTTTACTGATCTGACTCCATAAAAGTAGTGCAGGGGTCGCTAGACTCACACGGCAGCGTTAGAATGACCGCTAAAAAAATACGGTATTCATCCCTATATGCTATCAAGCTGGAGAAGTAAAATGATCTCAAAAGAAGAAGCTAATCCACTTAAAAACAAAGGCCCAGAAAAATCATATAAAGACCTTGAGGACGTGCAGTTGGAGAACGACGTGTTAAAAAAGGTGAGGTCCTACTTCGACAGCCTAGAAGAATAAGGTTTCACTATACCCATCAGACCGCTTCGGCGAAGAAAGCAATAAGTAAGTTATGTGCGTAATTATCTGTCTCTAAGGTAGGGTATTACAAATGGCTGAAATAGTCGTTAAACCCAGTTTCAGGAAAAATGATTTATCACTTCAGTTTTTAATAAAAAGAAGTAATGAAGAGCACTGCATACCTGGTTACAGAAAATTGTGGCAAGCCGCTATAGCCGACGGATATGATTGCAGTAAAGGCAGAGTGCAGCGTTTATTACAAAGCGTAGGTTATCGCTCTAAATCAGGTAAGCGTCGCTACACGAGTGGCAATAAAAAGCAGGGTTTTATAACGACAGAGAACTTACTTGTTCGTCAATTTGATGTTGAAGAGCCTAAAAGTGTATGGGTGTCGGATATAACTCAGGTGCGCTGTAAAGAAGGCTGGCAGTACTTATGTGTCATTTTTGATTTATACTCACGCAAAGTTGTAGGCTGGGCAACAAGTCGAATTAATAGAGCGGGTTTAGTGATTAAAACACCCAAGAAGGCTTGGAATGTACGTAAACCAAACGGCCAAAGATTCTGAACAAGGGAGCCAATATAGAGAAAAGGAGACTATATCGTGGTTGAACAAACTAGGTGTAACGATTAGCATATCGAGAAAGGGAAACAGCTGGAATAATGCCTGTTCAGAAAGTTTTTTTGCTCAGTAGGAAAAGAATGGATGAGTAATCTAAATGAGCTGAGTCGTAGCGAAATGACAAATTAAAGTCGTTTTTATATTGAGAATTACTACAACTCAGTGTGAATGCATGGGACGATTGGAAATGCTAGTCCCATACAATATGAATCAATGAATTAAAACCCCGTGTCTACTTTATCGGCGTCAGATCACACAGCTTATAGTTCTAGCGTAAACGTTACGCCGGCTACTCTTGGCTCACCTAATTGAACATAGGTGTGTGTAGCATAACCATCAAGTGGGTCGTTACCAAACTCAAAGCCGCGTGTTGGTACTGTTTCGTCAAACACGTTACGAGCCCATGCGCGTACTGCCCACATATCAGCTTCGTAGCCAAAGCTCAGGTTAACTAAATTGCTGCTTGGCGCTTGTGAGTTATGACTATCTGAGAAGTAATAATCGTCCTTACCTTCAACACCAATCATCCCGTATAGTTCATTCGTAAAGTTATAACGTGCGCTAAATGCGTATTGGTATTTAGGTGATTGCGCTTGCTCACGACCATCTTGGTTTAAAGGGGGTTGATAGATGTCAGTCCTAGCAACAAAGTCATCAATTTCTGTATTTAAGTAACCTGCACTACCGGTTAAGAATAAATCTTCAGTAAGTTGGTAACTGCCTTCAATTTCTAAGCCGTAGTTACTGCCAGAGCTTGCATTATCAACATAGCTGGTAAATTGTTGATCTTCTATCAACCAGCCTTTTAGCTGCATGTTATCACGGTGCATGTAGAATGCGGCTAAGCGAAGTGTAAACTTGTCATCAAGTGATGAGCCCTTAACACCAAATTCACCACTCCATAAATATTCAGGATCGAAACTGGTGTGCTGCTGGAGAAAATCAGCGCTTAGGCTTAAGCCCTCATCTTTAGCTTTAGCCAGTGCTTCTGAGTTAATGCCGCCGGCTTTGTAGCCACGAGTAATGCTTGTGTAGATCATGGTGCGATCAATCACTTGGTACTCAAGTGCTACTTTACCGCCAACCATTACGTCGTCGGTATCTTCAATAAAGCCGTTGCTGTCGGTGTAATCACCTTGATATTGTTCAACACGTAAACCCGCAATTAATGTTGTTTTAGGACCTATTGGGTTCGCAATTTGGCCGTAAATCGCGGTATTACTTACTTCATATCGAGAATTAAAAGTTTGGTACTCAGCAAACTTTCTACGTTGACGGTTAAGGTCTATATCACGCTCTTGGTAATACGCACCCAAGACCCAATCTTTTAACTTTCCATTAAATTGCAACTCAACTGCTTTATCATCACGTTCCCGATAGTAAGTATCTTGGTAGCTATAGCCCCAAGGGTGTAAGCCTGCCGCACATAATTGTGGCTCGCTTGCATCGTTACATACCCAGTCTTCATCAAAGCTGTAAAGTAGCTCTGTATCAATGGCTGATAGGTTTAAACTTACGTCAAAGGCATTAAAGCCAGTGTAGGTATTATTAATACCAACGGCGTAGCTTTGTTGGTTATCTTGGCCCGGCTCGTCGGCTACACTATTACGGCTGTTATCGAGCGTGAACGCATCGTAACCGTTGTTTATATCAATGTAATGTAGGTTTAACTCAGTGTTTAAATGCTCAGTAAGTTGGCTGTTTAATTTAAAGCGGGCTACTTGCTCATCTTGTTGTTGAGTTTCGTCGTTTAAATATAGGTTATCTACATAGCCATCTGATTTTCTACGAAAGTAGCTTACGCGTGCGCTTGTATCATCCGTTAAGCCAGTACTTGCTGCAAGGCCTGCCTCACGTGAGTTGTATGTGCCCATACCCACTTGTAATTTTAAACTCGGATCGGCGGTGGCTTGTGCTGATCCCATTTGGATCATACCGGCCATGCCATCTGCACCAAAACGTGTGCCTTGCGGGCCGCGATAAATTTCTACTTGGTCAATATCAAATAATAATGAGCTACCACCAAGGCCTGAGTAGTTAATGCCGTCAATAACTAAACCAACCGATGGGTTAATTGGGTCTACAAATTGTGAACGAAGTCCCACACCACGAATTTGGATATAACGACCACGAGAAGCACCTGAAGTAAAGTTTACGTTTGCAGTGCTACCTAACATTTCGTCTAAGTAACTTGCGCCACGCTGGTTAATTTCAGACTCGCTGAATAGGCTTGCACTGGCGCTTAGCGTTTGAATGCTTTCACGTTGAAAGTCGCCCGTTACAACGATTCTTTCAAGGTCGCTGTCATCAGCATGAGCTACAAGTGGTGCACTAATTAGCGGTAAAAGTGCGGCAGTAATTAAAGACAAACGTAAGTTCATTGGGTTACTTAACTCCATTTTAGGGACTCGTATGGTAGCAATTATTTCAACACATGTGCTATAAACGCGGCAATTATACGTTAAATAATCAGGATTACTAATATGACCTTTAAAGTTGACTTTAAAGTACGCCATTACGAATGTGACTTACAAGGAATTGTAAATAACAGTGTATATTTTAATTATTTAGAGCACGCACGCCATGAATTTTTATTTGCCAATGGTGTTGATTTTGCTTTGCTTGCAAAACAAAAAGTTAATTTAGTGGTAATACGCAGTGAAGTTGATTACAAGCACTCCCTTGTGCCTGAAGATGAGTTTTACGTATCAGTAGAGCCTGAGCGTATAAGTCGCTTAAAGTTTGCGTTTAAGCAAGCAATTGTGCGCAAAAGCGATGAAAAAGTAATGCTGCAAGCAAGAGTAATTGGTACATCGGTTAACGAAAAAGGCCGCCCATTTTTGCCCCCAGAAATGGATAATTTATTTAAAAACTCAGACTTAAATTTAGCTGTTTAACTTTTAAACTACCATAGAACAAAAATTTACATTTAAAACATGCATTTTTAACGGAAAAACCGTATAAAAATTGTTACTATTACCGCAATTAAATATTTAGTTAGTAATAGCATGAAATTAGCAGCGATACCGATGCTTTTAATCGGTTTATGTATTGGTTGTACAGCCACAGGGACGGTGACCTCTGAGCAGCTAAAATATACACAATGGCAACTATCAAAGGTTGATGGTTTAGCTATTCCAGCATCTTACACTGCGTCAATGAGCTTTATTGAGGCGTTGCAAGTAAACGGTTTTGCCGGATGTAATAAATTTTTTGGCGAAGGTGAACTTGAAGGTAGCAACATTAGTATTAATAAGCTTGGCATGACACGTAAGTCGTGCGGGGCAAATATTGATGAGTTTGAACAGCAATTTTTACAGGCTCTAAGAGAGGGCGCACAGCTTACAATGCAAGGCCAGCAACTAGTTATGCAAGGCGAGCAAACCTTTGTGTTTATTGCAAAGTAACTTAATGAGTATTTAAAGTTGCCCCTTGCAGGCAATTTTTAACTGGCGTACACTCAGCGCAGATTTGCTAAAAAGTACTGCAAATCAACGAACATAATTTATATATTTTTACTTGTCGGAGTGCCTTAAATAATTAAGGCTGAGATCGCGAAAGCGGGATCCGTGAACCTGATCAGGTTAAAACCTGCGTAGGGAACAAGCTGCCTAAAACGGGACGCTTGTGCGTCTTTTTTTATGCGCACAACAAAATGTCACCTTATTAGGCTGCAAAGTAGCACTGCAGCTGCTTTACGATCTTTCTCTATTCCTTTATGGAATATCTGACAAGACAACCCTTTAGCAATGAGGTAAGTCATGTCAAACACTACAAATAAATCAACACGTCGAGAAACGCGCGCAGCCGCGTCTGAATACATTTATAACTTAACGGGCCAGCCGTTTCCAAGTTCGCATAAAGTATATGTACAGGGTAGCCAGCCAGGCGTGCGTGTAGGTATGCGCGAAATAACTCTAAGCGACACCTTTATCGGCGGCACCGACGAAAACCCTGTGTATGAACCAAATGAACCGCTACGTGTTTACGATACATCGGGCCCGTATACCGATCCTAATTTTGAATTAGATGTACGCAAAGGCTTACCTAAATTTCGTGAGCAATGGATACAAAACCGAGACGACACCGAAATACTCGACTCGGTAACTTCACAGTTTGCACAGCAGCGTATGGCTGATGACGGACTTGATCATATTCGTTTTGAACATTTACCAAAAATTCGCCGTGGTAAAGCGGGTAAAAATGTAACGCAAATGCATTATGCTCGCCAAGGCATTATCACCCCTGAAATGGAATATGTGGCAGTACGCGAAAACATGGGACGTGCACAAATTCGTGAAGAGTTATTAGCAGCCCAGCACAAAGGCGAGTCGTTTGGTGCAAGTATTCCTGATTTTATTACCCCTGAATTTGTACGCGATGAAATTGCACGAGGCCGCGCTATTTTACCTAATAATATAAACCACCCAGAAACCGAACCAATGATAGTAGGGCGTAACTTTTTAGTAAAAGTTAACGCTAATATTGGTAATTCATCAGTAAGCTCATCAATCGAAGAAGAAGTAGAAAAAATGGTGTGGTCTACCCGCTGGGGCGCCGACACCGTAATGGATTTATCGACTGGGCGTTATATTCACGAAACGCGCGAGTGGGTAGTTCGCAACTCACCAGTGCCCATTGGCACAGTACCTATTTATCAGGCGCTTGAAAAAGTAAATGGCGTGGCCGAGGATTTAACGTGGGAAATTTTCCGTGATACGCTTATAGAGCAAGCTGAGCAGGGCGTTGATTACTTTACTATTCATGCCGGTGTACTGCTTCGCTATGTGCCTATGACGGCAAAACGCGTAACCGGTATTGTATCGCGCGGTGGCTCAATTATGGCTAAGTGGTGTTTAGCACACCATAAAGAAAACTTTTTATACACCCACTTTGAAGACATTTGCGAAATTCTAAAACAATATGACGTGTGTTTTTCACTTGGTGATGGCCTTCGTCCAGGCTCTATTGCTGATGCCAACGATGAGGCGCAATTTAGTGAATTACGTACGCTAGGCGAGCTCACTAAAATTGCATGGAAGCACGACGTACAAGTATTTATAGAAGGCCCAGGGCATGTGCCAATGCACATGATTAAAGCCAATATGGATGAGCAATTAAAACATTGCGACGAAGCCCCATTTTATACCTTAGGCCCATTAACGACCGACATAGCACCAGGGTACGACCATATAACATCGGGTATAGGCGCTGCACAAATAGCATGGTACGGCTGTGCAATGCTTTGTTATGTAACACCAAAAGAGCATTTAGGCTTGCCTAATAAAGAAGATGTTAAAGAAGGCTTAATTACCTACAAAATTGCAGCGCATGCCGCCGATTTAGCTAAAGGCCACCCGGGCGCGCAAGAGCGCGATAATGCCTTATCAAAAGCACGCTTTGAATTTAGATGGCACGACCAATTTAACATTGGTTTAGACCCTGAGCGTGCCCGCGAATACCACGATGAAACCCTTCCGCAAGAGTCAGGCAAAGTTGCGCATTTTTGCTCTATGTGTGGCCCTAAGTTTTGTTCAATGAAAATAAGCCAAGAAGTGCGTGATTACGCTAAAGACTTAGAAGTGCGTGGCATTGATCCTAATAATGCAGGTGAAACCATAGAGATCAAAATGATTGATGTAGAAGCGCAAATGAAAGCTAAATCTGAGGAGTTTAAACAAACAGGCTCAGAGATTTACCACAAAGCGATATAAGCCATATAGGGCTTGGGCTACGAGCAATAAAGTAAGTACCTTATTGCTCGTTGCCAGTTATTTGCAGCGCGCGGCTAATAGGAGATTTTATGTTTTATAACATTGCTGTGGTGGGTTTTGGTTTAGCAGGACGCTTAGCAGCGCTTGAACTAAGTAAGTCGCACCATATAACGGTGTTTGAAGCAAGTGATGAGCACACCCAAAATAGCGCCGGTAAAGTGGCTGCGGCAATGCTTGCCCCACTTGCTGAGTCGGTATTGTGTGAAGCCGATTTAGCCATTATGGGGCTAAACTCACTAAAGCGCTGGCCAGAAATAATAAGCGAGCTTGAAGGTGACGTATTTTTTCAGCAGCAAGGCACATTGGTTGTTGCGCATCAGCAAGATAAAGGTGACCTACAAAGCTTTACTCAGCGAATAAAGCCAATAGCAGAGCACAGTGCTCAGGCATTAAATGCTCAGCAAATAGCGCAGTTAGAGCCAGAGCTTGCAAACCGCTTTAGCCAAGGTGTGTTTTTACCTTGCGAAGGGCAAATAGATAACCAAGCCTTTTATAAAGCAAGTTTTACCCTGCTTAATAAGCGCAAAGTTAAATTTTTTTTTAATCAGCGAGTAACCATTAAAAACGGTGAAATTAATAACCGCGCCTTTGATTATATTATTGATTGCCGAGGGCTTGGTGCTAAAGCTGATAAACCACTCAGAGGGGTGCGCGGAGAAGTCGCAAGGTTACAGGCACCAGAGGTTAATTTAACTAGGCCGGTACGTTTAATGCACCCGCGCTACCCAATTTACATAGCGCCAAAGCCTAATAATGAATATGTAATTGGTGCTACCGAAATAGAGTCTGATGATAGCGGCCCTGCAACTGTGCGCTCAACGCTTGAGTTACTCTCGGCCGCTTACACAGTGCACAGTGGGTTTGCTGAGGCTCGATTACTTAATATTCAAACCGGCTTACGCCCGGCATTTAGCGATAACCGCCCTGTGGTTTTAAAAAAGGGGAATGTAATTAGCATTAATGGCTTGTACCGCCACGGTTATATGTTAGCGCCGGCTTTGGTGGCCGATGCAGTTTCAAAAATAGGGTGAGTAATAAATGAATATAACAATTAATGGTGAGCTGCTAACTATTAAAAGTGCAGCGCTTGTTGAGATATTACAAAACTTTGGTGCACAACCTCCCTATGCGGTGGCGATTAATGGTGAATTTATTCCACAAAGTCAGCACGGTAACTATGTACTTAATGAAGGCGACAGTGTTGAGTTGCTGTCACCCATTCAAGGCGGATAAAGCTCATGCAAACTAAAGACTGTTTAACTATTTACGGAGAGCAAATAAATAGTCGTTTATTAATCGGCTCTGCGCTTTATCCCTCTCCTGCTGTTATGGAAGAATCTATAAAAGCCTCAGGGTCACAAATAGTAACTGTGTCATTAAGGCGGCAGCAAAGCGCGGCGGCGGGGGATGATTTTTGGCAATTAATTAAAAATACCGGCCTTAAAATACTGCCTAACACAGCCGGGTGCCACAGTGTGAAAGAAGCCGTTACGCTTGCTAAAATGTGCCGTGAAGTATTTGCTACCGATTGGATTAAGCTTGAACTAATAGGTGATGACTACAACTTACAGCCCGACCCATTTGCGCTGTTAGAGGCAACAAAAATATTAATTGATGATGGCTTTAAAGTACTACCTTACTGCACCGATGACTTGGTACTTTGCCAGCGTTTAAATGAGCTAGGCTGTGAAGTGCTTATGCCATGGGGCGCGCCTATTGGCACCGGTAAAGGGCTTTTAAATAGTTATAATTTAAAAATAATTCGCGAACGCTTACCCAACACAACTTTAATTGTAGATGCTGGCCTTGGCTTACCTTCACATGCCTGCCAAGCGCTTGAATTAGGGTATGATGCGGTATTATTAAATTCAGCGATTGCTGGGGCGGGTTGCCCAATTACGATGAGTCGTGCATTTAAAGCTGCGGTAGAAGCAGGGCGCTTTGCGTATAAGGCAAAAGCAATGCCCGAAAAAGACTTAGCGGCCCCATCAACCCCCACAATGGGCATGCCGTTTTGGCATCAGCAGTAAGGAAATAAAGAGTATGAATAATTTAGTGTGGACAATTGCCGGATCTGACTCAGGCGGTGGTGCAGGTATTCAGGCCGATATAAAAGCAATGCAAAGTTTTGGCGTGCATGGTTGTACTGCAATTACCGCGCTTACGGCGCAAAATAGCTTAGGTGTAGAGGCTATTAACGCGGTATCTACCGATATTATTGAATCGCAATTACTAGCGCTCGAAAGCGATATGAAAGCCAAAGTAATTAAAATTGGCATGTTAGCTAATGTGCAGCAAATTCAATTAATAAGTGAGCATATAGCGCATTACAAAGCTAAATGGCCTGTACCGCCTGTGATTGTTTACGACCCTGTTGCTATTGCCTCAAGTGGTGACGTATTAACAGAAGAAGATACCGTAAGTGCTATTAAAGAATGCTTAATGCCGCTGGTGGATGTAATAACGCCTAACACCCACGAAACTCAATTATTAACAGGCGTGTATTTAATTGGCCCAAGTGCCGTTAAAGACGCCGCGAATAAGCTGCTAAGTTGGGGTGCAAAAGCGGTTGTTATTAAAGGGGGGCATTGGGATTACCCAAGCGGCTACTGTATTGATTATTGTGTAAATAATTTTACGCAAAATGGTGAAGAGTATTGGCTTGGTAATAAAAAAATTCAAAGCCCTCATAGCCATGGTACTGGTTGCAGTATGGCCTCGGTAATTGCCGCGTGTTTAGCAAAAGACTACCCGCTAAAAGATGCCTTTATTTTAGCTAAAGCTTATATAAACCAAGGCTTAAAGCAGTCAGTTAGATACGGTGAAGGAATAGGCCCTGTTGCGCATACTGCTTTTCCTACAAATTTAGATGATTTTCCACAAGTGATTGAGCCAGGCAGTTGGCTTGGCGATGAGCTTGATTTTGATGTGCCGCTTGAATTTAATATGGCTGCTGATTTTGCACCTTGTGAAAATAAAACACTCGGCTTATATGCTGTGGTTAGTAGTATTGACTGGTTAACTAAATGCTTAGAACAAGGCATTAAAACAGTGCAGCTACGCGTTAAAAATAAAACCGATATTGAGCTTGATGAACTCATAAAACAGGCAGTTGAACTGGGTAAAAAGTACTGCGCGCACGTATTTATAAATGACTACTGGCAGTTAGCCGTAAAGCACGGTGCTTACGGCGTGCATTTAGGTCAAGAAGATTTAGATATTGCTAATTTAGCCGCCATTAAAGACGCAGGTTTAAGGCTTGGGCTTTCGACTCATGGCTTTTACGAAATGCTCCGTGCGCACAACTACCGACCAAGTTATATGGCATTTGGCGCTATTTACCCAACCACGACCAAAGATATGACAGGGCAAATACAAGGGCTCGATAAACTTAAAAAGTTTGTGCCATTAATGCAAAGCTACCCAACGGTTGCCATTGGCGGAATAGATTTAACCCGCGTAAGCGAAGTTGCACATACCGGCGTAGGCAGTGTTGCGGTAGTAAGAGCCATTAGTGAATCGGATGATTATATTGCTGCGATTAGTGCGCTACAAAGTGTTATAAACCAGCCCAATGGATAAGCTCAGCGATAAAGAAACCCTGCGTTATAGTCGTCATTTATTATTAAAAGAAGTGGGGCTAGAAGGGCAGTTAGCGTTAAAGGCTGCAACCGTTGCTGTAGTCGGTGCGGGCGGTTTAGGTAGCCCCGCACTTTTGTATTTAGCGGCGGCGGGTATTGGTACGCTTATTTTAATAGATGATGATGCTATTGAGCTTTCTAACTTGCAGCGCCAAGTGCTTTATAAAGTTAATCACTTAGGACAAAGCAAAGTAGCAGCTGCAGGCAAAGTATTAACAAGCCTTAATAATCAAATACACATAGTGACGCACAATAAAAAGCTTGATGATAATAACGCGGCTGAGCTTTTAAATAATGTCGATGTAGTGCTTGATTGCTCAGATAATTTTGCCACGCGCTATAGTGTTAACCGCTATTGTTTTGTTAATAAAACACCGTTAATTGCAGGTGCTGCACTGGCAACGAAAGGGCAGTTAATGGGGTTTGATTTTAGGAAAAATAATAGCCCGTGTTATGGCTGCGTTTTTGCAAAAAGTGACTCTGCGCCCGTGGTAAATTGTAGTAATGCGGGTGTGATAAGCCCTTTATTGGGTGTTATTGGTTCTATGCAGGCACAACTTACACTTAATATATTATTAGGCCACGTTGAGGGGAGTGTGTTTATTACCTTCGATGCGCTGAGCTTTAAGCAGCAACATTTTAAAGTAGTTAAAGATTTAAACTGTAAAGAGTGCGGTGGATAAAGTATGAGGTAATTCGCGGGGGAAGCCATGAGAAGCTGCGCTTCTAACGTGAGCAAGCTCCACGTCTTGTATTTCCCATTGATAAAAGAGAAATAGTAGTCTAATACAAAACATAAGTTAGTGTAGAAGAGAAGCTTGCTGATGTTAATATAGTGCTTGTCTACTTATGATATCCCAAGCACGTTTCTACTTCGTTTTTAGAGCCTAAAATAACCGCTACACGCTGGTGGATTGCATCTGGCTGTATATCCATAATACGCTCGGTACCTGTTGAGGCTATACCACCGGCTTGCTCTACAAGCATAGCCATTGGGTTTGCTTCGTAAAGTAAGCGTAGTTTATTTGGTTTGTTTGGGTCTTTAGTATCGGTTGGGTAAGTAAATAAACCACCACGGCTAAGTACACGGTGCACGTCGCCAACCATGGCTGCAATCCAGCGCATATTAAAGTTTTTAGCGCGCGGGCCTGTGTCGCCTTCTAATAAATCGTTTATATAGTTTTGCATAGCTGATTGCCAATGGCGCTGGTTTGACGCATTAATGGCAAATTCGTTGGTATCGGCAGGTATAGTGGCAAAGTCTTCTGTTAGTAAAAAGCTACCTTGGGTTTTATCAAGAGTAAACATGCGCGTACCTTTACCTGTTGTAAGAGCAAGCATAGTTGAAGGGCCGTAAAGTACGTAACCGGCTGCAACTTGTTTATGGCCAGGCTGCATAAATATGCTTTGATCAGCAGCGTCAGAGCCTGCAGGCGCTTCCATAATCGAAAATATAGTACCAACCAGCGAGTTTATGTCGGTGTTTGATGAGCCATCAAGGGGGTCAAATGCAACTATGTATTTAGCGTCTTGATTACCGGCAACAGTGTAATCTTCTTCTTCAGAGGCAATCGCTTTAACTGTGCCTGACTCCAATAAAATATCTTTTAACAGCTGATTAGATAACACATCGAGCTTTTTTTGAGTTTCGCCTTGAATGTTTTCATCAAGGGTTGAGCCTAATACGCCTGAAAGTGCGCCTTGGCCAACACGAAACGAAATTTCTTTACATGCCGCTAAAATGGTTCTAATTAACGACAAAAGTTCTCTTGGGCAACCGTCTTCTAGTAATACTGGAGGGAGTCTACGCATTCTATTTTCCTGATAACGTGTACTAGCTAATCATAATGTGAGAGAGATTAACTTAGTGCGCTGAATTTCGTCTTAAATACCTGTATTGTTTAAATAGCGCCCTATAATGGTGCTACCTAATCGTACTTAAAACGCCAATAACAAAGATAAGATTATGAAAAAAATACCACTTATAAGTTACATACTCTTTACTGTGCTGTGCTCTATCATAACCCAAGCGCACGCAGCAATTAAGTCTATAGATGAATTTACTGCGCAAATGAACCACTTCCCAGGTTACTTTTCGTTTTTTTACGATACCCAAAACGGCAAAGTTTATGTAAAAGTAGACAAGCTAGAGCAGCAGTTTTTACTTCAGCAAAGCTTACCTTATGGTATTGGCTCAAACGATATTGGCCTTGATAGGGGCCAACTTGGTAATACGCACCTTGTACAGTTTGAGCGTTTTGGCGATAAAGTAATGCTGCGCGCTGTAAATACTTACTATCGTGCTAATACCTCAAATAAAGCTGAGCAGCAAAGTATTAAAGAGGCATTTGCATCAAGTATCCTAGCGGGCTTTAAAGTAGTTGCACAAGATAAAACCACCGCACTGATTGACTACACGCCGTACTTATTGAGCGATGTGCACGGGGTTAGTCGAAAATTGGCTGCACGTAAACAGGGTAACTTTAGCCTTGATGAATCACGAAGTGCTGTGTACATGGGTCGCTCAAAAGCGTTTGTAAAAAACACCGAGCTTGAAGCTGTACTCACCTTTAAAGGCACAAAGCCGGGTGAATTTGTTCGCCAAGTTAGTGCCGACCCATATGCACTTACTGTGCATATGCATCATTCACTGATTAAACTACCTGATGATAACTACACGCCGCGTAAGTTTAATCCCCAATCTGGCTTTTGGAGTATTGAGCATAAAGACTATGCAGCTGCGCTTGGTGAGTCTATGTTTGTTCGCTATATACCGCGCCATCGCTTAGCTAAAAAAGATCCAAGTTTACCTATTAGTGAACCCGTAGAGCCTATTATTTACTACCTAGACCCTGGCGTTCCTGAGCCTGTCAAAAGCGCTTTACTAGAAGGCGGTAAATGGTGGAATGATGCATTTTCTGCTGCAGGGTACAAAAACGCATTTATAGTAAAAGTATTGCCAAGTAATGCAGATCCTATGGATATTCGTTACAACGTAATTCAGTGGGTGCACCGTGCTACACGTGGTTGGTCATACGGAAGCTCTGTAATCGACCCTCGCACAGGTGAAATATTAAAAGGGCATGTAACGCTTGGTTCACTGCGTATACGCCAAGATATATTAATTGCCGAGGCACTTGCCGCCCCCTATTTAAAAGGTAATGAGGTCGCTAAGAATTTACAGGCTATGGCGCTTGATCGTATTCGCCAATTGAGTGCACACGAAATTGGCCACACTTTAGGGATTTCTCATAACTTTGCCGCATCAGTAGGTGATAGAGCCTCTGTTATGGATTACCCGCACCCGCTACTTAGCTTTGATGAGCAAGGCAACCTAGATGTAACCCGTGGCTATGCAAAAGGCATGGGCGCATGGGATACCCAAGTAATTAAATATGGCTACAGCGACTTTACCAATCAAGACGAAAGCGCTGAACTGGCAGCAATATTAAAAGAGAATAAAGCCAAAGGCCTTGAGTTTATATCCGACAGTGACGCGCGAGCAAAAGGTGGCGCTCACCCAACAGCCCATTTATGGGATAACGGTGTAAACCCATCACAGGAGCTTTTAAGAGTGCTTAGTGTGCGTAAAAAAGCGCTTTCGCAGTTTGGAATAAATAACATTAAAACGGGTGATGCACTCTCGCAATTAGAAGAAAAGTTAGTACCGCTTTATTTGTTTCACCGCTATCAAATTGAAGCTGCAGTTAAGTTAATTGCAGGTGTCAATTATGAGTACGAACTACGAAATGATGCGCCTGCAAAAGGCGCACAAGTTGTTGCTAAAGAGCAGCAACAAGAAGCCGTGAACGCTATTTTAGCCACGCTTAAGCCAACCAATTTATTATTACCTGAATCGGTGTTAGCGCTTATTCCGCCAAAAGCATATGGGGAGTCTAAATCACGCGAAAGCATAGCAGGGCGTACAGGCTTAACGCTTGATGCTATGGCACTACCTGAAGTAGCTGCGCAGCATAGTTTATCGCTTTTATTAAACCCGCAGCGCTTAAATCGGTTAGCGCAGCAACAGGCACGCAATATTCAATTTTATAGCTTAGATGAGTTGCTAGAGCAGCTTTATAGCCAAGTGTTTAATGTATCTGCGCCTAATACTATGAAAGGAAAAATTACTCAGCGCGTGCAATTTTTAACTGCAAAAACAATGGCTGATTTAGTTGCAAGCGATAAAGTGAGCCCAGAAGTACAAGCGCAGCTACGTTATTATTTAGTTACGCTGAGTGAAGATTTTAATCAAAACTCAATGTTGAGCCATACAAGTAGCGGAGAAAGTGCTTTTAAGCAGTATTTAGTTGAGCAAATAAAGCTATTTTTAAAAGAGGGAAAATGGCCTAAAAACTTTACTGATTTACCTATACCGCCAGGTTCACCAATTTAACGTTTAAGCAGTGTGGCTACTTATACAAGTAGCCATGTGGCTGTGCCTAAAAAGGCAAAAATACCAACTATATCGGTTACCGTTGTAAGCACTACACTGCCGGCAAGTGCTGGGTCTATATTCATTTTTTTCAGTAAAATAGGAATACATGCACCCGCTACACCGGCTACAACTAAATTCATAAACATCGCGAACGCGAGCACGCCACCTAACATAAAGTCCCACTGCCATAATGCAATAACACCGGCAATAAGTAGAGACCAAATAACACCATTTAATGCGCCAATAGCGAGCTCTTTTGCCATTAAAAAGCGTTGATTGGTTTGGTTTATATGGCCCACGGCAATACCACGTATAACCAAAGTTAAAGATTGGCTACCCGCTACGCCCCCCATTGAGGGCACAATACCGTTAAGCACGGCTAAGATTGGCAGTATATCGAGGGTACTTTCGAAAAAGCTTGCTACAAATGCAGCTGCAAGGGCGGTTAGTAAGTTAACCCCTAACCATACAGAACGTTTTTTCGAGCTTTTTAAAACCGGTGCAAAGGTGTCTTCTTCATCATCAAGACCCGCTAAGCTTAATAAGCTATGCTCAGCGTCTTCACGTATTACATCAACAATATCATCAATGGTAACACGCCCTAGCAAGTGTGCGTTATCATCAACTACCGGTGCAGATATCCAGTTATGACGCTCAAATAACTGAGCAACCTCACTTTCATCCATAGAAATAGGAATCGACTCACAGTCTTCATCCATTAAATCTCGTACTATTTTTTCAGGTGGATTAGTTAAAAGTGTACTGAGCGATAATGCGCCTAAAAAGCAATTATGTTTATCAACAACGTATAAATCATCAGTGCCTTCTGGCAGCTCACCTCTGAGCCTTATATAACGCAGTACTACATCAAGTGTAACGTCTGGGCGAATGGTCACCGTATCGGTGTTCATTAACGCACCCGCTGAGCGCTCTTGGTATGAAAGAGCCTGAGTGGCTCTTTCACGGTCTTGGGTGTCCATAGCCCCAACAACATCTTTATAGACAGTATCAGGGAGACTACGTAGTACTTCACCTAAATCATCGTGCCCCATATCCTCGGTGGCAGCGGCAATGTGTTCAGGCTCCATCTGCGCAATAATACCTAAACGTACATCCTCAGAGAGCTCTTCTAGCACATCACCTTGTACATCTGGGTCAACCAGCTGCCAAAGCATGCGTCTAATTTTATGTGGTGAGGATTCGAGTAAAAGGGCAGTATCACACGGGGCCGTTTTTGCTAGCATGCGTCTTACTTGAACAAATTGCCCACTATTAAGTGATTTAGTCACCTGTTTTAATTGTTGCAGTGGGTAGTCTTGTTCAAACGCTTCTGGCATTGGCATCCTAAATTTTTTTATATACGACGGGGGAGGCGATTAACCACATCGCGATTAATCTAATTAAATACTATTCATTTACCAAGCTACACAAACTGATCAGGGCATAAAGCGAAAATGTTTGAGCAAGCTAAGTAATTAAACGTTTATTCTTGTTCGTTAAATCGTTGTGCAATTAACTGCCCAACAGCGTGGAGAGCTTGTTCTGAGTCTGGGCCTTCACATACAACTTTAACTTCTTTACCTTTACTACTTTCGAGTAGCATTAAGGCTAATACGCTATCACCAGCGGCTTCTTTATCATCTTGATGTAAGGTTATTGTAGCATCAAATTGCACGGCTAATTGTGCAAGCACCGTTGCAGCTCTGGCGTGTAAGCCTAATTTGTTTTTTATTAAAAACGTGTCTTCACAGCGCATAAATTACTATACCTAAACTGAACAGGTTATTATTTTAAGGTTATTTTTCTTGCTCACGATGACGAATTTTTACATTAGGGTGCGTCATAGCAAAGCTTTCACCAATGGCTTGTGCCAAATACACCGAGCGATGTTGCCCGCCAGTACAACCTATAGCAATTGTTAAATAACTGCGGTTGTTACGCTCTAAATGCGGTAACCAAGTTTGTACAAAGGTTTGAATTTGCCAGGTGAATTTTTGCACTATGCTGTGATTTGCTAAAAAGTCTTTTACAGGCTGATCGAGCCCTGTTAAAGGCTTTAATTCTGGCTCCCAGTGCGGGTTTGGCAAAAAGCGAGCATCAAATACATAATCAGCTTCTTTTGGAATACCATGTTTAAACCCAAAAGATTCAAACGTCACAATAAGTTGTTTATCTTTTTTACCCAGTATTTTTTCACGGATAGATTCGGCTAATTGGTGCACACTTAAATCAGTGGTATCAAGCATAAAATCGGCGCGTGTGACCAACACATCAAGCAGTTCTTTTTCTTTTTTTATTGCTAAATCAAGTGGTAACGAATCAATTGATAGAGGGTGTAAGCGGCGCGTTTCAGAAAAGCGTTTGATCAGTGTTTGATCGTCACTATCTAAGTAAAACAGTGTTGGTTTTGCAAAGTCAGGAAGGTATTCAAGAATATCGTTGAATTCGTCTTGTTGTTTTGGGATATTACGCACATCAATACTGACCGCTATTTTGTCGTAGTTATCTGATACGCTGCGTACCAAAGAGGGCAGTAAGTTTACCGGAATATTATCTACGCAATAATAACCCAAATCTTCAACTACGCGCAAAGCAACCGACTTTCCTGAACCAGAACGGCCGCTTATGATAATCAACTCCATTTATCGCCCTTAGTATTTACTACGATTGTTCAACAATAACGTTATACAGCTCAGCATCGGTTTTTGCACTGCGTAGCTGTTTACAAAATTCTTTGTTGCTCAGTTTATCAGCTATAGTTGCTAGAGTCTTTAGGTGCTGCTGGTTATCACCATCTGGTACGATGAGTGCCACAAAAATATCAACCGGGCAGTTATCTATCGCATCAAAGTTAACAGGTGTATCGCTAACAAGTACTAATGCAAGCGGCTCTTCTACGCCACCCATTCTGCCATGAGGAATCGCGATTCCTCGGCCAATACCTGTGCTACCTAGTTTTTCTCTGCTTGCTAATGCGTTGAGAATATCTTGCTGTGGTAAATAAGGTAATTTTTCATGAGCGAGTTCGCTAATGAATTCTAAAATTCTTTTTTTACTACTAAAAAGGACCGCAGCTTTGCTGCAGTCCTGGCATACTAATGTACTTAATTTCATAATATTAGTGTCTAGCGAGCTTCTCTTTATGTTTAATAACTTGGCGATCGAGTTTATCAATCAACGAGTCTATTGCGGCATACATATCTTGGTGCTCTGTAGAGGCAAATAAGTCTGCGCCACTTACATGAATTGTCGCTTCAGCTTTTTGGTTGAGTTTTTCTACATCGAGAATGACATGCACATTGCTAATATGATCTGAGTGCCTTTCCAGCTTTGCAAATTTATTATTTACATAGTCTTTAAGTGATTCAGTTACTTCTACGTGACGACCAGTTAGGTTTAGTTGCATAAGCATTTCCTCTTTGTTTTTTACGTCTTATATCAAACTCTTTCTCTGATTTGACGGTGGAATAGCTAGCGATTCACGGTATTTTGCTATTGTGCGTCTAGCTACTTTAATTCCTTGCTCTGCCAATATATCCGCAATTTTGCTATCACTCAATGGTTTAGCTGAGTTTTCCGCGGCAATTAGCTTTTTAATCAAGGCGCGTATTGCTGTAGATGAGCACTCACCACCGTTTTCGGTGCTTACATGGCTTGAGAAAAAGTATTTAAGCTCAAAAATACCACGTGGTGTATGCATATATTTTTGCGTAGTTACACGCGAAATTGTCGACTCGTGCATTTCTACCATTTCAGCAACATCGTTTAATACCATAGGCTTCATGGCTTCAGGGCCATGTTCAAAAAATGCCTGCTGCTGTTTTACAATACAGTTAGTTACTTTTAATAGCGTATCGTTTCTGCTCTCTAGGCTTTTAATAAACCATTTAGCTTCTTGCAGGTGAGAGCGAATAAATTGGCTATCACCCGAAGATTTTACGGTACGCGACATAGCCGCATACTGACTATTTACACGTATTTTTGGCATGCTATCTGGGTTTAACTCAACCACCCAGCGGCCTTTAATTTTTTTAACCGATACATCAGGTATAACATACTCAGACTCTTCCCTCACTATGGTATCAGCAGGTTTTGGGTTGAGAGTGTGTATTAATGTCATTACCTCTTTAAGCTCATCTTCTTTGAGCTTTGTTTTCTTCATTAATGTACGATAGTCGCGAGCTGCTAATAGATCAATATGATCGGTTAAGATCATTTTTGTTTGTTCTATTAAAGGTGTATCTTTATCAAATTGATTCAACTGTATACATAAGCACTCTTGTAGGCTTCGTGCTGCAATACCTACAGGGTCAAATAATTGAATTCGCTTTAAAACAGCTTCAATTTCATCAAGTTCAACTTCAACGTCATCATCGTGCTCTTGGTTAAAGCTTTCTAAAATTTCTTCGCAGCTTAACGTTAAAATACCTGAGTCATCTACAGCTTCTACAATGGCAATAGCAATTGCTTCGTCGGTAGGGCTAAAGGGTGTAAGTTGAAGCTGCCACATTAAATACTCATGAAGCGTTTCGGTAGAAGCACCTTGGTAAATAGACTCATCTTCTGGCATTGGGCCTGATGAAGCTGCAGGCGCGGCGCTCATGTATTCATCCCACGTAACATCCATTGCCATATCATCGCTAACGGTGTCTTTATTTAAAGCTTCACCGCTGTCTTGTTCGTATTCGCTGGCTGAATCGTCAGTTGATGCGCTTACGGTTACATCATCGGTGTCTGCTTTTTGCTCGTTTTTTCCAGCCGAATCTTCCGTGTAATCTTGCTCTTCAACTTCTAATAGCGGGTTGCTATCAAGTGCTTCTTGTATTTCTTGCTGGAGATCCAATGTACTGAGCTGCAGCAAACGTATCGCTTGCTGCAATTGTGGAGTCATTGTAAGTTGCTGGCCCATGCGCAGCTGTAATGATTGCCTCATGTATCTCTAACAATCCTTTTATGTTGTTATAATTAATATTAGCAGATGCTCAAAGGAGTGGCTTGATTGTTACAGCCTAAATTGCTCGCCTAAGTAAACATCGCGCACAGTTTTGTCGTTTAATACGTGTTCTGGAGTGCCAGATGCAATTAGCTCCCCATGAGAAACAATGTAGGCTTTTTCACAAACATCAAGGGTTTCTCTTACGTTGTGATCGGTAATTAGTACCCCAATCCCACGATTTTTAAGATGTTCAATTATTTTCTTTATATCTAACACTGAAATTGGATCAACACCAGCAAAAGGCTCATCCAATAAAATAAATTTAGGATTTGCGGCTAATGCGCGGGCAATTTCAACGCGGCGACGTTCGCCACCAGAAAGCGCCATACCTTGGCTGTCGCGAATGTGCTGAATACTAAACTCATCAAGTAGGTTGTTAAGCGTTTCTTCTCTAGCGGCTTTATTAAGCTCTTTTCGCGTTTCTAAAATCGCCATTAAGTTTTGATAAACTGTTAACTTTCTAAAAATTGATGACTCTTGTGGTAAATAGCCAATACCTAAGCGAGCACGGCTGTGCATAGGTAATAACGTAATGTCGTTATCATCTATTGAAATTTTACCTTTATCGCTAGGAACTAGGCCTACAATCATGTAAAACGTGGTGGTTTTACCTGCACCATTAGGGCCTAGTAAGCCAACAATACTACCTGCTTGAACTTCTAACCCAACGTTTTTTACAACTTGGCGACCTTTATAGCTTTTTGCTAGTAATTCTGCTTTTAAGGTACTCATGGTTGGCCTTCGTTACCTGTTTTATCTTCTGGTTTTGCTTCAACAGGTACTAAAATAGTGTGTACGCGATCTGTTGAGTTTTCGTCTTTTTCAGCGCTAATTAGCTGTTGTTCCATGTCATAGGTAATGCTTTTTGCATTAATTTTTTGACCCGCTTGGGCAACTTCTGCATCACCTACAAGGGTTAAAAAACGCTTAGCTACATCGTAGCGAACTTCGTTAGCACTGGCGCTCATTATAGTGCCATCGTCTTGTTTTTCTTCAAAGTATGCAGGGCTGCCTGTGGCAATTAGTAATTGCTTGTTATCACCTAAGTCTTCGCGTTTATGCACTTCAAGACGGTCGGCTGTAATTTTGCGGCTACCATGTACAATTTCTACATTTTTTTCAAAAATACCTACATTTTCTTTTAGTTGACCTTCTTGGCGGTCTGCACTAATTGAAATTTGGTTCGCAGGTGGCGGTGTTTCAGGTTCAGCTGAAGAGGCGCTAAAAGCCAGCACTAACGATGGAATTATTAAAATTTTAGTAAGTTTATTGGTCATAATATATTGTTCGCGTATGGTTAATTAGTTTTATTACTTCGGTTTTTAAATCGGCTTCTAGGCCTTTACCGACAATTTTTAAGCTGGGTCCAGTTACAACCACCGGTTGCTCTGAGCGCATTGTTAGCGCTTTAATGTCGACTTCGATGTTGTCGGCATTAATGTTATCTATCATGGCGTTATCAACTAAATTTTTGGCAACTACATTGCCTTCTAAAATAAGTTGTTTGTCTTCATATAAGGTGGCTTCGTCAGCATTTATACGCCACGTTTGTTTTTCGTTATATAGGGTAAAAATTGGTTTTTCAAAAAAGGTAAACCCAAGTTGTTGGTACAGCTCCATTTTAGCTGCAGTCACTTTGTGATTTATTTTACCTTGCTCATCGTAAGAGGTTTGCTTTAGCTCTATGGCGGTGTAGTCGGGTTTAGCTATAATCTCCGGCTCTTGTTCGGGAGCAACATTTGTTTGACTAAAATAAGGGTACCAAAGCCAAACCATACAGCCGATGAATAGCGCGCTGAGTATAACGCGTGCTGCATTCATGAACTGGTGCCTTGGGTAGTTAGTGCAATACCGTTTTCGAGCATTAGTAAGTCGGTCAGCTCTCTTACTGCGCCAAAGCCGCCAGGCATTTGCGTGGTGTAATGCGATAAGCGCTTAATAAGCGGGTGGGCATCGTTAACCGCGACGGCAAAACCTACTTGCTCCATTACTGGCATGTCTGGGCCATCGTCGCCTATGTAAGCTATTTGCTCGTCGGTTAAATTTAATGTGTTTTTGAGCTCTTGATAAGCAATGAGTTTATCTTCTTGGCCCTGATAAATATGCTGTACTGTTAAACTGCTCATGCGTGTTTGCACTATTTTTGAGTGGCGTCCGGTAATTACAGCAACCTCAAAGCCGCTATTAATAAGGGATTTAACGCCAAAGCCGTCTTTTGTATTAAATGCTTTTAACTCTTCACCTTGATTACCTAAGTAAATACGGCCGTCAGAAAATACACCATCAATATCGCATATGAGTAGTTTTACTTTTTTGGCGCGTGCTTTTGCATCATCGCTTAGCGGTTGATAGAGATCTTCAAATTGCATTTATAATACTCCTGCTTTTAATAGGTCTTGCATATTTAAGGCGCCAACAGGCTGGTTTTGCTCATTAACTACGATTAAACCATTAATCCGCTTATTTTCCATTATATTTAGTGCTTCTGCTGCGAGCATGTCGGCAGTGGCTGTAGTGCAAGACTTGGTCATCACTTCGCTTATAGCCGTAGTATGTATATCTATACGTTGCTCTAAAATACGGCGTAAGTCACCATCAGTAAAAAGCCCTGCTAGTTGTTGCTTGTTATCAACTATAGCGGTCATACCAAGCCCTTTAGCAGACATTTCAATAAGGGCATCTTTAATTGTTTGCGCTACACCTATCATAGGGGTGTTTTTACCACTGTGCATTACATCTTTTAAGGTAAGTAATAATCGCTTACCTAAGCTACCACCTGGGTGAGAAAGAGCAAAGTCATCGGCAGTAAAGCCGCGAGCTTCTAATAGCGCAACAGCCATGGCATCGCCCATTGCTAAAGTTGCTGTGGTACTGGCTGTTGGTGCCAACCCTAATGAGCAAGCTTCTTGTTCTACTTTTATGCATACGTGTACATCGGCAAGGGTTGCCATAGTAGAGAGCGGGCTGCCTGTCATTGATATAATTTTAGCGCCTAAGCGTTTAAGTACCGGAATAATATTGAGTACTTCACTGGTTTCACCTGAGTTAGATATAAGCATAACTACATCATTTTTAGTGATCATACCTAAGTCGCCATGACTTGCTTCACCAGGGTGAACAAAAAAAGCCGGGCTGCCAGTACTTGCAAGTGTTGCTGCTATTTTATTGCCAATGTGCCCAGATTTACCCATGCCAATTACAATAATACGGCCTTGGCAATCAAACATTAGCTGACAAGCTTGATTAAAGTTTTTATCTACGTATTGGGTAATATCGTTGAGTGCTTGGCGCTCAATATTTAAAACTCGTAAACCTTGCTCAATAAAATTAAGTTCTGCCATTGTTACCCTACTTGACTAAAAATATAACCTTGGTAAGCCAAAAATGCGATGAGCAATAGGCCACCTTCAACTCTATTGATACGCTGAGAACCTCTAAAGTTCAATGACATAACAATAAGCGCAAGTGTAGCACCTAGCATAATAAAGATATCGCGGCTTGCGAGTGATGAATCAACCATTGATGGGTTAATAATACCTGCAAGGGGTAATACCGCTAAAATATTAAAAATATTTGAGCCAACAATATTACCCAGCGCTAAGTCGTCTTCGTTTTTTAAAACACCCGCGACTGAAGCTGCAAGCTCAGGCAAGCTTGTGCCAATTGCTATAATTGTTAAGCCAATAACTAAGTCGCTTAAGCCAAAGTATTTTGCAATATCTACTGCTGAGCCTACTAAGAAATGTGAGCTTACAGGTAATAAAATCATGCCAACAATAAGCCAAAAAACGGCGTTTTTGGTGGGTACATTATTAGGTACTTCATCGCAGGCTTCTGATACAAACGGGTCATCTTGGTTTTTAGCACGAAGTGATACAACAATTAGCCCGCCAATAAACACTATAAAACCAATGAGTAATGCCACCCCTTCGGTAAACGAAAAGTAGTTATCAGAAAAAACATACCATGTAGCTAAGGATGCCAGCATAACTAGTGGCATTTCGCGTTTTAATGTACTTGATGAAACACTAAGTGGGCGTAATAGCGCAGTAATACCTAATACGAGTAAAATATTTGTTATGTTTGAACCAACCGCATTACCTACAGCAGTGTCGGTTTTGTTGGCTAAAGCAGCTGAAGCCGACACCATCATTTCAGGGGCAGATGAGCCCATAGCTACAACAGTTAAACCTACAATCAAAGTAGGTACACCAAAGTTTTTTGCAAGCGCGGCTGCGCCGTATACAAATCGGTCGGCACTCCATACAAGTGCAGCAAAACCAAGAATTAAAATAACAAACGAGGTAACCATTGTGCTAAGCCAGTTGTTCAAAATACAGATGGCGCGAATAGTAACAAAAGCCAACATGAAAGTATAAGCAAAAGAGTAGGGTCTAGTATCTTGAGGTGTGAAATTTAATACGCTTAAGCCGAGGTTAAGGCGATTTACTTCAGCCTTAGAACGCTTTTTTCAGGTGTATTACAAAATCTTACGAATTGTTTTTTCCATCTTGGCTAAAAAACCCTTAAAATAGGAGCACGAGTGAACATTGTTATGGAGAGCGACTTGTCGCAATCAATAGTAGAAGTCAAGGATGTGAGCTTTTCGCGAGGCGATAGAACCATATATAACAATATGAGTTTTAGTGTTCCTAAAGGTAAAATCACAGCGATTATGGGGCCAAGCGGAATAGGCAAAACCACTATGCTGCGCTTAATTGGTGGCCAGCTAAAGCCCGATGCTGGCGATATTTTATTTGAAGGTGGCAGTATTCCTAAAATGTCGCGTAAAGAGCTGTACGCGGCACGAACAAAAATGAGCATGCTTTTTCAAAGCGGTGCGTTATTTACTGATATGTCTGTATTTGACAATATTGCCTTTCCCCTGCGAGAGCATACACAATTAAGTGAAGCGTTAATTAAGTTAGTTGTATTAATGAAACTACAAGCGGTTGGTTTACGCGGCGCTAAAGATTTAATGCCATCTGAGCTTTCGGGCGGGATGGCCAGACGAGCAGCTCTTGCACGTGCTATTGCACTAGATCCGGAGCTGATCATGTACGATGAGCCTTTTGCTGGGCAAGATCCAATTTCAATGGGTGTATTAGTTAAACTTATTAAATCACTTAATGAAGTATTAGGTTTGTCATCACTAATTGTTACCCATGATGTTACTGAGGTAATGAGTATTGCCGATCACGTTATTATTATTGCCGACCAAGGCGTAATAGGCGCGGGTACGCCAGATGAAATGCGAAATCATGAATCTCCATTAGTGCAGCAGTTTTTAAAAGGGTTATCAGATGGGCCTGTGCCATTTCATTACCCCGCACAAACCTATGCTGATGAGCTGTTAGGAGAAAACGCTTAATGTTGGATCTGTTTCAAAAAATAGGCCATAAAACGCTAGGGCGCTTTGCTGCACTTGGGCGCTCTGCAACCATGCTATTTAATGCATTGTGGAATGTACCTAACTTTAAAAAAGGCACGCCGCTTTTAGTACGCCAACTTTATATGGTTGGCTCTCAGTCGCTGTTAATTATTATGGTGTCGGGTTTGTTTATTGGTATGGTGCTTGCGCTGCAAGGTTACACCGTACTAGTTGGCTACGGCGCTGAAGATAGCTTAGGCCCGCTGGTTGCATTAAGTTTACTACGTGAGCTTGGCCCTGTGGTTACCGCGCTATTATTTGCTGGACGCGCTGGTAGCGCATTAACTGCCGAAATAGGCTTAATGAAAGCAACCGAGCAGCTCTCATCACTAGAAATGATGGCAATAGACCCTCTCAAGCGCATTATTGCACCGCGCTTTTGGGCCGGTTTTATTAGTATGCCATTGCTTGCACTTATTTTTTCTGCGGTTGCCATTATCGGTGCTCATTTAGTTGGGGTAGATTGGCTAGGCGTAGACACCGGTAGTTTTTGGTCAATAATGCAATCGCAAGTATCGTTTCAAGAAGATGTATTAAACGGCATGATCAAGAGTTTTGTATTTGCCATGGTAGTGACGTGGATTGCGCTTTATAAGGGCTACGATTGTGTTCCTACCTCTGAGGGGATCAGTAAAGCAACAACAGAAACCGTAGTTCACTCATCACTGGCAGTACTAGGGTTTGACTTTATTTTGACAGCGGTAATGTTTACCAGCTAATAGGGTATAAATAATGAATTCACGGAAATTAGAGATTTTAGTTGGCTTTTTTGTAGCGCTGGGCATTTTAGCATTTGCAATGCTGGCACTTAAAGTAGCCAATTCGGGCATTAGCGGTTCGGGCGAGACGTACACGTTAAATGCAAAGTTTGAAAACATTGGTTCACTAAAAGCACGTGCACCCGTAAAAGTAGGTGGTGTAGTTATTGGCCGCGTTGAGTCTATTTATGTTCACCCGCAAGAGTTTTTACCTGTGGTAAACATGACAATTGATGCGCAGTATTTATGTCGTTTTTCAGACACCAGCTCAATTTCAATTTTAACATCGGGTATTTTAGGTGAGCAGTACTTAGGTATTCATCCTGTCATTTCACCCAACGCAGCCGAGCAGCGCTGTTTAGGGCAAACCGTAACCGAAAACGCACAAGACCAAGCTATTGATGAGTTATTTGGTGTTGAAAGTAAAGCATTAGGCGATGGTGATTCGCTCACCGACACGAAGTCTGCTCTTGTTTTAGAAGAGTTAATCGGGCAGTTTTTATTCAACCAAGGTAGTGAGTAATTATTATGTTGAAACAGTTTTTAGCCGTTATTGCACTAGGTGCAACCTTAGTTACAAGTACTGTAAGTGCCGCAGAGGTTCAGCTTACCGATCCTAATAAAATGGTGCGAAAAGTATCTGAGCACACGTTTGAGCGCATTAAAAAAGATCAACCGCTAATCAGTAAAGATAAAGAGCACCTTCGTGTTATTGTAGAAGAAGAGCTTATGCCTTACATCGACTACAAATATGCTGCACTGCGCGTATTAGGTAGCGAAGTGTCAAAGGTGCGTGCAATTACTGATGAAGCTGAAAAAGCACAAGCAATTAAAGAAATTCAAGAGTTTATAGGTGCCTTTAGAAGCTATTTAGTAGCAACCTACGCCGGTGTGTTTACTCAATACACCGATCAACACGTGGAGTTTGGCGCCGAGCAGCCATTTAAAGGTAAAGACGTAGTTGTGGTTAAAACTAAAATTACAGAAGATGGTAAACCAGATATTAAAATTGATTTTAAAGTACGCGAAGACCGCAGTGGTGAATGGCGCGCATACGATATGATCGCAGAAGGAATTAGCTTACTCGATGCAAAGCAAAGTGAGCTACAAGGTATTTTACGCCAGCAAGGTATTGCACACGTAAGTAAATTATTAGAGCAAAAGAGCCAGTTACCTGTGCAGTTTAGAGGTAGCAATACCAATGACTAAATTGGCAATTAGCCAAGTAGATGAGCAACACTACAGGGTAAGTGGTGAACTTACCCGTAGCTCAATTGGCAATGAACGACTTCTGAACACCAAGTCACTAAGTAAGCATAAAACCATCTATTTTGACCTTTGTGAGGTAATGAGGGTTGACACAGCGGGCTTAGCTTGGTTAATTCACTCTTTTGCTGAATTTAAGCAACAAGGCACTCGCCTTGAATTGCAAAATCCACCTGAACAATTGCAAAACTTAATGCAATTAGGTCAGGTTACAACTTTATTTGAGTGAGAGTTATGGAAACTAGCCAAGTCGAAACGTTATTACGCGACGAACTTCAATTAACTGAAGTAAAAGTAAAAGCCAATGGTAGTCATTATGAAGTAATCGCAGTAGGCGAGTGCTTTGACGGTTTAAGCCGCGTTAAAAAGCAACAGCTAGTTTATGGCCCATTAATGAATACTATTTCAGACGGTACAATTCACGCTGTATCTATTCGTGCATTTACGCCAACTGAGTGGAAGCGTGAACAAAAATTTATTTTACCTCAATAGTTAAGGCCTCTTAATGGATCAGTTTGTAATTCAAGGTGGCACTTCGCTTGCGGGTGAAGTAACTATTTCAGGCGCTAAAAATGCGGCATTACCTATTTTATTTGCAGCATTACTCGCTGACGGTAAAAGCACATTTACTAACGTACCTCGCCTTCGCGATATCGTCACTACCGAGGCGCTGCTTAGCACCTTAGGGGCAACGGTAAATTGGCAGGGCGATAAGCTTTATATTGATGGTGCAACAGTTGATAAAACGCTTGCTCCATACGATTTAGTTAAACAAATGCGTGCATCTGTATTGGCGCTTGGGCCACTTGTAGCGCGCTTTGGTGAGGCACAAGTGTCACTTCCTGGTGGGTGTGCAATTGGTGCTCGTCCTGTTGATATTCACATTCAAGGTTTAGAGCGCATGGGCGCACAAATAAACGTTGAAAATGGCTACATAAATGCAAAAGTTGATGGTCGCTTAAAAGGCGCTGAAATTTTCATGGAAATGGTCAGTGTGGGTGCAACTGAAAACTTACTTATGGCCGCAGCTTTAGCTGATGGTAAAACAGTGCTTGAAAACGCAGCCCGCGAACCTGAAATTATTGACCTGGCGAATTGTTTAATCGCCATGGGCGCAAAAATTAGCGGTGCAGGCACAAGCCGCATAGAAATTGAAGGTGTAGAGCGTTTGGGTGGCTGTGAACATAGTATTCTTCCTGATCGCATTGAAACCGGCACTTTTTTAGTTGCAGCAGCAATGGCGGCAGGCGAAGTACTTTGTAAAAAAACAGACTTTCATTCGCTTGAACCTGTTATTGAAAAATTACGTGCTGCTAACGCGCTAGTAGAAGTGAATGATGACAGCATCTATTTAGATATGCGTAATCGCGAACTTAAAGCCGTAAACATTAAAACTATGCCGCACCCGGGTTTTCCAACCGACATGCAAGCACAGTTTACAGCATTAAATGTGGTAGCAAATGGTAGCGCGACGATAACCGAAACAATTTTTGAAAATCGTTTTATGCATGTACCTGAGCTTCAACGCATGGGTGCAAATATTCGTTTAGAAGGGCACACTGCTATTTGTGGTGAAACACAAAGTTTAAGTGGTGCACAAGTAATGGCAACCGATTTACGCGCCTCAGCAAGCCTAATTTTAACGGGTATTGTTGCTCAAGGTGAAACGGTTGTAGATCGTATCTACCATGTTGATAGAGGTTATCAACGCATTGAAGATAAGCTAAGTGGGCTAGGTGCTAACATTAAGCGCAGAAGCAGTTAATATTAGCGTGTTGCATTCGTTTTGCTAAAAGCTAAAAAAGGTCGGATATGCGTATGCTATCCGACCTTTTTAATGCTACAAGCAAACTATAGTTTAGTCTCAAGCTCTGCTACTGTAACCATTATTTTTTCTACTTTACCGCTGCGGTAAAGCTCAAACTCTATTTCTTTACCAGGCTCGGTATTGCCTATTTTTTCGAGTACTTTTTGTGGATTAGCCACAGATAAACCGGCAATTTTTATAACGATATCTTGCTCTTCAATACCCGCTTGCCAGGCTGGCCCTAATGGGTCTAGGTTTGTGATGCGCATGCCTGCTACAGGAGTTAGGCTGTCGTTTACTTCTTTCCCTGTGCTATCAACCGCAGTGCCTTCAAAGCCTAAATAACCACGTACCACACGACCATGGCGTATAAGTTTTGCCATAACCTCTTTGGCAAGCGAATAGGGAACCGCAAAAAATATACCCTGAATATTTAAGTTTTCGCGGGTTTTAAATTGTGCCGATGTTATTCCGACTAAATCGCCATTTGAGTTAACCAGTGCGCCGCCAGAGTTACCTACGTTAATTGCAGCATCCATTTGAAGTAGATTGTTATAAGGACTATCAGTAATTTTTTGTTTACCCGTAGCACTTATTATACCTTGGGTAATTGTTTGACCTAAATTAAGCGGATTACCAATAGCTAAAACTACATCACCCACGCTTGTGGTGTAACTATCGTTAACAGGAATAACAGGTAGGTGGTCAGCATTAATTTTAAGCAGTGCTAAGTCTGTAATTGTGTCAAAGCCAATAAGTTGCACATCAAAAAAGCGTCTGCCATCGGTTAATATAACCAAAATTTGATCGGCATTATTAATGACATGGTAGTTAGTTAGTATGTATCCATCTTGGGCCATAATCACACCCGAGCCTAGCTCTTGTACGGTGTTTTGCTGTTTGTAGCGCGGCTCTTTAGAGATGCTTTCAGAAAAAATAGTCACTACAGATGGGGCTGCACGTTTTACTGCATCGGCAAAGCTAAGGTGGTTTGAGCTCATAGCGCTAGGTAGTGGTACATTGGGCAATAAAGATGCACGCATGTTAGGGCTGAAAAAAACCACTAAAAAAGCGATACCTAAACCTACAAATAACGGGGGAAGTACAAATTTTAGTAATTTCAGCACAAGATTCTTATTATTAGTGAGCAATTCTTTATGATGGCACAAAAAAAATAACAGCGGCAAGTGCTGCTGTTATTTTTATTGTAATATTATTACTTATTTACTATTGAATAAGCACAAAGATAGACTCTCTGCCACGCTTAACACCTAAAACAATATTGCCTTGTGTGTCTTCAATAATTTTGTTCATTTGACGAATGTTTTCTACGCGTTGGCGGTTTACTTGAACGATAACATCACCTTCTTCAAGCCCTACGCGAGCTGATGGAGAGCGAGGGTCTACTGTTGTCACCTCAATACCCTTGTTACCATTTTTTTGCACGTTTTCAAGCTCTGCACCTTGGAAAGCAGGATGTAGTTCGTCGCCTGCAGCCGTTACGCCAGATGCACCATCAAGGGTTACGTTTACAGTTTTAACTTTACCATCGCGATAAATGCCTAATTTAACTTCGCGGCCTTCACCTAATGTCGCTATTTTACTGCGCAGCTCGTGGAAGCCACTAATATCGCTACCATTAATGCTAATAATTACATCGCCTGCTTTAATACCTGCCTTACTTGCTGCGGTATCATCCATTACTTGCATAACGTAAGCACCTTGTTTTACGTCAAGTTGCTGCGCTTTAGCAAGGCCTGCATCCAGTGGACGACCAGAAATACCCAGTGATCCTCGACGGACTTCACCGTGCTCAATAATTTGGTCAACTAAGTTTTTCATCATGTTTGATGGAATAGCAAAGCCAATGCCTACATTGCCACCCGAGGCACCTAAAATAGCAGTATTAATACCAATTAATTCACCATTTAAATTAACTAATGCTCCGCCCGAGTTACCTTGGTTAATAGCAGCATCGGTTTGAATAAAGTCTTCATAGCCTTCAATGTTTAAACCACTGCGGCCAAGCGCACTTACAATACCCGAGGTTACTGTATGGCTTAAACCAAACGGGTTACCAATGGCTACAGCAAAGTCGCCAACTCGAAGTTTGTCAGAGTTAGCAAGTTTAACTTCAGTTAAGTCATCTGCATCTATTTGTAATAGTGCGATATCAGATTCTTTATCGGTACCAATTTTTGTGGCTTCAAATTCGCGGCCATCTTCAAGGGTAACCACCATTTTTTCAGCATCTTGAATTACATGGTTATTGGTAACTACATAGCCTTCGTCGGCGTCAATAATAACACCCGAGCCTAAGCCGCTAAATTGGCGCTTTTGGCTACGAGGCTGTGGGTTACCAAAAAAGAATTCAAGCGGGTCTGCACGACGACGAACTTCTTTTGAGCCAGAAACCTGAATACTTACAACTCCGGGGGTAATTTGCTCAAGCATAGGTGCAAGTGTAGGTAACTGTTGGCCATTAACTGCAATTGGCAGTTTTGCGTAAGAGGCCATAGGGCTTAGTAATAAGCTCGTTGATAAGATTGCAGCACTAATAAGTGATAATTTCATTTTCATAGTTAGGGTGTACTCCACATCACAAGAAAGCAAAAAGGCTGCATAAGCAGCCTTTTCGAATTTAAATATAAAGCTGTTACATTTAAAGACTATGGGGTCAAAAAAAAGTTCATCAAGATAGTACTAACTTTTTAGCGCACTCAGTGTGTTAAGAGGCTTTAGCTTGTTTTGAACTAGCATTTTGACCAGCAAATAAACCAGATTCGCCCGATACGTAATCAGCAGGTTGTGCTTGTGCCGATGAGCGGTCAATATCGCGCTCTTTTAAAGACGCTTGTAATTGCTCTGTGGTCTCTTTAGAGAAAAACGGCTCGCTAGGTGCCTTATTTTTATCTTCTAATAATAGTTGGTTAGTCTCTTCAACATGACTGAGTAGTTGGTCATAGTTTTCTTTCATTTTACTAACCAGCTTGCCAGTGCTAGCTAAATGATCGGCCACATCTTGACGATATTGCTCTAGTGCATTTTGTGCTTCTTCAGCTTGCTCTTTTAATTCATCTTGCTTAAATTGCTTTTTAGTAACAAATGCACCTGCAAAAAATGCCACTACAGCGGCAATAATAATTAAACCTACCCACGTAACTGTGCCCATAACTCTACCCCTTTGGGAAAAATATCTAAGAATGCCTGATTCAAATATAAATCATACTATGGGTAATATACCCCGAGTTAAGATGCGTGTTAATATGTTGTGCAAATTAAACTGTGTTTTAAATGTAATTAGATATGACTCCTTGGCAAACCTATCAGCAAGATCTTAAGCGCGATGACTTTGTACATGACCAAGCACAAGAAAATGCAGTGCGCCATTTACAACGTTTATACGATGACCTAACCAGCGAAAAGCCAAAACAAAAAGGCTTTTTTGCAAAGCTTTTTGATAAAAGCGAACCCGATCCAATTAAAGGGCTTTATTTTTGGGGGGGCGTAGGGCGTGGTAAAACCTATTTAGTGGATACTTTTTACGAAGCGTTGCCAGGCAAGCGAAAAATGCGTGTGCACTTTCACCGCTTTATGCACCGTGTACACGATGAGTTAAAAAAATTAAATAATAAAAGTAACCCACTAGAAATAGTTGCCGACATATTTAAAGCCGAAACCGATATTATTTGCTTTGACGAATTTTTTGTACAAGACATTACCGATGCCATGTTACTCGGCGGCTTAATGCAGGCGTTATTTGCGCGTAATATAGTGCTTGTGGCTACATCTAATATAGTACCCGATGATTTATATAAAAATGGCCTGCAGCGTGCGCGTTTTGTCCCAGCCATAGAGCTTGTTAAAGCCAATACAGAAATAGTTAATGTAGATTCGGGGATTGACTATCGGCTGCGAACGCTTGAGCAAGCAGAGATTTTTCATAGCCCGCTAGATGAGCAAGCTGATAAAAACTTATTTGAATACTTTGATAAACTCTCACCAGAAGCAGGAGAGCTTGACCAACCGATTGAAATTGAAGGGCGCTTAATCAACACGCGCAAAGTGGCTAAATGTGTAGTGATGTTTGAATTTAGCGAATTGTGCGAAACGGCTCGTAGCCAAGTTGATTACATGGAAATTAGCCGCTTATACAATACGGTTATTATTTCTAACGTAAAACAGCTAGGGCAAAATAACGATGATGCCGCAAGGCGCTTTATTGCCTTAGTTGATGAATTTTATGAGCGCCACGTAACCTTAATTATTTCTGCTGAGCAGCCCATCGCAGAGCTTTATACACAAGGCAACCTTAATTTCGAATTTAAGCGTTGTATTAGCCGCCTACAAGAAATGCAGTCTTTAGAGTATTTAGCAAAAGAGCATTTAGCTTAACTTTAATAAGGCAGTAATTACTTTATAAAGCTGCCTTATTTTAGCTTTTACTTAAATACACAAATTTTTGTAATTTTCTTGTGGAAAAAACAACCGCTCGGTAGCAATGTGTTTTAAGTGCTGGTATACTCCCGCGTCTGCCACGTTGCGTTCTATGTCCTCATATAGTTTAGCCACTTGTGAGCGGCGCGAAAGTCTAAAACTCGAAGGGGTTATAGCATACTTAGAGCGGTAGTTAATAATAACTGCCTGTGGTTTTAATTGAAAAACATTGGATTTTTATAAATGAAAACGTTTGTTGCTAAACCAGAAACAGTAAAACGTGACTGGTACGTAGTTGACGCTGAAGGTAAAACTTTAGGTCGCATCGCTACTGAAATCGCTCATCGCCTACGCGGTAAGCACAAAGCTGAATACACTCCACACGTAGATACTGGTGATTACATCATCGTTATCAACGCTGAGAAAGTTACTGTAACTGGTAACAAATTCAAAGATAAAGTGTACTACGCTCACTCTGGTTTCCCAGGTGGTCTTAAGTCTACTACTTTTGATAAACTTCAAGCTGCAAAGCCTGAAATGATCATCGAGAAAGCTGTAAAAGGCATGTTGCCACGTGGTCCTTTAGGCCGCGCTATGTACCGTAAACTTAAAGTTTACGCAGGTACTGAGCACAATCATGCTGCACAACAGCCTCAGGTTCTAGACATTTAAGGAGCACTATCATGGCAAATCAATACTACGGTACAGGTCGTCGTAAAAGTTCAAGTGCTCGCGTATTCTTACGCCCAGGCACTGGTAACATCGTAATCAACAAGCGCTCTTTAGAAGAGTACTTTGGTCGCGAAACAGCACGCATGGTTGTTCGTCAAGCTCTTGAGCTTGTTGACATGACTGAAAAATTTGACCTTCACATCACCGTTGCCGGTGGTGGTACAACTGGTCAAGCTGGTGCTATCCGTCACGGTATCACTCGTGCACTTATGGAGTTTGACGAGTCATTACGTCCACAACTTCGTAAAGCAGGTTTTGTTACACGTGATGCACGTAAAGTTGAACGTAAGAAAGTGGGTCTTAAGAAAGCGCGTAAGCGTCCACAGTTCTCAAAACGTTAATTTTTACGTTATCAAGAATTCAAAAACCCAGCTTATGCTGGGTTTTTTGTTTTTGGTATTTAAATTTAAGCACTTACCTACCTTTTGCTGGCCTTTTTAAAATTAGGCGCTGATCATATTTTACAATTACAGCGTATTTAATGTACGAAAGTTAAAAAATACCCAGTTCGCTGCAAAAAAGTTAAATAATTATCGTAATTAGTGTAAATCCATCAGTTAATTGGTGGAATTTTTTGCTACAATTGGCTGGCAAGTAGTATGCGCAAGTTCAGCATCACCATGTACAGTTTATCTGTTTCCTCGTAGTGGGGTTGATCTTGGTCAGTATATTGTTTTTACAGAAGCGCTATTATAGTCATTCGGCTTTATTCTCGAGCTTACTTTATCAAACTTTTGGTTAAGTCGGGTTATTCGAGCGTGAGGCTGTGAATAACCTTGTTTTAATCAAGGGTTTTAATTATGATCGCTTCTATTTTAAAATTTCGAAAAATTAACCTGCTGTAACTGATGTTCTCAATATAGCAAGTGTTGAGAATCATAGTGGAGATAAGTGGATGAGCAATGCGCCTGTAGACAATGGCCGACGTCGCTTTTTAACCATAGCTACCTCTGTTGTAGGTGGTGTTGGTGCGGCTGGGGCTGCTGTTCCTTTTATTGCGTCTTGGAATCCAAGTGAGCGAGCTAAATCTGCGGGTGCGCCTGTAGAAGTAGATATCAGCAAACTTGAGCCAGGACAATTAATACGTGTCGAGTGGCGTGGTAAACCTGTATGGGTTGTATCACGTACCCCTAAAATGCTTGAGCAGATGAAAGAACATGAAGGTCAACTTCGTGATCCGCAATCGCAAGAGCCACAACAACTAGAATCATCAACAAATGATTACCGTTCATTACGCCCAGAGATTTTTGTCGCTGTTGGTATTTGTACGCATTTAGGGTGTTCTCCAGGCTTTTTCCAAGGTAACTTTAGTGAAAAAGTTGAAGGGACTGATGATGGTTTTTACTGTCCATGTCACGGTTCTAAATTTGATATGGCTGGCCGAGTATTTCAATCGGTTCCTGCACCATTGAACTTAGAAGTACCACCTTATACTTTTCTTGATGAGACCACTATTTTAGTGGGCGAAGAAAAAGGGGTAGCCTAATGTTTGGTAAAATTGTTGGTTGGATTGACGACCGTATCCCAATGACACGTGTTTGGAACATGCACATTGCACAGTATCCAGCACCTAAAAACTTTAACTTCTGGTACTTTTTTGGCTCGTTAGCCATGTTAGTACTAGTAAACCAAATCCTTACGGGTATTTGGTTAACGATGAACTTTGTTCCCTCTTCTGAAGGTGCTTTCGCATCAGTAGAGTACATCATGCGTGATGTAGAATACGGTTGGTTATTACGTTATTTACACTCAACGGGTGCATCTGCGTTTTTCATCGTTGTTTATATGCATATGTTCCGTGGCATGATCTACGGTTCTTACCAAAAACCACGTGAATTACTGTGGTTATTCGGTATGTTTATTTTCTTAGCATTAATGGCTGAAGCCTTCATGGGTTACTTATTACCATGGGGTCAAATGTCGTTCTGGGGTGCACAGGTAATCATTTCATTATTCGGGGCTATTCCGGTTATTGGTGATGACTTAACACTTTGGATCCGTGGTGACTATGTAATATCAGGTGCAACGCTTAACCGCTTCTTTGCATTACACGTTATTGCACTACCACTCGTTATTGTTATTCTGGTGTTCTTACACATTGTTGCCCTTCACGAAGTGGGTTCAAACAACCCTGACGGTGTTGAAATAAAACGTAAAAAAGGCACTGTGGCTGAAGAAGATAAGCCTAAATTTAAATTCCATGAGTATTACACCAACAAAAAAGACATTGTTGATGCGATACCGTTCCACCCGTACTACACAGTTAAAGATATTGTGGGCGTGGTTGGTTTCTTAATCTTGTTCTGTTGGGTTGTATTCTTTATGCCTGCGATGAATGGTTTCTTCTTAGAAGCGCCAAACTTTGAAGCAGCAAACCCACTTAAAACACCAGAGCATATTTTCCCGGTTTGGTACTTCACACCATTTTATGCAATCTTACGTGCAATCCCTGATAAGCTTATCGGTGTTGCAGCAATGGGTGCATCAATTGTAGTACTCGCATTGTTACCGTGGATTGACCGTGGACGTGTTAAATCGGTTCGTTACCGTTGTGGTTTCCACAAATGGAACATTGCAGGTTTTGTAGTAACTTTCGTTCTTTTAGGTTGGGTGGGTGCAACGCCACAAACTGATATGAAAACGATAATTTCTCAAATTTGTACTGTGACTTACTTTATGTTCTTCGTACTGTTATTTGTATACAGTAAGAATGAAAAAACTAAGCCATTGCCTGAGAGGTTAACGAAATGATGAAAAAGCTAATTATCGGTTTATTTGCTTTATCAGTAAACTTGCTGCCTAACATGGTTATGGCTGCAGGGCCTTCGGTTCCTCTTATGGAAGCGGGTAATGATATATCTGATCAGCCTTCTTTGCAGCGCGGCGCAAAGTTGTTCATGAACTACTGTCTTGGTTGTCACCAAATGCAGTATCAACGTTATGAACGTACTTTCCGTGATATTGGTATTCCTACAGAGCTTGGTCAAGAACAGTTGATTTTTGATGGTTCAAAAGTAGGTGGCCACATTCTTAACGCTATTGCTAAAGAAGATGCTGCGAAATGGTTTGGTGCGGCTCCGCCGGATCTAACAAATGTTGCGCGTGTGCGTGGCAGTGATTGGATTTACACCTACTTAAAATCATTTTACAAAGACGAATCTCGCCCATTTGGTGTAAACAACACGTTATTCCCATCGGTAGGTATGCCACATGTTCTTCAAGAACTTCAAGGTTTACCAACCCCTATCACTGAAGAAGTAACTGTAGATGGTGTAACAACTGTTCACATCAAAGGTACTGAAACAGATGGTTCTGGTGAATTAAGCGTTGATGAATACGACCAAGCGGCTCGTGATTTAACGAACTTCTTAGAGTATGTAGGTGAACCTACACGCCTTGAGTCAGAAGCGTTAGGTATTAAGGTAATTGGATTTTTAGTTATCCTATTTATCTTGGCATTTATGCTTAAGAAAGAATACTGGAGAGATGTTCATTAATTTGAGCATTTTACAAGGTAATTTTGCAATAGGGGCTTAAGCCCCTATTGCTGTTTTAGTTATTTAATGGAGGTATAGGCATGGCCGTAGCTGCCAATAAGCGCCCTGTAATGACCCTTTTTTCTGGTGCTAACTGTATGTATAGCCACCAAGTACGCATTGTACTTGCAGAAAAAGGTGTAAGTGTAGATATTCATTTGGCTGAAAAGGATAACTTGCCAGAGGCACTTCACGAAATTAACCCTTACGGTACAGTACCAACACTGATTGACCGTGAGCTTGGTTTATATCAGGCAAACATCATCATGGAATACCTTGATGAACGTTTTCCTCATCCTCCACTAATGCCTGTATATCCGGTAATGCGTGGTCGTAGCCGTTTAATGATGCACCGTATTGATACTGATTGGTACAGCCTTGCTGAAAAAATCATTAACAATACATCTGATGCTGCACAAGCGCGTAAAGAGCTTACAGAAGCATTACTTGCAATTGCACCAATCTTTAACGAAGCGCCTTACTTTATGAGTGAAGAGTTTAGTTTAGTAGATTGTTATTTAGCTCCACTGTTATGGCGTTTACCAGAGTTTGGTATTGAGCTTAATGGTTCTGGCGCTAAAGAGCTTAAAGAGTACATGATCCGTTTATTCGAACGTGAATCATTCCAAGCCTCTTTAACTGAAGCAGAGCGTGAGATCCGTTTATAATGACGCCTAATCGTCCTTATTTACTACGTGCTTTTTTTGATTGGATCGTAGATAACGAGTGCACACCGCATTTAGTGGTTGATGCAGGTTACCCAGCAGTACAAGTGCCAACGCAATTTGTACAAGACGGCCAAATAGTGCTTAATATTAGCCCTTCAGCTGTTACTGGTTTTTCGTTAGATATGGAACAACTAAGCTTCAATGCGCGCTTTGGCGGACAGCCTATGCAAGTATATGTACCTCTAGGTGCTGTATTGGCAATATATGCGCGCGAGAATGGCGAAGGAACAGTCTTTACTGCAGAAGAGTTTTTAGAGGACGAAGACGACTTTGCACCTGACCTTGAAAGTGTGGAAACATCAGATGAAATTATTGATGAAACCCCGCCAGAAAAGCCAGAAAAGAAAAAAGGCTCACATTTACGCGTTATTAAATAACGTTTAAATACAAAAAAAACCGCTTGTTAAGCGGTTTTTTTATGTGCGTTTTATATCTGTTACAAATATTCAAACACCTTAATAACACGCTCAACACCTGATACATTACGAGCAATGTTTACGGCTTGGTTAGACTCAGACTGAGAAACCAAACCCATTAAAAATACCTCAGCGTTTTCAGTCACCACTTTAATATTATTGCTCGGTATATCTTTTGCGGTTAGTAACTGCGCTTTTACTTTTGAGGTTAACCATGAGTCATGCGTTTGCGTAGTAATACCAATGTTCGAGCCAATTCTGATCTGATTATGTATTTTACGTATGCCTGAAACGCCCTCAATAGTACGCTGAGCTTCGTTTTTCATTTCTTCATTAGCTACTTGCCCAACAAGTAAAACAATGCCATTTACGCTTACAGCGTCTACGTTAGCAAATTTTTCAAGACGCTCTACTTCACTCAGCGCAATACTCGCTTTAATTTCAATGTTGTTGTCGTCTATTTGTGAGCCAATAGTACGGCGATCGTTTGCTGCTGTTACTGCACTAGCTGTACCTGCAACAACGGCGGCTGCACAGCCTTGCAGTAAAACAACAGTACCTAAAACAATAAGAGAGCGTTTAAACATAATTTTCATCCTGAGGGAAAAGGGTTAAATCAACCAGTTCACTTAAACAATGTAAGTTAACTAAGTGAGATTCAATAATACGGCTAGGGCGCTTAGAAGGCGTACGGATTTCTACATCGTTAGGGCCTAATAAACCAACGAGTTCGCCGCCATCGTCACCTACCATTACTATGACCTTCATATCTTTGGTAAGTGCAGCTTCTACAGCAGAAATAATATGTTTTTCGTTTCCGTTAATCGCGAGCGCAAGCAGTAAGTCGCCTTGCTGAGCAAAGGCGCGCACTTGGCGGGCAAACGTATCATGCTCGTCAACTTGACTGCTTTGACCTAAGTTTATGTTTTCTTGCGAAAGAGCAATAGCCGGAAGGCAAGGGCGCTCAGTTTCGTAATGATTTACCAAAACACCGGCCATGTGTTGCGCCAACATATGGCAGTTAGCTGTACCACAGCAAATTAGTTTATTACCATTAATTAAGCTTTGAGCAATGGTAAAGGCAGCTGATTCTAATGCACTTGGCAATACTTCACCTGCTGCTATTTGTACTTGAATGCTTTCTGTAAAAATTTCTTTAATTGTATCTTGCATAGACTACCAATAATTTATACGTAATTTTTGTTTTGTTGCAGGGCGCTACAGTACATTTTTGATCCAATTTATATTTGCTGAACCATCACCTGTAATTGCAACGTAGTCGACTCTAATAGGCTGATTAGTTAAGCCTTTAGCCGCTAAGTAGTGATAAATTGTACGCTTTAATCGCGCCTGCTTTTGTGCGCCAAGAGCATAATTAGCACCGCCTCTGGCGTTATTTTTACGATATTTAACTTCCACAAATACAAGTGTGTCACCTTGCCTCATAATCACATCTAGCTCACCAAAAGGGCAATAATAATTACACTCTATGGGTGTTAACCCCTCGGCGACTAAATACTTTTGTGCTTGGCGCTCATAATACTGGCCTTTTTCACGACTATTTTGCCACAGCTCTTTAAACCACGACATAGCCCCTCCAGTTTAATTAAACGTTTGTGTAGAGTTAGCTTCGTTTGCTGATTGCATAAATAAAGGCACTGGCTGTTTAGTTTCTAGCTGAACTGCTTTTATGCGCCTGTTTTTGTACTGTGCCCAATCGAGCGTGCGTTCAATGTGGCCGCTAGTATTAACCGATAGCTTTCCGCTTAACCCAGTAAATTTATTACCCGGCATAATGCTAAGCTGCCTAATATCGCTAAGTACCGACACCGAGTCGTAAGCCATGGCAAATAAACGTTGGCTAATGTCGGCATTTTCAGGCCATAACGTATTGTATTGATTGCGCAAATTATGCTGTTTAATTTGCGAATTAAGCATCCACGGCAGCTCTGTAAAATAAAGGCCCTCTAAATCGCCTTTATCGGTACGGTCAATTTGTTTACTGTGGCTCTTAGAGCTGGCATATAGCGGGATCCGCTGTGCAAACGTACTTACATTTACATCCAAATAAGGTTTGATAAGGCGTGTTTCTACTGCATCGCCTAAAATATAAATGGCGTCTATATCACTACGTGAACGCGTTTCGCTTTCCACTTCTTGTCTAAATAGCGACTTAACCGTTTTAATGCGTTGTTTAGACTTATCGACTTCTAACAAATTAGTGATTGTATTCGGCATGTCTTTATTGTCGTTATAAAAACCCACTTCAGGTTTCGTCTCGCTGTAGCGTTGCCATTGAATATTAAAGTAATCAATTAAGCGCTGGCCATTGGCGTTATTTGGCGCGAGCAGCATAGGTTTTTGATAACCTTTTGCTAAAAAGTGCTCCAAAGCTTGCTGTACTTCATGCTCAGGGTTTAAAGCAAAAAAGTAATGCTGTAACGACAATCGCTCGCCATCAAAGGTGTTTAAGTGCAAAGTAGGGGTATCAATCAGCGTTTTTGCTTGTGCAAGCTTATCTATATTTGCTTTTAATAAAGGGCCAATAACAAAGTCAGGATTAAGCTCAGTAAACTGCGCGGTCAATTCCTCTGTAGTTAAGTTCTCATCTAAAAAAAGTGTTTCGCTAATGTTTTGGTTATCAAGTGCGGCAAGCACGCCAGCTTTTAATGCATCGCCTAAGCGCTGATTAGCACCCGATTGCGGTATTAGCACGACTAAGCGCTCAATGTTTACTGGAGCAAGATCGGTTAAGGTTTCATCTTGCTCAGGTAATATAGCTGTTGCAGGGTGACCTGGGTAACGGCGGCGCCAATTATTAATTGCTTGATCAAGCTCTACGCCGCTATTGGCATAAACCTGATGGTATAAAGCTAAATTAACCCAACCTTGTTGAATAACAGAGCCGCGATTAAAGCGCTCAAGCGCATAAGAAGAAAGCTTAGTTAAGTTATTCCACAGTGTTTGTTGTAGCGTTGGAATTTCAATACTGTTTTTATTTGCAGTTTCTGAGGCCCTAAAAAAGTACGGGGCAGCACGCTTAGGAAAGTTTTGTGATGCATAAATGCTGGCTGTTAAATATTGATGCCATGCAAAGTGCTCAGGTTGCTTAAGTTGTCCGTCTAGCGATTGCAAAATAACCAGTGCTTGGTCATTTTTGTTTTGTTGTTTTTGCGCATAAGCAATGTATAAGCGATTTTGTATTTTATCTACGCTTGGAGTTTGCTCAAGTTCATTACAAATATTTTCTAGTAACGGCCAGCTTTGCTCAGAAATTGCGGCATCTCGGGCACTGTAAAGTAATTGAATTTTATCGGCACCGGTGCGGTTTAACGCTAATTTATAAATAGCATCGGCACTGGTTGCTTGATTTTGCAGCGCATTGGCGCTGGAGTTAATACTATCGCTATTTTTAGTTGGTTTTTCGGTTGTGCTACAGGCCGATAACCCTGACAATATGATTAATAGACTAACAAGTTTAAGTCGCACAATGATTTCCCAATACGTTAACGCGATTTGCTTATATTACTGACTGACGCAGGAGACCTCAATGTTAAATGAGGAGAATTCACAGAAAATTGGCACTCTTTACATTGTTGCCACCCCAATTGGCAATTTTGACGACTTTAGCCAGCGTGCCATCGCGACATTATCGCAGGTTGACTTAATCGCTGCTGAAGACACGCGCCATACAGGTAAGCTACTAAGCCACTTTGGAATTAAGGCTAAAACCTTCGCGTTACACGACCATAACGAAAAGCAAAAAGCGCAGCAAATTATTGATTGGCTTAATGAAGGCAAAAATATAGCACTGGTGTCAGATGCAGGTACGCCACTAATAAGTGACCCAGGCTACGCGGTTGTAAATTTATGCCGCGAACAAGGCGCACATGTAACACCAGTACCTGGTGCATGTGCTGCGATTACTGCGGTATGTTGCTCGGGCCTGCCAACCGATCGCTTTCAATTTATTGGTTTTACACCGGCTAAAAGTAAAGCAAGGCAAGACTTCTTTATTGAGGCTGTTAATTCTGGCATTACCAGCATAATGTACGAAAGCACGCACCGTATTATGGCAAGCCTAGATGATTTAGAAGCGGCACTTGGCAATGAGCAGCACGTGGTTTTTGCAAAAGAGCTAACCAAAACCTTTGAAACCTTTTTCAACGGTAGCGTAAGTGAGTTAAAGCAGTTTTTAACTGATGACCCAACCAAGCAACGCGGCGAAATTGTTTTAATGTTGCCGGGTAAACCAAAACTTGTGGATGATATTCCACCCGAGGCGCGCAAAATGCTGGCGCTACTTGAAAGTGAAATGCCAATGAAAAAAGCCTGCGGCATAGTAGCTGAATACTTTGGTATGAAGAAAAACGCCCTTTATAAAACAATTATTGACGAAAAAGAGTAAATCTTTACTGCGTACTAGGCACAGCTCATGTATACTGCGCGCCGAGTTAGCCAAGATAATCGCTGCCTGTGACGAAAATGATCAGGGGGAGGAAAGTCCGGGCTCCACAGGGCAGAGTGCCAGCTAACGGCTGGGGGGCGTGAGTCCACGACAAGTGCAGCAGAGAGGAGACCGCCAACCCTCGGGTTGGTAAGGGTGAAAGGGTGCGGTAAGAGCGCACCGGGCCGCTAGTAATAGTTGGTTGCAAGGTAAACTCCACTCGGAGCAAGACCAAATAGGGTTCCTTATGGCGTGGCCCACGTTGGAACCGGGTAGGTTGCTTGAGCCATAGAGCGATTTATGGCCTAGACGAATGATTATCACTTTCTTCGGAAAGGACAGAACCCGGCTTACATGGCTAACTCACTCATTCAACAAAAAAGCCCGCAGTTAACGCTGCGGGCTTTTTTGTGCCTAAATTTTAATAAGTACTCTATTATATCAATCGGCAATAATACTTAATCGTTTTGCACGGCTAAACGTGTCGCTATTTGTGTTTAAAAATTTTCATTTTGAACAACTAAATAGCGAGTTTTTACCTAGCTATCAACATGTTTTACTATCCTCAAAATAGATCGCTTAATTAAGCGGGTTGGTATTCGTTTTTTATGACTCAGGCTGGCCTTTTTTCAGCCGTTTACTTAATGCCGGCTGTGAAATACCGAGTAACTGGGCTGCTAATGATTGGTTTGAGTTAGCGCGCTTCATTGCCTCGGCGACTAATAACTCAGCCGCTTGTTTTAGCGTAGGCAAAGTAGATGACGATTCAAATAGCGGCTTTGAAAGCTGCGCTTGTATATCTAAAGTGGGCACGGCGCTGCGCACGCTTTCAAAGGCTTTCATCGATAAATCTCCTGATTGATGAGTACTCATTGCATCAAACGCCATAGCGCGAAGCTCTCTTATGTTGCCAGGGAAAGCGTAGTTTTCGAGTAAAATTAATAGCTCTTTTGGAATATTTGCCAGTGGCTTATTAAACTCTTGTGCAGCAAGCGTTAAAAAATGCTCTAGGAGTAATGCTATATCTTGTTTGCGCTCACGCAGCGGAGGAATATTCACATGATGAATTTTTAAACGATAGTATAGGTCGTTTCTAAATTCGCCATTTTCTTTTTTAGTGAGTAAGTTTTGATGGGTGGCGGCAATAATGTGGGCGTTTATTCGTTTTGGGGTATCGCTGCCTACAGGGTAATACTCACCTTCTTGCAATAGCCTTAATAACTTTACTTGTGAGGCTAGGTTTAAATCGCCAATTTCATCAAGAAATAATATACCGCCCGATGCGCGCTCTATCATGCCTTTACGAGCTTGCTCGGCACCGGTAAACGCGCCTTTTTTGTGGCCAAATAAGGTATCTGAGAACAAGTTATCGTCGAGCCCTGCCACATTTACACACACAAGCTCGCCGCTGCAACTACTGGTTTCGTGAATGGCTCTGGCTATTAACTCTTTACCTACGCCGCTTTCGCCGGTAATTAAAATAGGTTGTTGGCTGTTTGATATAGATTCGATGTAATTAAACACCGAGTGCATTTGATGATTAACACTAATAATTTTAGAAAAAGCGGGGTGTAGGCTTGTTTGGTTTTCGAGTAAGTAGCCGCGCATTGCTTGGTTTTCTAAATTAAGTTCTTGGTAGCGAATAACCTGCATTATGCTGTTACTTAAGCGCTCGGGATCTTCGGTTTTTACATGGTACCCATAGGCGCCAAGTTTAATACATTTTACGGCGGCTTCTACTTGGTTAATACCACTTATAATAAGCACCGAAATATGCGGGTGCAATTCGGTAATTTGCGCTATAAGCTCATCGCCACTTATGTGCGGCATATTTAAATCTAGCAGTACTACCCGAATGTCACCGTCGTTTAATTTGCCCAGTACTTCGCGGCTATCATTACATTGTATGATGTTATTAATACCGCAGTAGCGCTCAATTGCAAAAGATATACTTCTTAAAAAGCTGTCATCGTCATCACAAATAAGTACCTGAAAGCTTGGGTATGTATTGGTGTTCATAGCGCGTTCTCTTGTTGTAATAATGGCAGTGAAAGTTTTACTTTTGTGCCTTTGCCAAGTGTTGATTTAAACGTTAATAAACCTTGATGATCCGCCACGATCCCGGCTGAAACAGAAAGCCCTAACCCGGTGCCGCCTGCTTGACGCTTGGTTGTATAAAATGGGTCGGTAAGTTTAATTAAGTGCTGCTGATCTATGCCTATTCCTTGATCTTCTATCGTTAATACCACGTTGTTTTGTTTACTATGAAAGTAGCTAGTAATGATTATTTTTTGATTTTTATCTTCTAGTGCTTGGCACGCATTTAAAATTAAGTTAACAATAACTTGCTCTATTCTACTACCGCTGCCTTTAAAAGCGGGCAGTGCATTGGCTAAGTTAACCTCAAGATGATTCGTTGAGCTTTTAATTTGGTTTGCCACTAGGCGAATAGAGCGATTAGCGAGTAGGTTTAAATCTAAAGAGTCTGTTTTCTCGTGGGCTGTTTCACCTTTTACTGCAAAGCTTTTTAAATCCTCTACTATGCCTTTTACTTTGTTGCTGGCAATGTGCATGTCGTCTAGGGTTTCGGGGAGCATCTTTTTAAAGCGATTATAGCTTACACCTGCAATTAAAAGATCGCCTTGTTGTGCTTGGTATTCGTCGAGTATTTCGCTTGCATCTTCAAAGGCTTCTTTAATAAACGGAAAATTAAGCGTTAAAATACTACAAGGGTTATTAATCTCATGCGCTACACCGGATACGAGCACGCCAAGCGATGCCATTTTATCGGCATGTAACAGCTGTAACTGCTGTGCTTGTAGCTCTTTAGTACGGCTTTCTACCTTTTTACGCAGGGCTTTATTCCAAATAATCACAATAATACTGACCAAAAGCAGTACAACCACAAATATACCTGCAGCAATACCTGCTTTTGACCACGGCGATACCTTTAAAGGTCCAAACCATTTGTCGTAAATTTCTTGTTGGCGGCCAGTATTTTTTAAAATAGCCAAGCCTTGCGTAAATTGCGAAAGCAGTGCTTTGTCTGCCGTTTTAGTGGCGTAGCCATATAACCTGTTTCGCTCAAGGTTAGAAATAGCCGTTATATTAGATAAACCTAGTTTTTTACTTAAATACAATCCGGGCAAGTTAGACACCACAGCAAAGTCGTAACGTCCTGATGCAAGTAAGCGCAGTGCATCGGCATGTGTTTCTACCGGAATAAGCGTAATATTTAGGTCTGAGTCGTTTAGCATATCAAACGCAGAGCCGCTGTTTTGTACAATTACGCGGTAGTTTTCAAGCTCACTGTAGTGGCTTATTTTTGGGCTGTTGTTACGTGCAAATATAGAGTGATTTACAAATGTGTGAGGGCTAAAGTTATAAAGGTCGGTGCGCTCAGGTGTAGCGGCCATACCTTGCAATATATCTACAGAGCCACGGTCAAACTCTGCACGTATTTCGGCCCATGGCATTAATTTTATTTTTATATTTAGGCCCATAACAGCCGCAATTTCTTGGCTAAGTTCTACGTTATAACCGGTAAGTTCACCATCTTCATTTATAAACTCATAAGGAGGGTAGTTAAAATCACCACCCACTATTATTTGTTTAGACCCAGTTAAATTAGCCTGTGCATGGCAAGTAAAAGTATTTATGCCAAGCAGCGCTATTAGGCATAGCTTTAGTGCACAAAACCAGGTGTTTTGATGAATAAGCAAGTTAATTAACCTCTAAGTTTTAGTTGTCGTAGTCCGTTAGTAAATTGCGTTAACAATACAAATAAAATGGCCGATTATTTCCTTAAACAACCGTAAAAATGCGTATTACTAGTAGGCGGAGGAGGACTATAGTCTGTATTTCAATTTTATATAAATTAGGTACTAACGTATTTTTTGATGTTTTTTGTCTTAGTTATGTAGTTATTTAAAATATTAAGAATAAATTAATCATAAAATTGCGTGGCTACTAAGGTGTTTATGTCTTTTGTAGGGTAATAATAAAATAAAAGCGATTTAACCTATTTTATTAAATCGCTTTTAATTGGTTGGAAGACGCTGTTTAAAATTTCATATTAAGGTTTACTTGAATACGATCACGGCCATTGTTGTTAGTTGGCAGCTCGTTATTAATGTTATCAACACTAAACCACCTTAAATCGGCATTTAGGTTATCGGCAATTTTGTAATCTAGTTGTACACGTGTGCCTTTAATGTTGGTATACGAACCTGGCGTGTTTGTTTGTGTAAACGCGCCATTCATAGGCAGTGCGTAGGCTTCGGTACGCAGTACATAAAAACGCAGACCAAATTCTTTATTTATTTGATAGCGTGCATGTACGGTATAGGCGGTGTTTTCAGTGTCGGCTTCACTGGTGTAGTAATCTGCAGCAAAGCGAACCGCGCCGTAACGTACATCAAGGTTATAGGTCATTACGTTACCGGCTTGGTCGTCATCAAGACCCGATTCAGCACTGGCATAGGCCGTATCTGAAGCGCTTACAAAAATTCCGCCAATACCGGCTTTAACGTTTACGTTATTAAATTCAGTCGCGTATACACCTTGTAACTGTTGCCAGCTAGCATCGCGCTTGCCTTCTCCGTTATCTACGTTTTCTTCTAAAATAATATGCCCCGCATTAACGCTAAAGGCGTTATTTGCCCAATTAGCTTGCACGCCTTCTAGAGCAATGTCGTCGCGAAATAATAACTCAGATGAGTGCATATAAACTGGCGCTGCTTTACCTATGTATACTTGGGTGTTGCTAATACCTGTGTATTTCATAAAGGCGCGGTCTAGGCCAAAATCGTCGTTGTCGCTGGTGTTGGTTATTCCAAACGTTTGGTGAGTAGAGTCATGTGCGCTTGATGTGGTTCTAAAGCGCATTTGCGCTGACCAATTATCTGTTGCAGCGTATTTAATACCAAAGCGAGCGCGCAGGCGAGCACGGCTCGTTGAATCTATTGTATCGCCACTAGTACGCTCAAAGCGCATACGCATATCACCAAATAATTTAACGGCTTCTAGGCCGTTTAACCCTTCAATAGTTACATCGGCATGAGCGGGTTTAATTAACGTCATTACACTTAACGCAATTGGTAAATATATAAATTTATTAGTCATTATTTATTCTCTGTAAATTGGTAACGAAATACGCTTTAGTGTTTAGCTGGTTGGGCTGCGGTGTTTTCTTTGTTGTAAACAGCTTCGTCAAGCTCGTTTTCGCTTTTGCCAATTAACAAAGTAACCATTAAATCTCCTGTTACATTAATAGTGGTGCGCGCCATATCTAAAATACGGTCAATACCGGCAACAATAGCAATGCCTTCAAGTGGTAAGCCTACGGTAGTAAGTACGAGCGATAACATAATAAGGCCAGCACCTGGTACGCCTGCAGTGCCAACAGAGGCAAGTGTGGCGGTGGCAATAATAGTGAGGTAGTCGGTAGTAGAGAGGTCAACACCAAAAGCTTGGGCAATAAATAGGGCTAAAACGCCTTGGTAAAGTGCAGTGCCATCCATATTAATTGTTGCACCTACAGGTAATACAAAACTCGAAACGGTACGCGATACGCCTAAGTTTTGTGTGGCGCATTTAATACTTGCTGGTAACGTCCCTGAGCTACTCGTGGTGGTAAAAGCAATAATTTGCGCTTCAATAATGCCTTTATAAAAACGTTGCGGATTAAGCTTACCAAGTAAGCCAACAAAACCACCACCAAGCACTAATATGTGAATTATGCAGCCTAGGTACACTAAGCCAATTACTTTTATAAGCGGTAATAATACGTCTAGGCCGTACTTTCCTGAAACCCATGCCATTAGTGCAAATACACCGTAGGGTGCAAGTTTCATTACAAGTTCGGTTAGTTTGTACATAGCCTCTGCTAGGCTTTCAAACATTTTTGCAGCAGGTTGGCCTTTTTCACCAATTAGGTTTAAAGCAATGCCTAGGCTTAACGCAAACACAATAATTTGTAAAATATTGCCCGATGCAAGTGAGCCCACAGGATTTTTTGGTACTAACCCTACAATTGTGTCTACTAAGGTAGGGCTTGGTTTAGCATCTGCTACTGTTGTAGCCACCATGTTTAACCCCGCGCCAGGTTCAAACAACAACCCAAGTCCTAAGCCTATCGAAATGGCCACGGCGGTTGTTGCTAAATAAAACACAATTGATTTAATTCCAATACGGCCCATTTTTGTGGTGTCTTTCATTGAGGTAACACCGACAATTAACGAACAAAAAATAAGTGGCACTATTAACATTTTAATGGCGCTAATAAACAACTGGCCAATTGGCTTTAAATACTCTGCATTACTACCAAGTAGGGTACCTGCAATAATACCGGCTATCATACCGATGAGAATTTTTAGCCAGAGCGACATTTTTTTAGGCTCGTTGTTATTAATACTTGTTGTACTGGTCATGGTGTTATTTCCAATTATTTATAATATTTAGAGGGAGCTATTTAACTTTTTACTTACAGCGTTAGCGTGGATATCGCACTGGCACGTGCACGGGCCAAATAAGGTGCTTGTAATGATATGGGCAAGACACCGCTGGCCTTTTTAGATAGGGGTTGTTTGTGCACGTGCATAGTTAAGCTCTAAAGTTGTTAGATTATTGTTATTGCATTAATAATGCCAAGCGCGGTTTTGTTAATAACGTATTGAATGTTATTGGTTTTTATCGATTTTAGTTGGTGGTTTGTTAATATAACTTTTTGAATAATTATTAATAATTAAAGGCAGGTTAAAGGTGACTTAAGCAATAAGCTTTAAATAAGTCTTTTAAAATCAATGGGGTGGCTGGGGTATAACTTTTGTTATTGATATAATAAAAGTTATAGGTAATGCATTAATTAATCATATTTTTTTCTTTTTTATGATTTAAAACATTATTAAGTTGTAAATTTGCTGTACGCGGTTTTATTTTTTCATATACGTTTAACTTAGATAATATTTTTACCCTGTTCAGGATCGCGTGACTTTTCGGCTTGATCACGAATTTCGTCGGTATCACTGCTTACATCATCAACCGTTTCATTTTTTTGCTGTAGCGGTTTACTGGCTTGCTGAGCAGTTAAAGGTTGCTCAGCTTTGCTGGTGGGCTTTTGTGTATCACTCTCATCGGGTGTACTGAGTAAAATACGCTCGCGCGCATCATCAGGCATACTAATGTTTTGCGTTGTAAATTCGGTTACTAGCTCGCGCATTAACTGCGAGGCGACTTTTAACGGGCTATGTTGTTCGCTGTTAACCCAAAAAAACAGATTAAAGTTAATGGTTGAGCTGCCTAAATTATTAATCAGAACTTGCGCTGGAGGCTCGTTAATAACCCCTGTTTGTTTATTCGCTATTTCCAGAGCTAGGGTTTGGCAGTATCTAATATCGTTATCGTAACCTATACCAATCACTACCTTTGCACGCATTTTTGGGTTTGCAGTTAAATTTTTAATGGTATTTTTATACACCGTTGAATTGGGTATTTGTATATGATTGCCATCGTAATCGACTAACGTGGTGGCACGAGCCGTTACCTTTTTTACCACGCCTAAACGATTATCGACCTCTATTACATCGTCTATTTTAAATGGGCGTTGTACGCTTAACAGCAAGCTGGCAATAAAGTTCTCTGCAATATCTCTAAATGCAAAACCTAAAATTAACCCTATTAGCCCAGTACCACTCATAATGGCAATCGCAAATTCAGTGAGCCCAGCTAAGCGTAAAAACAAATACACCCCAAGTAGTAAAATTAAAATACTTATACCGCGCCTAGCAACAAGGTGAACAAGCTTGCTGTCGGTCATATACACCAGTGGCTTAACAAGTAACTTAGACAGTGGGCTGGCAACAAAATAACTAATGGTTAAAAGAATAACGCCAAGTAAAAGGGTGGGTAATATTTGCGCTGTAGCGTGAAGTAATTGCATGCTTTGGGCATACAAATATTGCCAACTTAGTACACTTTCAGGCGCATTTAGGGCGTTTACAGCCGTGTTATTTAGTGCCGTAAGTATGTATACAGGGCTGTTCATAGCGTATTACCTGATTATTTTAAGTAAAGTTATATGAGCAAGTTTAGTACCACATGCGGGGTTAATGCTTGGCAAGCTTTTTGCTGATTACTATGAAAAGGAGCACGCCATGAGCAAACCAAAACGCGGTCAACATGCAGAACAACCCGTTCACATTCCAATAGTGGGCTGGTGGGATATAACCAAGCGTATTTTTAAACAAATGAGCCAAGACAATCTGTCGTTAGTGGCTGCAGGTGTGGCGTTTTATGCCTTGCTTGCTATATTTCCGGCGATTGCGGCTATGGTGTCTGTTTATGCGTATTTTTCATCGCCTACCGATATTAGTGAACACCTCAGTAAAATTGTGACTTTGTTACCACAAAGCACTAGCGATTTAATTTTGTCTCAGGTATCGAGCTTGGCACAAACCTCAAATGCCAGCCTCAGTTTAAGCGCAATAGGCACACTTATTCTTACCATTTGGAGTAGCTCTAAGGGCAGCCAAGCACTTATTACTGCATGTAATATTAGCTACCACGAATACGAAAAACGCTCGTTTTTTCATGCCCAACTGGTGCGTTTTTTATTTTCAGTTGGGGCTATTTTAGTGGCTATTTTTGCACTGTTAATTATAGGTATTTTACCTATTGTGCTAAACCTTGTTGGTTTAAAAGAAAGCATAGACCTGCTTATTAAGCTCATATCGTGGCCCTTACTTGCATTTATGTTTAATTTTGCACTGGTGCTTTTATATCGCTACGCGCCACATAGAAAGCCCGCTAAATGGCGCTGGATAACGCTAGGGTCGTGCATTGCTACGGTATTATGGATTTTAGCGTCTATTGGCTTTTCGTTTTATGTATCGCACTTTGCAAGCTACAACGAAACCTATGGTTCACTAGGTGGGGTCGTGATCATGTTAATGTGGCTTTACATAAGTGCTTATATTATTACCTTGGGCGCTGTAATTAACGCATCAACTGAGCAACAAACTGCAAAAGACAGCACTACGGGGCCTGCAAAAGAGCGCGGTAAACGCGGCGCGTATGTAGCCGATCATCTAGATGTTGATGAACCTACCAATTCTTAGTTTTGCTCGTTATTGCATAAGCTAAGAAGCTGCTGCGTAAAGGCTTGTCCTACAGGGCCTAAACGGTCGTTATCGGTGCACATTAGGTACAGTTTTAAAGTGCGCGTTGTGCCTTGCTCTAAATTAAGTGGTTTTAGCGTATTATTTTTAAGATGCGTCTGAATTTGCTCGCTGGGGAGCCAAGCATAACCAAAGTTTTGGCTAACCATATCTATTGAGTTACGTAAGTGGCTTACAGTCCATCGCATATCAGCGCCAAGCCAGCCTTCATCTTGGCTTGTTTGTGTTGCTGAGTCGCGCACAACTATTTGCCTATGTAATTTAAGCTCTCTAAAGGTCAGTGGTTCACTGCGTTGATGCAAAGGGTGCGATGCATGAGCTACAGCTAAAAATTGTATGTTACAAAGGGTGTGGCAGTTTATGCCATATATAGGAATAGACGAAATAGCTAAATCGGCCGCTGCATTAGTGAGTAACTCGTTAGCACCAGTAAGTACGCTTTCTATAAGCTCTATTTTTACAAGCGGGTACAGCTCATTAATATGGGCAAGGGCTTGGTATAGTAAATGCTGCGGAAACACTTCATCTACTGCAATTTTTAAAGTGCTTTCAACACCTTCGCTTAGCGTTTCAGCTACCGATTCTATTTTACTAGCTTCATCTATTAAAAACTCTGCTCGGCGTAAAATCAGTTTTCCGCTTTCGGTTAAATAGGCTTTACGGCCTTTAACTTCTAGTAATTTTACCTGTAAGGCTGCTTCTAACTTTTGTACTGCATGATGCACTGTTGATTGGCTTTTAAATACCGCAGCGCTTGCGCCAGCAAACCCACCATGCTCTACAACAGCTTTAAACATTCTCCACTGCTCGAGTGTTGCCTTTGCCATTTTTATCCTACTACTGCATTTATACTTTGATTGAGTAACTTGACCGCACTAACTAAGTATTTATTCCGTTAAAAGGTAATTTAAATTATTCATTAGCTAAAACGACAGTTTTTTGCGATACCAAGTTCATAAAGTTTTGTTTACTTAGTGGCTTAGAAAACAAATAACCTTGGCCAAAGTCACACCCTGCTGCAAGCAATAACTTCATTTGCTCTGTGGTTTCTATGCCTTCAGCAATTACTTTTAAGCCAAGCTGGTGCGCCATTACAATAATGGCTTCACATAGGGCGAGCTCTTGGCTGTTAGCTTTAATATTATCAACAAAACGCTTGTCTATTTTTAAGTAGTCAGTATCCATTTCTTGTAAATAGGCAAGCGATGAGTAACCCGTACCAAAGTCATCAAGGGCTAACTGCATTCCCGACTTTACAAGTGCTTTAAGGCGTTTTTGAGTTAATGCGCCTGGGTTAACCATTAGCCCTTCGGTTATTTCAGCTACGATTGCTGATGCAGGAATATCTGCAGCACTGAGCATATCGTGCCAATCATCTATTCCACTATCTGAGGACGAGAGCTGTACTGGCGATACGTTAATACTGATTTGAAAATTAGAACGAGTCCCTAATATTTCTTTTACGGTTTGTAGCGCTTCACAAAATACAAACTGACCTAATGCATTTATATGACGAGTTTCTTCAGCTAATTGAATAAAGTGAATAGGGCTTATTAAGCCTTTTTCAGGGTGTTGCCATCGAATCAACCCTTCAGCTTTATGAATACTTAAATCATTGAGCGACACAATAGGTTGGTAATATAGCTCAAACTGTTTAAGTTCTATTGCACTGCGTAAGTCTTTTAAAAGCTGCATGCGCGCTTGCGCATGTTCTCGCATGTCGCTTGAGAAAAACTCAAACCCATTTCGGCCATTGGCTTTTACTTTATACATAGCCTGATCTGCTGCTTTTAACAATTGCTCGGTATTTTCGCCATCGTTAGGCGCGCAAGCTATGCCTAAACTGGCACTGATAAATAAATCTTCGTTTTCTATTTTTATAGCTGTTGATAGGCTTTCTAAGAGGTTTTTAGCAATCTGGCTTATGTGACTGTGGTTTTTAATTTTATCAAATACAATTACAAACTCATCCCCACCTATACGGGCTACAAATTCAGCATTTTTAGCCGAATTTACAATACGCTGAGAAACCATTTTAAGTAATAGATCGCCGTAGTGATGGCCAAGCGTATCGTTTATGTCTTTAAAATGATCTATATCTAAGAGCATCACAACAAGCTTTTCATTATTTGTTTTTAAATCGTCAAACCTTAAATTTAAACGCTCTTTTAGCTCTAATCTGTTAGGAAGATCTGTTAAGTGATCATAATGAGCTTGTCGCCAAATTGTGCGATTCGCCTGAATTTTTTCAGTAAGATCGGTAAATATAGCAATGCGACGAATAGGTTTATTATGCTCATCATATACGGTGTCTATTATTAACCATTGGGTAAAAAGTTCTCCCGTTTTTTTACGGTTTATTATCTCTCCCTGCCAACGTCCTGTTAATTCTAGCGCTGACCAAATTTGCTGATAGAACTCTTTTGAGTGCTTGCCTGAGGATAAAATTCGGGTTGTTTTGCCTATTACCTCTTCTTTTAAATAATGCGTTGTTTTACAAAAGGCTGGATTAACATCGTAAATAACCCCTTTTTCGTCGGTTATAGCCATGCTTTCACTACTATTTGCGTACACTAAAGACGCTAAGTGAAGAGCATTCTCGTTGACAACTTCTTCACTTATATCGCGCAGTACTAAAATAAACTCGTTTACTCTTTCAAGACAATTTATACGGGCCTCAAAGTAAACCTCTTTGGAGGCCACATTAAGCTTAAAGTCTATGGTGGTCAGCTTATCTAGCGATGCTATTTTTGCTAAAATTTGTTCAGTATTTTCTTTTGGTAATATATCAAACAGGCTATCCGGCGTTTTTTCATTTACAACGAGCTGCGAGTTTATAGTGCCACTAATATGTAATAAGTCGCCTTGGGCGTTTAAGCGTATATAAGTGTCGGGGAGGGCGTTAATTAAAACGGTTAGCTCGTCGTGTTTATATTTTAAATCGGCTTCGGCTTGTAGCCTAGTTGCTGCCATTGTTTCAAAGCGGTTATATAGAGTATGTAGCTCAGGGCTGTTGGGTTTTATATTGCTCGTAGGCATTAGGCCTCGCGCTAACATATTAGTAGCCTGCGAAAGCTCGTGCAAAGGTTTAAATATACTTACACGTATTAGGCGTTTGGCTAATAGAGCAATTAAAATAATAGCACTAAAAAAAGCCAACATTGTGTTTAAAAAGTTAGTATTTGCTTGATCAATAAATTTATCAATGGATAGCGTTATATAAATATCTAAATTGTTTTGATGCGCATCTTTATAAATAACAGCTCGGTGAAAAACTTGCTCTATAGCGTTTTTATCTTTGAATTGGGCTAATTGTTTGTCTCCGTGCAAAAACTTTGTATCTGTTATTTTATTTCCGAGATCGTTTGGAGAGCTTGGGTAATTTGCAAGAATTAACCCATTCGAGTCTGCAATAACTGCACTGGCCCCTTGTGGAAAGTCGGCTTCGTTTAAAGCTAGGCTCCACCAATTAAGTGCTATTACTGTAACAAGCACACCTTTTAATTGGTTTGTATCATCTAAAATTGGGTAAGCAAAATTAACACTGGGTGCTTGAATACTCCTGTCATACTGAAAGTACCCAATAGAAAAATCATTACTACTCACTGCATTTTTAAAATACTGACGGTCGCTAATGCTGACGTTTTTAACGCGGCCATTGGTTACACATTGCAAATTACCCTGTGCATCTACTACGCCTATATTGGCTATATTTTTATATAAATCTTTTATTTGAAAAAAATATTCTGGGCACGTAGTTGGCAAGGTTTGATTAGAGGCTACTTTTTTAGCTAAAAATTTAGTCAGTCTTTCTACATCGTGCACCATGGTTGTTTGTAAGTGAGTAAGGTGCTTTGCAATATTAACCACTCTTTCTTCGCTTTTTTCGATTGCAGCATCACGCTCATGCCACAGTGTAAGCAAAGTTACAGCTGCGCCAGGTATGCTTAGTATGATTAGCAAGCGGTATAATTGGCTTTTGAGCGATGAAGTTAAAATGTTATGTCCCTTAAATGTATAATCCCAAGGTGATTGTAGTAAACAATTATTAAAATAACCATACAAAATATAGGGTTGTGTAAAAAACAAATTTAAAGTTTATTTATTCTATAAAATAGAACCTTTAAGCCTACTTTAAGACATAGTTGTTTTATTTTATGAATGCTTTAATACAATCATTAACTGATCTTATAAAGCGATTAAATTATGAATATAGCAAACGTTTTAACGGCCTACTCAACACAAGACGGTGACGGTGTAAATATAAGCCGGATCCCAGGCTTTGATGGCAAATACCTAGATCCTTTTTTAATGATTGATGAGCTAAAATCTGATGATGAGAGCGATTATATCGGTGGCTTTCCGCCTCATCCGCACCGCGGGATCGAGACCTTTACCTACATTATAAAAGGTGGTTTTGAGCATAAAGATCAAATGGGTAATAAAAAGGCGATTAAAGCGGGCGATGTACAATGGATGAGTACAGGTAAAGGCGTTATGCACAGTGAAATGCCATTGAGTGATACGCAAGACGGCCTGCATGGGTTTCAAATTTGGATCAATATGCCAAGCGCTGAAAAAATGCGAGATCCGCGCTATCAAGATACCACTGAACAACCAACACCTGCAGTAACGAATGAAGAAGGAGTTGTATTTACTGCGCTTGCTGGTAATTGGCAGTTTGAAAACCACACCTTATCAGCCAGCTTACAAAGCCTTGCTGCTGAGGCTGTGCTTGCTGATGTAACAATCCCCCAAGGCAAGTGTGTGCAATTAGCGCCACTTAAACAAAAAAAAGTGATGGTATACGTTCATACCGGTGAGTTAATAACTACCGATGGACAAGTACTCGTGACAGGTAAATTAGCTATATTAAAGCCTGGCAGCGAAATTAATTTACAGGCTAAGCAGCACGCTGGCGTACTTATTTTAGCGGGAAATCCACTTTCACAACCGATTGCTCATATGGGGCCGTTTGTTATGACCACGCAGGAAGAGCTTAAACAAGCTGTTAGTGATTATCAAAGTGGCAAATTTGGCAGCATTTAATAGTAAAATTAGGAGTTAATGATGGGTTTATTAGTAAATGGTCAATGGCAAGATAAATGGTATGACACCGACGCAAATAACGGTAAGTTTAAACGAGAAGACGCGCAGCTACGTAACTGGATTACTAAAGATGGTAGCGCAGGCCCAACGGGCGAAGCGGGATTTAAAGCGCAATCAAATCGTTACCATTTATATGTTTCATTAGCGTGTCCGTGGGCGCACCGTACTTTGATATTTAGGCAGCTAAAAGAGTTGCAAAATATTATTAGTGTGTCCGTTGTGAGCCCCGATATGTTAAATCAAGGGTGGAGCTTCGATAAAGAGAATCACAGTAGTGGTGATGACTTATTTAAGAGTGAATACTTACATCAGGTTTATACTAAAAATGATGCTAATTATACCGGGCGCGTAACTGTGCCGCTGTTGTGGGATAAACATCAAAAGAAAATTGTGAGTAATGAGTCAGCAGATATTATTCGCATGTTTAATAGTGCATTTAACGATATAACTCAAAATTACGACGATTATTATCCCGAAGCACTTCAACACTCAATTGACGAAATTAACGCACAAGTATATCCATATATAAACAATGGCGTTTATAAAACAGGTTTTGCGACCACGCAAGCGGCTTATGAAGAGTCGTTCGATGAATTATTTGCAGCACTTGATAAGGTAGAAGGCATACTTAGTAACCATCGTTACTTAACAGGTAATACACTAACAGAGGCCGATTGGCGGTTATTTACCACGTTAATTCGCTTTGATAGCGTTTATGTTGGCCATTTTAAATGTAATTTACGAACAATAGAGAGTTACCCAGCATTGAGTAATTACCTACGTGAGTTGTATCAAGTGGAGGGAATAGCCGAGACCGTTAATTTTTATCACATTAAACGCCATTACTATTTTAGCCATACAATGATTAATCCAACACAGGTTGTGCCAAAAGGACCAAGCTTAAATTATGACCGCGCACATAATAGGGAAAGTTTAAGTTGATTGCCTGTTAATAAGCTAAGCCATAGCAACAATTAACCTTATAAATTGTTGCTATGCGAAAAGCTTTACTAACCAGCCGTATTTTCTAACAAAGCCGGATTCATTTTTACCAGCTTGTACTGTAACCCCAGCTAAAAATGCTGAAGTTAAACCCACCTTAGTTGCTGCAAAGCGCCTAAAACGGTATTTTAAAGCTGCGTGATGTTGTCGTTTAAGCTCATCTTGCAAATCCATTTGCTTGTTAAGCGTATTGACGGTTTCGTTGGGTGCTTTTATTAAAAAGTTAACTAACATATTAATTTCCTTGTAAGTTAAATAGTTGTTTTAAGCTTTTAATGGTTTTACTAAAACCAATTTTATTACTTAAGTAAACAGCGTTTCGCCAAAGCCACACTAAGCAAATAATTTGTGCCAAGGCAGCTGTAGCAATACTCAGCCATACCGAACCAAAAAGGTCATATACGGCATAACCAAGCGCGCCTAATAAACCTGCCCACAACAAAACCAAGCCACTTGCAAAACAGCCTAAAAATATAGTGATCAAGGCCATCGATCTCAATGATAGCTTCCACTCAGCTTTGGCAAGCTGGTGGGTGATCTTTCCTTGAGTTTTATAATCCTCCTTGAGCTGATCGGAATATTCGATGATCTTCGCTATATGATCTTGCCAATCGTCCTTTTGGCTTTGCTGTTCAGGTGCTTGGTTTTGAGCATTACCATCCGTGGTTGCTGATGTTTGTGAGCTACTCATCGTAATTACTTACGACGAAATAATGAAGTTACTAGCATGCCCGCTGCAAACGCTATACCAGCCGTTGCTAAAGGGTTTTCTGAAGCGAATGCACGGGTTTTAGCGCTGCACTCAGATAGTTTTTCGCGAGCAATAAGTTGTTTTTCGCTTAATGCTTCAGCTGAGCTAGATGCGCCTTTACGAACGCTTGATTCAGCAACTGATGCTTTGCTTGAAAGTGCATCAACAGCATCATGTGCTACAGACGTTGCTTTATCTGTAAACGGTGCTTCACTCTCAGTCTGTTTAAGCTCCGGTTTCATGTTTGTTTCAGTATTTGGTTTTGTATTTGTTGCAGTAGCCATAATCAATCCTTAATAAATAAAATAAAAAATTTAACTGGTGTCTAGGTAGATGCAACGTTTAAACCACCTATATAAATTAATTTAATATACTGATTTATATGGCTTTTAAATTTTAATTTGTACTTCGGTTAGTTTGTTAACTCAACCTGGGGAGTAACAATTGCTGGGCGCATAAGTAAATTTTACATGGCTAATAATTTGGCATGATTTTTTGTAATTATTCATTGATTATTCAGTAAGCAAATTATGTAAACCAAACGTTATTAATAATAGATAAAACTTTTTTTGATACTTACTTCCACTTTTTCCCACGTAATTCAACCGCTTTGCGTAAAGCCTTATTTTTTCTAGCTTAGAGAGTCGTTAAAGCTGGTCAGCTTACTTGACAAAAAGGCTTGTCAAGCCCTAAACTGGAGCACTGTGGTAAAAAGTGGTTTTTAGTGGATCTAACTGGATCAAATTAATCGAAACTCGATTACACAATTTAAAAGTAGGCTTTTTATGTTTCGTGGCGCTAGTTCACTGAGCTTGGATGATAAAGGACGTTTTGCGGTACCGACTAAGTACCGAGATGCGTTGCTGTCTGAAGATCAGGGAACGGTAATTTGCACTGTAGCGCTAAACGAACCGTGTTTATGGTTATACCCACTTGCCCAGTGGCAAGAAATAGAAAGCCGCTTAGCTAAAATCTCTAATATGAATCCACGCGCACGCCGCATGCAACGTATGTTGCTAGGTAATGCCACAGAGTATCAACTTGATAAAAATGGTCGGGTTTTGTTGGCGCCTTCATTGCGCAGCCACGCAGAACTTGGCAAAAAGATCATGCTTGTTGGTTTAATGAATAAATTTGAAATTTGGGATGAGGCGCGCTGGCACGAACAAATGCGCCAAGATACTGAGCTTGAAAGGCTAGGTGACTTTGAACCAAACCAAGATTTAGATAATTTCACACTCTAACGGCACTAAAAAAGGCAAACAATAGCTAATGACTGCGCAATTTGAACACGTATCCGTATTAATGGACGAAACCATCGATGCTCTTGCAATTAAGCCAGACGGCATATACATGGATGGCACTTTTGGACGTGGCGGACACTCAGGTCAAATACTTGCTCGCTTAGGTGAGCAAGGTCGTTTGCAAGCCATTGACCAAGATCCTCAAGCAATTAAATCTGCCGAAAAGTTTGCAGATGACGCCCGCTTTGCCATTGCACACACCCGCTTTTCAAACTTATACGATGTAGCAGAGCAAAACGATCTATTAGGTAAAGTAGATGGTATTTTGCTTGATATTGGCGTGTCTTCACCACAACTTGATGACGCCGAACGTGGCTTTAGCTTTATGAAAGATGGCCCACTAGATATGCGTATGGACCCAACAAGCGGTCGAAGTGCAGCGCAGTGGCTTGCAGAAGCAGAGCTTGAAGATATTACCCATGTAATTAAAACCTACGGCGAAGAAAAGTTTGGTAAACGTATTGCTCACAAAGTATTAGAAGTACGCGAGCACACGCCAATTACTACAACAAAGCAACTTGCCGATTTAGTTGATGAAGCCGTACCAGTTAAAGATAAATTTAAACACCCTGCAACACGTACTTTCCAAGCAATCAGAATTTACATAAACAGTGAACTTGAAGAAATTCAAACTGCACTGCAAGCGGCTGTAAAGGTACTTAAACCAGGCGGGCGATTAGTGGTTATTTCGTTCCATTCATTGGAAGACAGAATCGTAAAACAATTTATTAGAAAACAGAGTAAGGGAGAGGCGATACCCAGAGGTCTGCCTTTAACGGACGCACAAATAAATAAAAATCTGACGTTAAAAGCAGTGGGTAAAGCTATTAAACCGAGCGCTGAAGAAATCGAACGTAATCCACGTTCTCGCAGCTCAGTACTTAGGATTGCACAGAGGTTGGGATGAGTAGTAAAGCGAACCATCGCCAACCCAATTTATTTTTAGAAATATTAAAAGGCCTAGGAGCTAACAAGCTAACCTCGGCCTTGTTGGTTGTGATATTCGCTTCTAGTTTGGCTGTTGTGCAGGTTACGCACTCTGCTAGAGAGCAACTTATTGAGCAAGATACGCTATTACAAGAGCGTGACGAGTTGGACTTAGAATGGCGTTATTTACTTGTAGAAGAAGAATTTTATTCGCAGCATGCGCGCATTGAAGAAGTCGCCACATCGCAGCTAAAAATGAAACGGCCTACCAGCCAGGATGAGCAGGTAATAATAATACAATGAGAAACAGAGGCAAAAAACCGGTCAATAACTTAATCACTTGGCGCTTTATGTTAGTGTGCACTGTAGTATTTTTGGTGTTTGTAACACTTGTATCGCGCGCTGCTTATTTGCAAGTTATTGAACCTGATAAAGCCCGTTCTGAAAGTGATAAACGCACCGTTCGGGTCGAAAAGCTACATGTACAACGTGGTATGATCTTCGATCGCCAAGGTAAAGAGCTTGCCGTAAGCGTGCCTGTAGTAAGTGTGTATGCCGATCCTAAAGCACTGCATAAGTCACTTGTTTCTAAAGTGATTAAACAAGCACGTAAAAGTGGTGAAGATCACAAAACCCTTGCAGAAAATGCGGTTGAGCTTGATAAGCGTACCTCCATGTATTACAAAAACGATCTGCGCTGGCGTGAGCTGGCAGATGTTTTACGCATAGATCCTAAAAAAATTAATTCGCGTTTATTAAACGACCCCTCTCGTCGTTTTGTGTATTTAAAACGCCAAGTAACTCCCGCAGTTGCGAACTACATTAGCCAACTACGCCTTCCTGGTATTCATTTATTAGACGAATCAAAACGTTATTACCCCGCAGGTGAGGTTACAGCGCATATTATTGGTTTTACCAACATAGATGGTAAAGGTATAGAAGGCATTGAAAAACTCTACGAAAATGCCCTAACCGGTGAAGAAGGCCGCCGTACGATACGAAAAGATGCCCAGGGGCGTGAAGTAGAAGTACTTGATGAGCGCGAGCGCGTAGAGCCTGAGAGTATTCAGCTAAGCATTGATCAACGTATTCAGGCAATTGCTTATAAAGCGGTTAAATCGGCTGTACTGACATATAAAGCGACGTCGGGGTCGGCCATGGTGGTTGACGTTAAAACCGGCGAAGTATTAGCTATGGTAAATAGCCCGTCATTTAACCCAAATAATTTAAATGATGCCCAACCTCACAAACGCCGTAATCGTGCAATTACAGATTTGTTTGAACCAGGCTCAACCGTTAAGCCACTAGCCATTTTAGCTGGGCTAGACTACGGCGCAATTAAAGCCGACGACACCATTGATACCTACCCAGGTTGGATGCGTTTAGGCGGCAGTTTAGTAAAAGATACCCGTAACCACGGTGAAATGACGCTACGTGAGATTTTAAAGTACTCATCAAACATGGGGGTTGCCAAAGTAACGCAGCAAGTACCAAAAGACTACTTAGTGGGCTTATACCAAAAGGTAGGTTTTGGTAGCGACACGGGTACTGGCATGGTGGGTGAAAGCAGTGGTTTATTTTATCCAAATAGACGCTGGTCTGATTTTGAAATTGCCACGCTATCGTTTGGTTATGCTATTTCGGTAAGCACAGCTCAAATGGCCCGCTTTTATACCATGTTAGGCGCTGGCGGTATTAATCGCCCGCTAACTATTTTAAAGCAAGATGGTGTACCAGAAGGCGAACGTGTTTTTAAACAAAAAGATGTTGAAGCCGTTGTACACATGATGGAAAGCGTATTTGAAAAAGACGGTACGGCCCGAAATATAAAAGTGGATGGCTACCGCGCTGCTGGTAAAACAGGTACTTCTAAAAAGGCCGTTGCCGGTGGTTATGGTGATGAATATGTTGGTTATTTTGCAGGTGTTGCACCAGCGAGTAATCCACGCTTGGCTGTGGTAGTGATGATAAATGAGCCAGGTGGCGATGTGTACTATGGAGGTGCCACCGCTGGCCCTGCATTTGCAGAAATCGTCTCTAACGCATTAAGAATATTAAACGTAGCGCCAGATAAAGAAGAAGTGGCATACGTAAAAGGTAAAGATAACGATGCGTGATTTAAAGGCTATTTTAAAGTACATCGATATTGAGGCGCCATCGCAGCTAGTTAAGCACTTGCGCCTTGATAGCCGTGATGTAACACCCGGTGATGTATTTGTTGCGATAAAAGGCCATGCCCTCGATGGTGGCCAGTTTATTACAAAAGCCATTGAAAACGGAGCAACAGCAATTATTGCCGACCGTTTATGCGAATTTGATGTTGAATTTGAACCTCTTTATTTGGTATCTGAGCTTGATAAAAAACTGCCCGAGTTAGCAAGTCGATTTTATGAAAACCCAAGCCATGTACTTGATTTAATTGGTGTAACAGGCACCAATGGTAAGTCTACTACAACAGCCATGATTGCTCATTTAGCGCAGTACTGCAGTACCGAGTCGGCTATTATTGGCACGCTTGGCTACGGACACCCGAATGATTTAACGCCTCTAATTAATACCACCCCATCAGCGGTCGATTTACAGCGTATAATTAGCGATTTAAAACAGCAAAATAAAAAGCTATTAGCGATGGAGGTTTCATCGCACGGGTTGGTGCAACAGCGTGTTGCTCAGTGCCAGTTTAAAGCAGCGGTGTTTACTAATTTATCGCGCGATCACCTTGATTACCATGGTGATATGGCAAGTTATGGCGATGCAAAATTGATGTTGTTTCGCGATTTTGAGCCGCAACTTGTGGTGCTAAACCAAGACGATGGGCAAGCAGAGCTGTGGCTAGAAAAATACAGCTTTAATAATTTAGTTTGCTATGGCCGTAAAAACTTAAGCCCAGAGAATGCCAAGTATGTGTACTTTTCTGACGTTGAATATTCTAATCATGGTATTTCGGCGCAATTAAGCACAAGTTGGGGTGATATTAGCTTATCATCGCCATTGTTTGGTGAATTTAATCTATATAACTTAACCGCAGCACTGGCTACCTTATTAGGATTAGGCTATCCGCTGGAGCAACTAGTTGCAGCATGTGCATATTTACAGCCCCTTGCAGGGCGTATGCAAGCATTTAGCGAACCAAACATGCCAACCTGTGTGGTTGATTATGCTCACACCCCTGATGCACTTTCACTAGCACTGCAAGCTTTGCAAAAACATGTGCCAGGTGGTGTTAGTTGTGTATTTGGCTGTGGTGGCGACAGAGATAAAGGTAAACGTGCTTTAATGGCGCAAGCTGCAGAGCAAAATGCAGATAAGGTAATTATTACCAGTGATAATCCTCGTTCAGAAAACCCAGATGCAATTATTGCTGATGTGGCGGCGGGTTTATCACACCCTGAAAAAGCCCATTTAGAGGCCGACAGAGCAAGCGCGATTAGTTATGCAATAAACAATGCAAGCGCTGGGGAAGTAATTTTAATTGCAGGTAAAGGCCACGAGGATTACCAAATTATTGGCGATCAACGTATCGACTTTTGCGATCGCAGTTATGTACAAGAACAACTAAAAAAAGCAGTAAGAGGGATAACTCAATGATCCCAATGGACTTTGATTGGCTGGCGAATGTGCTAGCAACAGATTATCAAGGTGATAATCAAACAGTGCTTAACATTAACACCGACACGCGAAGTATTTGTGACGGTGAAGTATTTTTAGCGCTTAAAGGGCCAAACTTTGATGGCCACAAGTTTATAACCGATGCAAAGCAAAAAGGCGCAATAGGCGTCATTGTTCAGCAAAAAGTAGATGTAGATATACCGCAGTTTGTTGTTAGCGATACCCGCATTGCATTAGGCGAAATAGGCGCGGCTGTAATGGCGCAAGTTAACCCTAAAACAATAGCGATAACAGGTAGCGTAGGCAAAACCACTGTAAAAGAAATGTGCGCAGCTATTTTGTCAGTACACGGTGATGTACTTGCTACAAAAGGTAATTTTAACAACGACATTGGCGTACCCCTTACGCTATTGCGTTTAGAACCGCAGCATCGTTTTGCGGTTATAGAGCTTGGCGCCAACCATTTAGGTGAAATTGCTTATACAACCGCAATGGCAAAACCTGATGTTGCAGTGGTATGTAATGTTGCCGCTGCCCACTTAGAAGGTTTTGGCAGTCTTATGGGAGTTGCCAAGGCAAAAGGCGAGATTTTTGATGGCCTAAAAGATGATGGCGTTGCCATTGTTAATTGCGACAGCGAATTTAGCCAATACTGGCTTGATAAGTTAAAAGGGCGCACTGTTAAGTGTTTTTCAAGTACTGAAAAACTCGATATTTGGGCTGAAAATATTAGCCTAGACGAAAACGCCCGTGCGAGCTTTTTACTGTGTACAAAAGATCAAAAAGTACCTGTAACACTTGCCCTGCCTGGTAAGCACAATGTAAGCAATGCCCTTATTGCCGCCGCTCTTACTAGTGAATTTGATGTATCGCTTGATGATATAGCCACAGCACTTGCCACTATGGGCGATGTTAAAGGGCGCGTAAATTTAATTAATGTGAGCGACTCTCTTACTGTTATAGATGATACCTACAACGCTAATGTTAAGTCGGTAAAAGCTGCAATTGATTTACTGAGTGACATTCAAGGCCATCGAATTTTGGCTCTGGGTGATATGGGAGAGCTTGGCGAAGATGCCAGAGCTTACCATCAAGAAGTGGGTGAATATGCCAAACAACAAGGTATAGATGAGCTATTTACACTCGGCGTATTAAGCAAATACGCAAGCGATGTATTTGATAAGCCAAACCGACATTTTTCCAATCGAGAAGAGATGCTAAAACAAATTCGAACAAGTATTACCAACATAAATAGCAAAACCACCATAGTGGTTAAAGGATCGCGCAGTTCTCGTATGGAATTATTAGTAACCGATTTAGTAAATGGCCAGCAACAAGCCATCAATGGAGTATCATAATGTTAGTTTGGCTGGCAGAGTATTTAACTCAATATTACAGTGGCTTTAATGTTTTTTCGTATTTAACGCTTCGTGCCATTTTAGGCATATTAACAGCGCTGATGATGTCGCTTTATTTTGGTCCTAAGTTAATACGCGCATTACAAAAAATGCAAATTGGCCAAGTTGTGCGCGACGATGGCCCGCAGTCGCATTTATCTAAAAAAGGCACGCCTACCATGGGTGGCTTACTTATTTTAGGGGCTATTTTTACTAGCACCTTATTGTGGGCTGACCTATCTAATAAATATGTGTGGGCAACTTTATTTGTAATTGGCTCATTAGGTTTAGTGGGCTTTATAGATGACTACCGTAAAGTAATACGTAAAGACCCTAAAGGGTTAATTGCTAAGTGGAAGTATTTTTGGCAATCGGTTATTGCCTTAGTGGTTGCTACCGCCTTGTATGCAACTAGCACACAAGCATCAGAAACCTCACTGGTTGTGCCATTTTTTAAAGATGTACTGCCGCAGTTAGGCCTGTTTTATATTGTAATTACTTACTTTGCATTAGTCGGTACATCAAACGCAGTAAACCTAACTGATGGTTTAGATGGCCTTGCAATTGTACCGACTATTTTAGTGGCGGCAGCGCTTGCCATAATTGCTTATTTAACCGGTAATATTAACTTTTCGGCTTACTTACATATTCCACATTTACCACTTGCTAGTGAGCTTGTAGTGGTGTGTACCGCTATTGTAGGCGCAGGGTTAGGCTTTTTATGGTTTAACACTTACCCAGCACAAGTATTTATGGGTGATGTAGGTTCGCTTGCATTGGGTGGTGCGCTGGGCATTATTGCTATTTTAGTTCGCCAAGAGTTACTGCTTATTATTATGGGTGGCGTGTTTGTAATGGAAGCGTTATCGGTAATATTACAAGTAGGCTCATACAAATTACGCGGACAACGCATTTTTAGAATGGCGCCGATTCATCATCATTACGAGCTAAAAGGTTGGCCAGAGCCACGTGTAATTGTGCGTTTTTGGATAATTTCAATTGTGCTAGTACTTGCTGGCCTTGCGACATTAAAGATTCGATAAATGCAGTATTTAAACGAGATAAAAAACAAACAAATAACAGTGCTCGGACTCGGTGTAACCGGTCTGGGCATTGTGCGTTTTTTATTATCTCACGGTTTAGCGCCAAAGGTGGTTGATAGCCGAAAAAGCCCACCTGGAATTGATTGGCTTAAAGAGCATGCGCCAAAGCTAAGTACTCACTTTGGTAACTTGGATGATGCAGTACTTTGTAACAGTGACATGATTATTATAAGTCCTGGGCTTAGCTTAAAAATACCCGCTATCGCAAAGGCGATTGAGTCAGGCGTTGAAGTTATTGGTGACGTTGAGCTATTTGCTCGCATTAATACTAAACCGGTCGTTGCTGTTACGGGTTCTAATGGAAAATCAACCGTTGTTACTCTTGCGTATGAGGTATTAAAAGCAGCAGGCTACAAAGTTGCGCTCGGCGGTAATATTGGTACTGCTGTACTTGATTTATTGAACGATGATTACGATGTGTTTGTACTAGAGCTTTCTAGTTTTCAACTCGATACCAGCTCAAGCTTAAAACCAATTAGCGCCACCGTATTAAATATATCTGAAGATCATTTAGATCGTTACGACAGTTACCAAGCTTATATCGATTCTAAATTAAGCATTTATAACAATGCTGAGCTGGTAGTAACAAATACTGATGATATTCAAACGACTCCTATTAGCCATTCATCAGCGCCACACGTCAGCTTTGGCAGTGAACAAGGCGACTATCACTTAGCTGAACACAATAATGAGCTGCACTTTATAGTTAAGGGCGAAGCATTTTTACCTGTTAGCACGCTTGCGGTTGTAGGTAAGCACAATTACTTAAATACATTGGCGGTAATGGCGTTATTAAACCCTTTTGATATTACTAAAGAGCAGTACACAACGGCGCTTTGCCAATTTAATGGTTTAGCGCATCGATGCCAGTTTGTAGATGAGCAAAACGGGGTTAAATACTTTAACGACTCAAAAGCTACCAATGTGGGCGCCACAATTGCAGCAATAGATAGTTTAGCTTCAGATCACGAAAACCTGATTGTAATAGCCGGTGGTGATGCTAAAGGCGCTGATTTAAGTGCATTAAAACCTTATATTAAAAGTCATGCAAAAGCGCTTGTTTGCTTTGGTAAAGATGCAAATAAACTTGCTGCGCTTAGCTGTAAGTCTCACTTAGTAAGTAATATGCAAGAAGCCGTGGCACTTGCAAAAGTGCTTAGCAAACGTGGCGACATTGTATTACTGGCGCCTGCATGTGCCAGCATTGATATGTATAACAATTACATGCAACGCGGCGATGATTTTGTATCGTGCGTTAAGGCTGCGCAATTATGATGGCATTTGCTGATATTAAAGAGGCGCTAACGCCTAAACCATCAGCACAGCTTTATGATGTGCCTTTGCTTTATTGCATGTTAATGCTCATTGGGGTGGGTTTTGTAATGGTGACCAGCGCCTCAATACCAACAGCCGAAAGGCTGTTTGATAACTCATACCATATTACCATTCGCCACAGCATGTTTTTAGCAATGGCATTTATTTTGTTTTGGATTGCCGCCAGTGTTCCTATGGATTGGTGGAAACGCTCAAACCCTTATTTGTTACTGCTTGGCATGGTACTGCTTATTGCGGTGTTAATAATAGGCCGAGAAGTTAACGGTGCTAAGCGTTGGATTCCCATTGGGCCTGTTGGTTTTCAGGTAGCCGAAGCCGCAAAATTATACTTTTTTAGTTACATAGCAGGCTACTTGGTAAGAAAGCGCGAAGAAGTACAAGAAAATATTAAAGGATTTGCCAAGCCCATTGCTGTATTTGCAGTGTATGCCTTGCTTATTTTACTACAGCCCGATTTAGGGACTGTGGTGGTTATGTTTGTAACAACAGTGGGGCTGTTATTTTTGGCCGGCGCAAAGTTATGGCAGTTTTTTGTACTTATTTTAACAGGCGTGGGGCTTGTTGTATTACTGATTATTGTAGAGCCATACAGAATGGCGCGAGTGGTGGGCTTTTTAGACCCATGGGAAGACCCCTTTGGTAAAGGGTATCAGTTAGTGCAGTCGCTTATGGCGTACAGCCAAGGCGGTTGGTTTGGGCAAGGGTTAGGTAACAGTGTGCAAAAGCTACAGTACTTGCCCGAGGCGCATAATGATTTTATTTTTGCCGTTATAGGTGAAGAGCTAGGCCTAATGGGTGTAGCAAGTATTTTATGTGTGTTGGCGGTATTTGTGTTTAGGGCACTTTTAATAGGTCAGCAAGCTTTAAAGTGTGGCAAAGAATACGAAGGCTATTTTGCGTTTGCTATTGGCATTTGGTTTGCGTTTCAAACCATGGTTAATGTAGGCGCCAGCGCGGGTTTATTACCGACTAAAGGGTTAACCTTGCCGTTTATTTCGTATGGTGGCTCAAGTTTATTAATAATGACGATTGCCACCGGCATTTTATTACGCATAGATTTTGAAACTAAAATGGCAACCAAACAAGCCACCTCACGCGGAGGTAAGCGATGAGTAAAAAATTAGTAGTTGTGGCCGGTGGTACAGGCGGGCATATATTCCCAGGTATTGCTGTAGCCGATTATTTAAAAAATAAAGGCTGGCAAGTGAGCTGGATAGGCACGCCAGACAGAATGGAAGCCGAGGTTGTGCCTAAGCACAACATTGAGATTGATTTTATTAATGTTAAAGGTGTACGTGGTAACGGATTAAAACGCCTTATTAAAGCACCATTCATGGTACTTAATGCAATATTGCAAGCGCGTAAGGTATTGAAATCTCAGCAACCAGATGTAGTGCTTGCTATGGGGGGCTATGTAACAGGGCCAACCGGCATTGCAGCTAAAAGCTTAGGTATTCCACTGGTTATTCATGAGCAAAATGCAGTAGCAGGAATGAGCAACAAGTGGTTGGCAAAATTTGCTAATAGAGTACTTGCTGCGTTTCCAAGTGCTTTTGCACCCGGGCAAGCTGAATTAGTTGGTAACCCGGTACGTGAAAGCGTTGCTAATGTAGTTAAGCGCGAAGTTTCAAGCCCGGTTAATATTTTAGTGGTTGGTGGCTCATTAGGGGCGCAAGTACTAAATCAAACCTTGCCTGAGGCGTTTAAACTATTGGCTAAAACAGCGCCTTTAAAAGTGTGGCATCAAACAGGTGAAGGCCATATAGCAAGCGTTGAAGCAGATTATAAAGCAACTGATATTGCAGATGAAAATTTAAAGGTTGCTGAATTTATAGATGATATGGATGCAGCCTATGAATGGGCTGATATTGTTATTTGCCGTGCTGGTGCGCTTACGGTTAGTGAAATTGCCGCTGCCGGTAAAATGGCTGTGTTTGTGCCGTTTCCGCATGCGGTGGACGATCATCAAACCGCTAACGCAAAGTATTTAGTGACCGCTAATGGCGCATTGTTAATGCCGCAACCGCAGTTTAATAAAGACTCAATTGTTGAGCTATTAAGCCCGTATTTAGCCAAACCTATATTAATTAAACAAATGGCCAGCAATGCTAAGCAGCAAGCCATTTTAGATGCCACAGCAAGCGTTGCTTCGCACTGTGAGCAAGTAACAAATAAGAGAAAATAAGTGAAAGATAAGTCAATACAAGAACAACAAACTCGACCAGCTATGCGTCGAATAGAAACCATTCATTTTATTGGTATTGGTGGCGCAGGTATGGGCGGTATTGCCGAAGTACTTGCGTTTGAAGGCTACCGAATTACGGGCTCAGATATTGCCCACAGTGCAATGACAGAGCGCCTTATTAAAGCTGGTGCAGAAGTATTTATAGGCCATCACGAAAATAACGTAAAAGATGCCAACGTAGTGGTGGTTTCAAGCGCAATTGATGAAACAAATCCTGAAATTATTGCAGCAAAAGCAGCGCGTATACCTGTTGTTCGCCGTGCAGAAATGCTTGCAGAGTTAATGCGTTTTCGCCACGGTATTGCCATTGCAGGTACCCACGGTAAAACCACAACAACGAGTTTAATTGCCAGTATTTATGGCCAAGCAGGGCTTGATCCTACTTTTATAATTGGTGGCTTATTAAATAGCGCAGGTAGTAACGCAAAAGTAGGTAAAAGCGACTTTTTAATTGCAGAGGCTGATGAAAGCGACGCATCGTTTTTACACTTACAGCCAATGGTGTCGGTGATCACAAACATAGAAGAAGATCACATGGACACTTACGGCGGCAGCCTTGAAAAAATGAAAGACACCTACGTCGATTTTATTCATAACCTACCGTTTTATGGCTTAGCGGTTGTGTGTATTGATTCGCAAGTTGCCAGTGAGCTTATTCCTCGTTTTGGTCGCCCAGTTATTACCTATGGCGAGTCAAAAGATGCCGATTACCGAATGAGTGATTTTAGCCAATCAGCTAATACTTGTACCTTTACAGTGACAAACAAGAATGGCGATAGCCTAACAGCTACGCTTAACATGCCGGGTAAGCACAATGCGCTTAATGCCACGGCAGCTATTGCCGTTGCAAAAGATCAAAACATTGCTAACCACGCCATTTTAGAGGCATTGCAAAAATTTGAAGGCATAGGGCGTCGTTTTCAGCACTACGGTGAATTTGAAAATGAACGCGGTAATGTGATGCTGGTGGATGACTACGGACATCACCCATCTGAAGTAGCAGCTACTATTGCTGCAGTGCGCGAAGGCTGGCCAGATAAGCGTTTAGTCATGGTTTATCAACCACACCGATTTACCCGCACACGCGACTTATACGAAGACTTTGTAAGAGTACTTGCCGATGTAGATCAGCTTTTGTTGCTTGATGTGTATAGCGCAGGTGAAGAGCCTATTGTAGGCGCAGATAGCAAGAGCTTATGCCGTAGCCTACGCCAACGAGGTAAAGAGCCACTTCATGTAGCTACCAGCGCAGAGCTTGCCGGTGTACTTGCTGATAACTTACAAAATAACGATTTAGTATTAACCCAAGGCGCTGGTAATATAGGGCAATTGGTTAAAACGTTAGCGGCAACAGGTATGTCGGTAGAAAAATTAAAGCAAGGTGAAGTATGACACAGGTAAACGCGCAATTTGGTAAAGTAGCAGTACTGCTAGGGGGTAACTCAGCAGAGCGCGAAGTGTCTTTACGTTCAGGACAAGCGGTGCTTAATGCACTGCAAAATGCAGGTGTTGATGCCATTGCATTCGATCCTCAAAATCGCTCACTTTGGGAATTAAAAGAGTTAAATATAGAGCGTGTTTTTATTGCTCTTCATGGCCGTGGCGGTGAAGATGGCACTGTGCAAGGTGCGCTCGAATTTATGAACCTACCTTACACAGGTAGCAACGTGCTGGGCTCTGCCCTTGCTATGGATAAAGTTCGCTGTAAGCACTTATTTAAATCTGCAGGATTAAGTACAGCACCTTATGCGGTTGTTGATGCTAAAAAAGGCTTTGATGCTAAAGCCATCATGGACGAATTTAAAAAAGTAATGGTAAAACCTTCTCACGAAGGCTCAAGCATTGGTATGGCGCAAGCAAGCACAGCACAAGAGCTAGAAGAAGCACTGGCTAACGCATTTAAATTTGATAACCAAGTATTAGTAGAGCAGTGGATAACCGGACGTGAATTTACCGTGACTGTGCTTGGCGACGAAGTACAGCCTGTTATTGAAATGACCACACCCAATGGCTTTTACGATTACCAAGCTAAGTATCAATCAAATACTACGCAGTATCATTGCCCAGCCGATTTATCGGCGCAAGATACACAGCACTTACAAGCAATGTCGCTTGATGCCTTTGATTTAGTTGGGGCAAGTGGCTGGGGAAGAGTAGATGCCATGCAAGATGAGCAAGGTAATTTTTACTTATTAGAAGTAAATACAGTACCGGGTATGACTGAAAAATCGCTAGTGCCTATGGCGGCAAAAGCAAATGGGGCAACATTTGAGCAATTAGTTGTTCGCATTTTAGAGCAAACGCTTTAATATGCATCCCCTTTTAGAAAAAGCTCAGCAGCTAAAACAGCAACTTAACTTTAATTGGTCGCTGATTTTTGGAGTGAGCTTTTTTCTGGTTGTGGTTGTGGGCTTAGTGCAAATAACCACAGGTGTGTCTGATTGGCTAGTAGAGAACAAAGACGCACAAATAAAGCACTTAACGGTGCTAGGACACCCAAAATACACTGAAGAAAAAGCCATAATTAAAGCAATAAAAAAGGCCGATTTAAGCAGTTTTTTTGAGTTAGATGTAAAACACGTACAGCAGCTAGTTAGAGAGTTACCTTGGGTTGCAACGGTCTCGGTACGAAAACAATGGCCCGATACCATTCAAGTGTATGTTGTAGAGCATGAAGCCGTAGCCCACTGGAATAGCGACTTACTGCTAAACCAAAGTGGCGATGCTTTTCAGGCCAGCAGCGATAAATTAGCCAATGATTTACCGCAATTATATGGTCCTGAAGGCAGCGAAAAAGAAGCATGGATTGCGTTTAAGCAATTTGACGAAATGCTAAAGGTAAACGCCTTAACATTAAAAAGCTTAGCGCTTTCGGAGCGTTTTTCGTGGCAGTTATGGTTAGACAATGGTGTGCGTTTAAATTTAGGACGCAAAGATAAAGCAAAGCGAGTACAGCGTTTTATTGATGTGTACCCGCGCATGGAAAAGCGTGCAGATGCACAAATAGATGCAATAGATTTACGCTATGATACCGGCCTTGCAGTTAGCTATAAGCCTGTGCAAGAACAGCAATTACAAAATAAGAGTAAGGCATGACTAAGTCAGCAGAAAGAAACCTAGTGATTGGATTAGACGTTGGTACCTCGAAAGTGGTTGCCACGGTAGGTGAAATCACCGCAGATAACAAGCTCAGCATTGTTGGTGTGGGCAGCCAAGTATCTCATGGTATGGATAAAGGCGGCGTTAACGATTTAAACTTAGTGTCTGAGTCGATTCGCCGAGCAATAGACGAAGCCGAACTAATGGCTGATTGTCGTATTAGCTCTGTGTACTTGGGGATTTCTGGTAAGCACATACAATGTCAAAACGAAAGTGGTGTGGTTGCAATTAATAATACCGAAGTAACCGACGAAGACATTGAAAATGTAATTCATATAGCGCGCTCAGTGCCGATTTCGGCGGAACGTAAAATGCTACATGCACTACCGCAAGAATACAGCATAGATATGCAAGAGGGGATTAAGAACCCGCTAGGTATGAGTGGTGTTCGTATGGAAGCGCGTGCACATATTATTACCTGTTCAAACGATATGGCTAAAAATATCGAAAAATGCGTTGAGCGTTGCGGCCTAGAAGTAGACCAGCTTATATTTACCGCGCTGGCATCGTGTTACTCAGTATTAACTGATGACGAAAAAGAGTTAGGAGTAGCGGTGCTTGATATTGGTGGTGGTACAATGGATATCACTATTTATATTAACGGTGCACTTCGCCACTCAGCGGTTATTCCGGTTGCAGGTAATCAAGTGACTGGGGATATTGCAAAAATATTTCGTACACCTATATCACATGCCGAGTCACTCAAAGTACAATATGCATGTGCAAGCAGCCAAATGGCAAGCAACGAAGACACCATTGAAGTGCCGAGTGTAGGCGGGCGACCAGCACGTTTAATGTCGCGCCATACTTTATCTGAAGTGGTAGAGCCTCGTTTTAGAGAATTATTTGAACTAGCGATGGAAGAAATTCGTCGCTCAGGTTTAGAAGACCAAATTGCGGCAGGCCTCGTTATTACAGGCGGGACTGCTAAAATGACTGGCGCAATGGAAGTGGCTGAAGACATTTTCCAAATGCCAGTAAGAATAGGCAAACCAATCGGGATAGTTGGTTTGACAGACTACGTAGACGATCCTTCGTACGCAACCGCTGTAGGTTTGTTACAATACGGGCGCACTATGCAATCGATGAATGCACAAAAGTCGAAAGCAGAGGATAATAATAATTGGTGGAACCGCATTACTAAATGGTTCCAAGGCGAGTTTTAAAGTACTCAAGTCGGAGAGTAAACATGTTTGATATGATGGAACAACACAGCGAAGAAGCTGTAATTAAGGTAATTGGCGTGGGCGGTGGCGGCGGTAACGCTGTTGAGCACATGGTAAAACAACAAATAGAAGGAGTGCGCTTTATAGCCGCAAATACGGATGCGCAAGCATTACGTAATTCCGCTGCCGATATTACCGTACAACTAGGCACGCAAATAACCTCTGGGTTAGGTGCGGGTGCAAATCCAGAAGTAGGCCGTGAGTCGGCTGAAGAAGACGCAGAAACTATCCGTGCAAGCCTTGAAGGTGCCGACATGGTATTTATTGCTGCCGGCATGGGGGGTGGTACAGGTACTGGTGCTGCACCAGTGGTTGCTAAAATTGCTAAAGAGCTGGGTATTTTAACAGTAGCAGTAGTAACGCGTCCTTTTGATTTTGAAGGTAAAAAGCGTGCTGCAGCGGCTGAACAAGGCATTAACGAATTGTCAGAAATTGTAGACTCACTTATTACAATTCCTAACAATAAATTGCTTAAAGTTTTAGGTAAAGGGACTACACTTCTAGATGCCTTCGCTAAAGCAAACGACGTTCTTTTTGGCGCCGTTCAAGGTATTGCTGAGCTGATCACACGTTCTGGTTTAATTAACGTGGATTTCGCCGATGTGCGTACAGTAATGTCTGCAATGGGTACTGCGATGATGGGCACAGCCTCTGCATCAGGCCCAGATCGTGCACAAGAAGCTGCAGAAGCAGCTATCTCAAGCCCACTACTAGAAGACGTTGATTTAACAGGTGCTAAAGGTATATTGGTTAACATCACCGCAGGTATGGATATTGCGATTGAAGAATTTGAAATTGTTGGTAACCACGTTAAGGCGCTAGCGTCTGAAAATGCAACGGTTGTTGTAGGTGCGGTTATTGACCCAGAAATGAGCGACGAGTTACGTGTAACGGTTGTTGCAACTGGTTTAGGTGGCGATCGTCGTCCACAGTTTGGCATTGTTGATAACGGCTTTAAAAAGGCATCAGGTTCTGATGTAGCAAGTTCATCAAACCAATCAAGCAGCATGTACGTACCAAGCTTTGCAAGCCAAGGCACTAGCACTGAAGAAACTGCGCCAAGCACGCAAGTAGAAAGCAAAGAACAAGCGCCTTCTACAAGCTCAAGCAATACGGCAAGTTCGTCAGCGCAAAACAGTAAAAAAGCAGATAAATCAGAAGGCGGAGATTATTTTGATATTCCGGCTTTTTTACGTAAGCAGGCTGATTAACATTTACTAATGCTTTTGTTTGAAATATGTACAAATATTGAAAGGCAAAAGGATTTATGTTAAACTCCGCCGTCTAACTGTAACTGATTTAAAAGTGAGCGAACCTATGATTAAACAGCGTACGATTGCACAAGTAGTCAAAGCCATAGGAATTGGACTTCATAAAGGTGAGAAGGTCACAATAACTCTCCGACCTGCGAGCGCAAATACCGGGATTGTATTTCGTCGTGTCGACCTTGATCCGGTTGTTGATTTTGAAACAACACCTGAAGCCGTTGGTGATACACAGTTGTGTACCTGTTTAATAAACAAAGATGGCGTTCGCTTATCAACTACTGAGCACTTAATTGCAGCAGTTGCTGCAATGGGTATTGATAATCTAATTGTTGAATTAGATAGCTCAGAAGTACCAATAATGGATGGTAGTGCATTACCATTCATTTACTTGTTACAAAAAGGCGGCATTGAAGAGCAAAATGTTGCTAAGCGATTTATTCGTATTAAAGAAAAAGTACGTATTGAAGAAGGTGATAAATGGGCCGAAGTAGAACCTTATGATGGTTTTCATATCGACTTTGAAATTGCCTTTGATCACCCGGCAATTAACGAAAGCCGCCAACGTGTTGGTTTAGACATCACGGCACAAAGCTTTACTGAAGAAATTAGCCGCGCACGTACATTTGGTTTTATGAAAGACATTGAATATATGCATGCAAATAACCTAGCTCTAGGTGGCAGCATGGATAGCGCAGTAGTGCTTGATGACTTTAAAGTACTTAACCCTAACGGTTTACGCTACAGCGATGAGTTTGTTAAGCATAAAATACTAGACTGTGTAGGTGACATGTTTATGACAGGTCATAACCTGTTAGGTAAAGTAACCGCGTTCAAATCGGGTCACGATTTAAACAATAAGTTACTTCGCAAAATTATGGCAACTGAGTCAGCATGGGAGTGGGCAACATTTGAAACGCCTGTTACGATGCCTGCACCCGGCCTTGAATTAGCGACTGCCTAATTTAGTATTTTTAAAATACACGCTCACAAACAGTTATAAAAAATGACGCTATTAGCGTCATTTTTTTTGCTTTTAATTTAGCTAAATTTTAAGAATGGACTGCAATTGATCTAAGGTAGCTATTGTGTAGGTAGGAGTTATGCCTTCAGGTAGGTGCTCACCAGGGTGTTGCAACCAACAAGTATCAATACCAACATTATTACCGCCAAGTATGTCGCTTGAGGCAGTATCACCAACCATTAAGATCTGGCTTTTATCAGGGTCACCCATAAGCTCAAATGTGTGCTCAAAAATAGCTTTGTTAGGTTTTGCTATGCCTACCAGCTCTGATATGACCAACCATTCAAACATATCTTTTAAACCAGTGTGTTCTAAGCGCACGGTCTGCAAGCGGGCAAACCCGTTAGTTATGATACCTAATTTAGCATGTGGCTTTAGTTTATTTAAAAGCTCTACGGCGCCGGGTAATGGCTCGCAAATTTGCGCCATAGCATCCAGAAATGCATCGTTTAATTCTTTTGCTGGTACATTTAATTTTGCAGCCCATTCATTAAAGCGAGTTACTTGTAAGTAATCGGCGCTAATTTTTCCATCTTGGTAATCTAACCACAGTTGCTTATTGGTTTTTTGATAATGCACATAATCTGCTTGGGTAAACTGTACATTGTACGTTTTAAACATGCGGGTCATACCCGCTAAAATATCAAATCTAAATAATGTTTCGTCAGCATCAAACAGTACATAACTGTATTTCATTAAACTTCCTAAATTAATTCATTTGTTATACAAAGCAGGGTGTAAAAAAGGCGCCATTGCTAAAGTAAGTGCTTGAGTATAAGTACTTTCACGGGTTGCATGGTTATTAGTAAGAAGCCCAATAGCGCCGCCTTTTTGTTTAATATTTTGAGTATTAAAGGCTTTATCCATTACATCGCCCAGTTCTTCACCGTTTAATAGCGCGTTATATAAAGCTTGAGGTAAAGGTAAGTTGCTACTGCGCCCTACAGCTTGCTCTGAGCCATTATCAATGACTACATAGGCAAAGGTTGCTGCACCGTAACTAAATTGCTCTGCACCGCCTTCCATTGCGCAGTAGTAGTCTGCATTGTAGGTTTTTTTGCAGTAGGCTACACGGTTTTGCGCACCCATGCGGGTTTGCTCTTCACCAATAGGTTGATCTGGCACATTTGAGGGTGCATCAACGCCTTGGCAATCAATTTCGTGATGTGCAAAGTACATCGCAAAAATATGTTTAGCAGCGTTAATTTTTACCGGGTTTTTAGAACCCACAATAATTTTTAATGAGTGCGACACGTTTTCCCTTACTGATGGCAAAACCAGCAGTGTACGTGAGTTGAGTTAATCATAAAAGAGGGCTAAATAGGTATATCCAGAGGTGCTAAGTTTTCTAAGGCACGCTTTTTAATAATAATATCTTTAATAAGTGGGGTAAGTACCAGCTCCATTGCTAAACCCATTTTACCACCGGGCACTACAAGGGTATTAATACGCGACATAAAGCTGCCTTCAATCATTTGTAAATAATACGGAAAATCAACATCATCAATTCCCCTAAAACGAATAACTACAAAGCTTTCATCGAGTGATGGAATATCTTTTGCGCTAAAAGGGTTTGATGTATCAACCGTTGGTACGCGTTGAAAGTTAATATGGGTGCGCGAGAATTGCGGCGTAATATGGTTAATGTAGTCATCCATACTGCGTACAATTGAATCCATTACTTTTTCACGAGAGTGGCCGCGGTCTTGTGTATCGCGGATCAGCTTTTGGATCCATTCAAGGTTAATAATCGGCACCATGCCAATGAGGAGATCTACATGTTTGGCAACATCATGATCTTGATCAACCACGCCACCATGCAAGCCTTCATAAAACATTAAATCGGTACTCGACTCAAGGTCTTGCCAAGGTGTAAAGGTGCCGGGTAGTTGGTTATACGGGACGGCTTCATCAAAAGTATGTAAGTAACGACGCAGCTTACCTTGCCCTGTTTCGCCATACGTACCAAATAGTGTTTCTAGTGCGCCAAAGTCGTTAGCTTCGCGGCCAAAGTAGCTTATATGTTTATTTTCTTGTTGGGCTTCGCGTATTTTTTTGTCCATTTCTGGGCGAGTGAAACGATGAAAGCTATCTCCTTCGATAAAAGCCGCATCAATGTTGAGGCTACGAAAAATATGTTTAATTGCATTGGTGGTGGTGGTAGTACCCGCACCCGATGAACCAGTGATTGCAATGATAGGATGTTTAGCTGACATGTATTTTCTCTTTTTTAGGACCAAGACAGTTATAAAGAGTTGACTGACTTAGGTCAAGTGACGCCATCGGCAAATAACGTTATCATGAGGTGCTTAAAATTAAAACGAGAGAAAGCATGAAACTTATTAAACCATTGCTTGGGCTATTTTCAATAGCGGCGCTAAGCCTAGCTAATGCGCAGGCTAGCATGCCTAAAAGCCAAATTTTGCTGGCTGATTTAAATACGCCTTACGGTATGCAAGTAAGCATAGTGAGTGACAAAACCAGTTATAATAACCAGCCATATTTAACCAATACAGGCGTTTATTTTACGCATGAGGTTATTTCAAGCGCGCAAAGTCAAACCGATATTGCCTATTTTGATTTGGCCACCAAGCAAATTAGCAACCTTACAAACTCAGCTGTGAGCGAGTATTCCCCTACACTTATGCCCAGTAAAAATAGTTTGTCTGCTATTGTGGTAGAAGAAGACGCTAAACAAAAGCTTTGGCAATATCCACTTAATAACGAGCAAGGTCCAAGTCGAATTTTTGATTGGATAGAGCCGGTAGGTTACCACGCTTGGGGTGAGCAAAACGATTTAGTGATGTTTATTTTAGGTGAACCGCATACACTGCAATACACTTCTGTGCCAGCAGCTAAAGGGCTGGTAGTAGCCAACAATATCGGCCGTACACTTATTTATAACTCTGAAATGGCGCAGTTTTTATTTAGTTATATGCAAAACGATCAGCATATTTTAGCAAGTTTTAATCCGCAATCTAAGCAGGTTGAAGATTTACTCAGGTTGCCAGAGCAGGTGCAAGACTTTATTTTAAAAGACGATGAAACGATTGCATATGCCGTTAAAAACCGTGTGTATCAGCGTAAGCTAAACGGGGCTAATGAGGTATCGCAATGGCTTGATTTAAGCCCATACTGCGAAACAACAATAACGCGCATGAGCTATACAAAAGGCAAGCTAGCGTTTGTGTGTGATGTAAAATAAATTCGGACTTTGCAAAGCGTATACGTTAATGTAGAGCATAACTAAACAGTAAAGGGATCACCACGTGGCTTATAGTGCAGATGAGTTAACAGAGCAGCTCATTCAGTTAAAGTGCAGAAGTAACTTTAAAATTAAAAACATTGCTGAATACATGTTAGCAAATTCTAAAGAAGCAATTTATACCCACAGCGAAGCAGGTAAAGGTAAAATAGTTATTCGCCCAGCCTTTGAGGTGTTTAGTGATGATTTTACTGCAATTGACGATGTAGCACGCGTTCAAGGCTATTTTCATAGCAGCGAGATGACTCGGTTTCCTACACGCATTCATAAAAGCGCACAGCCAATTCATTATGGGGTGGCATTTAAAATTAACTCAGAGCAAGCCGCTAAAGACTTTATTGCTAAGCTTACTCAAATTATTAACGGATAAACAACCGTTTAAAATAAAAAAGCCGCTGAGAGATAAATCAGCGGCTTTTTTATTGCTTAATTAAGCTTATTTACTTTTCAAAAAGTTATTAACTGATGTTAGTTCACGCTTTTTAAGCGCAATACAATCGTTAGTACTTTCCTCAAGCTTGCTTAAAGTACGAGCATAACCCGGTGTTTCTTCAACTTTGTCGGCAAAAAACGTTTGTGTTGTTGCTAAGCTTTTTGCATCACAACGTGCAGTTGTAAAGTACGGCAGGTTAGGCACAAAGAACGGGGGCAGGCTTTGCGTCACTTTTTCGTAATTGTTGTATACCCATTCAATAAATAGCGCTTGGCGTGATTCTGTGTAACTTTGTCCGGCTAAAATAGTACGCATATCAGAAGCTGTAACGTTATCAGTTAGCGTATAGGCAAGTACTTTATTTTGTAGTTTGGTATTACCCATAAAGCCCATTGCAGCAAGCATGTTAGTACGTACTTGTGGATCTTTAGTGGTTTTAAAGGTTGCCATAAATTGATCAAGCAAGGCTTTATCGCCATTAAAGGCCGCAAGTTTTAAGTATGTAGCTGCTAAGTAGGGATCTACTTTTTGTGGATCTTGTAAATAAAGTTGGGTTTGCTCTTTAGCTTTACTGATCACGTTTTGATCTTCACCGTCAAAACCAAGCAACGACACCACACCAGCACGCAATTGCGATACAGCACCATCTTCTCCCGCTTTTGCTTCAAGGCCGTATTTTTTAGCCGCAGGCATTACCGCACCACGAATAAATTCAGGCCATAGTGTTTCGTTGCTTTCGTCTTTAAAGGTATTTTTTTGCGATACTAAGTAGCCTAGTGCTGTATTTGCAACACGTGGGTGGCTGTCGCTTACAAATACCTCTAAGGTTTGCATTAATTTAGCGGCCGATATAACACCAGCATCAAGTAATGCATCAGTTGCCGAAAGCAGTGCCAAGCGTTCACGATCGCTAAGTGCTTGTGGAGCGTTTTTAATTAGCGCATCAAACTGTGCATCGTCCATTACCCAGCGGTAGTAACCAAGGGCGCCTTCATCTGGATAAATCCACTCTGGCTCAAAATCTAGTTCAAGCGTTTGGCTTTGCTTATTAAGTAAAATGTTGGCTGTTTTTACTTTATCGCCTGCGCCATATTTAATTCCAACAGGTACATTCCAAAGCTGTGCAGGTGCATCAACGCCTGCATTTGCAAAGCGACTTTGTGAAATAGTCACTTTTTTACCTTGTTGCTTTATATTAACCAGCGGAAAAGATGACTGCTCAATAAACGATTTTAAAACGCTTGCTACATCTTTGTTTGAGGCTTTGCCGAGCGCTTCCCATAAATCAGCTGCTTCAGCATTTTTATATGAGAATTTTTTTAGATAACTTTGAATACCTTTTTGGAACGCTTCTTCACCAATCCAATTTTCAACCATAGCAAGCACTGAGCTACCTTTGCTATACGCAAGGCCTAGGCCATCCATAATATCGGCTTCGGTTTTAATTGGCTTACGAATAGGCTTAGTACTCAAACGTGCATCAAGTGCCATTACATTGTTTTGTGGTAAATCTAGGTGCGACTCAAACTCAGGGTTTAGCTGCTTGGTCATTTTAGCTGCCATCCAGCTAGCAAATGCTTCGTTTAACCATAAGTCGTTCCACCATTTCATGGTAACTAAGTTACCGTACCATTGGTGAGCCAGTTCGTGCGCAATAATTGATACATTACGCTGTTTTTTGCTTCGTGTAGCAGCGGCTAAATCAACAAGTAGAATATCTTCGCGGTAGGTTACAAGGCCTGAATTTTCCATTGCACCAAATGGAAATTCTGGCACAGCAACTGAGTCTAATTTTTTATAAACGTATGGAATACCAAAGTATTCTTCAAGCGCCGCAAGCACTTTAGGCATGTTTTCTTTTGCGTAATCAGCTAAATGAATTTTACCTTGTGGGGTAATAACACGCCCAGGAATTGGCATGTCTTTTATTTCAAGTTCTTCAAACGGACCCACAGCCATTGCAACTAAATAAGAAGGAATTGGCGGTGTTTTATCGAAAAAGTGAGTGGTCATATCGCCATTAACTGTTGTTTTTAGCTCTGGCGTATTGGCATACACTTTTTGCGATGTGGGTGCGGTAATGGTTAACTGAAATGGAATTTTATAACTTGGCTCATCAAATACCGGAAATGCACGACGCGCATCGCTCATTTCAAATTGAGTAAATAAGTAGGGTGTGCCTTGGTCTAACGTTTTATATAAGCCTACACTTTGGCGATTATAAGGCGCTGAAAAATCGATTTTTAAGGTGTATTTTCCTGGTTGAATTTGCTCATCACAACTAAATTTAACTTTTTCTGTTTTAAGCATTTCATTATTTAAGTCACAGTTTTCATCACCCAGTAACTGCGCCATGTTAACGGCATACGCAACACCGTTTAACTCAATGTAGTTAGTTGGTTTTAACACTTCTAGGGCTATTTCGGTCATCCCTGTAAACGTGTCTTGGTTTGGGTCGAGTGTTAACGACACCTTTTGTGAGCTTGGTTTAGCAAGCTTTTCAATAACGAATTCGTTAGCGTTTGCAGCATTCATTGCTAAAGCAACGCTTACTGTTAATAGGCTTTTTAAAAACATAGTGATCCCTAGATTGTTGTTGTTAGAAACTGACTCAAACAGGCATATCTATGCCTTTAAAAATTGAGATTTAGATATCCTACCAGCTTTTTTTATTTGAGTAATTTAATAAACGTAGCTGCTTGGGTATAAAAGAGTAACAAATGGTGTCAGTGACTTTGTCGCTGTGTAAAGCGTTGCCAGTGTAGTTGTGGGTTAATTACGCGCACTTGCTGTATTACGGCGTTTAATAAAGCGATATCGCTAAAGCGCGAATGGGTGTACTCGTTAAAACCCAATAAGTAATTAAAGGCTTCTTTTGAGTTTGCTTGCAAGGCGTATATACGCACTTGTTGCTCAAAGTTAAGCCGTAGGCTACTTATTGCTGTTTTCATACCGAGTTGATCGACATTAGGAATTGCACATTTTTGTAAATAACCGGCACGCTCACCTTCACCGGTAAACCAAATTCGTACTTTTTCGCTGTAACGACCAGATTTAGCGGGTAAATCAAACATTAAGCGGTGGTGATTTTGTGCTTTTACAAAACTAATAAACTCATTTAAACCAGCATCAATAAGCGCTTTGTGTACAGGTACTAAGCGTGCTTTTATTTTTCCGTGAGTATGAAAGTTAAAGCATAAAATATCGTTTTTTATTTCAAGGTCATCAAGTGTTAGGCAGCCAATTTCGTCACTGTAAGCGCCAGTGTAATAAGCTATAAGGGGCAGCCAAAAATGCCAGTGCTTTGCTTGTTCTCTGGCTACTTTAAAGTCGCTATAAATATAGCCGTTATAAAGAGTATGCAGTTCCATAGCTGAAAAAGGGCGGCGACCAAGATGGGTTTTCAACGTAATCCCTTGAAATTAATAACATGTTCTATTTTATACTTAAAACAGATAAACATGCGAGTATCGATTTAATTATTAAGCGGGTAAAAACAAAAACACCCACTTAAAAAGCAGGTGTTGTAATCACTATTTAATTTATAGTGTTATACCAACCCGCAATAATACTTAATCATTTTTAGGGGCTGAAGTGTCGCTATCTGCGTTAAAAAATTCTTATCTAGAACAACTAAATAGCGAATTTTTTGCCTTGCTATCAACACGTTTTTCCATCCTCAAAATAGCTCACTTAATTATGCTGATTGGTGTTATTTATTCGCTTAGTGCACGTGCTAAGCCAACAGGCTCTATTTCTACACACACTTGGTCGTCGTTCCAATTTAAACCAACTAATGCGCTGTCTTCGTTTAAATCTTCTACCCACTCATCTAAAAATTCATCTAGATTGATTTCTACAGGCGTGAATTCTTGCCATTCTTCTTTACACTGGGCTTTTGCTGCGTCTTCGCTTTCCCATAAAAGTAGCACATCGGTGTCGGCAAACTGATTAGACTCGCATACAACAAAACCGCCGTCTTCACCGCCTAATGCCCACACTTGCTCGCTTACACGTACTTTTTCTACAAAGCTAACTAGTTGTGATTCAATTTCAATATCGCTCATGTGTTTACCTTATTAATTTAGAGTCGGGGATCGGTTTCTTTTGCTGCTTGGCGTTTACCGTAGTCATTATAAAAACTAACTAAAGCACTGTGTTGGCTAAAGTCAGTTAATTCACGAAAGCAAATCCAATCAAGCAAGCAGTATAAACTGATGTTAAGGCATTCACAGCCTTTAAATTCATCATCATTTAAATGACTATTTAAATAGCTTAATGTTTGTGCAATTCGCTCGTTTTGTAGACTAAAAAATAGTTTATCGTCGTTTGTGTCAAAACCAGAGCGCCTACTTAGCGCTATTTCAACTAAGGAGCCATTACACGCATTAATAATATTAAGTAAATGCTCTTGGGGCCAACTTAGTGTAGTTTTACCTGTTTTAGCTATTAGGTAGCGTAAAATAGTACTGGAATCGCTAAGTGTTAGGTCGCCATCAATTAAAATAGGGATTTTGCGAGCCGGGTTTTTACTCGCCATTGTAGGGCGGTCTTGCTCAGAAAAAATATCAAGGTTAACAAGCGCTAAGTCACAGTTATTTTCAATTGCCCACATTCTTACTCTACGAGCAAACGGAGAGGGGATAGATCCAATAAGTTGCATAAATTTGCTCCAAAAAAAGCCGCTAAAGCGGCTTTATGAAATTTAGGTGCTAACGAAGTTAATTACTCCGAACGACTTGTAACTTCAAGTAGGTGATAGCCAAACTGAGTTTGAACAGGGCCTTGTACTTGGTTAATTGGTGCTGAGAAAACTACTTTATCAAATTCAGGCACCATCATACCTGGGCCAAACTCACCAAGTGCTCCACCGTCTTGACCAGAAGGACAGTTTGAATATGATTTAGCAAGCTCTGCAAAATCTTCACCTTGCTCAATTTTTGCTTTTAAGTCTAAGCACTCTGCTTCGCTGTCTACTAGTATGTGCCTTGCACTTGCCACTGCCATAAAATCTCCTGTTTAAAGTTGGTGTATTTACCATTAAAGCCAGTCTAGTTAGTTTTAACTAGCAGTGCCAGTATAAACTTAATTGATGACTAGCGTATTTTCAATTGCGTTGATTATTTCTTTAGAGTTAGGTGCAGCTTTACTATTAAAACGTTGAATCGTTTTACGATCTGCCGAGACTAAATATTTGTAAAAATTCCAATTCGGCGAGCTTGTTTCTGCGTTTAAATGTTTAAAAATTGGATTTGCATCACTACCGCGTACTTCGCTTGTTGCAAACATATTGAAGGTTACGCCGTAATTGATAAAACAAACCTTAGCGGTTTCTTTTTCGTCGTTTTCTTCTTGAAAAAAGTCATCAGAAGGGAAACCTAACACCACCAAGCCTTTATCTTTATATTGTTGATGCACTGCTTCAAGGCCTTCAAATTGCGGTGTAAAGCCACAGTTACTTGCAGTATTAACTATTAACAGAGGGCGGTTTTTAAATTGGCATAAATTTAAAGAGTCTTTAGAGCGCAGTTTGCGCATTTCTACATTTGTGAAATCGTCACATTCTTGCTCTAACTGGTTATTAAGTTTTACGTTGCTATTTGCTTGGGCATTTAGGCTGGTAACTAAAATACTTAGCCCTATTATTAGTTTTTTTAACATACCTTTCGCCTAAATTTATAATTGTTTGACTTGGTGATCATACGCTAATATGCAGAAAATTGATCAACATTATAAGCCTTTATGAACACCCGTTTAGCCACTATAGAAGATTTACCACGCATTGTTGCCATATATAACGAAACTATCGCCTCGCGTATGGTGACCGCCGACACTGAAGAAGTATCTGTTGAGAGTAAACGAGAATGGTTTAATGGACATACTTCAAAACGCCCAATATATGTTTATTGCGAAAATAACCAAGTGCTTGCTTGGGTGAGTTATAAATCATTTTACGGGCGCCCAGCTTACGATGGCACCGTTGAAATGAGCATTTATATAACTAAAGCAGCTCAAGGCAAAGGGCTTGGCAAAAAGCTAATGGAGTTTGCTCAAACAACAGCTAAGCAATTAGGTATAGATGTACTGCTAGGGTTTATTTTTAGCCATAATTTACCGAGCATTAAATTATTTAAGCATTTTGACTTTGATGTGTGGGGAGAATTGCCTCAAATCGCAGTTATGGACGATAAACGTTACAGTTTAACAATTTTTGGTAAACATCTACCAAAATAGTTGTGGAGCTTATAGGTAAAAAAATTAAAATTAAGTCTAACAACCTATACCAACTAAGAAATTATAGGCTACGCTATTAACATATAAAGTTATTTTTGTAGCGTGGCTTAATGAGTCGAAAAATTTTAATTGTTGATAGCAGTAGTGTTATCGCAATGAGAGTGAAAGTTCTATTAGAATTAATAGGTTGTGAGGCTGAGCTTGTTCACTACTCTATGATTGATTTATACGGCGACACCAGCCAATACGACTTGGTTATTGGCGCTTTTGGTGTTCCGTGTGAAATAGTGAAATCGTTAGCTGAAACAGTCTCTCAAGATCAGTGTGTACTACTTGCACCAAAAGCTGAAAGCGGTGAACAACTTTCTGCTTTTAGTGAATTAAACAAACTTGTTCCAAACGCCACCGTTATATATCCGTTTTTTTCTAACAAAGAAATCACGTCATTACTTGAAAACCTTTTAGAGTTAGGCTCAAACCATGTGTTAAAGCTACCAACCATTTTACTTGTCGATCATATGCCTGAGCGACTTGAAAAAATGAAAAGTAATTTGGTGGGCGCGCACATAAAAACCCTTACAGCTACAAGTGCAAAAGAAGCCATACAAGTGGCGCAAGATAACAGCATAGATATTTTAATTAGCGACTTTAGCTTTGACGATGGTACAGGCTTAAATATTTTTTCAGCGATTAAAATGTTTCAATCAGACTGTAGATGTTTGTTGTTTACCGCTCGTCCTGAGCAAGTGTCGATGATAGAAGCTATCCGTAAAGGCGTAGAAGATGTATTAATTAAGCCATTAACCGATAGCGTATTATTACAATCGGTTCATAAACTTTGGCAAACTGAGCTTTTAAAGCGACGGAACGCCGAACTTGTAGAGCGCCTACAAGACACCGTAGATGCACTTATTGAAAAAGACAGCCTCTTACAAGTTATTTATAAGCACACCCCAGATGCAATAATGCTTTTTGAGCGCAAAGGCAAAGTTATAGAAGCAAACGACGCCTGTTTAAAACTGTTTAAACTGCCCTTTGATAAACTTGCTGGCTACTCTGTGTTTGATTTTTTAGATGATGGCTCCAGCACCGAAATAAAAGATAAAATATCCACACTCAATAGTAATCGCCAGTTTAGTTGTGACCTGCGTTTACAAAAAAGTGACGGTGGATACATCCCCCTCGTAGGCTCATTTAATGAAATAGATCATCATGGTGAAATTGCGTTAGCGGTTATATTTAAAAATGTAACCCACTTAAAGCAAAAAGAAGAGCTGCTTCTTGAGGCCAAAGATGTACTAGAAGAGCAAGTTCGCGCAAGAACCTCACAGCTTGAGCATGCTAAAAATGTTGCTGAAGCTGCCAATTTAAGTAAATCAGAGTTTTTAGCCAACATGTCGCATGAGCTTAGAACACCTATGCATTCTATTTTAAGCTTTTCTCGATTTGGATTAAGTAAGTTAGAAGCCGGAGATTTTGCAAAAGATAAACTTCTAAAGTACTTGTCGCGTATTGAAAGTAGTGGTGAGCGCTTACTATCGTTATTAAATAACTTGCTTGATTTATCAAAGCTTGATGTAGGTAAGTTTCCGTTTAACCCACGGCCATACAATTTAGAAAGCATTATTAAGACCAGTATTGATGATGTGTCGGGCACAGCGATGGAAAAAGAAATTGAAATTATTTTTTCAAAGCCAGGTCCGGTTGTAGCGCAATGTGACGAAGAACAAATTAATCAATTACTTCGTAACGTGTTAGGTAATGCCCTTAAATTCAGTGAGCCTAAAAGCCGCATTGAAGTTAATTTAATTGCTGATGAAACCACGGCCACCATTGATGTAGTGGATAACGGGATAGGTATACCCGAGGATGAATTAGAGCATGTATTTACTAAATTTGTACAAAGCAGCAAAACCAATAGCGGTGCAGGTGGTACAGGTTTAGGGCTTGCGCTTTGTAGAGAGTTTGTTGCATTACACCAAGGCGAAATTACGGCAAGTAATAATTCAACGGGTGGGGCAACTATTAGAATACAGGTTCCCTTAGAAATAGATTTAGATGAGCATTTAGCGGATGAAAAGCTAGCAGTGCAAGATAGCTAATCACATATGGAATTAATGTTTAAATGATATTTAATTGGATGAGAAATTATGGCCTTAACTAAAATTCTTGCTGTAGATGATGAACCTTTCAACCTTGAAATTATTGAAGAAATTTTAGAGGATCTAGATTTCGAATTACAAGTAGCCACCAGTGGTCCTGAGTGTTTAGCTATGGTTGAAGGGTATATGCCTCAAGTGATTTTGCTTGATGTAAGTATGCCACAGATGAATGGCTACGAGGTGTGTAAAGCTTTAAAAGCTAATCCTAATACAGCGCATATCATTGTGATGTTTGTTTCTGCGCGCGGTACTGTCGAAGAGCGTATGGAAGGGTATTCGGTTGGTGCCGAAGATTATATTGTTAAACCTTTTGGGCACGATGAGCTTAAATCTAAGCTTAAAAATTTAAACCAAGTATTAATAGAAAAGCACAGTCTCGAAAAACAAGTAGAAGACGCAACATCTACCGCGTTTAACGCTATGGCTAATAGTAGCGAAATGGGGCAAATAGTTAACTACATTGAAAACATAGGCTTTATTAATAATCCACAAGATTTGGGTAAAGCCTTAATCGATTGCCTACAGACCTTTGATTTACAAAGCAACGTAGAATTTAGGTATGGCGACTCTATTGAGCACTTTGCACTAAATGGGGTATGCTCACCTATTGTTATTGAGCTGTTTGATATGCTTAAAAACAAAGGTCGATTGCACGAATTTTCACACCGCATACTCGTTAATTACGAAATGATAAGCTTATTAATATTAAATATGCCTGATCACGACCCTGATAAACATGGGCGCATACGCGACCACGTTTGCTTTATTGTAAGTGTTACTGAGCAGCAGTTACGTGCAATTATGACTAAGCAAATGCTCGAGTCACAGCAGCAAAAACTGAATGACGTGGCAAGTGCTGTGCACAGTAAGTTTCATGGTTTAATTGGCTTGCTAAATGATAATCGTCAAAGCAACGAAAAAGTATTTAAGCAGCTTCAAGAAGACTTAGAAGTGCGTATTCCGACTATGGGGCTAGACGAAGACCAAGAGATATTTATTTACAAAAAAGTAGATGAAACAATTCAAAACTCTATTGCCAGAGAAGAGTCGGTTAAACAGGTAAAAGAAGCCTTTGCTGAAATTGAGCAAGACTTATCGGTTTTATTAAAAGGTTAATGTAACCACTTTAAATAGGCTTACGTTGCTATGTTAAGCATCGCGGGGCAAGCCTTTTTCTACAATTCTTATTAGGCGCTGTGTTTTTCGCAGTTGCTTACGTTGTTTATCATTTTGCTGCTCAAGCGCCCAATCTATATGCTCTATTACTAGCTCTGAGCTATTACTACGTTTATCTTCCAGCGCGCTGATAATGTTTGGGCTAAAGTCTGCGTTGCCTAAACCAATTGCTATATTGCGTAACCAACGCTCATGCCCAATACGGCGTATAGGGCTTCCCTCAGTATTTTTTAAAAACGTGGCTTCATCCCAAGCAAATAGTTCAAGTAAGTCTTTATTTTTTAATTGAGTTCGCGGGTGAAAGTCTTGCTCATCGGTTATTTGTCCGTAGCGATTCCAAGGGCAAACTAATTGGCAGTCGTCGCAACCATAAATACGGTTACCTAATAATGTTCTGTATTGCTCTGGTATAGGACCTTGGTGCTCAATAGTTAAATACGAAATACACTTACGTGCATCAACCACATAAGGCTCTACAATTGCACCTGTTGGACAAAGCGTAATACAGGCTACGCATTTACCGCAGCCCTCAAAGGTATTTTCGTTATCAATTGGCAAAGGTAAATCAACAAATAACTCGCCTAAAAAAAACCACGATCCCGCTTCTTGATTAATTAATAGGGAATGTTTACCTCGCCAACCAAGGCCTGCTTTTTCAGCGAGCTGTCGTTCAAGTACGGGAGCTGAGTCAACAAAGGGTCTAAAGCCGTAATTACCAATTTCTTGTTCTATTTTTTGGCCAAGTTTTTTTAAACGATTACGCATTAATTTGTGATAATCACGCCCCAGCGCATAGCGGCTAATATACGCTTGTTCGGTGTTTTTAAGCGTTTTAGCAAAGCTTGCATCGGGCGGGAGGTAATTCATTTTTACCGAAATAACACGTTGAGTGCCAGGGACTAGCTCTGCAGGGCGAGCGCGTTTCATGCCATGTGCCGCCATATAATCCATCGAGCCATGGTAACCCGCATCTAGCCAACGTTGCAGTTGCGCTTCGTGCTTAGATAAATCAATGTCGGTAATGCCTACCTCACTAAAGCCAAGCTCTTGGCCCCACGTTTTTATTTGTTGGGCTAGTTGTTTATAGTTTGGGGTAGGGTTGCTCACACAGTTCACACACTTGAATATTTGGCTGCGTAATTTAACATATTTGTAGGCGCATTTTGAACTTTGTAAAACATAATTTAAACCTCACAAAGTAAAGTAATTAGCGCCTTAGTGCACAAAACGCTTTAATTGCTGTTGGGTTTGTTGGCTAAGTGCATGAGATTGCTGGCTGTTGTTTAATGCGTTATCAATCGCGTTTTTAGCTTGCTCACCAAGGGTAACTATTTGCTCTACCGATTGATGAGTTTGATTTTGGGCCTGCTCCAACATATGTACGGCATCGGCTATTTGTTGAAGCTGTAATTGGTTTTGTTCAAACTCCTTCAACATATTAGCAAAGCCATTTGAGGTGCCACTAATGGCAGCTTGTGCAGTGTTTGAGTGATTAATTAACTGCTCACTTTCTTGATTGGTTTCATTAACGAGCTCATTCATTTGAGTTATAAAGTCGCTAATTTGGCGAGTTGCACCACTTACTTTTACAGATAACGTGCGCACTTCATCGGCCACTACAGCAAAGCCTCTGCCTGCCTCACCAGCACGAGCCGCCTCAATGGCGGCATTTAGTGCCAATAAGTTAGTTTGATCCGAAAATTCTTCAACCATTTTTAAAATGCTGCGTATATTTTCACTGTTTTCTTTAAGCCCCGAGACCGTTTTAGAAAAACTTTGCAGCATATTACCGATAAGCGATACTTGGCTCACTAAGCTTGCAAGCTCCTCAGCAGAGAGTTTAACAAAGCCTAAATGCTCGTTATTTACGCTATGTACGCTGTCGGTATTACTAACTATGTTTTCTAAGCTTTGTGTTATTTGGTTACTTGCGCTAATAATGCTGTGACTTAAATGTGTTTGTTGCTCGCTTAATTGCTGTGTATTTTGCATAGCGGTATTTACATCAACATTACTTAATTCGCTGGCTTTAGCACTTGCATGCGTAGTGCTAAGTAGGTCGCTCAGGTGATTGGTAAATATATTGTATTGTGTGCTTAAATCTCTAAATTCGTCATACGAAAACTGCGGTAAATTTGCAGCTAAATTAGCATCTTGCTGGTTAATGTTTATTAAAGTATCGCGCATTGCGGTAACTGGGCGCACAATAAGGTAACGCATATAAAATATAGTAAATATAAAGCCGGCTACAATTACTACGCTAAGTAGCCAAAAAGCAGTGGTATTGTGTTGCTCGCTAAGGCTTTGGTACAGCCAAAATAACGTAATAGCTTGAAACAAAAATACAAAGCTTAAATTACCGACAATTTTACGTGTTAGCGTATAAAAAAATGTTTGCTCAATATAATTATAAACTTGCATCACACTACTCATTTATTGCTTACCTAATATAGATACTTTATATGTAGATTATTGACTAACTCTCAGTTAACTCAAGTAATCGTGTTGGCTAAATATTTTTTTGCTATAGCAGGGTAGTTAGTAAAAATGCCATGTACACCTATTTTTAGCATATGTGCTATATCTTCAGGCTTGTCTACGGTGTACGCATACACTTGTAATCCACGGTCTATGGCATCATCTACAAAGGCTTTATTTACAAAGCTCTTATCTACATGAACACTAAAGGCATTGAGTTCTTGCGCAAATTTTGCGTAATTTAACGGAATTGATGACGTGAGTGCGCCAATGTTTAACCACGGTAACGCATTTTTAAGCCAGTGAATTTGATGATGATCAAACGACGACACTAAAATATTACTTTTCGAAATAACGCCTTTTTCAATATTGCTTATTAAAATGTCTGCAAACTTTTCAAGCTCAAACGCGTGTTTAAGTTCTATATTAAGTAAGGTTTTATTATTGTTCCAATCGAGTAACTGCTGAAGTGTAGGTATTTGCTCACCGTTACCCGCATCAAGGCTGCTAAGTTGCTGCGCTGTAAAGTCGCTTACTTTACCTTGCCCGCTGGTGGTTCTATCAAGCCAAGAGTCGTGTATTAGCATGTAGTTATCAATTGCACTTTGAATATCAACTTCTATGCCATCAACACCTACTTTTAATGCTTCTAAAATCGCGCTTTTGGTATTTTCAGGAAAGTCGCCACTGGCACCGCGATGTGCAAAAATTTTCATTTTTTAGCCTTTTTAGTAATAGACCAGGTTTCAAAACATGCTGCGCTTACAATTAATGCTCCACCTATTAAAGTCATTACTGAAGGGCGTTCATGCACAATAATTACGGCAAGTAGTGTACCGTACAATGGTTGTAAGCAAGAAATTAAACCCGCAGTAGCCGCCGATAAATGCGCTAAACTGGCTGCAAACAATGAATGCGGTGTAGCAGTAAAAATAATACCCGCTACGGCTATTAAAATAAGGTCATGATTGCCCACTTCATATATTGGTACTTCTATAAATACGCACAACATTAAGCTTGCTACTAGGGTTTGATAAAACATAGTTTGCGGGCCGCCATATTGGCTAAAATAGCGCTTGTGAGTAATGTTTCTTAAAGAAAAAAATAAAGCCGATATTATTCCCATAATTATACCTAGCGTTACATCGTCACCTATATCGGCCGTGGGCACTAGTAAATAAATGCCCACAATTACCACTGCGGCACTTATAATATCTTTTGATTGTGGCCGACTTTTATTAAATAAAGGCTCTAAAAATACCGTCATTACTGGGTAGCTAAAAAAGGCCAGCATGCCCACGGTAACGCCTGCCATTTGCATACCTGCAAAATAGGTAACCCAATGTGTACCTACCGCAACACCTAACAATAAGGCTATAAAATAGTCTTTTGTTTTATGTAGTTTTATTTGTTTTTTTTGAAAATACAGCATCGCCAAAAGTGCCATGCCAGCAATTGCCGTGCGGTAGACCGTAATATCAATTGCATTTAACCCTATTAACTTTGCAAATAGGGCAGTCCCTCCAAAAAGTAACACGGCAATATGTAGGTAAATTAAACTCTGCTGTTCTGGCTTCATGTAAACATCATCTCCTTTTTTATTATGTTATCACTGGGCGGGTACACAAATAATGAAATTTTTAAAACATGACAATTGTCAGCAAAGTTAATGACATTTCACACTCTTATTAATTTTGAGCTTTGGCATAGTTACCTTACTTACTTGGAGGTTGCTATGAATACATTAGTTTTAATAAGCCTAACTATTAGCGAGTTTTTAGATTCATTAAGTTTTAGTGCTTCAATAAATGATTACTTTATACTCGTTACCTTTTTTGTGTTATTTATATTTATTAATAAAAATAGTGCTTTAAATAAAAATAATAACGTAGAGGTATTGATATGAGTGAACAAAATACACTTTCAAAACCAGCAGATAAAAAGTTTTGGCAATACGCGCCGTTAATTTTTACGGGGTTTTATTTATTACCCACGCTTTTTAATTTATCGCACTTGCCGGTAAATACAATTGTAATGAGTGTAGCGTTTTACATTGTATTTATTTTGCTTTACATCAAAGCCATGAACTGTGAAACAAAATCAATAACTACACTGTTTATAATGATGCTAGTGGTTTGTTTTAGCGCTACATTTTATACCACAGGCACGTCTACCTTATACGGGTTTATCACTTTTATAGCGGGTGAATCGTATAGTAAAAGGCACAGGGTATACGCAGTGTTTGGTATTGCTTTTACTGTGTTATTAAGCGCCTACTTAGCTGATATGGAAAACGTAAAATATTTTTTAGCGGGCACATTATTAATTTCAGCCGCATTATTTGCTTTTGGTATAGCTAGTCAAAAAGAGCGACTGCATAAAATGCGCGAGCAAGAAAGCGCTAATCAATTAGAGCAGTTAGCCGCTATTGCAGAGCGTGAGCGAATAGCCCGCGACCTCCACGACATTTTAGGTCACTCGCTTTCCTCTATTGCGTTAAAAGCTGAGCTTGCTAATAAGCTGAATCAAGGCGAGCGATACGAACAAGCAAATAACGAAATTGCCCAAGTAGCCGATTTAGCTAGGCAGTTACTTAGCGATGTAAGAAATGCAGTAAGCGATTTAAAACAACTCAATTTAGTAAGCCAAATAGCGCAGCTTAAACAAAGGCTTATTGAGCAAGAGTTTAACGTTACCTTTAACGTTATATTAAATACCTTACCCGCTAAAGTTGAAGGCATAGCTGGGCTTATAATCAAAGAAGCAGTCACTAATTTATTGCGCCATAGCAGTACAAAAAATTGCGAAATTAATATTGAGCAAACGCCGCAACAATTACTTATAACCGTAACTGATAACGCCCCTTGTACCTCATTAAACGCTGGTAATGGCCTAAACGGTATTAAAGAGCGTGCACAGCAACTTAATGGCAGTGCCACTTACACCTGTGGCGATAAGTTTACTTTAAATGTAATGCTGCCAATTACAGCTAAGGATTTACAATGATCAAAGTATATTTAGTGGAAGATCAAGCACTGGTGCGCGACGCAGTAGCCGCTTTGCTAAGCCTTGATTTTAATATTGAGGTAATAGGCCAATCAAGTAATGGCCAAGATGCGCTTAAAGCCATAAATGCGCTTAGCGACAACGCTTTGCCAGATATAATATTAACCGATATCGAAATGCCAAGCATGAATGGTATCGAGCTTAGCGAGCGTATAGCCGAAAAGTTCCCAGCAATAAAAATGGTAATAATGACTACGTTTTCGCGTGCGGGTTACATTAGGCGCTCGTTAAGTGCAGGTGTTAAAGGTTTTATACTAAAAGAAGCACCAAGCGATGAGCTAATAAACGCGCTAAAAAAAGTAATGCAAGGGCAAAAGGTTATTGACCCAGAGCTTGCCATAAACGCACTTGATGATGCCGACCCTCTCACCGATAAAGAGCGCAAAGCATTAAAACTTGCAAGCGATGGCCTTAAAACAAGCGACATAGCCAAGCAGTTATTTATAAGTGAAGGCACCACGCGTAATTACTTATCAGATGCAATAGCTAAGCTTAATGCCACAAACCGAGTAGATGCAGCACGTATTGCAAAGCAAAAAGGCTGGTTGTAAACGCCCTTACATTAAGTGGTGATTAAGCCCCACAAGCGTATGTTTTACTTATTAACGCGGTTTATTAAAAGTTTCATACGCTTTTACCTGTCTCATTTTACGTATATGGGTTAAAATACCTACATAACCAACTAACAAGATAGTGAATGTCAAACCAAGATCCAAATCTCAGCCGAGAACAAGAAAAGTACGAAAACCCAGTCCCTAGTCGTGAGTTTATACTTACTCACCTTCAAGAGCGTTCAAAACCAGCTAATTACACACAGTTATGTGATGAACTAGCGGTAAACGACACCGAGCGCCAAATTGCATTTAAGCGTCGCCTTCGAGCTATGGAACGCGACGGCCAGTTGTATTTTAACAAGTTTAAATGCTACGCCCTAATTGACGAAGCCGGTTTAACTAAAGGCAAAGTAATTGGCCACAGAGACGGTTTTGGCTTTTTAGAAGTTGAAGGCGAGAGCAAAGATTGGTTTATAGCCAAGCATCAAATGAACATGGTGCTGCACGGCGACATAGTACTTGCTAAAGGCACAAAGCGTGGCTCGGGTTCAAAATGTGATGCCCGCATAATTAAAGTACTTACCAACGAGCGCGCACCTATTGTAGGGCGTTATTTTGTTGAACATGGCATTGCAGTTGTAGTCGCAGAAGACCCACGTATTACCCAAGATATTATAATCCTTCCGGGTAGTGAAAACGGCGCGCGCCATAACCAAATGGTGCAAGTGCAAATTACGCAAAACCCTAGCCGTAACATGAACGCGGTAGGTAAAATTATTGACGTACTGGGTGAGCACTTAGCGCCGGGTATGGAAATTGAAGTGGCACTGCGTAATCACGATATACCGCATGTGTGGCCTGAAGAAGTAGAAAAACAAGTTGCCCACCTTGGCGAATTTGTTGAAGAAGCCGACAAACAAGGCCGTGTAGATTTACGCGACCTACCGCTTGTAACCATAGATGGCGAAGACGCACGCGACTTTGATGACGCCGTTTATTGTGAGCGTAAAAAGTCAGGCGGATGGCGTTTATGGGTAGCTATTGCCGATGTATCGCATTACGTAGGCATGAACACGCCACTTAATAAAGAAGCAATCGCACGCGGTAACTCAGTGTATTTTCCTGAGCAAGTAATACCTATGCTGCCTAAAGTGCTGTCTAACGGTTTATGTTCGCTTAACCCAAAAGTAGACCGTTTATGTATGGTTGCCGAAATGACAATTTCGGATGCGGGTAAGCTTTCAGGGTACAAGTTTTACGAAGCCGTTATGAACTCGCACGCACGTTTAACTTACACCAAAGTAAATGCTATTTTGCAAGGTGATGAAAAACTACGTGAAGAATACGCCTCAGTTGTGCCACATTTAACTGATTTACAGCAAATGTATATGGCGCTTAAATCGGCGCGTCAAACCCGTGGTGCTATTGAATTTGAAACACTCGAAACACGTTTTGTATTTAATGCTCATCGTAAAATAGAGTCAATTGTGCCGGTTATTCGTAACGATGCGCACAAACTGATTGAAGAATGTATGATTTTAGCCAACGTATCGGCGGCTAAAATATTAGAAAAACACGAAGCAAGCGCCTTGTACCGTGTACACGACGAGCCTGATCAAGAAAAACTAGGTAACTTTACGCAGTTTTTAGGTGAGCTTGGTATTCAAAGCACATTAAGCGATGAGCCAACACCAAAAGAAATTACCCAAGTATTGGCACGCTTAGGCGACCGCCCAGAGGCCGAGCTTATTCAAACCATGCTACTTCGCTCAATGAAGCAAGCGGTTTACCAGCCAGATAATATAGGCCACTTTGGTTTAGCATTACCTGCGTATGCTCACTTTACATCGCCTATTCGTCGTTACCCTGATTTAGTGGTTCACCGCGCAATTAAAGCGGTAATTAAGGCGCAAGGCCAACAAACATCGGGCGCGTATGCGTACACCGACGATGAAGTAGACCAACTTGGCGAGCAGTGTTCTACCACAGAGCGCCGCGCAGATGATGCAACTCGCGAAGTAGCCGACTGGCTTAAATGTGAATTTATGCAAGACCACGTGGGCGAGGAGTTCAACGGGGTTATTTCATCGGTTACTAATTTTGGTTTATTTATACGCCTAGACGATTTACAAATCGACGGGCTAATTCATGTTACTAATTTAGGCGACGAATACTTCCAGCACGATGCGGCTAAACACACCTTAATTGGTGAGCACACTCATACTGTTTATCGCCTTGGCGACAAAGTTACTGTGCAAGTGGCGTCGGTAAGCTTAGATGAGCGCCGCATTAACCTAACGCTTAATGGCGATGCACCACAAGACAGATACGCACGTCGTCGTGGTGGGCCAAAAAGTGCAGGGCGAGGTAAATCAAGCCATGCACCAGCAAGTGTAAGAGCTCAGCTTAAGGCTGGTAAAATTCCAGGTAAGCATTCATCTAGCGATGAGAAACCTAAAGGCGATAAAAAGCCAGCCAGTAAAAACAAAGGTAAACCAGCGGGTAAATCTGGCGCCAAGCCAGCAGGTAAAAAAGCCGCTGAAACAACCGCAAAGAAAAAACCGAAAAAAAAGGCAGTTAAAAAGCCTAAAAGACCAGGCAAAAACGCCCGTAAACGTAATAGCTCAGGAGCAAACAATACGTGAGTAATGAATTAATTTTTGGCTTTCACTCTGTAGAAGCAATTTTATCAAAAGAGCCAGAGCGTTTTTTAGAAATTTATGCCCTTAAAGGCCGTGACGACAAACGCTTAACCCCGATTATTAATGAAGCACGTAAATTTGGTATTTCTGTACAATTTATGCAGCGAAAAGCGCTTGATAACAAAGCAAACGACGAGCAGCACCAAGGTATTATTGCCAACGTAAAAGCTGCGCGTGTTTATAACGAAAAAGATCTTGATGAGATCATTGCTCGCGAAGACACACCGTTTTTACTTGTTTTAGATGGGATCACCGATCCGCATAATTTAGGTGCATGCCTTCGTAGCGCTGATGCTGCAGGCGTACACGCTATTATTGTACCTAAGGATAAGTCGGCCAAGCTTAACGGCACAGCACGTAAAGTAGCCTGTGGTGCGGCCGAAACTGTACCGCTTATTCAAGTAACAAACCTTGCACGTACCTTGCGCGAAATTAAAGATGCAGGCGTATGGGTGGTAGGCACCGCTGGCGAAACAGATACACATGTATTTGATGCAAACCTAACTGGGCCAATGGCCATAGTTATGGGAGCTGAGGGCGAGGGCATGCGCCGTTTAACGCGTGAGCACTGTGATGTACTAGTTAAAATTCCAATGGCAGGTTCGGTATCTAGCTTAAACGTATCGGTTGCTACCGGTATTTGTTTATTTGAAGTATTACGCCAGCGAAACGTAAATAACTAATGTGAGTTAGCTTACTTTATAAGTATTAAAAAAGCCGAGATTTAATAATCTCGGCTTTTTTGTATATATAATTTACGCTGGTGGTGAACCGTTTAACCAGCTTTAAACTTAAAAGCTATATGTGTAGCCCATCTGTACCGTACGTGGCTTTCCTGGCTGAATGCCGCCATTTGCACGATTAGCAATGTAGGTTTTATCAAATAGGTTATCTACGCTTAAATATACTTTTTGGTTAGCATCAATTAAGTATTTAGCAGCTAAATCCCATACTACACGGCTATCTATAGCGTCTAAGCCTGAGTCAGTTAAATCGGCATGAGCGTTTGATACATAGCGCATTTGGCTGTTAATCACAAAGTTAGAAAACTCAGCACCTAATGATAAAGCAGCTTGGTTTTCTGGTACGTATGGCATTGCATCGCCAGCGTTTACAGGCCCCCAAATTGCTGAATCAAAATCGTTTTTAAATTCAGAGTCGGTATAGGTGTAAGTAAATTTAACTGGAAATGCTATATTATCGGTATTAAAAGTGCGTGCTGCACTAAATTCAAAGCCCGACACTTCTACTTCACCGTAGTTGTATTGGTCACCAATATTGTCATCACTACAGCCAACCGCAGCGGTACAGTTACCATGCATGTTGTCGTAATCAGAGAAAAACGCAATTATTTCACCGTTAAACCCAGCTGCGTTAAAACGCGAACCAAATTCAATATTTACACTTTCTTCTTCATCTTGGTCTGCATTACCTGGGGCGGCTGGTGCATACCCTTTTTGAATGCCTGCAAGTAACGTTACGTTTTCGTTAAGAGTGTAAGTAGCACCTAAAGATGGCACTAAAATTTCAGTATCATTTGATACATTTTTAGTTAAACCATTGCTACGCGTTGAATCTGATTTAGCCCATTCTTCACGTGTAATTGTAATGTCTTCATAACGAAGGCCGGCACTAATTACTAACGCATCAATAGTCCACTCGTCTTGCACAAACAGTGTGCTTGCCTCTGCGCTATCTACACGGTTGCTGTCAGAGCCCGGAATGCCACTTTGGGTTAGCGTCATGCTTAGGTCTTGATTAAGCGTATAGGTGTCTTGCCATTGAAAACGATCCATTTCGTCTTCGTGGTATCGCACACCAACAGTCACGTAGTGATCGCCCGCAGGAATGTGCAATTCAGACTGAATACCTTTTGCTTGGTAGTCACGGTTATTAGCTTTAATACCAATACCCTCAATGCCTTCACTTGTTGGGTTTGCTTCAAAGTTACTGTATTGCTCTAGGTAGCTTTCGCTTACTTTGCTTGCTTTATACCAGTTGCGATGAAAGTCGTTTAAATAAGCAGTGGCTAATAACTCGTAGCCATCGCCAAAGCGGTATGCATAGTTAAGCTGATACGCATTATGGCGCGTGTTCATTTCATCATTTTGCGATGCAGCGTAACGACGATTAGGGTTTGCTTTGTAATCGTCTTCAGTTAAACCCATGTAAGTTTCGTCTGATGTTTCATCCGAGTACTTCACTTTTAGCTCAAGGCTGTGGGCATCATTTTCACCAAAAGTATGACCAAACTTTAATAGTAAGTCAGTTTTTTCAAAGCCTGTGTTGTCATCGCCAACAGGGAGTTCTTTAAAGCCATCTGCACCGTAAGTAAATACTTCAATTAGACCTGCAGTGTTGTTTTTTTCTTTTGAAAAATAAGCATGGCCTTTGTAGTAGCCATCACCACCTAAGGCTGCATCTACCATGCCTTTTGAGCTGTTAGGTTCGGTAGCTAAACTACGCGATACTAAGTTTAAAACACCGCCCGTAGTACGAGGGCCGTACTTAACCGAAGCCGCCCCTTTTAATACTTCTATAGACTCCATGCGGCCCATAGTTGGAAAATAATAAGCAGAAGGTGCAGAGTAAGGTGCCGGTGCAACTAATACCCCATCTTCCATTACTGATATTTTATCGTTACGGCCAGTACCGGTTCCGCGCATACCTATATTAGGGCGAAGACCATAGCCGTCTTCTTCTTGTACGTAAACGCCAGGTACTGATGCTAATACACGTGAAATATCGGTAAATTCAAATTTTTGTAGTTCTTCATCAGATATAAAAGTAGCAGAACCAGGGATGTCGTTTATTGCCTGCTCAGAACCAATAACGGTAATTTGTTCGAAGTTTTGCTCATTTTCACTGCTATCTTTGGCTGTTGCAGCAGCACTTAAAGATAGTGCAACGGCAGTTGCTAGGGTAGATACTAAAAACTTAGGTGTCATTGCGTGTCCTAATTTAATCATGTCAATTATGTAAATCGACGCAATTTAAACACGTTAACAAATACGAATCAATGTTATTACGAGTTTAACTGTTTACTTATTTAGAACATTTAGCAATAAGAATTAACTTAATTTTTAGTTTTACGTGATTTTTTATTCACTAAAAGTAAATAATTAATCTGAGGTTGAGTTAAGCGCTTTACTGCTGTGCTAGCTCATAATGAGGTTTAATGTAGTTAGCACTGGTAAGTCCTGCTTTTAATAGACTTATTTAACAAAAGGTAGGTTAATACCCTAAGCGTAGTGCTATAAACTCAGCAAGTTTATCTACAGCGTGTTCTGATTCGCCAGTACTTTTAACTAAGCTAATGCCAATGCTACCAAGTGCTGGTAAATGTTTACTTTGTGGCTGAAAATTAAGATCACTTGGCACCGTGCTTTTTGCCAGTACCGTAATACCTAACCCTTCTTTTATGGCTGCTATAAGGCCAGTTAAATCGGCATTACTATATACAATGCGGTATTTAATACCCGCACTTTTAAGTGCGTCGGTAGCTCGGCGTCTATAAATACAGCCCTCTGGTGCGGTAACCAAAGTAATAACCTCATTTTTAGCCAGTGCTAAATCGCCCACCCACACTAGTTCGTCTTGCATAAAAATAGGGAACTTATCAGAGTTAAGTTGCTCGTTTAGCGCTAACACTAAATCAAACTGATCCTGCCTTGAAGCCGAAAGCAAATGTTTACTAAGGCGCGATTTAACCTCCAAAGATACCTCTGGGTATAACGCCACAAAGTCGCCAATAATAGAGGGCAATATACGTGCAGCAAATTCGCTAGGTATGCCCAAGCGCACTTTACCGGTAATACTCTCAGAGGTGAATTGCTGCAAAATAGCGTCGTTATGTTGCATCATTTGTTTTGCCATTGGCAGTAGTAGTTCGCCGTATTGGTTAAGTACTTGGCGCTGGCCTTGTTTTTTAAATAATTTATAACCGAGTAAATCTTCTAGGCGTTTAATTTGTAGGCTTACAGCCGGTTGCGATAAGCCTAATAGGTCGCCTGCTTTTGCAAAGCCGCCTACCTCAACTACCATCACAAAGGTACGTAAACTGTCGGTCGAAATGTTTTTCATATTTAAAATTACAATTTATATAGCCATATATATAAGTATTATTTATCAATTGATAAATAATTACAATTTGTTGTTGTCACAGCGGCGCAATATACTTTTGGTATCAAAAATACATAGGTGTTTGTTATGACTTTTAATCCAATAATGTTTGCCCGCCACAGCAATGCTGCAAGCGCGGTTACTAATGCAGTGCAAGCTAATAACAACCTGGTTGTTATGGATTTTAGCGGCAGTGAAACCAGTGTATTTTTAAGCACTATATTAGGCTTAGATTTAACTAAGCTAACCGCTAGTGGCTTAGGCCTAAAAGGCACGCTCGATGGCGATTTAAATTCAGATTACAGTTTTGCCGTTTATTACTTTAGCGAAACCGCATTTAGATTTGTGCTACCGCACAACGCAAGCTTGCAATTACAAGCACTTATAAACGAGCAACAACTACGTTTTGATATTGATTATGTACTACGTAGCGACTTAGCAACTCTTGCACTGTGTGGTGAAAACGCCTTTGATACCTTAATAAGCGCGTTTAAATTAACGCCAGGGCTGCGTTTATCAAACCCGCAGCTATGTTATGGCGCGCAAAGCGGCGAAGTATTTATTACCGCAATAGATAAAAACGACGAACAACATTTTGTGTTAGTAGCTAAACAACAAGAACTTCAAAAATGGCAACAGCACCTGCAAGCACAAGGCTTTGCAATTATGCAAAGCGAAGCCGCTTAATACTTATAACTAACAGGTAAACATTATGTGTTTACCTGTATTAATAAAACCTATTTAAGCCACGCCCGCACAGGGTTAATTTAAAACGTGAAGGAATGTTATGACTTCTAAAACTGTACTACATGCTAAGCACCTTGAAGCAGGCGCAAAAATGGTTGATTTTCATGGCTGGGAAATGCCAATCAACTACGGCTCACAAATAGAAGAACACAATGCCGTGCGTACCGATGCAGGTATGTTTGACGTATCACACATGACGATTGTTGATATTGAAGGCGAACAAGCTAAAGCATTTTTACGCAAGCTAGTAGCCAACGACGTAGCTAAATTAACTGTACCGGGTAAAGCACTTTACACTGGCATGCTTAACGAGCAAGGCGGCGTAATTGACGACTTAATTATTTACTACTTTAGCGAAACCTTTTACCGCTTAGTGGTTAACTCGGCAACACGCGAAAAAGACCTAGCACATTTAGCAACTGTTTCAGCCGACTTTGCAGTAACCGTTACTGAGCGCCCAGAGTTTGCAATGATTGCAGTACAAGGCCCTAACGCAAAAGCAAAAACAGCCACACTTTTAAATGCCGAGCAACAAGCTGCTGTTGAAGGTATGAAGCCATTTTTTGGTGTACAAGTGGGTGATTTATTTATTGCCACAACGGGTTATACTGGCGAAGACGGTTACGAAATTGTAGTACCGAACGAGCAAGCAGCCGATTTATGGCAACAACTGCTAGATGCAGGTGTAGCGCCAGCAGGTTTAGGTGCACGTGACACACTACGTTTAGAAGCAGGTATGAACCTTTACGGCCTAGATATGGACGAAAGCGTATCGCCACTTGCAGCTAACATGGCGTGGACCATTGCATGGGAACCTGAAGATCGTGACTTTATTGGTCGTGATGTACTTGTTAAGCAACGCGCCGAAAAAAGCACACATAAACTCGTGGGTTTAGTGCTTGAAGAAAAAGGCGTATTGCGTAGCGGCTCAAAAGTAATTGTTGAAGGTGGGGAAGGGGTTATTACCTCAGGTACTTTTTCACCAACGCTTGGTTTTAGTGTAGCCCTTGCACGTGTACCGCGTTCAATAGGTGATACAGCCCAAGTAGAAATGCGCAAAAAATTAGTTAACGTTAAAGTAGTAAAGCCTAGCTTTGTACGTAACGGCAAATCAATCATTTAAAAATTTGGTGTTATCACCCAATAATACTAATCATATTGAGTTATTAACCACTTATAGCGCTTTATTTAGACCGCTCGAGTGGTTAAATATTTAAGTTGATTGGTATCAGAACCAAAGGAACAAAATAATGAGCAATATCCCTAGCGATTTAAAATACGCCTCTTCTCACGAGTGGGTTCGCAACGAAGGTGACGGTACCTTTACTGTTGGTATTTCTGCACATGCACAAGAGCTTCTCGGCGACATGGTATTTGTTGAATTACCAGAAGTTGGCGACGAAGTAGACGCAGGCGAAGACTGTGCAGTAGCAGAGTCGGTTAAAGCTGCATCAGACATTTACGCACCAATTGGTGGCGAAATTGTAGCAATTAACGAAGAGCTAGAAGATTCACCAGAAACGGTTAACAACGACCCATACGGTGACGGCTGGTTATTCCGCCTTAAAGCAACTGACGAATCAGAGCTTGAAAACCTACTTAGCGCAGAAGATTACGCTAACACAATCGACGAAGAGTAATACTCTTAGTCTAAAGCCCCGAGTATTTATATAAATATCGGGGCTTTTATGATTTAACAGCCTACTCCATACACCGTAAGTTTTTAAATCATCACATATTTTAATCAATACTAATTACCCGTTAGTATCTAGGATCATAGGAATCTAGACTCATGTCAAACGCCAAATCTCTTGAACAATTAGAGCAAAAGCAAGATTTTATTCGCCGCCATATTGGGCCTAGCCCAGCACAAGTAAGCGATATGCTAAGTGCTTTAGAAGTATCAAGTGTGCAAGAGCTGATCGACCAAACTGTACCTGCAAGCATTCGCTTAGAGCAGCCATTAACAGTTGGCGAAAGCCGTACTGAAGTTGAAACACTAAGCTACTTAAAATCGGTAGCAAGCAAAAATAAAGTTTTCAAATCGTACATTGGCCAAGGCTACCACCCAACGCACGTACCGCACGTAATTTTACGTAACGTACTAGAAAACCCAGGTTGGTATACAGCGTACACACCGTACCAGCCGGAAATTGCGCAAGGGCGTTTAGAGTCGTTATTAAATTTTCAAACTATGACCCTAGATTTAACCGGCCTTGATTTAGCAAGCGCCTCGTTACTTGACGAATCAACCGCTGCTGCAGAGGCAATGGGCCTAGCAAAACGCGTATCTAAAGCTAAAAAAGCCAATGCCTTTTTTATCGCCGACGACGTACACACACAAACTATTGACGTAGTAAGCACCCGTGCTGAGCAGTTTGGTTTTGAAATAATTGTAGGCAAAGCAGCCGATGCTGTTAACCACGACATTTTTGGTGCGCTTTTCCAATACCCATCTACATCGGGTGAAGTAGTAGATGTAACCGACCTAATTGCAGGCGTACAAAGCAAAAAGGCCATTGCATGTGTTGCTGCCGACATTATGAGTTTATTACTATTAAAAGCACCGGGTAAACTAGGTGCCGACGTAGTACTTGGTTCGGCTCAACGTTTTGGCGTACCTATGGGGTACGGCGGTCCACACGCTGCATTTTTTGCAACACGTGACGCATACAAACGTTCATTACCAGGGCGTATTATTGGTGTATCTAAAGACCGTTTAGGTAACGACGCACTACGTATGGCAATGCAAACGCGCGAACAACACATTCGCCGTGACAAAGCTAACTCAAACATTTGTACAGCGCAGGTACTACTTGCCAACATGGCCGCGTTTTACGCGGTGTACCACGGCCCACAAGGCTTAAAAACTATCGCGCAGCGTATTCATCGCTTTGCTGATATTTTAGCTGCAGGCCTAAAAACTAAAGGTGTAGCTCTTAAGCACAGCACTTGGTTTGATACCCTAACAGTAGTAAGCGACAGTAAAGACGACGTAATAGCACGTGCCATTGCACAAGGCGTTAACTTTGCTACAAACCACGATGGCGAATACTCAATTTCAGTATCAGAAACCACAACACGTGAAGACGTAGCGCAGTTATTTGATATTGTACTAGGCGAAGGCCACGGCCTAAGTGTAGATAGCATCGCGGCCGATATTGAAGCAAATGGCAGCGACTCTATTCCTGCAAGCTTAGTACGCGATGACGAAGTACTAACGCATCCAAACTTTAACAGCTACCACAGCGAAACAGACATGCTTCGCTACATTAAGCGCCTTGAAAACAAAGATTTAGCGCTTAACCACTCAATGATCTCGTTAGGTTCATGTACTATGAAGCTAAACGCAACTGCAGAGATGATCCCAATTACATGGCCTGAATTCGCAAACCTTCACCCATTCTGCCCGCTAGACCAAGCAGAAGGTTACCAAATAATGATTAACGAGCTGCACGACTGGCTAGTTAACATTACCGGTTACGACGCGGTTTCACTACAGCCAAACTCGGGCGCACAAGGTGAATACGCAGGCTTGATCGCGATTCGTAAATACCACGAGTCACGCGGCGACGCGCACCGTAACGTATGTTTAATTCCAAGTTCAGCGCACGGTACTAACCCTGCATCTGCGCAAATGGCCAGCATGAAAATTGTGGTAGTTAACTGCGACAAAAACGGTAACGTAGACATGGCCGATCTTAAAGCGAAAGCTGAAGAAGTGTCTGAAAACTTATCGTGTATTATGATTACATACCCATCTACACACGGTGTTTACGAAGAAACCATTCGCGAAATTTGTGACATTATTCATGAGCACGGCGGCCAAGTTTACATGGACGGCGCAAACATGAACGCACAAGTGGGCGTAACAAGCCCTGGCTTTATTGGCTCAGACGTATCGCACTTAAACTTACACAAAACGTTTTGTATTCCACATGGTGGCGGCGGCCCAGGTGTAGGCCCAATTGGTGTTAAATCGCACCTTGCGCCATTTATGCCAAACCACAGCGTAATTAACGTACCGGGTACAAACATTAACAACGGTGCAGTTTCGGCAGCGCCTTACGGCTCAGCGGCTATTTTACCTATTTCATGGGCTTACATTACCATGATGGGCTCAGAGGGCTTAAAACAAGCCACCGAAATGGCCATTGTGAACGCTAACTACTTAACGCATGAGCTAAGCCAGCACTTCCCAATTTTATACCGTGGCCGCAACAACCGCGTTGCTCACGAATGTATTGTTGACTTACGCCCATTAAAAGAAGCGTCAGGCATTACTGAAATGGACGTAGCTAAGCGCCTACAAGATTACGGCTTCCACTCACCAACTATGTCGTTCCCAGTAGCGGGCACATTGATGATTGAGCCAACAGAGTCTGAGTCAAAAGGCGAGATAGACCGCTTTATCGAAGCAATGGTGTCTATCAAAGGCGAAATCGACAAAGTAATCTCTGGGGAATGGTCAATCGAAAATAACCCACTTGTGTTTGCACCGCATACACAAGCTGATGTACTTGGTAACGAATGGGATCGCGCGTATGACCGTTTTTACGCTGCATTCCCAGTGCCAAGCGTTGCTAAAGACAAGTTTTGGCCAACCGTTACACGAATAGATGACGTATACGGCGACCGTAACTTAGTATGTTCATGCCCAGCGGTTGAGACATATAGAGATTGATAATTTTTTGAATACGACAATTGTAGTTGGAAATTAGGTAATTGTAGTTGGAAACTGCAAACCTAGTTGGAAACTGAGTAAACAAAAACGAGCTCCTAAATAGAGCTCGTTTTTTTGGAAATTTGAAATATTCCTATACAGCTGAATTAATCATCGATGCTCCAAAGAGCTCTCAAATCTACATCATCACTATGGGCCGGTTTTCTTTATCATTAATATAGTCAACTTGGACTTCCCAGAATTTGCTAGTCACCCAGTGAGTTACATTGTAACTTCTTATTAGAGGTGTTTTATGAGCAAAGGCAAACGGTATACCCAAGAATTTAAAATAGAAGCTGTTAAACAAATTACTGAACGTGATTATTCAGTTGCTGAAGTATCAGAACGATTAGGTATTTGTACTAAAACATTATATCACTGGCGCAGCCAGCTATCAGATAAACCTAAATCGGTTAAGTCATCAGAAGAACAACTTAGGATTGCTAAACTAGAGGCTGAATTGAAACGTGTCACGGAGGAGCGGGATATTCTAAAAAAGACCGCAAGGTACTTTGCCAGCAACCCCGAGTAAAGTACGGCTTCATCCGAGATCACCAAGATGAGTTTTCCATTACTACGATGTGCCGCCTTTTTAAGCTGCATCGCAGTGGTTTCTATGCGTGGTTAAAAAAGCCTGTAAGTGATAGAGTGCTTGAAGATAGCCGCTTGCTTAAGCTTATTAAAGAGTTTTACGTTGCCAGTGGTGGCACTTAAGGCAGTCCTTGGATACACGCAGGTTTACGTGAAGCCGTTGAGCAATGTAGTGTTAATCGAGTAGCTAAGATCATGCGTCAACATAAACTCAAAGCGCAAACAGGTTATAAACGTCGCCATATTAAAAGTGGTAAAACATCACGCATTGCAGATAACTTGTTAGCTCGTCAGTTTAATCCTCCTGCGCCGAATCAAACTTGGGTAAGTGATATTACTTATGTGAGAACCTATGAAGGCTTCTTGTTTGTAGCAACTGTCATGGATTTATTCTCTAGGCGCATAGTAGGCTGGTCGATGGATAAAAACATGGGTAAGCACTTAGTGATTAAAGCATTGCTCATGGCAGTTTATCAGCGCCAACCCAAAACTGACGTATTGGTACATAGTGATCAAGGAAGCCAATATGGTAGTGCTGATTACTTAGCTTTTATGAAAGAACATAACCTTGTACCTTCCATGAGTCGAGCTGGGAATTGTCACGATAATGCAGTTGCTGAAAGCTTTTTTGCAACGATTAAAAAGCGGATAATTAAAAGGAAGATTTACTCAACCCGCAATGATGCGAAAGCAGAGATATTTAATTTTATAGAAATGTTTTACAATCCGAAAAAACGTCACTCGCATACAGGCGGTGTTTCACCTGCTAAATTTGAGGAAGCGTATTTTTCTGAGTTAGAAACTGTCTAGCGAAAGCTGGGAAGTCCAAAGTTAGAAATTAGAAATTAGAAAAATGAGAAATGAAAGTTTTTTAGAAAAAAGAAAGAATATCAAAAAGAAAAAACATGAAGAAAATATGAAAATGCGGGAAAAGAGAGAGAGAAGATTAGAGTTCTATTTGGCTTCAATCGCTTTCCCAATCGCTACTTTTATTTTGGGCTTCTTATCTTTTGATGCTACGCAAGATAGTTCAGAAAAGTCTTTGAAGTTAGCAATAGAGCATCACAATAAAAGTATGGCTCAAACCATTATAGCTATGAATGCAGCCACTGAAATGCATAAAGAAAACATGGAACAGGTTAGTAAGATTCACGCTCAAGTGCTAGATGCAAATTATAAAAACCTAGTACATGACCAAAACAGGGCAAGATATTACGAAACAATCTTATTAGTTTCTGAATCATTAAGAGCATTAGAAGACGAGTTTAACTTTTGTAATTTTTTTCATGTAGATATTCAAAAAGTATATTCTGATAATGAGAGGATTTACAGTAACTCTTTGTTTTTATTGGGAGATAATTATATTCATGAATGGATGGATAAAAACCCCAAGCTTGCCAAAGAAACAGCCTTAGATTTCGCAATCTGGAGCTTGAAGAATGAACATGAGATGTTAATTGATAACGGGCTTACATTTATTGAACCTAACATAAAAGAACGTGTAAAAAATTCAAAAGAATTTTCTAACTATTTAGAATTGAGAAAGGGGGTAACTAAATTTTACGAGTATATAGATAGAGAAGCAGAAATGGATTCATTTATTTTATTTAAACTCGATGAAATTACTCAATTTGTTAGCTCTAAAGAAACAAGTAAAGGTGAAAAAGTAAGTGAGGCTAAACTTGGTTTAGAAAAAGAGTACTCAGTCATTCTTAGAAAATCTAAGGTAATAGAAAAAGTATATGTAAATTTTAAACAATTAGGTGGTGAGTTCTCTGTTATCGCAGACCTTCTGCTATTCCCGGACTTCAATCTTCACATCAAAAGTCATGGCATTAGCTCTGCTATAGAACATTATGTCGAGTATGAAGATTCTCAATTTGCTCATTATAAATCTACGTTCCCAATGTATCGTTCAGAATCGGAGTTCTTGTTGTCTCATTACTATGATGTATTGATATGGAATCTAACTCTTACAGAGTCAATTTTTGATTATATGCGAGAAGTAAATTATGAGAAGCATGTCGCGAATACTGAAGTATTTACAGATATATTTAAGAGGATTGAGCGAAAATTAGAAGCCAAAAATGTAGGTAATCAATTTGTTTTACATAGATGCGAAAGTGCTTACCAAAAAGCTAAAACTAGTATTGTACGAACACTGCCTTTTATTGAAGGCATTGTAAATGCTAAAAACTTCAGTAATGAAAAACTATTGTCTAGTATATTTGAGACTTTAGGCCATTATGCGCCTAGCGACTTTTCTGAAATAGAGACCAAACTTGCTGAACGAAATTTAGGTGGGCCAGACTCTATTAGAGAAGATACTAAACTATGAAGCTTGTTGACTGCCAAATGAATATTAACGGCTAGTTTGTGTAAAAGATTTTGCTTCATTGCAGCGAAGACTTGTGGAACAATTTTAGAAACTTCACTTTTCTTTCTGGGTATTAAGCTTATTTTTAACATTGTTCTAGTAAAACTGAATAAACCATACTAACTAAGGGGTTATTTTTGAAAACCAAATGGGTCAAATCTTGACTTCATACATCAATGAAAACCAAAGGGGGTCAAATCTTGACTTCATGAAAACCAAAGGGGGTCAAATCTTGACTTCATGAAAACCAAAGGGGGTCAAATCTTGACTTCATGAAAACCAAAGGGGGTCAAATCTTGACTTCATGAAAACCAAAGGGGGTCAAATCTTGACTTCATACATCAATGGTCTAGATTTATAGTTTATTGCTCATTGAGTTTATTATTATGTCTAGACCGCTGCGAATAGAGTATGAAAATGCGTTTTATCATGTGATGAATCGCGGCAGAGGGCGTGAAAATACCTTTTTGAGTGATGACGATTTTAAGCATTTTTTATATTGCATTGAACAAGCAAGCCTTCGCTTTAATATTGAAGTGCATTCGTATTGTTTAATGACCAATCATTACCACCTACTAATAAAAACCCCAGATGCAAACTTAGGCAGAGCCATGAAACATATTAATGGTCTCTATACGCAATATTTTAATAGAACATACAATACAGATGGTGCACTGTTTAGAGGTCGCTATAAGGCTGTGCTGGTGGATGCTGATAATTACTTAGTACACGTTAGTCGTTACATACATCGTAACCCAATAGAGGCCAGTACACCGCTAGTAGATGAACTCATTGACTATAAATGGTCTAGCTATTCAGCTTTTATCAAAAAAACAGCGACGCCAAAATGGTTAGTTCGAGACTTTATATTTTCGCTGCAAGGTAAAAAGCGTAAATATGCTGCTTACAAACAGTTTGTTGAATATGAAAATAATGAAGAGATAAGCGCTTTTTATAGTGCTAAAAAGTTATTGTCGGTTTTGGGTTGTGAGGACTTTATTGAAAATATAAAAGACTATATTGCCAAGCCAGATAGCGAAAGAAAGCTTGTTAGTAAAAAGCACTCAGTAGATGATGTTATAGTTTACTTAGCTCAATACTTTAATGTTGAAGTTAATGAGATTATAACGGTTGAAAAGGGGCGAAAAAAGAAAAATTTACCACGCTGGTTTGCTATTAAATTATGCCAAGATTTAACAGGGTTAAATTTGCAGGCATTAGCAGCTGTTTTTAATGTTGAGCATTATTCGACGATATCGAAAGCTGTTGGTAGGTTGAATAAATTAATGGTTGAAGATGAAAAGGTTAAATTACAATTGGAAAAACTTCGAGATTGTTTAATGTCTGAAGTCAAGATTTGACCCCATTTAGGCCCTTATCCGAGTTTATTAAAATTTATTTTTATATATTTAAAAAGGAACTTTAAATGATGCTTAGTATTTTTTTAATGGCTTCGCTAAGTGCTGACTTTCATCTTGCTGGAAAAACTTCGGCGGGCTTAATGCTCTGTGAAAATTTAAATAATAAAGCCACTCTCAAAAAAATAAAAGAATATAGCAAGTTGCATAATGAGCTAAATAGTTATTTAAGCTCTGAGTTAGAGTCAAACTCTGATTTAAGTAATCGATTTTATAGTGCGCAGGTTGATTTTATTAATTCATTTGAAAATGCAGATAAAGAAAAATCTTTAGATGAAAGCTTATTAACTACAGAAAAGTGCCAAATACATATAAATAATGCAAATCAGTTGATAAAAAAGTTTCAGTGAAATGTTTTATCTTGGGCTTAACTTAATTCGATTACGAGCAATAATAGCATTCGGCAGGCGCCGACCATTCTACTTTTTGTGATTAAGGAGAAGTGTAAAGCCCTCCCCCTGTAATGCCGTTTAAAAATAATTTGATAAAGAAGCTAAAAGAACATTACCTCCATTTAATAACCGCAAAAGCTATATTCAGCGGGTTATAATTAAGGTCGATTTTATTGCCCTTATCATGTGCTTAAATTAGTAGTTATAAACTGTAGCGTTGCAAAGCTCTGCTCTAATCCTAATTTAAAGCCCTTCTTTAATCGTCAGGGCCTTTTAAGGTAAACACTAAATGTTTACGCATATCTTTTAAAATCACGCCTTTTTTAAGCATTGCGCCGCTTAAACGCTTTTGCCATTTTAATAAATCAGGCTCTGCGGCAGCTAATGCTTGCTCGCTTTCAAACTGAAAACAAAGCAGTAATGAACTTGGAAATAAGTGATATTCCACATCAAACCAACACTGCAACATGCCAGGGATTTCTTCGCGCCCTTGTGCTTCGAGTTTGTCGGCAACATTAAGCACAAGTGCTTGTTGTTTTACTTGCACTGCAGAGAGTTTTTTCATTATTAAAATCCAAATTAGCGGCTAATACATTCAGCCAGAATGCGGGCATTATACGCAAGCTTGTAGGCGTGCAACAACCGTAGGTTGGTTTGAGCGAAGCGAAACCCAACGCATAGCCAATGTAATAACCACAGCTAAAGATAAATACAAATACAATGCTATTACTTGTAGGCGCTTAACTTGCTGGCGTATTGGGTGATAGCTAAAAGCTTTACAAAAATGCTCTACATACGCCTCTGCCATCAATAAACCCCAAAGCTGCTTTAAGAATTAAGTAATTGTTTAATAGTATTTAATTTAGGATTACTATTAGGTACTACATAAAATAATAATAAAAGTAAGTGGCAATATGCTCTTACTAACGAGGTATACATGGAAGATGCATTTATAGCCGTATTTGCAAATGTCGGTGTTATTTTTATTTTAACTTTAATACTAAAAGCACTTAATAAAGTTGATATAAACATAACTTGGTCTTTGATCTCATTAGGGATTTTTACGTGTTACGTTTTTGCTTTATTCAGAGGCGCTGAAGTTATTCCTTTAGATATATTTTTTGCTGATTTGTCTTGGAATTGGTCTGGCAAGATAGCTGTAATTATTTTGTGGGGGTGTGTACTTTTCGCTCTAGCTAAATATAAACGTGGTTTTAGTATTGTCGATGCAGGTTTTACTTTTAGGCAGATTGAAGGCTCTACAAAGCCAGCTTTAATTGTTTTGTGCTTGTTTGTAATGTTACAAGCCATTGTTTCTTTGTTTTGGAGTGGCGAACCTCGTTATGATTTAGAAACATTACTTTATCAAGCTACCATGCCTGGGTTAGACGAAGAACCTATGTTTAGAGGGGTTTTACTATTTTGTATATCCTTAGCAATAGTATCAAAGCGATACTGTTTGGCGGGCGCGCCATTAAATGTAGGTGGATTATTGTTAGTCTTGTTATTTGGTTTGTTACACGGAGTTATGTTTAGCGATGGCGAGTGGCACTTTTTGTTAATCTCTATCTTATTAACGGGGAGTTATGGCTTTATATTACTGTGGCTAAGAGAGCGCACAGGGAGCTTAATATTCCCCGTTATTGCCCATAATTGCGTTAATGTTGTTGGGCAATTAATTTAAGGGGGAGGCTAAAATGTTTAGTCGTGCTAGATATGCAGTAAGAGCTATTGCTCTGGGCTCTTTTGCAAATTGTGAAAACACACGAGACCTTATAAATTAAAATGTTTTAAAGCATCAGGCTGCTGTTAGCGGCAGCCTTTGGTTGGAACTAAGTTACATCAAGTTGTACGTATTTTAAGTTTCACTGATGAACCTTAAGTTGCTTATTTCCTTCAAGGTACAAAGTATTTCCATCCCACCCTTGGTAAATTTTTGGGTTTAGGTAATCTATAGCGCCACTATTTTTTGGTAATAGAATCATTTTACCTATATAAGCTGTATCTCCCGAAACATAATATATTTTTCCATAGTATTCATTTGGTTCTAAATTTTTACTTTTATCTATTAAAGCAAATACACCTCCATCTAAACCGCCGACCCAAAATGCCTTACCTGGTACTTCATTTGGTTTATTAAGCACTTTAGATTCGCTATGTTGAATATCACAACCTGATAGATATATAAGGGCTAGTAATAGCCATAGTATTTTTTTCATTTAAGCTTTATTTATAGAGTTCTATTTTTGGAAAGTTCTTTAAATTAACACAATCCTCATAAAATCCACTAGAACGAAGTTTTGAAAAACAAAGCCAATAGCTCACATAGTAAACACTTTCGCCCTATGCTTTAATATTAAAAACAAGGGAGGGCGTTATGCGTAAAAATCGATTTTTATTTAATAAACACGTTGTGGCAATGGCTGCGCTAGGGGCTTTGGCTGCGCCGCTGCCTGTATTGAGTAATGAGCCTGGGGTATTAGTTGAGCAGCTTTGTGCCAGTTGCCATAGTTTAAACAACCTAGAGCGCAGTGCGGGTTATAGCCAAGCGGATTGGCAAACACTAATAAGCTATATGGTTGATACAGGCGAGGGTACTGCGCTTAGTCAAGATATAAGCACGTATTTGGCAAAGCACTACCCTGTTAACACTAAGCGTGAGTCAACGGTGGTAAAAGGCGATTTAAAACTTAGCTTTAAATACTGGCAAGTTCCTACGCTTGGGCAGCGCGCTCGTGACCCCGTGCAAGGTAAAAACGGACTTATTTGGTGGGTTGGCCAGTGGGGCAATATTTTAGGTAGGTTAAACCCTAAAACCGGTGAAATGAAAGAGTACACTTTGCCAAGTGGTACGTACGCGCACAGTGTATCGCTTGATAAAAACCAAACCCCTTGGTTTTTAGGCAATAAAAATGGCACGGTTGGGTATTTAGATTTAAAAACCGAAAAATTTAAAGTGTATGAAATGCCTGATAAAAACGCCCGAGACCCACATACTGGCGTGTTTGATAACGCAGGCATTTTTTGGTTTACCCTGCAGCACAGCAACATGGTTGGTAAGCTAAATCCTAAAAGTGGCGATATTCAACTGGTTACTTTGCCCACTAAAGGCTCGCGACCTTATGGTATAAAGCTTGATTCAAACGGGACGCCTTGGGTGTCGTGTAATGGCAGTAACTGTTTGGTTAAAGTTGATAAAAACACCATGGCGCTTAGCGAAATAAAACTCCCTGGTGCTAAAACCCATACTAGGCGCCTTGCTATTACACCTGATGATATGGTGTTTTATGTAAACTCTGGCATGGGCAAACTTGGCCGCTATAACCCTAAAAACGGCAATATCACCCAGTGGGATAACCCAAGCGGTAAAAACAGCCATCCGTATGCCATTGAATATGCCGACAGCGCTATTTGGTTTAATGAGTCGGCTAAACGCCCCGAAACGTTAGTTAGGTTTGATCTTAATACCGAAACCATGCAGAGCTGGCAAATTCCGAGTAAAGAAGGCGTTTACTCTGGCCTAATTAGGCACATGCGTATGGGTAATAACGGTCTCATTATTCATCAAACAGCGACCAATCAATTAGCCGAAATTACCTGGAGTAAGTAATAATACCAATCCGCAATAATACTTAATCATTTTTAGGGGCTAAACGTGTCGCTATCTGCGTTAAAAAATTCTCATATAGAACAACTAAATAGCGAATTTTTTGCCTTGCTATCAACACGCTTCTCCATCCTCAAAATAGATCACTTAATTAAGCGGGTTGGTATAACTTTATTTTTATGAAAGCTGTGGGCTGTTTGCCAGTAAGTTTAGTTTTTAGGTAGGAGTTTTTTACAAAGCTCAGCAACTTTTACCTTTTAAATAAGCTAGTTAGCACTGGCTTTATATTTAACGTACTGATTTTTAATGGTTAAATATCTGGTTTGGGTTTTGCTTAGTAATATGTGTATTTTTTAAATTTAAAAAGGAGTTATTATGAGTACCGTTATTACTGGGTTATTTGATAATGCATCACAAGCAACACTGGCTATTTATAGATTAGAAGCGCTAGGCGTTAGTGAAGCCGATATAAGTGTTGTAGCCAACGACTCATACGCAAAGGAAGATTTTGCTGTTGATGAAGGAACCAAAGCTGCTGAAGGCGGAATTTTAGGCGCGGCTTCAGGTGGTATTATTGCTGCAATTGTAGGTGGTTTTACTGCTGTAGGAATTGTTGCAACAGGTGGTACAGGTTTACTAGTCGCTGGTCCATTAGTGGCTGCATTTGCTGCTGGTGGCGCAGGCGCTGCTGTTGGTGGTACTTTAGGTGCTGCAATTGGTGCGTTTATTCCTGAGCACGAAATTAAATATTATGAAGATGCGATTGAAAAAGGCTCTATTTTAATTGGTGTTAAGTACAGTAGCGATAATCAGAACGCTATTGAAGAAATACTTAACAATGCAGGGGCAAGCAACGTATCTACTGCATAATTATTTATTGATTTAATAAAAAAGGTGAAACTTAGTTTCACCTTTTTTTGTGCTAATTTTTAAATAGAGTAATCAATATTATTAATTTAATTAAGCGTGTTTTGGCACGCGTTATTTATAAAGCTAGCAGCAAATATCTCTTATAAAAAATAAGTATTTATAAGAGATATTTGTTTATAAGAGAGATGACTTTGGCTACTTAGATTTACGCTTATCTAGTACGTAACGTACGGCCATTCTTGCAGCGCCCGCTCCAATACCTGAGACTACCGCCCATGTAACGGCTTCTTTAAGATCTGTGCTCTCACTTGGTTTATCTTTAGGGGCTGGTTCGTTGGTAACCTTTTCCCACGACTTTTGTAAAGTTTTCCTTGTTAACATACCAGCAGAAGCAGCAGCGAGACCTATACCTATCGTCGTAATTAGTTGTTTATTACTCATATTGTCCTCGTTTTATTTAATAGCGGCAGAGTTATTAGTTGTTAACTCTTAAAGTAAGAATATTAATAACAGCAATTTACGTACCGATAGACGTTTGAGGATGAAAAGCACAGCTATTAACTAAAGGGTTATTTTACTTATGCTTAGCAATAATATTAAGTTTGCGTTTCAGTACCTAGTAAGGCGTTAATGTAGGCGAGTTCTTCACTAAAAATTCCGTTAAAAAATGCGCTTTGCTCAATGATTACAGCGTCGTTTGGTCGGGCTTTGTATTCTTGCTGGCACCTTACAAGTTCGGTGGTTAATCATTGGCAGGTATTGGTAGCTGAGTTTATTGCAGTTTTTAAAAACGACGACCATTTTATTTTTTGTAAATTAAAGCGATAAAGCATAACTGCAATAGCCCCATAAGCTTGCTGCTCTAGCGAAGGCACATCTTCACTATTTACTGAAAGGCAGCTTAATAGCTTGGTATTGATTAGCGCTTGTTGCAGTGCAGCGTGTTGTGATTGACTTAAAAAGTTGTTTTGGTAATCCATGTAAGGCCTATATCTGCAAATAGCAGGGCAATATAAAAAGAAAATTAGCAAAGTATTTTACGATTTATGCGCACCGAAAAATGAGCAGTAGTGATAACAAAATAAGGCTGACCCTTTACTGAATTAATAAAACACAATTGTAATTGGCAAGGGCGTTTATAACTTTTGGTGCTTTTATTGCTTTACTTTGAGAGACCGGCATCTGAATTTTAGATAAATTTAAGTTACCATCAAAATGTATTAACTACCAAAACAGAGGACATGTGAATTATTTAGCTCACCTTTATTTAGCAAAGCCTACAGCCGATTCGCACTTTGGAAATTTACTAGGTGATTTTGGTGGTAAAAGGCATGTAGAACAATTGCCAAACACAGTTAAAAACGCGCTAAACAACCATTACTTAGTCGATAAATTTACCGACTCTCACCCGTTAGTAAAAGAAGCCAAACAGTACTTTTCACCCGAGCGTAAGCGCTTTGCAGGCGTGGCTATTGACGTGGTGTTTGATCACTTTTTAATTATGCATTGGCAGCGCTTTAATCAGCAGCCTTTAAGCGACTTTAAGTACAATAGCTTTGCGCTTTTAAATAAACGTATGCCTATTATGCCGCCGCGCATGCAACAGGCTGTAACCAGTATGACCAAAAACGATTGGTTTAAAGAGTACGAAACAATTAATGGAATAGGGCTTGCGCTCGATAACATAGCCAAACGCATTCGTTTTACTAATAACTTTGCGGGTACTGCAGAGGATATAACGCGTAACTACCATGAATTAGAAGCGGTATTTTTAGCATTTTTTCCTGAGTTAATTGAGCATGTGAAAGAAAGCGGCCTTGAGAGCGGTTATTAAAAAAGCCGAACTACATTTAGTTCGGCTTTTTTCATTTTTAGGTTAATAACTGTATTCCGTTACTGCTTCTTTTCGCTAGGTGCTGGTTGACCGTAGTTAGGTGAACGTGGTCCGTACAGAAGGCCGTTATAAGCATCAGACGATAGTAAACGGGTAGAAGTAATCGCTGCAATTTCAAACCCTTTGTCGGTTACTGTTTCTGCTATTTGATTAATAGCAGCAACTACAAGCATGCCAACTAATCCGCCACCGCTATTATTTTGCTGTTCTGCTGAAGAAGCCCTTGCAGTACCTTGCCATAGCTGTTCGCCTGAACGTAAATCTACTAATGACGCTGATACAGTTACAGCGGTTTCGCTAGAAATTACAACATAACTCGTACCATATTCTTCAATAGTAATGTATAGAGCAGTGTCAGCACCAAAAATATCATGTAGTTTTTTTACTGGTACTTGGTGTACATCGCTTGCAACTGTGAGGCCATTGCCCTTGAAGGTTTGCTCAACAAGAGCTACTGGAAATACGTAAAAACCAGACTCAGCAATAGGAGCAACCATTTGGGTCATAACACTGTATGGGGCTATAACTTCAGGTGTATTATTTAATGGCGGTAAAATAATTACTGAATGAGGATCAGCTTGCTTGAATGCGGTGTAATCGTGTGCTGGTGGAGGCGATACACACCCTGCAAGAAGTGCTAATAGTGCTAATAGTGCTGCCGTCGTAAGTGTTTTCAAATTAAACATGTTAGGCACCTTTTGCTGAGTTTAAAAGAAAGTCTATATACTGAACTGACTCTGGGAAAAGTGTTTTTTCAGTTTCAAAGTGAGTAGTACCTAAAGAAGGATTACCTGTTTCAAAATAGAGCATACCTAAGTGAGCATGAAGGCCAGGCGCAACAGGTTTGTTTTTACCCGCAGCTTCACTAATTATTTGCTCAAGCATACTAATTTGTTCTTCAGCTGATACTTCATCTGCTTTTAGGTAGGCATAAACTGCAGTGCTATAATCGCCGTAATAATAAATTGGCTCTTTAGTTGAGTTACAGCCTGCTAGGGCAGCACAGACCACAACAAGAGATAATAATTTTTTCATTATTTATTACCCCACTGACCTGATTCTAAACCAGTAACAAGCTTATTAACTACTTCACGAATCGCTAAATCAAGCACTTTTCCGTTTAAAGTAGCATCGTATGAAGCTGTACTACCAAATCCAATAACTTCGCGCTCAGATAAGCTGTATTCGCCAGCGCCTTGAACTGAGTAAATAACTTCTGAAGTTGTTACGTCAACAATATTTAAGGTCACTTTTGCATATGCAATTTGCGATTTACCTTTACCTAATAAGCCAAACAGTTGGCGATCGCCTATGGCTTTTCGACCAAACTCTGTTACATCCCCAGTTACCACAAATTTAGCTCCGCTAAGAACTTGTTTAGTCCCTGTTAACTTTGCTTCTTCTGCAAGGGCTGCCATATTGTCACGATCGAGCACACTAAAGCGATTTGTTTGTTGTAAGTGGCTCATTAGTGTTGTTTTTGCTTGGCTGCCTAATCGGTCTTGGCCTGAGGAAAAAATACCGTTTTGAAAGCTAGAGCGATTTACAAATTGGCCTACGACCAATTTGCTTTTTGTACCAGAGTAGGTTGTGTTGTAGCTTGCTACAGTTGGCGTTTCAACTACTTTTGACGATGTAGTTGCACAACCAGATAACGTAGATGCAGTTAATGCAGAAATTATTATTGTTTTAATGTGTTTATTGCTTATGCGCATAAGTTTTTTATATCCGTTTAAATAAATGCAGAAGTAATCTAGAAAGGAGCTTGCACAAGTATAAAGTTTAAGAATCCATTCTAAGCGACTTTATAAACAAAAACCTTTGTAAACGCAATGTTATTAATGATTTAACTTTAAATTTTTAGTGATGTAAAAATTGTAATTCATGCAACTTTATTCATCTACAAGTTATCTTTCTAAAGATGGTAAGGCTCAATGTGAGTATTTCTAAGTTAAAAAAGCATAAAATTGAACGATCGCTCAATTTGTGGTTTAATTGGTGATACTACTTTTAGGAGCGTTTTATGATCAAATTTTATTTTCACCATACACCTAACCCAATGAAGGTTGCTTTGTTTTTAGAAGAAACAGGGCTGCCGTTTGAACTTGTGCCACTTGATACGTTAAAAGGTGAGCAACATACACCTGAATTTAAAGCCATTAATCCTAATGCAAAAGCACCTGCTATTGTTGATGGTGAAACTCGTGTGTTTGATTCAAACGCTATTTTAATGTACCTAAGTGAAAAGCACGATAAGTTAGCAGGTAAGGTGGAAAATCGCGCCGAAATGCTCTCATGGTTAATGTTTATTGCATCGGGCCTTGGGCCGTATTCTGGGCAAAGTGTACACTTTAGACACATGGCGCCAGAAGGGCTTGATTACGCGGTTAACCGATACTTGCGTGAAGCACAGCGCCATTACGAAGTGCTTGATACACACCTTGAAGGCCGGGACTTTATAGTGGGTGATGAATACACCATTGCTGATGTATCTGCTTGGGGTTGGATTGATAAAGCACCAGTAGTGCTTGGTGAAGAAGGCTTAGCACCATACCCTAATTTAAAACGTTGGTTTGAAAGTATTGATAGCCGCCCAGCGGTTGCTCGTGCGCGCAAAATAGGCACCGATGTGGCCTTTAAAAAAGAGTTTGATGAAGAAGCCAAACGCGCGTTTTTTCCATCTAATTACCCTAAAGGTTAATACCGAGGAAAGTAAAAAAGGGCAATATTGCCCTTTTTTATACACTTAAATTTACTTTCATAACTTACAATGCGACTAAGCTTTGCTCTAGCATTGCCTTAATTTGTTTAACTATTTTTGCTTCTGTTTCTGGCTCAAACTGTTGTATACGTGGAGTATGTATATGCCCCGTTGGTATGCTTGAGTTAAGCTCATCGCGAAGGCGTATGCTGCGGTACGATATTTCGTTAGATAAATAACCACCTCCGCCGCCATTTACTGCAACACTATTTTTAAGCGCGCCGTACGAAGGCGCTTTAAAGGTTTGATCTAGCGTGGTGACTTCTCGGTTGTCGATCACTTTATATGGGCCTTTGGCGTTTTGCATGTAACTTAAAGGCAAGCTAAATTTTACAAACTCATTGCCAGGTAAAGGGCGGCCATTTAATTTAGGTATAACAGGGCTGGTTTGCGTGCCGCCGTATACAATATTGGCGTTGTCGGGGGCGGTTACGCTGCGGCGCTTGCCTGGAAAGTGTTCTAGGTCAAACTCGGTTCTGCCCATGCTAACTGTTACCACCATGTCTACATTATTAAGTGCGTAGTAAGGGGCAAGGAGTGACTCTATGATGCCTTGATCAAAGTCTTCGTAGCGAACAGGCACCATTACTGTATTAATTTCGGCGCTCACGTCGTTGTAATTAATGATTTGCCCGTCAAGCAACAGCGCAGCTACGCCGGAGGGGTTACTTTGGTTTATGTTTTTATCGAGTAAAAATGGGTCAAATCCCGTTAGTATAATTTTTTTATTACTACCAGATGAAAAGGCTAAATCGGTACGGCCACGGCTGCCTTCTTCAAGCATGGAAAGTAAGGTATTTAACTGAGCTGCAGAGGGCGAAAAGTTAGGTGATGTACTACGTATTACTTTACTTGAAAGTAAACGCGCCCAGTAGAGCTCTCGGTCGTCGTAGTTGTTGGTTTTTATAATGCGTTGTTTGGCACTTTGCCATAATTCAAAGCTGTAGCTTTTTACTAATTTTTTAGCATCGTTAAAGTTATTTAATGATTTAAACTGCTGCTCAAAGGTTGTTATTTGTGAGCTAAAGGCATTTAAAACCTTTGGCATTGCTGTTTTTGCTTTATTAATTCGTTGTTCTTCAACGGTGAGGGGGCTACTTAAAGCGGCGAATGAAGAGGCAATTAAGCTTGTCGCTAGTAATACTTTGATCATGATACTCCTAATTAAGCCGTTGTTTTATGAGTAACTTACTATCCTATTATTATACCTTTAGGGCAAATGAATAAGTTTAATCTACATGTATTTGGTATACATGGTATGTTACAACATTACAATTTGATGAATTTATCAAAGCGCTGCGTTTTTAGGTAGCAAATTACTTTATTATAAGTTGATTAATACAAACACACGGGATTTATAAAATGGTTTCTAGAAGAGAGTTTTTACTCAGTGCGGGTACATTAGCATTTTTAGGCTTATCGCGAAGTGCCATGGGTATAGTAGCACTGCCAGAAGTAACAGCCAAATTACCAGCTTACGGCCCATTACTTGCCGATACTAATGCATTGCTTGATTTACCAGAAGGGTTTACTTATCAGGTTATATCTAAGATTGGTGATAAAATGGATGATGGCCTAGATGTACCCGACAGAGCCGATGGTATGGGCTGTATTACATTAGATAATGAGCGTGTTGCGCTTGTACGTAACCACGAATTACAGCCGTTACATATTGATACTGCGTCTGCTTTAATTAGTAACCATAAAACACCTTTAGCTTATGATTCGCTTGAAAATGGTGTAGCGCTACCGGGTGGTACAAGCCATATTATTTATAATTTAAAAGAGCAAAAACGCGAGCAAGAATATTTATCCTTGTGTGGCACAATTAGAAATTGCTCTGGTGGTGTAACGCCTTGGGGAAGCTGGCTTACCTGTGAAGAAACCGTTATGGATACTAAAGACGGCCTTAATAAATCACATGGTTATGTATTTGAAGTACCAGGCAATGCTAAGGGTTTAGTAACTCCTGAGCCATTGTACGATATGGGTCGCTTTAATCACGAGGCTGCAGCAATAGACCCCCGCACCGGCATTGTTTATTTAACAGAAGATAGAGGCGATAGTTTATTTTATCGATTTATTCCTCATCAACGCGGTAAATTAAACCAAGGCGGCCAGCTTCAGGCTATGGTTATTAAAAATCAGCCGCAGTTTGACAGCCGAAACTGGAGTGCTTCAGCAATGCAATTGCACAGCGATTTGGCTGTAGAGTGGATTAATTTAACCGATCCTAAAAGCCCCAACGACGATTTAAGAAAACAAGGTCACAACAAAGGCGCTGCTTTGTTTGCCCGTGGTGAGGGTATTCATTGGGGTAATAGCGAGCTTTACTTTTGCTGTACAAATGGCGGGGCAAAACAGCTAGGGCAGGTAATGAAGTATCAGCCATCAATACATGAAGGCACCGACCAAGAAAGCGCAAGTCCGGGTAAAATTCAGTTATTTGTAGAGAGCACTAATGAGTCTCTTTATAATTTTGGTGATAACTTAACAGTTGCGCCAAACGGCCACTTAATTGTGTGTGAAGATCAATACACAGAAACAGTTAACAATCATTTAAGAGGGGTTACGCCAAAAGGAGAGGTGTATAACTTTGCAAAATTGCATGCACAAAGTGAATTGGCTGGGGCGTGTTTTTCACCTGACGGAAAAACGTTATTTGTAAATGTATACATGCCAACTAAAACGCTTGCTATAACAGGCCCTTGGGATAGTTTTAAGCTTTAATAGTGGGTAAAAAACACAAACGCTTAGCATAGGTATGCTAGGCGTTTGTATTTTAACAATCCTTGTAGTTATTCCGTTAGTAAGCGTTTATCATCCTTGCTGCTTTTATTACCGTCCTGTATGTAATAATCAACGAGTCCTTGTAGGTTTTGCGTCATCCTGTGCCTGCTTTGTAACGTATCCTTGTAGATTTATTAGTCCTTTAATGTTTTTAACAATCCTTGTAGCTCAAAGCAGGCTTAAATATTAATGATTAAGTTTGCCAGCAGACGATTCAATGTGTGCACGTACAAACCACTGAAATTGCTCTAAATCGCCAAGTTGGCTGGTGATCATGTCTTCAGATACAGGATCTAGCTCAGATAGAGTTTCAATGGCTTTACGGTGATCGCCATTAACGCCTGTGTAAACTTTATCTAGTGCTCCTAAATGTTCTACAACAAAGGCCTTGCCTAAAGAGTACTCGTTCCATGAGCGGCGCTCTACAATTGATTGAGGTGTACCTTGCGGTGTACCACCTAAAGTTGCAATACGCTCAGCAATGGTGTCGGTCATTTCGCGAACAGCGTCAACTTGTGGGTCTAACATTTCATGAACACCAATAAAGCTTGGTCCCACTACATTCCAATGAATATGCTTTAAAGTAAGTTGCAAGTCTAAAAGGGCAACGAGTCTGTTATCAAGTGTTGCAATAGTTTGCTTTGCTGCTTCGTTATCCATACCTGGGGCTGTAAATTCAATTGGATGTTGTGAGTTACTCATAATGTCTCCCGTTATATAATTTGCTGCATGTAGCCTTTGCTACTACTAAACTTACCAAACATGAAGCAAAGCCTGTGCCTACCTAACAAATCAAAGTTAAGTTATTGATATTTAATGTATTTATTTGCTTTGGTTTGTTTTTATTAATTAGCTAGGTTAGAGATATAATGAATTTTGTGCACTTGTTTTTGTAAATTATGCACACTACTAAGTAATTCTTAAATTTAAAAATAGAGGCGCTCATAATTTAGTGCTTATATTGGTTATTTTTTAAAATCTAATCTCTTTTTATTACCCAAGCCCTTTAGTTAGTAAATGCTCACTGGTATACTCCTGCCGCATTTTAATTGGGGTTCTGTTAATAATATATGAATTTTTTAAAAACACTGTTTACAACACTTATACTGCTTTTGTCGCACTCAGCATTGGCAGAAAACTGGAGCGTTACACAGCTTCACACAAATTTTGGTGATGCCTTAAACCCTTTTACAGGGGAGTCGTCATTTACACGCACATACACTATAGAGCATGCATCTGAGCATGACTTAGGTGATAACTACTTTTTTATCGACTTTTTAAACGACAGCCTTACCGATGGTTTTCAAGATACGGGTATTTATGGCGAGTGGTACACAACACTTAGCTTATCTAAAGCACTTAATACCTCTTTAAAGTATGGCCCAATAAAAGATACAGGTTTAGTGTTTGGTATTAATGCAGGCGAAGAAGGCTTAATGAAATACACGCCCGGTATAAAGTTAAGTTGGGACGCCCCTGGATTTGATTTTTTAACCACAACTTTTGCTGGATACATCGACGCTAACGGTGGCGTACAAAAAGATCAGCTAGCTAAGCAAGATAACAGTATTTTTATAGACCTTGCGTGGGGCGCTCCTTTTTCGTTAGGTAGCCAAGCATTTTATTTTACTGGCCACGTTGAATATATTTCAGGGCGTGATGACGAGCAAGGTAGCAAAGTAAACGAATGGCTGCTTGCGCAGCCCGCAGTGCATTGGGATGTTGGTCAAAACTTTAATTTAGATGCTAAGCAATTAATGGTTGGGGTTGAGTGGCGTTATTGGTACAACAAGCTAGGTACTGATGAAATAGAAAACCAACCATTTTTACATGCTATTTGGGTTTTTTAAGTAGTATGTTTTAAGCATTTTAAAACGAACAAAAAAATAGCGCCTAAGGCGCTATTTTTATTTACCGTGGTTGTTAACTCATGTGGTTGGTAAAGTGTTACTCGTATCCGCGAGGCTTTTTAGTTTTAATAACAGCTATATAGGCATGCCAACTGGCGTAGCTAAGTAGCGGCATAATAATAATAAAGCCTGTCGCACCGGTAGCAAAACCAATAGCTACCAATAAAAATATACAGATTGACCACACAACCATGGCAGCAAAGTTAGTTTTTACTGCATTCATAGAGCTGATCACTGCGGTCATTATATCAACGCGGCGCTCCATCATAATTTGTGGGGCAAATGCCGAAAGCGAAAATACCGTTACTAATAATACGCCGCCAATAATACTGCCCAGTGTTAAAAACGCCGATAGCTCTTCAAAGGTTGGGTTGGCGTGGCTTGGGTATAAAGCGTGTACTAATGCGGCTAAGCGCATCCAAGCAATCATTATTACCATAAGCAATATAGCAAACCCCCATTCACCTACGGGGTTTCTAAACATCGACTTAATAGAATGTGCAAACGTTGGTTTATGGCCTTTTTCGAGTTCCCATGCTACATCGTATAGCCCTGCTGCAAATGCGGGACCTATTAAAGCAAAGGCAACGGTTGCTGGCAAAATAACTAAGTAGGTACCTGTAAACACTGCTGAGTAAACAATGGCAACAGGAATCAGCGTAAATATAACGCCATAAATAAGGCTCAGTAGCGGTGCGCGCGCCATGTCTTTAAACGCAAGTGCAAGCCAATGAAAGGCCGCAAAAGTGTCAACTTTATTGCATTCAATACAGCGAGCAAATTCTGCATGTTTATTAATAGTATTTGTTGTTGGCATAACAATGTTCCTTAACAAAGTGTCTCTTTAAGGTTTAGAACACATTGGCTTTATTTACAAATTGAACAATATGTACGCAACAAATGTAATTTGTGCTCACTTTATAATCGCCTTAAGTTTTATTTAAGCTTAATAACTGCATAAAAATTAAAAAAGGCTACTTCCTCATTATAAATTCGTAATTTAGTTAATTAAAAGTTAATATTACGTTTGTTTTTGGTTTTTTAATTTACAACTAGTTCAACAGGAAGCAAAAATGGACGACATAATAAATAATATAGATGTAAACCAGTACCTACCTGCAGCACTTAATTGGGCAACTAATATTCTGCTAGCAATTGTTATTTTACTTTTAGGTTTGTGGCTTGCAGGTAAAGTAAGAGGGATAATTATTGGCTTGTGTCACAAGTACACTCATTTAGACGACACTTTATTTCGCTTTTTGGGCAGCATGGCCCGTTACATTATTTTAGCGTTTGTATTTATTGCCGTGTTAAATCGCTTTGGTGTACAAACGGCTTCAATTATTGCGTTATTAGGCGCTGCAGGTTTAGCAATTGGTTTAGCATTGCAAGGCGCTATGTCTAACTTAGCTGCAGGCGTAATGTTACTCATATTTAGACCTTATAAAGTGAATGATTTTATTGAAGCAGCAGGGCGCTTTGGTAAAGTAACTGAAGTAGATATGTTTACTACAATTTTGCAAACGTTCGATAATCAGCAAGTTATTATTCCAAATAGCCAAATTTGGGGGGCGCAAATTATTAACCACTCGCACCACCCAATTCGTGGTGTAGATATGCACTTTGGTGTGGCATACGATGAAAACACCGACGCAGTTCGTAAAGTAATAGATAGTGTATTAGAGGCGCATCCACATATATTAAAAGACCCTGCACCATTTGTAGAAGTAGAAACACTTAATAACAGCTCAGTGGACTTTTTAGTAAGGCCGTTTTGTAAAGGTGAGCATTATTTTGAAATTATATACACAGTGCCTGAGCTTATTAAAAAAGCCCTTGATGAAAACAATATAGAAATTCCATTCCCACATCGTAAAGTTATTTTAGTTAACGAGAATAAAGATTAGCTAAATCTAGAACTGCATAAACCTAAGAGCACTTTTACGTGCTCTTTTTTTATGTGAAAAAGTTACATACCTGTGTAACTTTTTCTTTTTTTAAATCCTCTAAATACTACTTTTTTGCCTATATGGCCCTTTTTTACTAGGTTGTATGGCTGGTCTTTATTTTGCATTTGCAAGGTCGCTTTTAGTTTTAAAGCTCATAAAAACTAATAACCCATTAAATCAAACTGTATGAAGGACTAAACATGGCTGAATCATTTAAATACTCAGGTAATAAAGGGCATGGCGGCGAGTTGCATCAAAAGGCGTCGGATGAACACCCTACCATGACCACCACGCAGGGCTGTCCTGTAAGCGACGATCAAAACTCATTACGTGCAGGCAAGCGCGGCCCTGGATTGTTGGAAGATCATGTAATGCGCGAAAAGATCTTTCACTTTGATCACGAACGCATTCCTGAGCGTGTGGTACATGCCAGAGGTTATGGCGCACACGGATATTTTGAAACATACGACACGCTTGAAGATTTAACCTGTGCAGATATTTTTCAGCGAAAAGGTGAAAAAACACCAGTGTTTACTCGCTTCTCTACGGTTGCAGGTAACAAAGGATCGCCAGATTTAGCACGTGATGTACGCGGTTTTGCTGTTAAGTTTTATACCCAAGAGGGAAACTGGGATTTAGTGGGTAACAATATACCTGTATTTTTTATTCAGGATGCAATGAAGTTTCCTGATCTAATACATAGCGCTAAAGCTGAGCCAGATCGTGGTTTTCCACAGGCGCAAACAGCGCATGATAACTTTTGGGATTTTGTGAGCTTGTCACCTGAGTCAATGCACATGGTTATGTGGGCAATGTCTGATAGAGCTATTCCGCGCTCTTTACGCTTTATGGAAGGCTTTGGCGTTCATACTTTTAAATTTATTAATGCCAAGGGCGATGAGAAATTTGTAAAATTTCATTGGAAACCAAAAGGCGGAATGCAATCGGTAGTATGGAACGAGGCACTTAAGCTTAATGGCGCCGATCCTGATTTTCATCGCAGAGACATGTGGGAATCTATTGGCAACGGCGACTTCCCTGAGTGGGAGTTAGGTGTGCAAGTGTTTGATCAGCAATTTGCTGATGAATTTGAATTTGATGTTTTTGATGCCACCAAACTTATACCTGAAGAGCAAGTGCCAGTACAAATTGTTGGCCGCATGGTGCTTGACCGTGTTGTAGACAACTTTTTTGCAGAAACAGAACAAGTCGCATTTTGTACTCAAAATATTGTACCAGGGCTCGACTTTACACCCGACCCGCTACTTCAAGGTCGTAACTTTTCGTACTTAGATACTCAAACTAAGCGCTTAGGCGGGCCTAATTTTACGCACATTCCGGTTAATGCTCCTAAATGTCCAATGCGTCATTTTCAACAAGATGGCCACATGGCAATGCACAATCCAAAAGGGCGTGTAAATTACGAACCAAACTCGTGGAGTGGCGGTGAAAATAACCCGCGCGAATGCCCTGTACATGGCTTTAAAAGCTCAAGCGAGCCTGAAGTAAGCGGCGGTGATAAATTACGTTATCGCTCAGAAACATTTAGCGATCATTACAGCCAAGCACGCCAATTTTATTTAAGCCAAACAGACGTAGAGCAAGCGCATATTCAATACGCGCTAGTGTTTGAGCTTTCTAAAGTTGAGCATTTACCAATACGTGAGCGTGTGGTTTCGCACTTACTTAATATTGACGATACGTTAGCGCAAGAGGTTGCCAAAGGCTTGCGCTTACAAGAAATGCCAGAGCCGGCAGAAGCCGCAATGCCAACTCGCGATGACTTACCTACTTCAGATGCGCTTAGCATTTTAAAAAATGCGCCTAACACCTTTAAAGGCCGCAAGTTAGGTATTTTAGTAAGCGATGGCTTTGACGCAGATATTTTTGATTCAGTTGTAAATGAACTTGAAGCCGAAGGCGCAAACTTTGAAATTATTGCAGCGCAAGTTGGCGGCGCATGTTGTAGTAAAGGCAAGCACATTGCTGCGGACCAAGTAATTAATGGTGGCCCTTCGGTATTGTACGATGCAGTAATGGTACTGGCGACTCAAGAAGGCGCTGAAAAACTTGCTGGTATTCCTGAGGCTAAAGACTTTGTAAACGATGCATTTGCCCATATGAAATACATTGGCTACACGCAAGAGGCAATGCCTTTATTTAAAGCGGCAGGCCTTGATGGAAAAGCAGATGATGGTTGGGTAGATTTAGAGGCGCATTCAGCCGATAAGTTTATTGAAGTGCTACGCAATTTAAGGTTTTGGCAACGTTAATAAACGAACCCTTTGTACTTAAAAAAACCACCCCTGTAAAGGGTGTGGTTTTTTTATGGCTTAATGGTTATGGTATTAACTCTCAAAATAAACAATTGGATTTATTATGAAGCTCAATGGCTCATGCCACTGTGGCAAAGTGAAATTTACGGTTAACTCAAAACACCCTTATCCTTACAATTTATGTTATTGCTCTATTTGTCGTAAAACCGCTGGGAGCGGCGGATTTGTTATTAATTTAAACGCGCAATACAGCACGCTTGAGGTTACAGGGCGAGAACACATCACTGTTTATCATGCAAAAATAGGCGATAAAACCAGCCCTGCAGAGCGTCATTTTTGTAAGCATTGTAGTGCCAACTTATGGTTATACGATGCACGTTGGCCAGAGCAAGTTCATCCTTTTGCTGGTGCAATAGATAGTGAGTTACCCATACCCCCAGAGCGGACTCATTTAATGCTTGGTAGTAAAGCAAACTGGGTAAATACACCCATAAATAAAGGTGATAAGCAATTTGAGGAGTACCCTGATGAAAGTATTGCTGCTTGGCATCAACGTTTAAACCTAGAGCAATAATGTATTCAGTTTAATGCACTACACCTTAATGCACTACACCTTAATTAATAGGCGTAAATGGCTTTTATAAATATGCCTAACTAATTAGTATTCATGGGGGTAGTGCACCAAAAATGTTCTAATGGTTTACGGTGCAGTGTGTGGCGTTACTTTGTGTACAGTAGTGAAAATCGGTGTAGTAATGAGTTTGCTCGGGCTTTTTGTCATATAGAATGTAATCATGCATAAGCTCAGTGCTTAAACGCCCCATCTCAAAAGGGTTTTGACCAATATTAGCGGACGACAAGCCTCTACTAAGCACATTGAGCTGAATTTCTTCGGTATCGGCAGATACTATTATAATATCTTTACTTTCAATCATCTGCTTGTAAGGCTCAAGTGCATTGACATAGTGTGGGTTAAATTGTGCAAACCCAGCGACAGCTAAAAATATAGGCGGGTTTTTAGTTTTTAATATATGCATCAACTGTATAAGTGACTCTTCGCGCTTGCCTAGACTAAATAATGGGCAGCGGTTGTGTTCACGCCAACCATTTTGACCAGATAAATGCTCAGTTGATTGCTTAGAAAGTGCATACCTCACGCCTGCAATACGTTTATTTAAGTTAGGGGTAGTGTGGTGCCCTGATTGCATACAAATAGTGTTATTTTCTTTTTTAGTTAGTTTTTTGACTTGCTCTCCTAAGGCTATGCCAAAGTCGAAGTTATTACTGCCTACGTATGCGAGTCGATGATGCTGGTGTTTTTCTAGTAGGTCTGAGTCAAAGGTAATAACCGGAATGTTTTTACTTTTTAGCGCCATAAGTGAACGGGTCACTAAATGCTGAGAATCGGTGGTGGCTACAATAAGTCCATCAATTCCTTGTTGCACTAAGTTATTGATAACTATAGATTGACTGCGGATATCCTGAAAGTCTTTTGGGCCATCGTATTTGCATATTACTTCTGGGTGATCACTTGCAAACTTTAAGCACCCTTTAAAAGCCTGTTGATAAAAGCTGTCATTTTTAGTTTTACCTACGATTGCTATCACTATATTGGCAGCACTTTGATGAGTAAATAAAAGCAATGTACTTAAGGTTAAAAATTTAAGACTTTTAAACTTTTTAAGAGCTAGTTTTAAATTTGCTAACATTATAAAAGTCCTGATTAATTTTTTTATTCGTAAGATATATATTACGGTTAGTATAGTTATTAACCTTCAATTGGCTAGTTTAATTGTACTAATTTGCATGCCATAACACATTGAAAGAACTGTTTTTAACCTATACGCTAAATGTACACCCATAATAAAATTTTGGAGATAGGCATGGCCGTTTCAGCAATTCCTAAGGGGTTTAGTTCAGTAACACCGTATCTGATTATAGATGGTGCGCAGCAAGCCATTTGCTTTTATTGCGATGCATTTAATGCCCAGCTTGTTATGCAAATGCCTTTACCCGAAGGCGGCATTGCACATGCTGAAATTATAATTGGCGACTCGCATATTATGATTTCAGATTCATGCCCAGATGAGTCTTTTAAAAGTCCAAAAAAACTTGGAGGCACACCGGTAAGCTTAATGCTGTACGTTGAAGACGTAGATGCAGTTTTTAATAAAGCCATAGAGCTAGGTGCCACGCAAATACGCCCAGTACACGATCAATTTTATGGCGATAGAGCGGGCACGTTACAAGACCCATATGGCCATATGTGGACCATAGGCACACACAAAGAAGATTTAACAGATCAAGAAATTAATCAAAGAATGGCTGACTTAATGTCAAAAGAGCAAGATGCATAAAGCAGCTTGCTCTTTTGTTATGAGGGGTTATTAACCTAAATTGATAGCTAAATATTTTATTTCGTCACCATTTATTTGCGGTAAAAAATAAATACCTTGGTACTTAAAATATTGTTGATCGTTAATAGTGACAGCCTCTGCTGAAATAGGGAGGGTGTCGTAGGTGTGGCCTAAATCGTAATTTTTAGCACTGCCTACCTTTATAGCCTGATTAACAATTATTTTAGGCTCATCAACTACTCTATAACCATTATTGTCTGCCACGTAATATACATTTTGGTAGGTGTAGTAAGTGGTGTTATGGCGCTTAAAATGCGAGTAGTGCCTAGGTAATGAGCGTATTCTTAAACCTCTTGGTGGCTTAACAACATGGTAGCCTCTTTTCGCTTTACGATAATAAATACCGTCACTAAAGGTAAACGAAATACCATTAAATCTAATTGATGCACTGTTACGCGGTAAATGATTAAAATAGCGCCCTGGTCTGTAGGTAACTACATTGTGGCGGTTATTTTTTATGTAGGTACGTTTGCGTTTTTCTTGCTTGTAATGCACTACTTTGCGTTTTGTTTCTTTACGCTTTTCGCGTTTCTCTTGTTTGCGATCTTCTCTTTTGTTTTGTTTATATTCAATACGTTGTTTTTTATCTTCACGGCGCTCATCGCGTTTGTACTGAATACGTTTAGCACGGTCGTTATTAAAATTTTTGCTGTTCTCTCGCTCGTTTGGTGCTCCAAGCGCAGAGCCAGATACTGTGCCAAATGCAAGTAGAGCTGGGAGTAAAAAAGTGAGTTTCATAATATTGCCTCGTGTATGTTTTTACATAACTGGGTTCAATACTAGCGCTTTAAACTGAATGGTAACTGACATGTAACGGCTAACAAGGGGATGTTTACAGCTTTTTACTAACGTTTACTGTTCTTGACACAAGCCAACGTTTTCTCGCATTTTTAACGATTTTAGGAACTTTTATAGGCTATAAATCGCGTAACTAATTGTTACGGCGAGTGCTTTTAACACTTGCCGTAATTTGTATTTAACCTGAACTTTAGATAATAAATTTATCTCAAGCAGCTATTTCAGCGCTAACAGCGTTGAATTTACTGAAAATTTCTGGCTAGAGAATAAACCTAAATATCATCATGGTTCAATATGTTAGTAAATCTCTTAACCAGAGTTTAGGTTAATTAGCGTTTTGGTTTTTCGGGTAGGGCTGCTTTTAATTGCTCCAATGGTACGTTAAGTGCTTTTGCTACAACCGCTAAATCGGCATTGGGGCCGCCAGCGTCTTGCATAGCTTGATTAAGCGCCTTTTCGCTTACGCCTAGCTTTTTAGCTGCTTGTGCAAACCCAGGTGGTGACATGCCGCCGCCATCAGGGCCTGCTGCTTTTGGGCCACCGCCACCAGGTGGTTCATGGCGAGTTATTTTAGTGCCTTCAGGCGGTTTAGCCCCTACACCCGCTTGTGCTGTGGTCGTTAAGTTGTTTTGTGCAACCACGCCTTTTAAGCACTTAGGTAAGTTAGGGAATGTATTACTGGCATGGTAGTGGTAAGTAACTATGCCGTTTTCACCCGTAGGGCCTGTGTGGCCATTACAGCTATCAAGCTCGGCAGGGGTTGTACCATCAACTTCTTGGCTTCCGTAAATTGGGTAGCCATCAAAGCCATAACCAAATAGGGCGCTTGGCTTTTGCGCTAAATTATTACAGTTAGCCTTTACATGTTCGTGTTTATATACGCTATCTATATCACTTGCTGTGCCGTGATAGTGGTACCAACCACCAGGGTCAATATGGCCCGCGCAGGTGTCTAAAGCGGGTAAATGCCCAGTGCGCTGCACACTTGGCGCATCTGAAAATATAGGTACACCCGCAAGCGCTATCCCTACTTTAGACACTGTGCCCAAAGCAGTTGATTGCTCAGACATAACAGGGTGAAGTGGCAAAAGGGCGGTAATTTCCACGCTCTTATCTACCGATACATTAATGCATGCATGATCAACGGTAGGTCGAATGGTTGCGTTATCAACAATATGTACGTTGCCGTCTTCGTCATAAAAGGTAAAACCTTGCTCGTTAAGCATGGTTAAAAACGCTTTATCTAATCTATATAAACCTGCGTCTGTGCCATCCCAATCCCAAATTCCGCCAACGTCGTCGAGTGTTTCTGGGCAAAAAGGGCCTACTTTAATGTTGTCGGGCTGATATTTTAAAACAACCTGAGCACATTGGGTTTGTAAGCCGTTTTCAAGCGTACACTCAACAGTTTGTGGCAGCTTTACCATGGCTTTAATATTAAAATCATCGGTATTTATAAGCGTGTTTTTGGCTGTTTGTTCTTGAGAGGCAGCTGCTGTATTGTCGGTTTGGGCGTGTTCGCCACATGCAGATAAAAGTACAGCGCTACTTAATATACAAAGTGTTAGTTTAGCTTTTTTTGCGTTAATGCTACTTGCCACCGTTTCAGTGACTTTGGTTAAGCTCATACTTACCCCAAATACTGTTTAATTTTGTGTACCTAAGTATGGCAATAAATTGTGCAAATAAAATGAAAATTTCATTTAATAGCTCAACCCAGTTCGCAATAAAGTAGTGGTTTAAAAAACATACAGGGCTAATTACTAATGAGATGGTGGTAATACCAGTTATTATCAAAAATAACAGTAAACTAATTCGTTTAATATCAATATTATCAAATTTATCTTTAGTTACTAGAATGTAAATCGTTCAGTTGATTGTTGCTAACAACATTTAACGTTTATTTATTTACACAAAATAACAAAGGATAACGCTATGAAATACGAAGGGTTTACTACATTCAATACCATTGCAGATAATGGAATTTTAACGGTTACTTTTGACTACGCACCGGTAAATGTTCAAGGTTTACCAATGCTTGCAGATTTAACAATGTTGGCACAAAAGTTAGAAGCCGATAAACAAATTAAAGTGGTGGTGTTTCAATCGGCTCACCCAGAAATATTTGTTTCGCATGCCGATACCGAATTTTTAAAGGATATGTCTGATAAGGCTGTTCCACGAAATGAAGTAAAACTGCTCGACCTTCAAGTTGTGCTAGAACGCATTAGTAAATTACCGCAAGCAACCATTGCAAAAATAGAAGGCTTTGCCCGAGGTGGCGGCCATGAGTTTGCGCTCGCATGCGACATGCGCTTTGCAGCTCGCGGAAAAGCTAAGTTTATGCAAATGGAAGTGGGCATGGGTATTTTACCTTGTGGCGGTGGTGCATCGCGTATGGCGCGCCAAACTGGTTTAGGCCGAGCGCTTGAAATAGTGCTGAGCGCCGATGACTTTGACGCAGACCAAGCCGAATTTTATGGCACCGTTAACCGTGCACTAAACCCAGACGAAATAGGCCCGTACGTTGATAAACTTGCAAAACGCATTGCGCTTTGGCCAAGCGAATCGATTAATGCCACTAAACAAGCGGTGTATGAGTCAATCGACTTACCTATTCAAGAAGCGCTACGCGCTGAAGCTTATTGGTTATACCAAGCGACAAGCCAAACACCTGCGTTAAGGCGTTTTAAATACGCCGATGAGCAAGGTGCCGAGTACAGCATGGAAAACCAACGTAATTGGCCCGACATGGTGGTTTCAATTCAAGACGTTAAATAACGGTTTTAGCTAAGGCGCAGTGCATAGCAGCGCGCCTTATTTTATTTAACTTCAGCTGTAGGCTTTGCTTTTACAGTGCAATAGGCGATAAACATGAAAAAAATACTCATTATTTTTGCTCACCCAGCAGCAGCTCGCTCAAATATAAATAAAGGGTTACGCAACGCAGTAGAGGGTCTTGAAGGCGTTACTGTTAATGACTTATACGCACATTACCCCGATCTGATGATTGATGTGCAGCGCGAGCAAGCGTTGTGCGAAGCACACGATATTATTGTTTTTCAGCATCCTTTTTACTGGTACTCAAGCCCAGCCATAATTAAACAGTGGTTTGACCTAGTACTTGAGCACGATTGGGCGTACGGCTCAAAAGGTGATGCATTAAAAAATAAATTGGCGCTACAGGCCATTACAACCGGAGGCGATGCCGATACCTACACGCCCACGGGTATAAATAAATTTACCATTGAGCAACTCACTTCGCCTTTTAAAGCCACTGTTAATTTATGCAAAATGCAATGCTTACCGCCGTTTGTAATTAGTGGTGTGCACCGTGGTTTAGCACCAGAGCAGGTACATAATTACGCTCAGCAATATCGCCGCGCCATTTTAGCACTGCGAGATAGCAAACTAGATGCAACGCAGTTGGCGCACAGTGAATTTTTTAACTCTGATTTAAATAAACTTATCAGGAGGGACTAGCTATGGAAGGTTTTTTACTTCAAGTATTTATATTTTTAGCGGCTGCAACCATTGCGGTACCCATAGCAAAAAAATTAGGTTTAGGCTCAGTGCTGGGTTATTTAATTGCCGGTATAATTATTGGCCCTTTTGGCCCTTTTGGCGCCTCGTTAATTGGTGATGTAGAAGCCATTATGCACTTTACTGAATTTGGCGTAGTGATGATGCTATTTTTAGTTGGGCTTGAACTTAAACCGTCTTTATTGTGGCAATTAAAACTGCCTATTTTAGGTATTGGTGGTTCGCAGGTAATTGTTACAAGCATTATTATTACTGCTATTGCGCTAATATTTTTACCGTGGCAGCAAGCATTGGCCGTTGGTTTAATCGTGTCGTTATCGTCTACCGCTATTGTGCTACAAACCCTTCAAGAAAAAGGCCAAATGAACACAGAAGCAGGGCGCAGTGTGTTTGCTGTATTGTTGTTTCAAGATTTAGCGGTTATTCCTATGCTTGCAGCACTGCCGTTATTGGCAACATTTACTATAGCGGGCGGCTCACACCACAGCTCTGTGCTTTTTGATATAACAACACTGCCTAATTATTTGCGAGTGATACTGACTCTTGCGGCTATTTTTGCGGTATTTTTAATTGGTAAATTTGCCAGCCAACCTATATTTAGAGCCATAGCAAAAACCGGTATTCGCGAAGTGTTTGTTGCCGCTGCGCTTGCTTTGGTTATTGGTACCTCTTTGTTAATGCTTGCCGTAGGGTTATCGCCTGCGCTTGGGGCATTTTTAGCAGGTGTGGTACTTGCCGACAGCGAATTTAGACACGAACTTGAAAGCGACATAGAACCCTTTAAAGGCTTGCTGCTGGGGATATTTTTTATTTCCATTGGGGCGAGTTTAAACTTTACGTTAATTGGCGATAACCTATTACTAATCCTTGGCTTAACAACAGGCTTAATTGCCATAAAGTGGTTGGTATTATTGGCTGTTGGCAAGTTATTTAAAATTAGCTCGGGAGCGTGCTCGTTATTTGCCATTGCCTTAGCGCAAGGTGGGGAGTTTGCGTTTGTGTTATTTCAGTTTGCAAAAAATAACGGTGTATTAGCCAATAACGTGATTGACCCGCTTATATCGGCAGTGGCTATTTCAATGTTTTTAGCGCCGTTGTTATTTATTTTTCATGATAAGTTTTTAGCACAAAACCAAGCAATACCGGCACAAAGCTCAGAGCCCGATACCATAGCACAGCAAAATCATCGTGTTATTTTGGCAGGCTTTGGCCGCTTAGGCACAGACCTTGGACGCTTTTTAATATCTTCAGGTATTAAACCCGTTATTTTAGATAACGATGCTAATAACGTTAACCTACTGAGAAAACTCGGCTTTGAAGTTTACTATGGCGATGCCACGCGTTTAGATTTACTTCATGCAGCAGGGGCGGCATCGGCAGAACTACTGGTAATTACCATGAGCAATACCGAACAAGCCAAACATTTAGCTGAGCTGGCTAAAAAGCATTTTCCGTGGCTTAAAATAGTAATTAGTGCATATAACCGCGAAGCCGAATTTGAACTGATGGATAGCAGCCTTAATAGCATTCACCGAGAAACATTTGGTAGCGCACTGGAAATGGGGCAAGCCGCTCTAGAAGCATTAGGGGTAGAGCCCTATGAGGCTTACCGCCTACAACGTTTGTTTAAACAAAAAGATGCCCATGTAATGCCTGAGCTTTATAAAAATCGCAACGAGCAAGAGAGCTATATATCGGCGTATAAGCAGCATCATCAGCATCTTGAGCAAGTAATGAGTATAGATAGCGAAAACCTAAGAGCGACCGATAACGCCTGGAGAGCTAAAAACCCAACGTAGCGTTAGTTTATATTAAACTATTATCAAATTATTCAATAAAGTAACTCTGTTAAAATGGGTATTATAAAAATAAAGGTTAGTTGCTACTATTTTTATATGCCCAAGGGGTTACCTATTAAAACAACGGAGAACGATTATGTTAGGCGAAAATCACTCAGTAGCGAACGAATTCCCACAGTACACAGACACACTTATATCGCTTATAAAAAGTGATACAGAATTTGCACAGCAAGTTGAAAAATACAACGCACTGGATACGCAAATTCGTGAGTTAGAACTTGAAAACGCCCCAATTGATGACGAAGCAATGCATCAGTTAAAGCATGATCGCGCAGTACTTAAAGACATCATCTATAAGCGTTTAATCAGTAAGTAACGGTTTTATTTAAAACTTTAAAGTTAAAGCTTAAAACGCAAAAAGCACAAACCTAGGTTTGTGCTTTTATATTTTATGGTTAAATAATTATATTTTTTCCCAGTAGGGTTCGTCACCAAAGTAGCCGCTAAAGTAGTCTATAAAGGCCCTTACTTTTGGCGCTAATAAACGCGAACTAGGGTAAACACTCCAAATAGCGGTGTCGGATGCAAGTGGGTAGTCTTCTAAAATTTGTACCAGCTCACCACTTTGTAGCTTTTTATATACACACCAGCTCGACATTAATGTAATACCTAAGCCTTGTACGCACGCGTCGCGCACGGCTTCACCGTTATCGGCTTGTAATACATTATTGGTTTTAATATTTTGTGGGCCTTCGGGTGTTGTAAACGACCACGTAGTTAAACCATGTAAATTAACACAGGTATGATTTTTTAAATCTTGCGGTGTTTTAGGTGTGCCGTGTTTAGCAAGGTACTTAGGTGATGCGCAAATTAAGCGTTTGTCGCGGGCAACTTTTCGAGCAATTAGGGTTGAGTCGTTTAATGCGGCGTCGCGTATTGCTATGTCAAAACCTCCGCCAACCATATCAATAATGCTATCGCTTAGGCGTAAATCAATTGTCAGGTCGGGGTATTGCTCAATAAAGCCCTCTAGCGCAGGAATAATATGCATACGCCCAAATGAGGCTGGTGCAGTAATACGTAGCTTACCTTGTGGGGTAACACTGCCTATACCTACCGACGCACGCGCCATTTCAATATTGGCTAGTACTTCTTCGGCGTGAGGTAAAAAAGCTTGGCCTTCTTCAGTTAACGACACTTTACGCGTTGTACGGTGCATAAGTTTAACGCCTAGGGTTTCTTCAAGCTTATTCATTTGCGCGCTAGAAACCGCAGCCGACAAGCCTAACTCCTTGCCTGCTAAGCTAATATTGTGTGTTGTTGCTATTCTTACAAACAGATTTAAATGGGCAATATTCATTATCAAATTTTTCAATAAACTGATTATTTAAACAACTATATTATCAAAAGTTAGTTGTGTAAATATACTAACAGCTTATTGATTGTGACTTTTCCTTTGACGCTTATTATAAGCGCCTTTTTTTTCTGTTTTTTATCTCGTTTAAATTTTAAATTTAGAGTGAGTCCATTCCATGAATCGTAATACATCATTACTTTCTAAGCATTTATTTAAGCAAACATGGCCTATGTTGGTTGGTTTGTTTTCTATTATGGGTAGCCAATTAATCGACAGCATTTTTATTGCTAAATTAGGAGCCGACCCATTAGCCGTAGTGGCGTTTAGTATTGCTATTTTTCAGGTGGTTGTAGGTGTACAAGTAGGGTTAGGTATTGCTGCCACCGCGACTATTTCAACAGCCCTTGGTGAAAACAAACTTAACTACGCACGCTATTTAGGTAACTTAATTATTGTTATTGGCACACTTGTGGTGACCATTTTATGTGTAGGGCTGTGGTTTTTCCAGCAACCTATTATTTTAATATTGGGTGCTTCGCCTTCATTATTTAAGCTAACCGCACTTTATTGGTTGCCCTGGCTATTAAGCTGCTGGATTGGTGCTTTGCTTTATATTGGCTACAGTATTTGCCGCGCGCATAACGAAACCTTATTACCTGGGCGCATAATGGTGCTAACCAGCGTGTTAAATATTGCCATCGATCCGCTTTTTATGTTTACCTTTAATATGGGCTTAGCGGGCGCTGCGTGGGCAACATGTATTGCATTTTTAACGGGTTTTATTGTTATATTTTATACGCTTATTAAACGAAAGCTAATTACCTTTGAGGTTATAAAAAACCGCACTGAACGAGCGGTGCAAGCAATAGCTAAAATGATGGCGCCGGCTTTACTTTCGCAATTTATTCCGCCTATTTCAGCCATGATAGTAACCGCACTGATTGCCGCTTATGGTGGTTTTGCTGTAGCGGCTTGGGGGCTTGCAAACCGAATTGAATATATAGCAATTATTTTAATTTTAGCGCTTACCATGGCCTTACCGCCCATTGTGGGTAATTTAAAAGGGCGTGGCGAGCTTAAGCAAATAATGAGCGTTGTAAAACTTGCTTGCGGTTTTGTTATTGGCGTACAAATTTTATTAGCCGTTATTATTTATGCCTTAGCTAACCCACTTGCACATGCATTAAGTGAAAACAGCGCCATTGTTTTAAACTTAATTGATTACTTTGCGTTTGTGCCGCTAAGTTACGCTGCGCTTGGTGTGTGCATGATCACGGTATCGGTATGTAACGCATTGGGGTTTCCTACTACGGCGTTATTTATTTCAATATTACGGTTATTTTTGTGCTATTTGCCACTTCTTTGGTTAGGCTCGCATTTTTATGGCCTAACAGGGCTGTTTATTGGTATGGCATGCGGCAATACCTTGTCGGGTATTGTGGGTTGGCAGCTATTTAAGCAGCAATATAACCGCCTAACTATGCCGTTTAGCGGGCATTCTATTGCTGTTTAGTATTATCAAAATTATAAAGAAAGTTATTCCACTATAATTGCAATTATCAAAATAGTTGCATGCAATTATTATACATCTCATAGCGTAATTGCTTAATCTATAGTGGCTAATGCCGCTGTGTTTAGTTCAAGCAATTGCAATAAAAAAGAAAACTGCTTGAGGTGAACAACATGAAACTTTATAAACTATTTTTAATAGCAATAACGTTATACGCAGGCGCTGCAACGGCTGCACAAAACTACTTTTCAATGAGCTACATTCAAGATGAGGGTGACGTACAAGGCGTTAAACTTGCTTATCAATACGCCCTTGATTACCAAATAGAAGGATTTGAGGAACTCGAAATTTACCTTGAAGCCAACGTTAACTTTTTTGAATACGATGACCCAAAACGTTACGACGCTAATTTAGGTTTGTCGCTATCGCCCGTTATTTTTTATCCTATTGGTAGCATTGCAGGTAACCGTGTTTTTGCAGAGTTTGGTATTGGTTTAAGCCTATTAGACGACACTAAATTTGCGGGTAAAAACATAAGCACCCATTATCAATTTGAAGACCGCATAGGCATAGCCATGAAATTTGGCGATACTGAGCAGCACAGCGTATCACTTAAGTATTTCCATTATTCAAACGCAGGTATTAAAAAGCCCAACCCAGGCCTTGATTTTATCTCGCTAAGCTACTCACGCGCACTTTAGGTGAGTAGCTTACGATTTATAATATACGTAAAAATGCGACTAGGTCGGCTTGTTCTTGCTTGGTTAAATTAAGCTTAATAAGCAGGTCAGTGGTTTTAGGGAAGTGCGGGTCGTTTAGTTGGCTTTTTCGTGGCCTTGGTCTTACACCACCGTGGTTATATAAGGCTACAATGCCTGCTAAATCATCAAATAAGCCGTTATGCATCCACGGAAATGTTTGCATTAAGCCTAGTAAAGAGGGGGTTCTAAATTGCCCTATGTGATCAGGGTTATTTGTGGCATCAAAGCGGCCTTTATCTTCAAAGCGACGGCCGTAATAATGCAGCCCAGTGCCATGAAATTGATTGTCACTCAGTAGTGCACCGTTATGGCAGGTCATGCATTTGGCTTTAGTTCTAAATAGGTGCAGGCCATTTAGCTCATTATCACTTAAGCTACTAATTGCGTGTTGTGGGTGTTTATTAAGCTGCGTTAAAAACGTTTTATAGCGGCTATTTGGCGCGGCTAATGTTCGCTCAAACGCAACTAAGGCTTTTGCCATTTGCTTTGAAGTGAGGGTATTACTATTAAAAGCACTTTGATTAAATATGCGATAGCTTTTATCTTTATTTACCCGCGCTAAGGCTACTTGGGGGTCTAGGTCCATTTCAATTGGGTTTGCTATGGGCATAAGTGCTTGCTGCTCAGCAGTGTTTGCGCGCCCATCCCAAAAAAAGCTTTGCCATTGATCTATACCAAAAATAGCAGGGGTGTTACGTGTGCCTATTTGCTCATCAATACCTACTGCGGTTGTGCGGCCATCATGAAAGCCTTTATCACGCTCATGGCAGGTAGCGCAGCTAACGGTACTATTACGCGAGAGCTGCACATCATGAAAAAGCTTGTCACCTAAAGCAACATGCTCAGGTTTTGGCGACGCTACAGGCAAAAGCGACATGGGCTCAACACTTCTGCCATCACTGGTTTGAATAGCAGGCCAATGTGCTTGGCCTTTGCTATACAGTGAGCGTAAATCGTGGCTACTTGTTGGTGTGGCGTTTAAGCTAAAAGAGCACAGTACAAAAATGCTTAATAACCTAATCATAGTTATAGCTAACTCCTAGCCAAAACATACGCCCAGGCTCAATGCCTGATGCTCCTTCGTTTACTGTGTAAGTACGTGCGTTTAAAAAGTTAGAAATATCAGCTCTTATTTCAACTGACTGAGTTTTTGTTAGGTTGTGGCTATAGCGCAGGCTAAGGCCTAACATGGTTCTGGCACGAATTTCTTGTTCTTCGTATACATCAACAAGCGTTGACTCCACAGGGCAACTTGTACAGCTTTGTTCAAGGCCAATACTTTCGCTCGCGCCGGTACTAACAGCGCTGGTGTAGCTGTCGCTAAAGGTAACATTTAGGCCTGTGCTTAATGAGCTGGTCCAATCAACATTCCAACCTAGCGCGCCGGTTACCGGAGTACCAAAGTTTGTGCGAATTTGCTCAAGCTGCCCAAGAGTTACGAGTTCGCCACTGCCACTAGCATTTACGTAGTAAACGAGTTCATCAAGTGGGGTGTTTTCAGCCGTGGCATTGTAGTCGTCGTTTGAAATTTTGTTTTCAGCGTAGGAGGCATTGGCCCATAATGAATGGCTACCAAATTGCGCGCTCCACGAAATAGAATAGCGCTCTGAGCTGCCATCGCCTTCGTTGGTCATACGGATATATTTATAGCCATCGCTACCTGCTTCTTCATCGGTAACCTGAGAAAATTGCTGATGCTTTTTACGTTTTACATATTTGAGCGATACATTGCCCGCTTTTTCAAATGAATGCGCAATGCCTAATGCGAGTTCGTCATCGTATGGGGTGTTTACATCATCAAAGCGGTATTTAAACGCACCAGTATAGTTAGAGGGCAGCCACCCTTGAAGGTAACCGTTTTCAATTGGGCGGTATTCTCGGTATGAAAAACGCTGCTGCTCTTTTACTTTATAGCCAATTATGGCTGAATCGTAATAGCGGTTAACTCCTGCACTAATAATAGTGCGGTTGTCGTTAAATACATCGTAACCCAGCGATATACGTGGTGCGATATTATGATTAGCTAAAAAGTCATCATATTCGTATCGCATACCTAAATTTAGGTTTAATTGCCCTAATGTGATGTGGTCGGTTGCATAAAAAGATGCGCGATTTAACGCCACACTTATATACTCTGCAGGGGTTACTAAACGGCCATTAAAATACTGTGCAGTTGCGGTTACATTATTTGAGTAGGCTGTAATATGCGCTTGATTATTAAAATCAATTTCGCCACCAAGTTGCGCTGCAAGTTCGTCAATAGAAATAGTGGTTTGAAGTGCTTGGCAATCAAGCGTATAACCACTGCAATTAAGTGGTGTTGTGCTACTTGACCAAATAATAGGGGAGTCGTAGCTGTAGCTATTTTGTATGCGCTCGCGTTCTACTTCTTGGCGAATAAGTTCAATACCGGCTTTAATGCGGTGCTCAGTGCCTGCAAACTCCAGCGTTTTAAAATCAAGGGTGTTTTTCCAGCTGGTGGTGTATTGGGTGTTATCGAGAGCGCCATATCCCCCTTGGCGAGAGTAACGTGTTTGTGCATCACCTTGGTCGGCGTATTGTCCCCAATCTTTTCCTTTTGCTTGTAGCCAGTTGTAAAAGTGCGCAGGGCCTTCTCGGCTGCTATCACTCATACTAAAGTTAAGATTACTGTGCCATGTTGCAAAGTCAAAATGCTCAGTTAATGCCGCAACGGCGCCAATAGCGCCTCCTTCTAAATGAAAGTCACTGTCTTTGGCATCGGTGATAAAGTTATCTACTTCATATGGCGAGTACATTAAAGTTAAATCTAATGCATCTACCCAGCCATTACGGTAGCCGTATTTAACGATAGCATTAATGTTTTTTCTGCTTTGTGTTTTTACTTCCCCTAACGACAAATCACTAATGTCGCTGGTTAAGTAATTAACGCTCATCATTAAGCCATGACGCTCATTAATTTGTTTATTTGCACGCAGGTTATAGCTGATTTTTTCGTATTTAGGCTCTTCAAGGGTGCTTTGATCAACATTTTGCTGTGAACTGTCTTGATCTGCTTCTATAAAATGGTAACTCCCCCAGCTGCTTTGATTCCCCCGCACGCCAAAACTAAAGCTGTCGGTTGCAAAAACACTTTTAGTTTTACTATCAACGATACCGCCCGAAAAGCCACCAAACTCAGCCGGAATGTTATGGTCATAAACAGTAATAGACTCAACTACATCAGAGTTTACATTCATGCTTTGTACGCCACCGGATACATCATCTGATGAAGAACTTAATCGGCTGCTACTGGCTGGGTCTATGCGGTTATTGTAATTTAATCCATCTAACGAAAACCCTGTTTGCCAAGGCTGCGCGCCTGAAATAGAAATTTCTGGTGCGCTAATCTCAGCTAAGCTACCAATAGAATACGCTTCGTTACTTAGCTGTACGCCAGGGAGTAATGCAATTAGTTCATTTATATCGCCATTGCCTTTAGGTGTGGCGTTTATAAAATCACGGTTTAAGTAAGAACGCCCAATAACTTCGGGTACTTCTATGCCTATGTACTGGCCTTTTACTTCAATGTGCTCAAGTGCTTCACAGCGCTCTTTTTGCTCATCTTTAAGTTCGTTACATGGCTGTGGTTTTGGCTCGGTCTGCTGTTGCTGCTCTGCGGCGTATACACCCTGAGAAAGCAAAAGCAGACACGCGAGGGTAGTCGGTGTCTGCATTTATTACGGCTCTTATTTTTAAATACCTAGTGGGGTAGTGTCTTCGCTATCAATTACGCCATCGTTATCGGCGTCTTGGTCGGCAATTAATCCAGCTAAGGCTATGTCTTCATCGCTGGTGTTAGGTAAAAAGAAGTTAGGTAGGCCGTCGTGGTCGGTATCTACGCTAGCAATAGCTATGCCTCTAAAGTCATCGCGAGAGGCGACTAAGTTGGTCATGCCTATGTAAAGCTCAAGCTGATCGGCCTCACCATTAACGCCATTATTTATTAAGCTTTGCGCTTTGCTAGTATCGTTAATTAACGTAAAACTGTTAACTAAGTCTTCCATGTTGTCGGCAATAATTGTATCGGCAAAGCCCATAATAAGAGGCTCAAGCGTATTTAAAAGCGTGCTTGCTTGTGTTTTTGCATTACTATAATTTGCTGAAAAGTCGCTAATGCTCGCTGCGTTTGACCCCATACTTGAAAGCATAGAATAACGTAAAAACTCACCTGTTTGCGCTTCTTCTAAGCCAATTACTTCAGCTTTAACAGCGGCTAAAATAGTTTCTAGCTGGTCGCTTGTTAATGCATTTAGCTCAGGGGTTATTTCAGTAATGGCATCATTTAAAGTACTACTTGCAAGCGATGCTTGGTTTGCATTAACTAAATAGCCTAAGGTTTCTAAGCGAGCTTCAAACCTGTCTTCGGTATCTTCATCTAGTGCAATGTAGCTAAGTAGTTGACTGTGTACACCAGCTACTTGCTCCGATAAGCCGCCTTCAATAAGCGATACCATTACTTGATTATGAGCCGTAATTGATGAGCTATTACTTAGTGTACGTATTTCGCCGGCATTGAGCGTATTAAGCATGGTTAAACATTTATTAGCTGCACTTGATGCATCGCCATCTACTCGAGCGGTTAAACTTACTAATGACTTACAGCCTTTAAAACCGGTTAAAAATGTGGTTGATGACTCTTTGCTAATGTATTCATCAGAGGTCAAAAAGTCACCTGCATAGGTAAATACTTGCTGCGCTAGGTCGTTTCTACCGGCTTCACTTAAAATTAGCCCTGTGCCAGGGACGTTATCAAGCAATGTTAGCGCTCTAAAAAACTCGTTGTAATCGCCGTTTTCAGTAAAAAAGCTGCGAGCTTGTGCTGCGGCACTCGTTATATCTTCACCATCAAGCAGGCGGTTAGCTATATTAAAGCCATACACTTGTTCTTGCGCGTTGTTTATATCGGTTTCGCTATCTGATAGCGTTATTGCTGGGTTTTCGTCGCTTTGGTATAAGCCTTCAATTAAGCCTGCTAAAAATTGAATAGGGTAGGTGTAGTTATCTAGAGTAGCGGCGCTATAAGCCGACGCACTGTAGTTATAGTTACTATCAAAACCCGTTGAGCCATACATAGCAAGTACTTGGTTAGTGTAATCTTTTGCTGCTTCAAATTCGCCAGCTCTATAAAGGTATTGCGCAGCCCAAGCACCGTGCAATGTTTTGTATTGCTCGTATGGTTGGCCTTCGTAATCACCACTGCGTACCAGTCTGTAGCCAGATTTTACGGCAAGTTGTGCATAGTTATTGGCAAGTAATTTTGCTTGAGTTAAATCGCTTTCGTCTAGGCTTTGCGCGTAGCTTTCTAGGGCGTCATCTATTGATAAGCGTACGCCATTTAAAAAGTAGCCATAGCTTGATGTGTATTCGTCTTCGCGTACTTGCTCAGCGTATAACGAAATTGTATTTAAAAGATTACTTGCTTGCGAAACTTGGTCAGCGGCTAAATAGCTTTTTACTAAAGAATAAAGCGCTGATGCGTCTGATGAGGCAATGTTATCGAAACCTTTATCAGCTAGGTATTGGTTGTAGGCCGCCACTGCTTGGACGCGGTAGTCGTTTGCTTGTTCTGTTTGGCCTATTTCGTCTAGTGCTTGCGCTACATCTTTTAGTGCCGAAGAACGTGCTGTTTGCTCGTTTATAAGCGCTAGGTAGTCGTTAGCTGTATCTAAAAATCCTGCACGCGCATAGGCCGCAGCTTGTGTTGCGTATACGTCATATCGAGAAAGTTCATCGGCAATATTTGCGCTTAACTCATCTGCTTGTTTTAAGTGAGATAAGCTAGAGCTGTAGTAATAATTAAGTTTGTCTTCGTTAGTTACATAAGAAGGGCTTAACGAAATAATTGCAGTTAACGGCTCGCTAATTAGGCCGTCTGTGTAGCTAATTTCAAATTGCTCATTAATGCTGCTCAGAGTTTGTGCTTCATAGGTAAATTCACCCGTGGTGCTATTTATGCTCATTACGCCATTGCTTGGTGGTGTAATTAAGCTAATAGTTACGGTGTCGCCATCTAAGTCTTGAGTAGTAATAACCCCTTCTGTGGTGGTTGAAGAGGTAACAAACACGTTTGTGGTTAGTAACTGTGGTGCATCATTAACATTTTCTACGGCAAAACGTACTACAACATTTGCCGTTAAGCTGCCATCGCTTGCGCTAATGGTCGCGGTATCTTCACCATAGTAATTACTAAAAGGCGTATACGTAAACTCACCATTTGCTTCTACCGCTATCGTCCCATTACTTGGCGCGTTTGCTAATGTGTAGCTAAGTGCCTCGTCGTCGGTTGCCGTTACTTGAGCAGTAAATGAAGTGTCTTCGTTTACTGTAAAGCTTAAATTAGGTTGTGCAAATTGTGGAGCTGTGTTGCCAGAGCCACCACCACAGCCCGCTAAAGCAAGGGCGCATAATATTGGGGTATATTTAATAAACGTGTTCATTATTGTTAATATAAAAAGTTAATGATGTTGCGAATGATAACGCATATCAATTAGATTTAAAAGTGTGATTTGTATTTGTATTATAAATAGTGAGTATTCAATTGAGGTAGAAAATGTACCTAAAAAGCAAAACCCTGCGCTTAACAGGGTTTATATTGCAAATAACAGAGCGTCACTAAAATAAGGGGGATGTTCTAGTTAAGATCGTTAATAATAAGAAGAGGGAAATTTTTAGCTGAACGCGGCTGCCATTTACCAAAATCAATATTGCGAACTTTGAAATACTCAAGCACTTTAGGTGAATACGTCCAGCCACGGGCGCGCTGCTTTATGGCTGCGCTGTGTAAACTTGCGCCAAGCCCCACCGTTAGTAGGTCGTGATTTACATTTAGCTTTTTATAAAAGGCTTTTTCGCGCAGGCTTGCTTTATTTATCACTTCATCGTAATGAGCACGTAAACTTTGCCACTTTTGGCTTTTTTGTGGCTCTTTTAAATGTTTAACCATGGCGTCAATATCGCTATCTAACCATTTTGCTGAGGCTGCATCACCATGCCAACCAATAATTGTATTGGGCTCAATTATAGTAGGGTGCCCGGCAAGTAACACATAATTAGCACACGATGAAAAACAAAACTGTTTTATATTTACGGTTAGCTTATAAGCCAAAATTAGTTCGGCTAAATCCATTCCTAAATCAATGTTTCCGCCGCCGCTGGTAATAGTAAAGGTATTAATTGTGGGATTGTTTTTTAAAATCTCAACTGCTGCATTGTTATTTTGTTTATTGATTTCGCCATTATAAATAAGGGTTTTATCACTTAAGGTGACTTGAGCCTGTAATAAAGTTGGGAGTATTAAAAAAAGAGTAAAAATGAATTTGTGCATGTGGGTTTTGAATGAGTATTTTTGCCAAAGCCTACGTAAATTGCCTAAACGTGGCAAATACTAATTTGGCTAAAGTAGTTAACCCCTTTTAACCCATCCTTAACCCTTGCCCTAATAAACTATGTGTAATGATGTAAATTAGGCACAGTTAAATGGTTTATTTTAAAAAGCGCTCAACAGTTTTATTGCTTGCACTTAGCTGTACGCTTGCTGCGTGTAGTAGCCAGCCAAGCTATACAGGTAATAGCACCGAGCAATCGCTAAAGCAGCATGCAAATTGGCAATACACACAAGAAGATGCAACCGAGGTTAGTTATATCACTGATTTAGTGAATATAGCGGGGCTTGATTCGCTTATTGAGCAGGCTGTTGCAAATAACCCTTCGTTTAACCAAGTGCATGTGGCGCTAAAACTTGCTTATGCACAGCGCGATGTTACCGCAGCAAGCCAGTGGTTTAGCGTAGATGCAGGCTTTGACGCGCAGCGCAACGAAACGAGTGGCACGCAGTACAGCTCATCGGTAGGTGTAAGCTGGGAAGCCGACGTATGGCAAAAAATTGCTGATAACGTTGCCGCGCAAGACATGACTATTGCTAGTAATCAAGCCACTTACCAAGGCGCTAAAGACACCTTAGTAGCAAGCGTTATACGCACGTATTTAAACATTATTTTGCAGCAAGATTTATTAAATATAGAGCAGCAGCGTTTAACGGTTTTAGAAAATAACGAACAAAGTATTGTTGAGCGTTACCAATACGGCTTAGGCGATTTAGAAGCCCTTGATACCGCCCGCACCGATACGTTATCGACCCGTGCCACTATTGCCGATTACCAAGAGCAAATAGCGCAAGCTAAACGTGCTTTAGTATTATTAGTGGGCGTTGATAAGCTTGAAAACTTACCTACTACTTCTGTTTTACCTGAGGTTGTTGAGCCACTAAGCGCGTTACCAGAGCAAGATTTAGCGCGTCGCCCCGACCTACAAAGTGCCTATTACAACATTCAATCTAAACGTTATTTAGTTGATGTAGCTTACAAAGATTTACTGCCAAGCATTACGCTTTCGGCATCGCTTAGCGATTTAGCAACTACACCAAGCCAAGCGTTATTAACCAGCCCAGTTTGGAACTTATTAGGAAGCTTAAGTGCGCCATTGTTTCAAGGTGGAGCATTGCGTGCACAAGTTGATATTGCAAAGTTAAATGCCGAACAAGCGTTTTGGGAATATCAAGACACCTTATTAAGCGCCGTAAACGAAGTAGAAAATGCGCTAGGCCAAGAGCAATCATTAACGCAGCAGCAGCTACAAATTAGCAAAGCGCTTGCCAGTGCTAAGCGCAGTTTTAGCAACTACCAAAGCAAATACCAGCAGGGGTTGGTTGATATTTTAGACCTACTAACCGTGCAGCAACAGGTATACGACCTACAAGCTCAGCTTAGCCAAATAAATTACACCCTTTTAACTAACCGTATAGATTTAGGCCTTGCCTTGGGCCTTGGAGTATCGTCATGAAAATTTCGCCAGCACCTGTTGTTGTAACCCTAGTTGCCATTGTTTGCATAGGGCTTGCTATTACATATAACGGCCAAAAAATGGCAGCACAAGCGAACGGGCCAAAGCCTGAGCCAACTGAATCTATAGCGCCAAATGTAACGGTAATTAATGCTGTGCCAAGTACGTATCAAGCGTATGTTAGCGGCCACGGTGAAGCCAAAGCACATTGGGCACTTACCTTAAAAGCGCAAGTTAAGGGCGAAATAACGACTATGAGTGAGCAATTTGCCACAGGTAATTTAGTTAAAAAAGACCAAGTACTTGCACAAATAGATAACACCGAATACCTACAAGCCGTCGCAAGTGCTAAAGCCACCCTTGCCGATGCCAAGCTTGCACTACAAGAAGAGCAAGACTTAGGAGGCCAAGCAAAACGTGAATGGCAGCGCTCGGGCGTTACCGAAGCTCCCAGCTCACCATTAGTATTTAGAACGCTACAGTTAGAAGCTGCACAAGCTACTGCCGATAATGCTCAATACGCATTACAAACAGCGCAACGTGATGAAAAAAATACTCGCCTTAGCGCCCCATTTGATGCTGTTATTTTATCGCGCGATATAGACCTAGGTACGTATGTAAGCATTGGCGACACGCTTGCTACATTAAACAGCACCGACAAAGTAGAAATTAGCGTACCGCTTTCATTAAGTCAGTGGCAAAACTTAGCAAGCGATAAGTCGGGTGAGGTTATTTTAAGCGATGTAACAACCCAAAATCAGTGGCAAGGTTACATTGCTCGTTTTGAGCAACACCTTGACGACAGCTCGCGTCAGCGCAGTGTAGTGGTTGCGCTAGACAAACCTTTTGAGCAAGCAACACCGTTATTGCCAGGTACTTTTTTAGCGGTGCAAATTGCTGGTAAATCGCTTGATAACGTAATTAAATTACCGGCTTCTGCGGTATCGCAAGATGGCCTAATTTGGTACGTAAACGAGCAAAACAGCTTAGTAAGTATTAAAGCTAATAAAGTATTTGAGCGTGATGAATATGTTTATATTTCGCCTATTGAAGGGCAAAGTAACTTACGTGTTGTTGCCCGCCCGTTAGTGAGCTACCTAAACGAAATGTTAGTAAACCCCGTTGTTGAGGAGATGCCATAATGAGCCCGCATCAAGCACCGCAATTACCTAATAATACTAACCCTTTGCACGGCATTATTAGCTGGTTTGCTAATAACTCTGTAGCGGCTAATTTATTACTAATTAGCGTAATAGTAATGGGTATAATGTCGCTTTCTACCTTGCGTAAAGAGGCGTTTCCAAGCCTTGAGCCAGATACTATTTCGGTATCGGTGGTTTACGACAGTGGCGATGCCTTACAAGCAGAAGAGGGCATAGCCCTAAAAGTAGAAGAAGCCCTTGAAACCGTACCCGGTATTAAGCGTATTACCTCTACATCCGATGCCAGCGGCAGCCATGTAAGCATAGAGAAAAAAACCGACTACTCGTTAGATGAACTACTCACCGATGTAAAAAACCAAGTAGATGCCATAAACAACTTTCCGGCAGATGCCGAAGAGCCGGTGATCGACAAAGCCCGTAGGCAAGATCACGCATTATCCATACAATTATTTGGTGATGCCGACCGCCATACATTGCAAAGCCTAGGTGAGCAATTAAAAGCTGATTTATTAGCTAAATCAGGCATTAGCGATGTAGAGCAATCGGGCGTGCTTGACCCTATGATGTCGGTAGAAATCGACGAAGGTAAATTACAAGCCTACGGTTTAACCATTAGCGATGTAAGCGAGGTGATTAACAACGAATCATCGAGCCCGCTTTCGACTAGCTTGCGCGATAGCAATAAAATTATGCGCCTAAAAGCCGCAGACCAAGCTTATTGGCAGCGCGACTTTGCCGATATTGTGTTACTAACAACACAAACAGGCACACAAATTAAATTAGGTGATGTAGCAACCGTTACCGACACTTTCGCAGAAGATACCAACTCGTTAAGCCGTTATAATCAAAAAAATGCTGTAGGCATTGAAATTTTAATGGATGAAAATAGCGATATAACCACGATTGTTGAGCAAGCACACAGCGTAATTGATACATGGCACGAGCGCGGTTTATTGCCACAAAATGTAGAGCTTGAAAGCTGGCAAGATAAAAGCACCATGATCACCGAGCGCCTATCGCTGCTTACTAAAAATGCCGTAACCGGGATTATTATGGTGTTTGTAATTTTAGCGATATTTTTAAACGTACGTGTTGCATTGTGGGTTGCCGGTGGCTTGCCATTTGTATTTTTTGGCACACTGTACTTTATGACCGACAGCTTCACCGCGCTTACTATAAATGAAATGACCACCTTTGGTTTTATTATGGCACTGGGCATAGTGGTCGACGATGCCGTAGTAGTGGGGGAGAGTATATATACTACCCGCAAAAAACATGGCGATACCCTTAATAACACTATTTTAGGCACCATGAAGGTAGCTGTACCCACTATATTTGGCGTATTAACCACGGTGGCTGCGTTTGTGGCGCTTTCGAATGTATCAGGCAACCTAGGTAAAATTTACGCTCAGTTTGCAACCGTAGTGACTATTTGTTTATTACTTTCTGTTGTTGAATCAAAGCTTATTTTACCGTCGCATTTAGCGCACGTAAGCACTAAACGCCAATTAAAGTCAGGTCTTAGTGGCTTGTGGTCAAAAGTGCAGCACGGTGCCGACAGCGGCCTAAATTGGTTTAGCGCTAATGTGTATCGCCGCGTAATTGAATACTCACTACGCTTTAGATATGCCGTAGTTGCTGCATTTATTGCCTTTTTTATACTTGTTATTGGTATGCCTATGACGGGTGCAGTAAAAGTTGGTTTTTTCCCAAGCATTGCCGGTGATACTGTCAGCGCTGAGCTTGTTATGCAAAACGATGCTGCTTATGGGCAAACTAATAAAAACTTGTTAGCGCTTGAGCAAAGTGCACTGCAAGCACAGCAAAATTTAATGGATAAGTACGACTCGCAAGATAGCGAAATAACCAGCTTACAATTAGTGAGCAGTAGCGATACAGGCGGTACGGTAAGTGTTGAGCTGTTAAACGAGGGCGAATTTACCGCCAACGAATTTGCACAAGAATGGCAACGCCTTGCAGGCATGCCAGAGGGCAGTAAAAAGCTACAAGTATTGGCTACTCGTAAAATGGTCGATAACTTTAAAGTAGAGCTAAAAGCATGGGATGACGAAACCGTTATGGCCGCAGGCGCACTGTTTAAAGAGCGCTTACAAAACACCGCTGGTGTTAATGGTATAGACGACAACTTAAACCCAGGTCAGCCGCAGCTTAAATTTACTTTAAACGCACAAGGCCGGGCTTTAGGTATGGATACCGCGAGCCTATCAGAGCAAGTATTACAAGCTTTTGGTGGTGCAATTGTACAGCGCTACCAGCGCGATAAAGACGAAGTAAAAGTACGTGTACGCTACCCAGAAAACGCTCGTAAAACACCGGCCGATATATTGCAATCGCGTATTAGATTACCCGATGGCACCGTTGTGCCTTTAGTTAACGTAGCCAATATAAGCAGTGAATATCAACAAGATGAAATAACCCGTATTGATGGCCTACGTGCAATTTACTTAAGTGCGCAAGTAGATAAAAACGTAGTGGCCTCTAATGAACTGGTTGATAATTTAAGTCGCGATTTAGTACCTGAGCTTACTAAGCAGTTCCCTAACTTAAGTATTCACTTTGCTGGTGAAGCCGAAGAGCAAGACGAAACCACCGGCTCAATGGGCACTATGTTTATAGCGGCGTTATTAGTTATTTACGTATTGTTGGCAATTCCGCTTAAATCTTACATTCAACCTATGTTGATTATGGTGGCGATTCCGTTTGGTATTGTGGGTGCTATTTTAGGCCACTGGTGGAACGACTTAACCATAAGCATACTTTCTTTAAATGGTATTTTGGCGCTAAGCGGGGTAGTAGTAAACGACAGCCTATTACTTGTTTCGCGCTTTAACGAGCTTGTAAAAGAAGAGGGCATGAACACGCACGATGCCATTATAGAGTCGTGTACAAGCCGCTTACGGGCTGTTTTGCTTACCTCAATTACAACGTATGCGGGCTTAGTGCCGTTATTAGGCGAAACCTCAATGCAGGCACAGTTTTTAATTCCTGCTGCGGTATCACTTGGTTATGGTATTTTGTTTGCAACGGTTATTACATTAATACTAATACCGGCCTTATTAATGATTCAAATAGACGTTAAGCGCTTACTTGCCAATATGTTAGACTTTTTAAGTGGTAAACGCACTCAAGGAGCTGCCTCTTAATGATAAACGTACTACTGGTTGAAGACGACATAGACCTTGCAACAACAATTGTAGATTACCTCGATATAGAAGACATTGAGTGTGACCATGCAAGTAATGGGGTTATGGGTTTAAATTTAATTCAAAATAATCAGTACCAAATGATTATTTTGGATGTAAATATGCCCAAAATGGATGGCTTAACAATGTGTAAAACATTGCGCGAACAAGGTAAAGATACGCCGGTATTAATGCTGACTGCTCGCGATAGCCTCGACAACAAACTAGAAGGCTTTGCCGCCGGTAGCGACGATTATTTAGTTAAACCTTTTGCCATGAAAGAGCTAGTAGCACGTGTACAAGTACTTGCAAAGCGTAAAAGCGGTGAGGCTAAACGCCTCACCTTAGCTAATTTAAAGTTAGATTTAGCTCAGCGCTGTGCAAGTGTTGAAGAGCAAACATTAAAGCTCTCTCCCATTGCTTTTAAACTGCTTGAAACCTTAGTACGCGAAGCACCGCAACCTGTTACACGCAGCGCTATTATGCAAGCCGTTTGGGGCGAAGAGCAGCCCGACAGTAATAGCTTAAAAGTGCATATTTACCACTTGCGTAAGCAGTTAGAGGCAGCTACTGAACAAGTGAAACTTGAAACCATTCCAAGTGTTGGCTTTGCAATAAAACCAACCCAAGAGCAACCGTAATGAAAATAAGGCCAAGCCTCAGAATTTACTTTTTTGCCAGTATGGTGGTACTTAGCTCTGCTATGGCCATTGGCTTTTCATTTTTAAGTGTTAATTACTTTATAGATGGCCTAGATAAAGGCTTAAACGGGGTAATGCTAAACCTTTCGCAAACTATTGATGTAAAAGCAGGAGAGCACAAAGAGGTTGTTGGTTTTAATGTAGCGAGCCGCTGGGAAGATATGCCAAGCATTATTAAACAGCGTTTTTCAAAACCAACAGAAATAGGCTTACTGCATAAAAGAAAAGATCAGTCTTCGATATTTACATTGCCCGAAAACCTCTTTTTTGTAGTGTATTACCCAAACCCAGAGGGTGAGCCGCGCTATGTGTCGCGTATTATGCTCGAAAAAGACCGCCCCACTGTAATTGCCAACATAGAACCTGAGCAACGCATGTTTTGGATTGCCGTAACCGGCTTTGCTGCCATTGTGTTATTTGCGTTTTTTTTGTTTATGGTCATGAAAAAAATAGCCAAACCTGTGGAGTCTTTACGAGGGTGGGCTAAATCGTTAAACCAAACTAATTTACAGCAAACACCGCCTGATTTTACTTACAACGAGCTTAATGTTTTAGCAACCTTGATACGCAGTAGCTTGCTTTCGGCGCACGAAAGCGTAGAGCGCGAGCAACGCTTTTTAAGTTATGCAAGCCACGAGCTGCGTACACCAATATCGGTTATTCGCAGCAATGTAGAACTACTCAACCGCTTAAGCGAAAGAGCGCCACTAAGTGATAAGCAACAGCTTACATTACAACGCATAGAACGCGCCGGTTTAACCATGAGCGACCTAACCGATACGCTATTATGGCTAAGCCGAAACGAAGAGCAGCAAAGTAGCCCAGAGCCTGTAAACCTAGCCGATAAAATAACAACCCTAAGCACCGAGCTTAATTATTTACTTATCGCAAAGCACGTTAATGTGGCTTTAAGCACACAGCAAGAGCGCTTAATTACAACCGATGCCACAGCTTGTCATATTGTACTTACTAACTTAATTCGTAATGCTTATCAGCATACACAAGCGGGGCAAGTGCACATTTCGCAGCAAGGCAGTAAAGTCACAATTGTCAATTGCAGCGCAAAAGATGATGCCCCCGTCGCTAATACATCCACAGCAAAACACGCCAGTATAGGTTACGGACTAGGCCTGCAATTAAGCGAAAAAATAATCAAACGCCACGGCTGGGTGTACGAAGTAAACGACATGCCAGGGCGCTATGAAGTAGTGGTCGATTTTAGTTAGCTATTTGGTTTATTAGGTTTAAAAGTGCATTAAAAAAGCGGCTTAACGTAGTGAACGTTAAGTCGCTTTTTTGTGATTACTGAAAGGATGATACTTGTAAACGATTACTCGGCTGCAGCTTGTTTGGTTTTTCTAAACATAAACTCAAGCGGAATATGTAAGCGTTTAGCCCATGCGTTTTCGGTGTGATCTTCTCCTGGGAAGTACTGGCTTTGCCAAAGTTTTGCCGGATACTTATGCTCCATAAATAGTGCATCAATTTGCGCTTGTAATTTAGGGTACATGGCATCTAAGGTGCTGTCGCCGTAATCAAAGTATACTTTTTGGTTACTCAGCTTTGCGATGTTGTTGGCAATGTAGTGTTTAAATTGTGCAAATACTTCGTCGTCGTGGCTAAAAAGACCTGGCCAGTGGGTCGACATACTAATAGCGCCGGCAAATTCGTTAGGGTAATTAAGTAGTGTGTACCACGATATAAGCCCACCCATACTAGAGCCACCAATATAACGGTGCTGCGCGCCTTTGTTTACGTTGTAGTTAGACTCAATGTAAGGAATAACTTCTTTAACTAAAAAGCGTGAGTAGTTATCTGAGTAAACGTTAGAGGCAAATAATTTATGGCCTGGGTATTTTTCTAACTGGTAAAGGGCGTTTTGCTTTTGTTTGCTTAAGGCCTCAAACGGTTTTTGTGGGTAGTATTCGCTGTGGCGGTTTTCTACGGCGTTTGGAATGCCGACCACAATAAATGGACGCACTTTGCCTTGCTCTATTAATGTGCCTGCTACTTCATCTACGCGCCATTCTTGCTTGTTCCATGTGCTGTTGGCATCAAATAGCATGCGCCCATCGTGCATGTAGAGCACATCGTAGCGGGTGCTTTTGTTGTAACCTGGTGGTAGCCAAACATTTAAAAAACGTTTTTTTACAAACTGCGATTCTATATTGTCGATTACCTCAATTTGGCCTTTGCTTACTTGCACGTTGGCCGTGTTTGCATAGCTGGTATGCACTACAAATATTGATAAGCTAAACAGTAAAGCAACTAATTTCATGGTGGCGCCTTAGCATACAAAAAGTGCACTATCACAAGCTTGCGTTGTTAATTCAATGTGAATACGTATGCACTTGTATTCAAGCAACAAATGCACATGCATACAATTTATAAATCGCTGCGCCAGCCCATGCCCGACTCTTCCATAAGGCGCTCGTATACGCCTTCAATATTAAGTGGCAACCAGGCTTGGTATTGCTTTAAATCTGAAAATTTATCGAGTTTAACATTTTGTTTTATTTGTTCTAGGCTTTGCCCCGCAAGCGCTGCAGCGGTTACTTGGCTGTAAAGCTGCTCAATATAGCTTAAGTAACGTACTACATCGGCTTTATTACCCATGTCGGCATGGCCGCCCACAAAGGTATTAAAATCGTAATTTAAAACCGCTTGGGTTGAATTAATCATGCCTTGAATATCGTAGCTCCATAGTTTTTGCCATGGCATTCTGCCAATAACTATCCAGTCGACTACAAATAATGTTTTTTGTTTTTCGAACAGCATACTCACTGAGCCTCGGCCATCGTTAGGGCCGTGGTAGTTAAGCCTTAAGGTTGAGCCGCCAAGGGTAAGTATTAGTTCGTCATCAAAAGTGAGGTTAGGCATAACCGTTTTTATTTGTGTGTTTTTAATATCTTGCGCGGTAAGTTTATGCGCTACAAAGGTAGTATGAGGGCTTTTAAATACCTCTGCACCGTAAATATGGTCGCTGTGATTATGGCTATATACAACGTATCTAACGGGTACGTTAAAGCGGGTTTTAATTTGCTCCTTTAACCACGTGGCAGCTTTTTTATTTAGTGGGTCGGTAACTATTGCACCTTGTGGGGTGATTAAAAATACCGAGCGGTGCCTGTCGTCAATAAAGCGGTGGAGGCCATCGCCTAAATCTTCAATTTCGTAACTTTGCGCCATAAAACCCATAAATAATAGGCTGGTGGCAAGTAGTGTTTGTATTAAGCGAAGCATGCACAATCCTGTTTAATGTTCTAAGGGTCTGTTGACCTTTTCGGATTAAAATTTGTTCAAACTAGGGGCTATTTAATCGCGGCGCGAGGTTTGTAACCTAGTGGGCTCGGTAACTGCTCCTGCGTTACCCTACTGGCTTACATCCATGTAAAAATAAGTAAAAGCCGAGCAAAGCTTCCGCGTCCTGCTCACGCCCCTTACCTACATCCATGTAGGCAACAAAGGGTAAATAGCCCCTAGGAAGAACCCTTTGGGCAGCGCCTGTTTGGCATTAATGCTACGTTATCGCCTATTTGTGGGGAACAACCACACTATATAGGCTCTGCCTTGCCTAAATACCAAACAGACAGCTGCAAATTTAACCTTAAAAGATCAACAGACCCTAGTGTTAAGTAAGAAAGTGCAAGTAAGGAATAAATTTCAGCCTTTATAGAAAAGGTCGCGGGCTAAAGGTAATTTAACCCGCTATTTTTTAACGCACTAGCTGATCGAGTAAGTGTATAACTTGCTCACTGGCTGATTCCATTAAGTGTATATGTTTTATCGCTTCGGCTTTTTTGCCTTGCTTAATGAGCTGTAGCGCTTGCACGCCGTTTTTGTGCACTTCGCTGTGGGGCTTATCTATTTGTTTAAATGCGCTTAGTGATTTGTATTCATTTGATTCGTCTGACTTGTACCATTTACCTAAGCGGCACATGGTGTGATCGGTAAAATCATCTATCGATTTATTAATTTTACCATTGGCTACGGCGTACACTTCACCTTTCCAAACAATATGATCTAACTTAACGGTTTGAATAAATGAGCGAATAGATGCCTGCGAAATTGTGTTTTTCATGCTGGTGCAAAAATCAATGATTGATGCGTAATCGCTATTCAGCGATGCAAAATTGCTAGTAAGTTGTGTGTTATTTTGTTGTATGTCGTCGGCGGAAGTGACAGTTACTTCTGTTTTATCGATAATTTCTTTTACTAGGTCGGCAACCTCTTGAGCCGATTTATTCGTGTTAGTAGCGAGTACGCGTACTTCGTCGGCAACCACACTAAAACCTCGGCCAGCTTCGCCTGCTCGGGCAGCTTCAATGGCGGCATTAAGTGCTAACAAGTTAGTTTGATCAGATATTTTAGAGATGGTCGATACAAACGTATTAATACTACCAGCAAGGCTTGAGAGGCCTGAGATGTTTTCACTCATGCTACCCATTTTATGGGTCATTAGTTCCATCTCGCTGGCAATATGCTGTAGTGATTGATTTGAGTTATTTAAAAGGTCGTTTATTTGATAGCTAACTTGGCTTTCCTGCTCAATGGTTGAGTACGACTCAAGTACCGTTTGGCGTACCCCTTCAATTTGGCTAATACAATCTACAGAGCTTGAGAGTAAGCTTTCGGTAAATTGTTCGTCATTTACGCTTTGAGTTAAGCTGAGCTGTTGTTCTAAGTGTTTGTTTTCTTGTACTAGTAATTCGTTATGTGCTGTTAGTTCTTCAATTTGTTTAATGAGTTGTTGATTATTATTTTCAGACTCTAGGTACTTTTTACTTAAAACAAACATTAATAGATCCTACATTATTATGGGTATATTTTTATTATAGTTACAATTTGTACTTTACTAGAATTATTAATAGTTATCTGATTTTTATCAAAATAAATTTAATAAATAATGTTGATGACAGAAAATACATGCAAGTTATCAAAGCCATTTTTGTAAATGGCTTTGATAGGTTGGATTTAACGCAGGGTGAGCTGTTGGTTTATTTCTTCAAAAATACCGGCATCGTCTATGGTTGAAGGTATTTGCAGTTCGTCGCCATCAATAAGTTGGCGTAAGTTTTTACGTAGTATTTTACCTGAGCGTGTTTTTGGTAAACGCTCTACACTCACAATAGTTTTAAGGCAGGCAATGGCGCCTATTTGGTTTCGTACTGTTTGAACAAGCTCTTGCTCTACATCGGTAGGGGAGCCTATAAAGTCGTTTTTAAGAACAATCATCGCCATAGGTAATTGCCCTTTTAGGTTATCGGTAACCCCAAACACGGCGCATTCAGCAACGGCTGGGTGCGCTGCTACTATTTCTTCCATTTCGCCAGTTGAAAGCCGATGGCCTGCCACATTTATAACATCGTCTGTGCGGCCCATTATAAATAAGTAGCCGTCGTCATCTATGTAGCCACCATCGCCCGAAAGATAATAACCCGGGTACTCGGTTAGATAACCTGTTTTAAAACGCGGTGTATTTTGCCAAATGGTTGGCATGCAACCAGGTGGCAACGGCAGTTTGATCACTACTGCACCTTGCTCGTTTGGTGCGCATTGCTCGCCATGCATATTTAGTATTTGCACATCAAACCCTGGGGTTGGCACTGTTGAGCTGCCTGGTTTTGTTACTAATTCTTCTATGCCTACGGGATTACAAGCAATGGCCCAGCCGGTTTCGGTTTGCCACCAGTGATCGAGTATGGGTAGGTTTGTTTTTTCTTTAAGCCAATCATAAGTTGGCGGGTCTAACCGCTCGCCGGCTAAAAATAGTCGTTTTAAACTACTGGTGTTGTATTGTTTAAAGCCCTCTGCGTTAGGGTCTTCTTTTTTAATGGCTCTAAATGCAGTTGGCGCGCTAAATAATGCATTTACTTTATACTCTTCAACCACTCGCCAAAATGCACTGGCGTCGGGCGTACGTACAGGTTTGCCTTCAAATAAAATGGTGGTGCAGCGGTACATAAGCGGCGCATACACTATGTATGAGTGTCCAACTACCCAACCAATATCTGAAGCAGCCCAAAACACATCACCGGGCTGCATGCCGTAAACGGTTTCCATGCTGTAGTGCATAGCAACTGCGTGGCCGCCGTTTTCGCGCACTACGCCTTTAGGTGTGCCAGTGGTGCCAGAGGTATATAAAATATAAAGCGGGTCGCTTGCATTAACGGCAATAGGCGCAACTTCTTTGGCGCTTAGCATTGCGTAGTCCCAGCTAATATCGCGGGTAGGCGTTAATGGCGCAATTGCTTGCTCGCGCTGATAAATAACACAATGATCTACCTTGTGTGTGGCAAGGTCTAAGGCGTTATCCAGCAGTGGTTTGTATTCAATAATGCTATCTACCTCTACGCCACATGAGGCGCTTAGTACTAGCTTTGGTTTAGCATCGTCAATGCGTACAGCTAATTCGTGGGCTGCAAATCCACCAAATACCACTGAATGAATTGCTCCTAAGCGGGCGCAGGCCAACATGCCTATTACAGCTTGGGGGATCATAGGCATGTAAATAACAACGCGGTCGCCTTTAGTAACGCCTAACGATTGCATTACACCTGCAAATTTAGCTACCTGCTGTTGTAGTTGTAAGTAACTATACGTTTGCTTGGTATTGGTTACGGGGGAGTCGTAAATAAGTGCGGCTTGTTCGCCAAAGCCTGCAATTACATGTTGGTCGAGCGCTAAAAAGCTGCTATTTAATTGGCCACCATCAAACCAGTGGTAAAGGCCGTCGTTGTCTTGTGTGTAGGCGTGTTCGGGTTTTTTGTACCAAGGTAGGCGCTTTGCTTGTTCGAGCCAAAACTGCTTTGGGCTTTGCTTAAAATTATTATAATGTTGTTTATATGGGCCTAACATAATTGGCTCCTAATACTAAATGTGTGTGAGAGACCTTACAAAAGTAGGCCTTTTTTTAAGCATTAGGTATTCGACTATGGTCGGCTAAAAGTTAATCAGCAAAGTGTATTTTATATAGCAAAATTGACAAAATAAAGCGTGTAGCTCAGCATGGCGGGCAATTAAAATAAGTGAAAATAATTTATGAATAACACAGTACGAGTAGGCGTGGCGGTTATTATTATGCGCCAAAACACTATTTTATTAGGTGAGCGAAAAGGTGCTCATGGTGCAAATACATGGGCAACGCCCGGCGGACATTTAGAATTTGGCGAAAGTGTTGAACAGTGTGCAATACGCGAGGTATGTGAGGAAACAGGGCTAAATGTAAGTAAAATAACTAAGCTAGATTTTACTAACGATATTTTTAGTGCTGAAAACAAACACTACATTACTTTATATGTAAAAGCTGATTACGAAGGCGGGGAGCCTGCGCTAAACGAGCCAAATAAATGTATTCAGTGGCGCTGGTGCGATATTAATAATTTACCTTCGCCACTGTTTACATCACTTAAAAACTACTTAACTACAACAACGCTTACGGCTTAGTTGATGGGCTTAATACTAATTTTTTAAAGCTCACTTGCGCGTAATCGCCATTTTGTTTGTCTGTAGCCCAATCACCCGTACCTAAACAGCCTGGGTACCAAATGCCTTTAGCGCTTTTGGTACTACATTGGTTATACGCACCCGCTTTAAAGTAATGCCAATCGGCAGCGTAGCCATTAGGGTGATCTTTATCATCTACTTTGCCATAAGCATCTACGTTATTACCTAAGTTTATAGCGTAGTTAACGTCTTTTTTGCCTTGGGCGCTAAAGGTTAAATACATCATATTTTTATGCACGTTTACGGTGTAGCTAAACTCATCACCTAGCGCTATACCGGCTGCCGTTGGATCATCTGGGTTTTCCCAGGTGTTGCCCCATACAGGGTAAGTAATGTCGGTACGGTTAGGATCTTTTTTTGGTAAGTTGCGCTCGTAGTTCCAAAATACCGATCCGGTTTTGTGCCCTGGCCATTTTTTGTAATAAATTTTAAGCGGCTCGTTGCCCCAGCCAAAACCCAGTTTTGTATCTATTAAGGCTTGATCTTTACCTGCATGAATTTGCCCAACCACCACAGAATACGCGGCTTTTTTACTAGGATCGTTTGCACGCAGTGCTACATGATCAACTTTGAGCGTGGCTTCCATTTTTCCGCCTACTGAGCCAAAACGCTCAGATAGCGGGTGCACGGCAAGTGCAAAATTGTTTTTTGAATTTTTAGTTTTTATTTTGGTGTTTGTTCCGCGGATCATTTGTCGTAATTCACTGCGGGTATTGGTTGAATTTGCACTAGTAAGCGCTTTGTTTGGCGAGGTAAATACCATATAGCCCTGATCATCAAGGTAGAAAAAATCAGGGTGTGCGTAAGTTTGAATGTCTTCAACGTCTACTGTATCTATTTTTCCGTCGTTATTTAAATCGACCGGAACATTTATTTTCCAGTTTGATAAATCAAATTTTGATGCAGGAACCGGTGTATTACTATCAACGGATGTGTTTGTACTCGCACAGCCCATAAACAGTAAGGGGGTAATAGCTGCAAGAGCTGTGAGTTTAAAAGTAGATGTGTATTTTTTCATGGTTGTCTCTGTGTGATGATTTTATAAGTGAACGATATTAACTTCGCTTAACTTTAATCTAACATACCAATTTAAAATATCAACATTACCAATTTTTTTGTTTTTATAATTTAATCATTATTTTTTGGTTATACCAATATGTGCGTTTTGTTGTTGCTTTTGCTTTTTACATTTTTTATTTAGGTGCTTACGCTGCGCTTTTTTTATATGTTTTGTTAGCCACTTTGTCATTTTAGGCATTAGCTCGGGGGCAAAATTATGGCCCATACCAGGGACTACTCTTAGCTTGGCCTTTTTTATAAGTGCGGCTGTTTTTTTACCGGCATTAAGCGGAATAACCACATCGTCACTGCCATGAATTACCAGTGTAGGGGTTTTAATTTTACGTATTAAATGTTGCCTGTTTTTACTTGCGGCCATAGCAACTAATTGGCGTTTATAGCCATTAGGATTATATGAGCGTTTAACTATTTGAGTTGCATGCAGGCGAAGTGCGCGCTCTGTTTGCGGATAAGCAGGGCTGCCAATAAGTTGATTAAGCTTAATATTATAATTTATTGCCTCATCGTGGCTGGTGTTTTTAGGCTGTAATTTTGCAAGCTTTATAAATACGCCAATGCTTTTAGCACTGAGCCTTGGCAAGCTAGAGCTCGACATAATAGTGGTTAAACTGAGCACCTTTTTTTTATGCTGCGCTGCTATTAACTGGGCTATCATACCGCCCATAGAAGCCCCCACAAAATGCGCTTTTTTAATTTTAAGGGCTGCCATAAGCGCTAGTACGTCATCCGCCATGTCATCAAGTAAGTAAGGGGTTTTAGCGCGTATTGGTAAGCGTTTACTCAACCACGATTTAAATAAGCTGGGGTTTGTGTGGTGCTCTAAGTGAGTAGAAAGACCGGTATCGCGGTTATCAAAACGAATAACTCTAAAGCCTTTTTTTACTAAGCCATAGTAAAGCGAGTCTGGCCACACGGTCATTTGTGCGCCCAAGCCCATAATTAAAATTATTACAGGGGACTTTTTATCGCCTTCGTCTTGGTAGTTAAGCGTAATACCTTGAGGTGTTTTGATTGTTCGCATAGCCAAATAGCATTGTTAGCTTTGCTAAAATTATAGGCGCTATTTATTACAACTTGTTGGCAGTGCTTGGTAAGGGCAGTTGCCACTTTTGTAAAATAGCGCGGTATTCGCCATTTTCTTTTAATAAAGCAAGTGCATTACTAATTGCGGTGGCTGTTTGGGGGTTAAGGTTTTTATTTGCGCTAAAGTACAGTTTTGAAGGGTAGTCGGTTAAATGTATGCGTTTGGTAATAAGTGCAGGGTTTAGGCCTGAGCGTTTTAATTCGTTTTCTAAGGTAAGGGTGTTAGTAAGTACAAAGTCTATGCGCTTTTTGTATAGCATTTGCCATAGCTGCTGATAATAGCTAACAAGTACTAGGTTTTCACCCTCTACAAAGCCCGCCTCTTTTAAATAATAAGCACTTGAGTAGCCTCTAATTGTAGCCACTTGATAAAACTTTGCATGATTGAGGTGGCTTACCTCGTCGGTGTGGCTTTTTAAACTTACTAGGTAGGCATCAGCAAAGTAAGCCTCGCCTAACCAGCTAAGTTGCTTTTCTCTTATTGGGGTTTTTAACAACGAAAGGGTTACTGCATTTTGGTTATGCTCGAGGGCATAAAAAATTCGCGCCATAGGCATTATTTCAAACTTGGCGGATAAATTAGTGTGCTTTATAACGGCTTTGGCTAAATCTACAAGTGCGCCGTCGGGTTCATTGTTTTTATTTATAAAATGATAAGGCGGTAGATCTTCTGCAATAAATGTGAGCGTATCAGCCTTAGCAACTTGACCGCATATAACAATTATAAACACATTGACGAGTACACGTAACAACATAACAACCACGCTTTTTTATTGCCTAGTGTAAATAATATAAGCAACAAATACACGTTAAATGATAACTAATTGTTAACCTGTGGCCTTGCTTATGTTTTTTCTCTATATTTGCGCGGGCTACACCCATACCAACGATAAAAAGCGCGGTTAAATGAGCTCTGATCTTTAAACCCTAATAGGGTTGCCAGCTCTATTAATGAAGTGTTGTTTATTAGTATTTCGGCGCGGCGTTTTCGCTCGTTCTCTAAAAGCTGCGCAAAGGTAAGGTGGTTTTCTTTTAAGCGCCTTTGTAGCGTACGGGGCGTTAAATTAACTGCTGCCGCGGTTTTAATTAATGTGCACTCTTGTAGGTCGCTTTTAGCCATAAGCAGCACCGTTATATGCTCAGATAAATTTTGCTGGCTTTTAAACTCGCTAAGCTGTTGCTGCGAAACTTGTTTAAGTGCGCTATTAATCGCGCTGTTATCGGTTTTAAAAGGCAGTGCTAAGAATGCTTTGGCAAAGCTAATTTGGTTGTATTGTGCATTGCCTTTTACAGGGCAGTTAAACCACGTTGAAAGCTGCTTTATTTGTTGTGATGTAAAACTTTCCGTAAATTCAACACGCGTAGGGCTAAGCTGAGGATTTAAAAGTTGCCTAATAACACTGACCCATGCGGTCATATTTCGTTGTATAACCTGTGTGTTGCACAAAGCATGGGGTAGCCACCTTACTGTGGCAGTATCTGCATGTTGCTCAAAATGTGCTTTGCCTATATCTGCTACCAAGCTGTCGTAATGAAGTAGCGATTCAATAGCGTTGGCTAAATGGCTGCTCGATTCAATTAAATAGCCAAGCACACCGTAATCGGCAGTGCGAATATGTTTTCCTAATTCAAATCCAAATAGTGGGCTGTTAAGTGCCGTACTGGCAAAACTTAATAATGCATTGTAACTGTGTAAACTTATACGCGGAGCAAGTTGCAGGCTGTTTTTATCTACATACTCATTAAAACTAATTGCGCTTAGTACACTTTGGGTATTGAGCCCTTGGTTTTGCAAAAAGTCTAAAATACTCGAAAAATAATAATCGCTGAGAGTATGCATTTGTCGCCTAAAGCTAAAAAATAGTCACTTAATGGCAAGTTTGCCATGTATAAATTTTATAAGCTACTGCTATAACAACGCTTTAATAGTGACCTAAATGATATTTATAACAACAAGCCACACGCTAGCTGCTAGCCCACAGCAAGTAAAAGCAGCCTTGCTTGACCATGCTGCGCTGGGGCGATTTTTTAACGCTAAGTTTTTACTTGTAAAGCCACAAAATAATGATGAAGAGCCAGGTGGTGTGGGTGCTATTAGGCAAGTAAGCATGGCGGGTGTTACGTTTAAAGAGCAAATAATGGCGGTTAATAAACACCATATTTGCTATCAAATTATAGGTAATAAGCCCGTGGCAAAGCACAAAGGTGATATTTATTTTTTTGCTGTAAATAGTAACCCTATACGTTGCCAAGTAAGTTATAGCATTCGCTGTAAAGCGCCGTGGTGGCTGCCTAATAGTGTGCTTGAGTTTTTTATTAAAAGAGATGTTGTTAACGCACTCAAAAAATTAAACAATTATTTTTTAGGTGAGCAAAATGAGTGTTGAAATTATTTTACTCGCGCTAAGCCCGGTATTTTTGTTTTTTGTTTGCTACGAGTTCGTTAAGTTTAAACGTTATTACGACATAAAGGACAGCCTGGCAAATACCGCCTTAGCGCTACTCCATCAAGGTGCTGATGCACTTGCTTTATTACTGCTAATGCCTTTTTTTTATTGGCTGTATGAATACAGGCTATTTGATATTGAGCTAAGTATTTTAAGTGTCGCTTTTGCCTTTTTACTGCAAGATTTTTTATATTATTGGTTTCATCGGGCATCGCATCATATTCACTGGCTGTGGGCAGCCCATGTAGTACATCACAGCTCTACTAAAATGAATTTTACAACGGCATTTAGGCAAAGTGTAATGTACCCAGTAGCGGGTATGTGGGTTTTTTGGCTACCTATGATATTGCTAGGTTTTGAGCCATTAACCGTATTTAGTGTAGTGGCACTTAATTTGGCGTATCAATTTTTTGTGCATACGCAAATAGTAGGCAAGTTAGGCTGGTTTGAAAGCGTATTTAATACGCCATCACACCACCGGGTTCATCATGCGATTAATAAAAGCTATCTTGATAAAAACTTTGCTGGCGTACTTATTATTTGGGATAAGCTGTTTGGTACCTTTGTAGAAGAAGATAAAAATCAGCCATGCAAGTACGGCATAGTAGGGCAGTTAAATAGTAATAACCCACTAACAATAACGTTTCATCAGTGGGCTCATTTATTTAAAAGTGCGTATAAGGCAAAAGGTTTAAAAGCTAAATGTAAGGTAGTACTTGGCTACCCAACAAGTAGCGTTAAGGCTAAATAAATGCCTAAAAGTAAAACTGCATGGCTAAACTTGCAGCTGTATTGTGGCTATGCCATTTTTCGTGCTTTATTTGGCTGCGCAGTGCTAAATTGCGCGACAATGCGTAGCTCCAAGTTAGCGCAGCTTCGCTGTGGTTATTAGCGGCATTATCGCTTAGCCAAAATATATTACCGGTAAGCGCAAGTTTGTGGTTGTTATTTACTTGCCAAATAACGCCAGCCTCACTGCCTAGTCCTATACTTAGCTGGTTAGAAATATCACCAGTATTTAGCTCAAATTGTCCCAAAATATAGCCATGCACACTGTTTGGGTTGCCGTAAGACTTACCATATCCACCTTTAGTAAAAAATCGGCCTGAGCGTTTGTTTTGACTTGGCTGTCTGTCAAAGCCCATTTTGATATTCCAAGAGTAGCTGTCAAATACACGGTTATCGGGGGCAAGCGACATAGCATCGAGTAAGTAAAAGTGCTCAATGTGATTATTGCTGTTATCTGTAAGGTTGGCTTCTAAGTCAAAAAAGCTAATTTGTGCTCCAGGTATAAAGCCTGCAGGTCTGTCGAGTAAATCATGATAAGCAAGTCGATAAGCTAAATTGGTGGTATTTTTCTGGTTATTATTTTGCACTCTTTTAGCTGTTAGCCTAGAAGAACCGTGGCCTTGCTCTGGCGAGGCTTTAGGTTTTTTGGGCTTAGATAAAGGAGAAGGAACAGCATACTTACTGCGCATTAATAATAACTTAGTAAGCCTTGGGGCTATTTTTTCACGGTTTAGGGCTTTATCGTAAAATTCAAAGTTTAGCCATTCGTACGCCATTTCTAGTATGGCTACTAGCTCTTTTTGTGAGTAATTACGGGTATTTAATGGCTTGCCTTGCATAAGCTCCCTCGCATCACTAAGTTGCTGATCGCTTAACTGTGTTGAATAGTGATAAAGCTTAGTGCCAAAAGCAGGGCGGTAATTAGGAGCTTGCAGTAAATTGTTGTCTCTTAGTGCGGCAACTGTGTCTGAAGGAATAGCCTGCATGTTAAATTGCGAAGTTAAATTAAGGTCGTCTTTCGCTAATTGTAATAGCGCCAGTAACTGATACGAGCAGTTTTCGTCTATAAAAAAGTAATCAAAAGTAGCGCTTTGAAGCTCCCATAAATGCAGTAAAATCCGCTCTACTTGTTGCTCGGTTAAATTTAGTTTGTACTCCCAAATATCGCGTGATTCTAAGTCGTTATATTCACGTACTTTTTTGTAATACGGCATAAGCGAAAACTTACCTGGGTAGCTACCAACAAGCCCCTTTAATGCATACATAGCAGCGTTATCTGAGCCATCAGGTTCTGCTGCAAAATTAACAGCAAAAGCAACAAGTTCTTTATTTCGGGTTTGATCTTTAGCGTCAATACGCAGCAATGTATGCCCAAACATTGATGAAGGGCTATTCATAAATGCAGTAGGAAATACCAGCGTAACCCCTTTAGGGTTTATTACTTGTTGCCAGGTAGTAAGTTCAGGGCAATTAAGAGCAGGCCAATTATTATTTATTTTTGATTTTAGCCATGTGTAGCGAGCAGGAAATTGGCAGCTGTATTTTTGTTGGCTGGTTTTATTGCCATTAAATGCGCTAATGGTGGCATTTAGCTCATCAACTGGGTTTGTTTTACCTGTGGGTGCTATAAAAAACTCAGCACTTTCTACTTCACTTTTAAAGCTACCTAATGTGGTATTGCGGTAGTGGCCTAATTTGAGCCAGTAAGGATGTGTGGCTAATGTATTATTTTCAATACTTTTAGCATTAGAATATGTACTAAAGAGCGTAACTAACAGAATAACTAATATTTTTTGCATACCCAAAACCATAAAAAAAAGCCGCTAGAGGTTACTCTAGTGGCTTTATTTATACATATAAAACCGGCTAAATTAGCTGATTAAGAAAGAGTATAAGAAGCTAGTTGTGCGTCACTTGCTACAACAGTGTTTAGGTTTTCTAAAACTGTTTGTGAAGTTACGTTCTCAGAAGTAAATACTGAAGAAAACTGTGCTTGAGCAAGCTTGTTGAATGCTGCTTTATCTTGTTCTGCAACGCCCCAAACCTCAGCAAGTGTAGCTAAAGTTTCGCCTTCACCTTGAGACATATCACGAGCAAGCTGCTCCATGTTGCCATCGATGAATAAAGCGATTTTTTCAGAAGAAGTTACTGTACCAGTGCCGTCACAACCTAAAGTACCAAAAGTGATACCGAAAGTTTGGTTACCAGAAGTACCGTTAGTTGTAGCGCCTAAAATTTTAACGCCTTTACCTTGCTGGCCTGCAAATAACATAGAGCCAAGGCCACAACCAATATCTTGGTCAGCCATTGCGTTAGAAAAAGGAAGTAAAGATAGAGCTGCTACTGCGATTAGTTTTTTCATGTTCATAAATCCATATATGATTTGTCTTTATTTAGGGTAAATAAAGATCGCGAGGGATTCTAACAGAGTTGTAGAAAAAAGGAACATACCACGCTATGAATTTTTTGATGTTGCTTTTACCTTAAAGTATTAATAACCGGGTTGCTTATCTGTTTTTAAGGGGCTGGCTTTTTACTTCTTGGTGCGCCTAATAAAATACACATGTGGCAAATACACACAGCCAAAAATGCACTTATGCCTAATGCACCGCCATAGCCATCAAGCTTTGGCACTAGGTATTCAAATAAAAACGAAAATAAAATTGATGAACTAGCAACCGTGTAAATACCAAATCGATGTGGTGCGCTCATGCCTATAAACGTGCCTCCAAAAAATACGACTGAGTATAAGTCGGGGTTTAGGTTTAAGGCGCTTAAAATTAAATACGCAATAATAGAAAGCGAGGCTGATGCGCGTATGCCATCAAAACGATTATGTTTAGCTAAATAAAACGTTAAAAAAGCACCGAGTAAAGCAATAACTGGATATTCTAAATTCATAAAACCATTCCTTTTGCCAACATAAATAAAGCCACGCTTGCAAAGGCTACGCTGCCAAGTTTGCCACCAAATCCGGTAAACATATTTATAGTAAGCACGTATAAGCTAGCCCCAATAACTGAGATTATGGCTATTTCCCAATAACTTGTAATTAATTGCGTTGAGCACATACCAGCAAAGCTGCCAGCGTAAATTGCAGCATAGGGGTGGTTTTTATAACGTGCAGGAAAAGGAATAAACGAGCCAATAAGGCCTGTTAGTGCGGCAGACATAACTAAAGGCAATGCAAAAGTAGTGTGCATGGCAAAGCAGGTCACAAAGCCTAAAAAGAAGGTGATGAACTTTAAAAGTAAGAATTTAATCATAGCGCGCGTATTTTAAAGTAACCTTTTTAGCTTTAATAGATCCCCACTCAAATATAAATCATTACATGAAGATAGATTAACTATGCTTAAATTTGGTTGTTAATGTTTCATCAATTATATTTTATGTATAATGAGGGTTATTAATATACAAAAATATAAGATTAAAGGTAATTTATGTCTAACTGTTTGCATTTGGCTATTCCGGCTGGCGATTTAAAAGTAGCTAAAACGTTTTATTGCGACGTATTGGGCTGTAAAACAGGTAACAGCGAAGAAGGCCGTTGGGTAGACATAGACTTTTGGGGTAACGAATTAACTCTGCATCAAAGTGTAGAGCGCTTACCCACTGTGCGCCATGATGTAGATATGGGCGCTGTGGCTGTGCCTCATTTTGGTATTCATTTATCAGAAGATGAATTTAACGGTTTAAAAAAGCGTATTGAAGCAGCAGGGCTTGAGTACCTTGATAAACCGTATCGCCGCTTTGTAGGTGATGAGTTTGAACAGGAAACTTTTTTTATTGAAGATCCAAACGGTAACGTGCTTGAAATGAAAACCATGGTAAACCCAGAGGTTTTATTTAAAAAAGCGTAAGTCGTGTTTTATTTATTAAATATTAGGCCACTTTTAAAGTGGCCTTTTTTGTAGCCAGTAAGTTTTTGCTTGTACCCATAGATGAAAATAATTGCATTGTATGCGTTACTTTTATTCACTCTACAACACATAATTTAAAACGTAGACTAAGGCATATATCTCATACTTTATAATTATTATGTTGCTTTTAAAACTCACCATTGCGCCTCTGCTTTTATTATTGATTAATTATGCCCAAAAACGATTTGGCAGTTTTGTAAGTGGGATTATTCCGGGCTTGCCTATTACATCGGGCCCTATTTCTTATTTTATTGCGTTTGAGCAGGGTAAGTTATTTGCTAGTAATTCGGCGGTGGCGTCTTTGTATGGTATGAGTGGCATAGGGCTATTTTGTTTTTGCTATGCCGCTATGCTTGCAAAATATGGGGTATTAAAAGCGCTCTTTGCGGCGTTAACATTGTGGTGTGTTTTTAGTGCGTTTACCTTGTTGTTACCAATTAATATTGCACTAGCATGTGTTATTTCGCTTAGCGTTTTAGCTGTTTTAGCGCATGCATCAAGCAAGTTAAAATTTGAACCTGATGCTAAACCTTTTACAGCAGCCTGGGAGCTGCCTGTAAAAATGCTATTGGTTACTAGCTTTATTGTTTTAGTTACGTTTTTATCGGCAAATATTGGCGCTATGTGGAGTGGGTTACTATCTACCTTTCCGGTAATATTGGCAGTAATGGGCAGTATTGCCCACGCAAGCGATAAAAAGTTCTCTGCTTATAAAGTACTTAATGGTGGCATTATTGGTTCGTTAGGCGGTTGCGTATTTTTTTCTGTAATTGCACTCGCGCTTAAGTTTTATTTTGATATTTGGCAGGTATATGCAGTAGCGGCAATATGTTCAACCTTATTTACCATTCTCACAAGTCACTATGTAAACCGTAAACAGTTTGCCAAGCCGGTTACGGTTTAATAGCAATAAGCAGTAATACTTATAATTAGCCATCAACTAAAGTGAGTGGTTTTACTTTACGTTGTAACTTTTCATGGTACATGGCGGTATCGCCTGCTTTTAAAATTTCGTCAATATTATTAGGTGGCTCGCTAAATACGGTACTGCCAACACTGGCTTTTACAGCAATTACCTGGTCATTATGGTTAATAGTGAGTTGATTTAGATGTGTTTTAAGGTGGTGTATTTTAGGGCTAACTTGCGCTTTAGTATAAAAGTGCGCAAGTACTACAAATTCATCGCCGCCTAAGCGACCGACTGCGTCATGTTTTCGTACGCTGCTTTTTAAATTATGCGCTACTTTGCAAAGTGCTTGGTCGCCCGTTGCATGGCCGTAGTTGTCGTTAATTAATTTAAAGTCGTCGAGGTCTATGTACATAAGGCACAACACGCCCCCTTTTTTTGCATGAAACTTTATTAGTTCAGCCGATTTTTTAGCCCAGCCTCTGCGGTTTAATATGCCGCATAAGTGGTCGTAATCTGCTTCGGTTTCGGCGCGCTTTTGGGCTATTCGCATCCGGCTAATGCGCCTCGATACCGCAACTGCTAATAAAAATGATTCAACCGCAAACGCTAACACAAATCCATAACGCTGCATAAATGGGCTTTGATTAATAAGCAATACTCTAAAAATCATGCTTACTAATACAAAGCTAAGTGCTACAAATACGAGTGTTGCTTCACGTACACCTTTTAAGGCTTGCATTGCTGCTAAAGTAAAAATAACAGCCACAATAAATAGCGAAGAATAAGCCATTACATGGCCTGCTATTGTCCAAAATATTAGGTTATTAACTAGCATTTTTAGTACTGCAAATAGCATTACAATACAGGCCAATGTTTTGAGAAACATAGTTAATTTAGGCCAGCGTTTATTCGTCTCTAGTAACGCGAGCATAAACCACGTGGCACTTAGTACGGTTAAGCCAATACTAAGTAGGTATAGGTTAAAAATAACGGCAGACACATGCTGCGTCACAAATAAATACACTTGCCCTTCTTGGAGTAAAATAAAACTGCCAATACAAAAAATATAAATACTGTAGAGCTTAAACACACTTTCGTTAAGTCTGTGCCCCATTATTAATACATAAAAAATAAGCGTAATACATAACCCATAAAATGAGCCCATAATCAGTGAGTTTTGCTGCGCTTTTTTAAAATAAGTGGGGGTTGGCTGCCATTTAAATCGCGGTGTGTAATTAAGCTTTGATTTTAATGTTATTGTGGCTGTAAATGTACCTGCGTCCATTAAGTAGGCGACTTGCCCCGCTTTTAATGGCGTTTTTACAGTGTTGTTTTGCTGCCAAGTAAAGCTATCAAGCCCTGGGCGTAAAAAGCTTAGTACACCACCATTTTTAACAGAGCAACTTATTTGGTATTGATTAACACCGCGTTTAGCCGTGAGTTCAGAAGGGATATTTACCTTAAGCGCAGAGGCAGGCGTAGATGTGTTTAAGTGCTTTATTTTACATGTATCGGCAGCATGAGAATCAAAAGTAATAAATAATGCGAGCAAAGTAATGAGAATATATAAGGGGTATCCCTTACTTTTAGATGGGGGGAGAATCAATCTACTACTTTTATAGCTCATAAGCGCATCCAATTTTTACTACTTTTTTTATACTAGCAGAGCCGAACTATTTAGCTATTAGTTTACTGCTTAATAATGCTTAAAACTTCGCTATTAAAAATAGCGCCTTAAATATTTATACACGCTAGGCAAAAATAGCAGTAACTTAGTTAAAATTAAAAACACCGCGTTTATAATTAACCAATAATATCGGTATTAATGTTTTAAAATGATGATAGTAAACTGTGTTCATCGGTTAGCAAAACTAACACCTTATAAATTTACACAGGATAAAAACTCATGACACTACTACAGAAAATATTAAACTCTAAAGCAGGCGCAGCAGCACTTATTTTACGTGTACCAGTCGGGTTAATTTTAGCAGCGCACGGCGCGCAAAAATTATTTGCTTGGTTTGGCGGTTACGGCCTTGAAGGTACAGGGCAGTGGATGGCAAGTATTGGCTTAGAGCCAGGTTACTGGTTAGCATTAATGGCAGGCAGCGCTGAATTTTTTGGCGGCATTGCATTAGCACTTGGTTTATTAACACGCCCAGCAGCCGTAGTTACGGCGTTTACAATGTTGATTGCAATATTTAGTGTACATATTAACAATGGTTTATTTATGGCTAACAACGGTTACGAATACGCACTTACTTTATTAGTTGCAACTGCAGCGCTTGCTGTACAAGGTGCAGGTAGCTTTTCGGTTGATAGTGTTATTGCTAAAAAGCTAGCCGATAAATAACGTTTACAATACCAATCCGCAATAATACATAAACATTTTTAGGGGCTAAACGTGTCGCTACCTGCGTTAAAAAATTCTCATTTAGAACAACTAAATAGCGAGTTTTTTGCCTAGCTATCAACACGTTTATCTATCCTCAAAATAGATTACTTAATTAAGTGGATTGGTATAACTTAAAAAATAGCGGCTAATTTAGCCGCTATTTTTGCATGGGTTAAGCGTTATTTTACTTAGCCGAAAAAGTTAAAGAGTAGGTGTACTGCGTTTGCTCAAGTAAATATTCTTTATGGGTACTTGGGCTCCACGAATCATCGCCGCCAACCCCCATATGTTGATGATCAATATGGACATGTAAGCAATCATCAGCTACTAGCTCATTGGTGTGCTTTGCTTGCGTAAGCATGCTTTGAGAGTATTCACTGGCTGCAAATAAAAACGCACCGGTTACGGTTAAATTATTAATACTCAGTAATTGGCAATCACTACGCACGCCGTTATCGGTTGGGAATATATATGGTGTATGTAGCTCATTATGTTGCGCGCTGTAATAACCTAAACGCGCAGCCGCTTTGCGATCAGGGTAGTTTTCAAATGGCCCTAAACCAAGCCAGTTTACTTGTGTATCGCTTTGTTTATTAAGCGCTGTGCTTAACCCTATGCGTGGCATGGGTGGCAAAATGTCGTTTAGTTGCACATCAACATTTAAGTTAATTTCACCGTTATTATTAAGTGTATAAAGCCATGTTGTTTTTGCTTGTACTGCGCCATTAAATTCATAACTAAATACACAGGTAATACGTATATCTACCTTTGATTGCACGACTTCAAACGAGCGACAAGTGCGCTGCCACTGCCCAATACCCGCTCTTAGCCAGCGCGCTTCCCATGCGTTAGGGTCTAAGTTGTCTACTTCGCTTACGCCTATGTCGTTATCAAGCGGGGCGCGGTAAAAGTTATCAACTAATGGGCTTTTAATAACTTGGGTTTGATTGTGTAACCACTGCTCAATAAGGCCTGATTGGCTATTAAATACAAGTTTAAAGGTATCGCCTTCAATACTTAGCAGTGTGTTAGTTTCACTAATATTTAGTGTGCCATGTGCTGAAGCAGCTACTAAAGCAGGCGTAAATGTATCAGCGCTTAAACTTTGGCTATTTATAAGCTTAAATTGCTCGGTGTTTAATACATGCTCGGCACTTGCAAAGCTGCACTCGTTAATCAGTACTACATCTAAATTAAGGTGATATTGCGCACCGGCTTTAAACACCGTTTTTGTATTAACAGTTAGCGTTTGCGTACTTTGCGGAGCAATATTAATAATTTGCTCGCCTTGCTCTACACATTGGCCATTTTCTATTAACTGCCAAACTAGTTTTTCGTTATCGGTTGCCCTAAATACATAATCACTAAATACATCAACGGTATAGTGGTTTTGAGTTTGCTCGCGCAGCGTAAATTGTAAATGCTGTTGGCTGTATTTAGCTTCAAACAAGCTAGGGTGTGGCGTACGATCTGGAAATAATAAGCCGTTTATACAAAATTGGCGGTCGTTTAGTTCATCACCAAAATCACCACCGTAAGCCCAGTAATGCTTACCGTTTTCATCAGTTTTAGATAAACCTTGGTCTACCCAATCCCATATAAAGCCACCTTGTAAGCGCGGGTACTCTCTAAATGCTTGCCAGTAATCGTCAAAGCTACCTAGGCTGTTACCCATTGCATGGGCGTACTCACATAAAATGAGTGGGCGAGTTTCACCCGGTAGGCTTAGCCATTTTTTAATAGAGTATTTAGGTACTGCGTCATCAGCAACATGTGTATCTACACGGGCATACATAGGGCAAATAATGTCGGTTGCGGTGGTATTTGCGCCGCCACCTTCGTATTGCACTGGGCGAGAAGGGTCAAGGCTTTTTGACCAACCGTACATTGCATCGTGGTTGGCACCGTGCCCGCATTCGTTACCCAGTGACCAAATAATAATAGAGGCGTGGTTTTTATCGCGCTCAACCATTTGTGTATAGCGCGACATAAATGCACCAGCCCACTGCGGATCGCTTGCAAGCCTACCCATAGGAAACATACCGTGGGTTTCTATATTGGCTTCGTCTACTACGTATAAACCTAGCTCGTCACACAGCTCGTAAAAACGTGGGTGGTTTGGGTAGTGAGCAGTACGTACAGCATTAAAGTTATTTTGCTTCATCAGCTTAATATCTTCAATCATGTCGGCGGTGCTTACTGTGTGGCCGTTTTCAGGGTGATGTTCGTGGCGGTTAACACCACGAATTAGTAGCGGTTTGCCGTTTAAACAAAGCTGCCCGTTAAGCATTTCTACTTTTCTAAAGCCAATGTTGTAGGCTTCTGCATCTGCGGTGTTGCCTTGCTCATCTAACAGGCTTACAACACAGCGATATAAGGTTGGGGTTTCAGCTGTCCATTTTTTAGGGCTTTGTATATCAATTGTTTGAAATACGACATCGCTCCAACCGCCTTTTTCGTCAACGCGTTTATTGTTAGTGCTTTGTATTTGTGGCTCACACAGTGCTTGTTCACCATCAAAAACCTGTACTGCTACTTGGTAGTTATTTGGCGCATCTATTGCGGTTTTTATATGCAAAGTCGCATCGCGGTAGCAGGCGTCTAAATCTGGGGTTATAAATACATCGCGTATTTGATGTTGCGGTTTAGTAAGTAAATTAACATCGCGGAATATACCGCTTAGCCACCACATGTCTTGATCTTCAAGGTAGCTGCCATCGCTCCAGCGAATAACCATAACCGCAATGCGGTTGATGCCAGCCACTAACAGTTCGCTTAAATCAAATTCGCTTGGTAAGCGGCTATCCTGCGAGTAGCCCACCCATTGACCGTTACACCAAAGGTGAAACGCCGAGTTTACGCCTTCAAAAATAATATGGTTTCGCTGAGCTAATTGATCCGCCGAAATAGTAAACTCAGTACGGTAGCAACCTGTTGGGTTATCGCTTGGTACAAATGGCGGGTTTACTACAAAGGGGTATTTAACATTACAATAAATAGGTTTATCAAAGCCGTGTAATTGCCAGTTAGAAGGCACTGGAATACTGTGCCAGTCGGTGGCGAGTGTTTCACTTAGTAATGACTCATCAACCGCTTCGGGTTTATCAAATAATTTAAAATCCCATTGGCCGTTTAAACTTTGTTTTTGTGATTGCGTGTTTGTACGGGCATGGTCAACGCTTTTAAAACCATTAAGTGGGCTGTGCGCTTTTACTTGATTAACTTGCACCGAAATTGGGTTTTCCCAATCGCGGCGGTTAATTATGTGCTGTAGTGAGTTCATTAGTGTCCTATTGCATGTGTGGCAATTATAGTGGCTTAAATATAGCTAAAATAATGCGTTGAGGTTATGCTTAAAGCTCTCTTTTATTTGTCCAAAAATATCATTTTAAATTATGCGTAACACGATTAAAGATGTACTCGATATTGGCCCAGAGTGTACAGAGCGGTTTATTGATTTAAACACGCTTTCGCAAATGCCAAGCCTTGAAATAGAGCTGGCAGGTTGCTCAAATTTATTGGGTGATTATTGTGTTGCGCGTACTAACCCGCTTGAACACACTCTGTTTTATACTTTGGGTGGTCAGGGCACGCTTAAAACCGATAATAACCAATATCCACTAGTCGAAAATAGCTTCGCTATATTGCCAGCACGGCAAAGTTTTGAGGTTGAAATAGCAAGCGAAAAGTGGGATGTAATTTGGCTAAACCTTGCAAACACCAAGCGTTGGCAACATTTAAATTTAGCGCACGCTAAAGTATTAACTAATCAGCAGCTAGCGCCATTACATTTAGCGATGGAGCTTTTATATAGTGAAAGTAACGCTACTTTGCGCGAAGGCGTTATGCCTATTTTAAGTCATTACTTAAATACAACGCTTCAAAGCGAGCCACAAATAGGCGGGCAAAATAGATTAACCAGCTTATTTTTAGAGGTAGAAGAGCGCCTGCAATTTGATTGGACAATAGAGGCTATGTGCGAACAAGTACATTACTCAGCACCGCATTTACACAGGTTATGCCAGGCACAATTTGGTAAAAGCCCTATGCAGCAGCTTATTTACTTACGAATTAAACGGGCTAAAAACTTGCTTTTAAATACCCGGTGGCCAGTCGCCCATATTGCCGCTTACGTGGGGTACCCTAATATATTTAATTTTTCAAAACGGTTTAAAAAATCAGTGGGCGTGTCACCCACTGAGTTTAGAAAAATGAGCGTTTAAAAAATAGCTTGGTATAAAAAGCCTGCACCAATAGCCATTGTAATAATGACAAACAAAAAGGCGGCTATCATTTGGTTTTTAAAAATTGATTTAAGCAAAATAACTTCTGTTAAGCTTGCGCCCGCGCTGCCAATTATTAATGCCATTACCGAGCCAAGCGCCATGCCTTTTTTAACCAATGCGGCACTTAGCGGAATAACGGCTTCGGCTCTAATATAAAGTGGAATACCAATAATGGCTGCAATAGGAATGGCATACCACATACCATCGCCCGCATATTTAGCAATTAGCTCGGTAGGAATAAAGCCATAAATAAACGAGCCTATTGCTACCCCTAGCATTAAGTACGGAAACACCTGTTTAAAGTCTTTAAAGGTGGCGTGCCACACTTTTACCCAGCGATTAGGCTGCGCTTTTTTAGGCTCTATTGCTTTAGGTTCGCCGCAGCGTGTGGTTGCACAGCTTGGTTCAACTTCTTTAGGCTCACTACAGCTTGGTTTTGCGCAGCTACTAGTAGATTCTGTGCTGTAAGCTTCTGGTTTTACATACCTTTCAAAGCCTAACTTTTCAAGGGTATAGCCTGCTACAACCGACACCACCATAGCCACTAAAAAGTAAAATAAAGCAACCTGCCAGCCAAAGGTAATTACAAACAACCCAATGATCACCGGGTTAAGTAGCGGGCTGCCAAATAAAAATACCATCATAGGGCCAAAGCCCGCTCGCGCTCTTAATAATCCTTTTAAAAACGGAATAGTTGAGCACGAACAAAAGGGGGTTATAGCTCCCAATAAAGCAGCAATAACGTAGCCCTTACCGTTTTTTGAACTTAAAATGGATTGAATTTTTTCAGGTGTTATAAATAGCTGCAAAACACCCACTAAATAACTAATAACAATAAATAAAATAGTTAACTCTGTAGCTAAAAAGGCAAACATGCCTAACGCCTCTTTTGCCATTGCTAGCATTTCATTACTCATAACGCACTCCAAAGTACACAAGGTATAGCTTATATTGAATAAACTATATTTCGAATTTTATGGAAGTATATTGGCGAGCCAGAATGTCGTCAATACTTCATTTCTAGATATGTGGAAATAAAGTTTATGGCGTTGTTTTTAAATGCTTTATTTTTTAACTTTTAAGGTAACTTGCTAATAAAGCTGTATTTAACAATTCAAATTGTTATTATTTCTAATAATTTAGAAATTACGAGGTTGTAATGGAAATTACCGACGTTGCAAAAGCATTAAAAGAATTGGGTCACCCTACGCGTTTAACTATATATAAGCGTGTAGTAAAAGCAGGGCGCGCTGGCATTAGTGTAGGTAATATACAAGAAGAGCTAAGCATGGCAGGCTCTACACTTTCGCACCATATATCGGGCTTAGTTAACGCTGGGCTAATTAGCCAAAGGCGCGAAGGGCGCACACTTTATTGTGTAGCCATGTACCAACGCTTAGACGATGTAATTGGTTTTTTACAAAACGAATGTTGTGTAGACGAAGACCAGTAAATTTTTATCAACGGTTTTGCGCGTTGTTTATTGACCTCAAGGTGCATTGCAGGTTTAATATGCCGCTGTTCCTACTATGTAAAATAGGAACCCACTTTAAATTTTATTAGGTAATGGATGCGCTCAAACTACTTTTTAGTCGTGATACTCCTTGTGCTTGTACACAGCTTTATTAGCTGTGATGCTGCTGCGTATCATTTACAAGAAGAAGTTGATCATGCCTCGCACATTCATTCTTTAGCCGATACAAACGATGAAGACGCGCAATCACCTACCGAAATTCATGCCCATCAGCATTGCCACTGTGGTTATTACAGTTCGCTAAATCATCCTATAAGCCCCGAGCAAAGCCAAGCAACGCAGCCTGCTTGCTATAGCGGTTTAAATTATCCGCCAGATGTTCCGCCACCCAATTTTTATAGCTAGTTTTTAATTTTAAACACGTTGTAAATAACTGTCTGCGCTTGTGCGCTATTAGGCTAGTTATGTACATATTTAGGTTGCTTAATTGCGCTTGTTTTAAAACAGGCATAGTGATTAAGCCAACTCTGTTTGTTAAAACGGACATGCTATATGAACAAAAAACCACTTATGCTGGTGGCGCTACTGTGTGCATTACCAACATTGAGCGCTTTGGCAAAAAGCGAGCCTCAAAATGTATTAACGCTAAAGCAGGCGCTTAAAAACACCGAGCAGCAAAACTTACAGCTTAAGCGCTACCCGTATCATCAAAAAATATTAACGGCGCTCAAAAGCCAAGCCATGCTTTCACCTAACCCTGAGTTGAGTTTTGAAGCTGAAAACTTTTTAGGAACTCACAGCTCTCATGCGTTTTCGGGGGCGCAGTACACGCTGGCTTTAAGCCAATTAATAGAGTTGGGTGATAAACGTCAAAACCGTATTAATTACGCCACTGCCAATATAAAAGCGCAAACAATTGAGTATAAAAATACCCGGTTGGCACTTTTAGCAACCACCGCTGAACGTTATTACCAAGTACTAAAGTTTCAGGCGTTAATTGCGTTAAATAGTGACCGTAAAAGCACTGTTAAGCAGGCACTTAACGCAATTGAAAAACGCGCTGAAGCGGGTGCGGTCTCAAGTGCCGATGTAACCCGCATGCGTTATGCATTAAGCCAAGTAGATTTAAATACGGCCATGCTACAAAGTGAATTTGAGCGCTCTCGCTTAGCACTCAATGAGCTTTGGCAAGAGGTGCAAGTGAGTGATTACTATGCGGGCGATTTATCACAAATAGCTGCTATTAAAAGCGAAGCCGCGTTACTTGATGCGGTAAATACAGCGCCAGAGTTTGCACTTTTACAGCAGCAATATATGCAACAAACGGCTAATTTAGCCCTGCAACGCTCAAGTGGTCAAAGCGATTTAACCTTGGGTGGTGGCGTGCGATATAACCAGCAAACTGATGCCAGCTCATTTGTGTTTTCGTTTTCAATGCCGCTGCAATTAAGTAATGCTAATGGCGGTAATATTGAGGCGGCGCAGCATCAACTTACGCTACTTAATGAGCAGCAAGGGCAATTACGTATTCAGTTACGCAAGCAAATACGCACGCTCCATGCGTATTACCAAGGTAAAACCACGCAGGCACAACTTTTAACACAGCGCATTATTCCACAAGCGCAAATGCTTATAAAACAAAGTTTAAAAAGCTATCAACAAGGGCAAATATCGGTATTGCAATTACTAGACGCACAGCAAGCTTTATTTGATTCTAAACGCGCACTTATCAACACCCATAGCGAGCTATACCAAGTGCTACTTACCCTTGAGCGTTTAACCGGCCAACCTTTAATCGAGACTCATCAATCATGAATAAAACTCTTATCGCATTATTAATTACGCAATTATTTACACTCCCATTTTTAAGTAGCACGGCTATGGCGTCGGCTAATCATCACGCAGAAGGTCACGAAGAAGGCCATGAAGATGAACACACACAAAAAGGCCCACACGGCGGCTTTTTACTAACCAATAACGCCCTTGATTTAGAGCTTAAATTAACCCAGTTTGCCGGTAATACTGAACTGCGAATATATGGGTTTAATAACAATAAAGCCGTTGATATAAATCAGTTAGACGTAACCGTAAACGTGCAGCGTTTAAGCGAAGCACCACAGCTTATTCGCTTTAAAGCTGAAGATGACTATTTAGTAAGTACCGTGAGCGTAAACGAGCCGCATTCTTTTAAGCTTGATGTAATGGCACGCTATAAAGGCACCGAAATAAATTATCATTATGAGCAAGAAGAAGGGCGTACAACGCTAAGCGAGAAAGCAATTGAGCGCGCAGGGATTAAAACCGACATTGCAAAAGCAGGCAGCGTTGAGCTAACCGATACTTTATTTGGTGTTATAGCGCCCACCGCGCACGGCACCGTTGAAGTAATGGCGCCTTATACCGGCTTAGTTAACGATATTTTTGTAAGCATTGGCCAAAACGTTAAAAAAGGCGACAAACTTGCCAGCGTAACTAACCGCGAAACCTTACAAAATTACACCATAAAAAGCCCAATTACAGGCGTTATTAGTGAGCAATATTTAAAGCGCGGCGAGCTTGCCAGTAGCGCTTTAATGCAAATAGTAAACCTTGAAACCGTATGGGTTGAACTGTCGGCCTTTCCCGATAACATTGAAAAGCTTGCCATAGGGCAAAGCGCTACAGTGTACGACTTACATCATCATTTAAATGCGCAAGGTGAGGTGTTTTACATAGCCCCAATGATGAGTGGCGGGCACATTGCACGTGCGCGAATCGAGCTTAAAAACCCTGATGGCCATTGGCGACCAGGTATGCATGTTAATAGTGACATTAGTACGGCAAAAGTAGATGCGGCTGTACGCGTCAAAGCGATTGCTATTCAAGAATTTAACGGCAAGCCTAGCGTGTTTATAAAAAGTGGCAATGTGTTTGAAGTACGCCCTGTAAAACTTGGTGCTAAAAACAGCGAGTGGGTAGAGGTACTTCAGGGGCTTTCGCCAAACAGTGAGTACGTAACGCAAAACAGTTATGTAATTAAAGCCGATATTTTAAAAAGCGGCGCAAGTCACTCTCACTAGGAGGCAGCATGATTAACTGGATAGTTTCGTTTGCGGTTAAGCGCCGCATGATGGTGCTTGCGCTCACACTTTTATTTGCTGGGTTTGGTGTATACAACACTCAAAATTTGGCCGTTGATGCCGTACCCGATATAACTAATGTGCAAGTGCAAATAAATACCAAAGCGCCGGGCTTTACCCCGCTTGAAGCCGAGCAGCGCATTACGTATTTAATTGAAACCGCAATGGCGGGTATACCTAAGCTTGATTACACCCGCTCAATTTCGCGTTATGGGCTTTCGCAAGTAACCGTTATTTTTAACGAAGGCACCGATATTTACTGGGCGCGCCAGCAAATATCAGAGCGCATTCAAAGTATTAGATCAGATTTACCAACCAATATTGAACCAAACTTAGGGCCAATTGCCAGCGGGCTAGGGGAGATTTTTACTTACTCTGTGCATGCAAATAACGGTGCATTAAAAGATGATGGCACGCCATATAACGCAGAAGATTTACGTACTTTGCAAGATTGGGTTATTCGTCCGCAGCTATTAAAAGTAAAAGGGGTTACCGAAATAAACAGCCAAGGAGGGTTTGAGCGCCAATACCAAGTAGCGCCCATGCCTGAAAAACTACTGGCTTATAAGCTCACACTAAGTGATGTAATTACGGCACTTAAATTAAATAATAGTAACCAAGGTGCAGGGTTTATAGAGCGTTTTGACGGGCAATACTTAGTGCGCTCACCAGGGCAATTAAAAACCATTGATGACATAGCTAACACGGTTGTTGCTAAGCGCGATGATGCACCAGTACGTATTAAAGATGTAGCAAATGTGCGCCTAGGTAAAGAGCTCAGAACCGGCGCTGCTACTTATAACGGTAAAGAAACCGTGCTTGGCACCGCCATGATGCTCATTGGCGAAAACAGCCGCGTAGTGGCAAAAGCCATGGCTGATAAACTCAAAGACGTGCAACTTAGCTTGCCTGAAGGTGTTGTGGTAGAAGCAGTTTATGACCGCACAACCCTTGTTGATAAAACCATAGACACTGTAAAAACCAACCTGTTTGAAGGTGCGGTGCTAGTGATTGTTATTTTGCTGCTGTTATTAGGTAATGTAACCGGTGCGCTTATTACGGCCATGGTTATTCCGCTTAGTATGTTATTTGCCATTACCGGTATGGTAGGTAATAGAGTGTCGGGTAACTTAATGAGCCTAGGCGCAATCGATTTTGGTTTAATTGTTGATGGCGCAGTAATAGTAGTTGAAAACTGTTTAAGGCAACTTGGCCTTGCGCAGCACAAACATGGCAGGTTGCTTACATTAAATGAGCGTTTAAATGTGGTAACCGCCGCTACTAAAGAAGTATTTAGCCCAGCGGTATTTGGCATTTTAATTATTATGCTGGTGTATTTACCGCTGTTTGCACTAAGTGGTGTTGAAGGGAAAATGTTTCAGCCAATGGCATTTACCGTTGTTGCTGCATTAGTAGGAGCACTTATTTTTGCCGTTACCTTTGTACCTGCTGCTATTGCGGTATGTGTGCGAGGAAAAGTAAGCGAGAGCGAAAATGCGGTTATCCGCGGTATTAAAAAAGGTTATAAGCCGCTACTTGGGTTATCGCTAAAACTACCGTGGGTTATGGTTAGTATTGCGGCTGTGCTTGTAATTGCGCTTGGCTTTAAAGTTAAAAATATGGGCGCTGAGTTTTTACCGCAGCTTGATGAGGGCGATATAGCCATGCATGCGCTGCGCATTACCGGCACCGGTATTGAACAATCGGTAAAAATGCAAAAAGAGCTAGAGCAAGCCATTTTAGCTAAGCCTGAGGTGGCTAATGTATTTTCAAAAATTGGTACGCCCGATGTAGCAAACGATCCTATGCCACCTAACGTTGCCGACACCTTTTTAATGTTAAAACCGCGCGAGCAATGGCCTAACCCCGCTTTAAGCAAAGAAGAACTGGTTAAGCAAATTCGCCATTTGGTAAATGAAGTGCCCGGTAATAACTATGAGTTTACCCAACCAATAGAAATGCGCTTTAACGAGTTAATAGCAGGCGTGCGGGCCGATGTTGCCGTGCGTATTTATGGTGATGATTTATCAACATTAAAACAGTATGGCGAAAAAGCCACAGCCTTGGTGCAAAGCATTACTGGCGCAACCGATGTACGCCTTGAGCAAATGGAAGGCCTGCCTACGCTTTCGGTTACGCCGCTTCGTGACCACATGGCGCTGTTAGGTTTAACAGTAACCGATATACAGCAAAGTGTAAGCGCTGCGGTAGGCGGTGTGCAAACCGGGCTTATTTATGAAGGCGATAAACGCTTTTCGTTATTAGTGCGTTTAGATGAGCGTTGGTCGAGCGATATAACACAGCTTGCGCGTTTACCTGTTGCTGTACCAAAAAGTGCTAACCCCGACCTTGCATTTGTACCGCTTGGTGAAGTGGCAAATATTAGTATTGATAAAGGGCCTAATCAAATAAACCGCGAAAGCGGTAAGCGTAATGTTGTAGTAACTGCAAACGTAGAGGGGCGCGATTTAGCAAGCTTTGTAAGCGATGCGCAAACTGCTTTAAATTCAGAGCTTAATTTACCAAGTGGTTATTGGATTGAGTATGGCGGCACGTTTGAACAGCTAGAATCGGCAAGTAAGCGGCTATCGCTGGTGGTGCCAGTTACTTTATTGCTTATATTTGGCCTGCTTTATAGCGCGTTTAATTCGCTGCGTGATTCGTTAATTATATTTAGCGGCGTGCCACTTGCGCTTAGTGGTGGCGTGCTTGCGTTACTGCTACGCGATATGCCGTTATCAATATCGGCAGGCGTTGGGTTTATCGCGCTAAGTGGTGTAGCGGTTTTAAATGGTGTGGTTATGCTGTCGTTTATTAAGCAATTAAGAGCTGATGGGCTTAGTTTAATAGATGCAATACAAACCGGTGCGCTTTCGCGCCTGCGCCCAGTACTAATGACGGCTTTAGTGGCAAGTTTAGGGTTTATTCCTATGGCGCTAAATACAGGCACCGGCGCTGAGCTACAAAGGCCACTGGCAACCGTGGTAGTTGGCGGGATTATTTCATCAACTCTGCTTACGCTATTAATATTACCTGCACTTTATAAATTAGTGCATGCAAAATTTACTAGGCATCAAGCTGCTTAGCTAATTGCACTTTGTTAAGTAACGTAAAAAGCAGCTGTAATGACAGCTGCTTTTTTGTTTTTAGGTAAACTTTGCAGATTAATTATATTGAAACAGGTTATCCCAGCGCTCATCCAAAATAGTTTTTGCATGATCTAAATTTATTGCGCTATACACATTGTTAGTGCAGGTTACTAAACGCATCCGAGTGAGCTTTTCAAGCGCATCGCTAATTTCAAAGTCGAGTTCGCATTTATACTTTGTTTTAAACCAGGCCTCTATTTGCTCATCAAGCATTTGTGCGCTTAGGCCACTTTTAGATTTTAGTAAAAAGGTATAGGCCAGTAGGGCTTCTTTTATGTCTTCTTCTTCGGCTGCGTCTATAAGGGTATGAAAAACACCCGCGTTGTTATCAAGGTTTTTAAAGTAAAGGTTATCGCTTAGGGCTTTCATAAATTTAATTTTACGGTTTTTAAATTTACTCCACTCTTTAAAAATAAAGCTGCCAAATACTCCCATGCCAATAGCAAAGGTAATAAAGTGTTGTTGGGTCATTTCTACGGCTTCACTTCTAAAGCCACCCCAAAAAGCAAACAAAGCAAATAATAATAAAATTGATGCGCCAAGCTTTGTAATTAAAACCACGGCACCGCCAATTAAAGCCGATGAGCCAATAATCACTTTATCGATAGGGCGCATGCGTACTTCGCTATTAGGAAATAGCATTTCAAGGTCGGCTTTAGGTACATTTTGAAACAGCTTAACTATGGTTGAGCTTGGCTCAAACCCTAAAGGCGTTTTATTTTTAGCGTCAAAGTGGGCTTTGTCTTTAAAACGAATAAACACCGCAACGCGGTCGTAATTAGTAAAGTGCAGTGGCTTTTTACGAAGCCCCCAAAAACTGGTTATGGTTTCAATGAGCTGCGACTCGCCACGGCGATAAAAAACCACTTCTTCAAAGTCGTCAAACTCCACCTCAAGGCGCACTTTAAAAAGGGATTCTTCGCTTAGTGCATCTTGTAAATCTTGATTAGTTATTACTTCAAAGTTAGCGGCGTTTAAAACATTAGCAAAATCGCGCGCAAAATCACGTTGGCACTGCGCTTTTTGATCATTTGAAACCGGCGCTAATGATCGTGTATCGCTATTAGGATCAAAGGGGGCGTAGTTATTTTTAAGCGACTCAAGTGTTGCGTGGTAATCGTAATGGATAAGGCTTGCTAATAAATCACAAAATTGTTTAAACGACGTTTGCTCAGAGCTGTTATTTAACTCATCACTACACATATCAATAATATCTTGTTTTCGAAAGGGAATAAAACGCGCACTTTGCATAAATTTTTAACTGCTTTGGTAGGTATTTAACTGCATTGGCACATAATAAAATATCCTTATAATTATTGCTAATTTGTTAACGGTTTTGTAGCTGTTAAATCTTTAACTGTTTCAGCGTGTATTAACGTAAATATGTAAGAATTAGCCCATTGAGCAACGGCTTATCATCACAAGCAAAAAGGGATTTATATGGCTATTCAAAAAAAGCTAAAAGAAAAAACACGTAATTTTATTGACTCTAAACACATGCTCAGTGGAATTACTGTGGCGTCGTTTTTAGAATCTACCATAGTGCCTATTCCGCTTGAGGCTGTACTTGTGCCGCTGATGCAGGCTCGCCGTGAAAAGCTTTGGTTAATAGCCCTTATGGCCACTGTGGGCTGTATTATTGGTGCTTTATTTGGTTATGCACTTGGCTACTACTTATTTGACGCTGTAGGCGATTGGGTTATTAATACGTTTTCGAGCCCTGAGCAATTTGAAAACGTTAAGCAACAAATGAAAAGCCAAGGTTTTTGGTTTGTTATGACCCTTGGCATTGTGCCCATACCGTTTCAAATAGCGATGCTGGCCGCTGGGGCTACTAAGTACTCAATAGGTTTGTTTTTATTAGCGTCAGGTATTGCGCGTTCTATTCGCTACTTTGGGCTAGCAATTGTGGTGTATTACGCCGGTAATCAGGCTGAGCGTATTATTAGCAAACATAAAACTAAAGCTATGATTGGCTTAACAATATTAGTTTTAGCTGCTTGGGGAATTAGTACTTTAATTTAATAGCAAAATAATACTATGTGATATAAGTTTAAGTATTGCTTAATTAATTTTATTAAACTTCATGATTAAATCTGAGTCAGTAAGCCTCAAACTTAGCCGCTTTATGCATATCACTAAATTAAACAAGTTTTTAATAGCGGCTACTCTTTCTTATATTACAATTTTTTCAATCATTTCCTTAAATAGCCTAGCCTTTCTAAATTTAGGCGCAAACCTTTACGGGTTAGCAACTGACTTAATTAGTTTAGTTGTAATTATGAGTATATTTTTTGTTGTTCAATGTTCTTTACTCGCAAGAAAAGCATTTGTTTACGTTAGTATTGGTTTGATGTTGTGGATAGTAGGGGCAACGGCCGATGTGTTGGATGAGGTTGTAATTCAGCCTCTTTGGGTGAGTATGTACATAGAGGATTTATGTAGATCATCAGGCATGGTTATTACCGCTTACGGGTTATTCAAAACGATGACGTTTATGCAAAAAATGCACAAGCGCTTAGCCCAAGAATTTATAATTGATGATCTCACAAAAGTTTACAACAGACGCTGCTTTTATGAATACGTTGATAGGTCGCACGATAAGCAATACACATTAATTGTTATTGATATTGACCATTTTAAATCTATCAACGACGAATTTGGTCACGATATGGGAGATAGAGTTCTCAAAGTGTTTGCTAAAAAAGTAAATGCGTTATTTGAAAATGAAAATATGTTTGCACGAATTGGTGGTGAGGAGTTTGCGGGATATTTTCCATCTAGCCAGTTTGAAAATGTTGTTGACGTTAGTGAACAAATTCTTGAAAAGGTAAGAACTATTAATGTTAAAGACGATAGGTTTTTAACGGTTAGTATTGGTATTGCTAAAAGACTCAACAAGCATGAGCACTTTGATACTGTAATGAAACGTGCAGACCAAGCGCTATATTTAGCCAAAGACTCAGGTCGAAACCAACTCAGGTTAGCCCCCTAATACCTCAATTTTTTACAGTATTATATATCCTTATTATTTGCACATTTTAAACACTTTTTAACGATTTCGTAAAGAACTGTCAGCGAGGGTAATACTTTGTAAACTATGAAATTAAAATGCAGCAAAGTAGTCATAATAGTGATTTTAATAATAAGGAAACTTTAATGACCAACTCTCTGTTGAAAGCTGCTTTACCTCTAAGTTTAATGTCTATTTTAGTTGGTTGTGGCGGCAGCGACGGCTCAAGTGATACAGGCTACGTACAATTATATAATGGCTCGTACAACAGCCCATACACACGTTTATTTGTAGATGAAACTGAGCGTTCAGGCACCAACTTTGCCGATGTAACTACCCGTCATAATTACAGCACGGGGACTTACGATTTAAGTTTTGAATACTTAGACGCGAACGACAGCTACATCACTATTAGCGAGCAAGAAGTATCAATCAAAGGTGATAAAACCGAGCTAATAGTAATGAGCGGTAACTTTGATGAGCCAACATTTACAGAGCTTAGCGTACCTATTTCAAGCGATACAGATGAGTTTAATTTAGGTTTTTATAATATTACAGGTGAAGACACCAGCTACGATATTTACCTAGCAACAGATGATGGCGTATTTGAAAGCGCAGAGTTATTTTCATCGGCGCAGTATTTAAGTGAGCTTGATTTACAAACTCTTGAAGAGGGTTACTACACCATTTTTATTACTGAAGCTGGTAGTACAGATGTAGTGTACGAATCTGAGTCGGTATACTTTTACGATGAAGAAAGCTACGTAGCGATGATCCGCCCAAGCTATGCAACAGAAGAAAACGGCATCACCCTTGATATAGTCACTGACAATAACTACGTTACTGCGCTAAAGCACCAATCAGCGCTTGGGCAGTTGCGCTTTATAAATACCGTTGATGACTACTCGCCGGTAAGCTTTAGCACCACTCGCGGTACCACAGTAAACGACACCAATACTGTAGCAAGCGACACCTACACCGATTATATAGAGCTTTCACCAAATAGTTACAGCGTAGCTATGTACGACGAAGAAGGCACTAAGCTTGCCGATAACTTTTTAATGACCCTTGAGCGCGAACAAAGCGCAGTGGGTGTATTTTACAACGATATCGACAATGGCTTACGCATGATGAGCGTAGAAGAAAACCTAACACCAAGCAGTTACAGCCATACTATTTCGGTAGTTAACTTAATCGAAAGCTACGCAGGCCAAACAGTAAGTGAAGTTGATGTGTACTTTACACTTAATGGTGAAACGGTTGATGATGCAACCAATGTGATTGATGGCCTAGATAGATACGACCAAGAAGAAATTGACGTAGATGACGAAGCTTACACTGTGTATGCCGTATATGAAGATAACGGCCAACAAATAGTGTTAATTCAACAAAGCGACATCGACTTTACTGAAGAAGGTAACTACATCTTAATTTTAGAGCATGATGAAACAACAAGCTCAGGCTTTAAAATGAGTGTAACCCGCACAATTACAGACAGCGTAGAATAATTAACCGGTAATAAGTTCTAGAAAGTAAAAGCCCTGAGCATTCGTGTTTAGGGCTTTTTTTATACAAAAATTTATATAATTTAAAAAGTTTAGGTACACTCAACCCATAATAAATAAAAAGAGCGTGCCATGGACGAGTTTTTAGGGATAGTGGGTTTATTTGCACTGGTTATTATGGCTGGTGCAATTTGCGGTATTATAGCGGTTGCGCAATTGAGTAATTTAAAACAAGAAATAGTGCAATTAAAAGCAAAGGTGCTCAGCCTAGAGCAAACAGCGTTAAAGCCAAACCTAAAAAATCAAAGCGCTAATGCACAAAGCACCTATCAGCAGGCAGGCGAGCAAGCATATAGTAAACCCTCCCATCAAGACGTGCATATACCCACCCCAAGTTTGCCAAGTGTAGAGCCTTTAGCATCAACCACTAGTGCAAATATATTAGCGACTAAAGCGAAAGCTAAACCTGCTTTTATTAGTTCATTTTTTGAAAAACTACGCAGTGGCTTTGAGCAAAACTGGATGACCTGGATAGGTGCAATAGCACTGGCATTTGGCGGTATATTTTTAGCTAAATATAGCTTAGAGGCCGGGTTGTTATCGCATGCTATGCGGTTAAGTTTAGGAGGCTTATTTGGTGTTGGTTTAATTGCTGGTGCTGGGTATTTGCACTATAAAAAAATAATATTTGAAGGGTTTAATAATTATATACCGGCCGCTCTTGCAAGTGGTGGCTTTAGCACTTGTTTTGCACTGACCTTATTAGCGTATAACAGCTATAACATGATAAGCCCGCTAACCGCATTTATAGCACTGGGCATTATTGCTATTAGCGCCAGTGCCATGGCATTAGTGCTTGGCCCTGTATTAGCCGTGTTGGGTATTATAGGAGCGTATTGTGTGCCTGTGTTGGTTAATACAGGTAGCAATAACTTGTTTGCGCTTTATATGTATATTGGGTTTATAAGTTTGTCGGCTGCACTTGTAGCGCAAAAAGTGCAACGCGCTTGGCTGTGGTATTTATTGTGGGCAGGGCATTTAGGCTGGTATTTAGTTGGCTTTACGTTGGTTGAACAAAGCACCATTTGGCTTATGGGGGCGTATGGCTTACTAAGTATTATTGGCCTAATTGCTATGCCTTGCTTAGGAGTAACATTAAGGGTTGTTGAGCTTCGCCCGCACAGTTTAAAACGCTTAATAAATGTAATACCCGCACACCCATTAATGCTGGCATTTGTAACCCCTTTATTACTCGCTATGCTTTTTAGTAGTTATGACCAACAATGGCAAATAATTAGTGCATTAAGCATGGCTACATTACTATTTTTAGTTCTTAAAAATAGTCGTTGGGATTTATGGCAAGGCTTTGCGTTGATAATTGCCGTACTAGTGCTTATCAGCACCCCTAATTATTATTCTGACTTTTCAGATCCGCTTTTTATATTTAACTACCAATATGGCAGCGGATTATTTTTAGGTTTAGTACTGAGCGCATTTGGGCTTTATTTTGGTATTAAGTGGGCGCCTAAACGCTTAGCTTTTCATGTGAGTGCTGCATTTAGTGTATTTGCAATGATTGCCACTTTGTACGCCATTATTCCAAATCATGCTTTGGCTACGGCATACCCATTATGGGCTGTGATACTACTTGTAAGTAGTGCTATTTTAATTAAATGTGCAATGAGTGGCACGACACTTTTTCAGCGTTTTACCTATTGGGTAGGCGCAAATGCCAATATTACACTTGCTATAACTATGCTACTAAGCGACAGCGGCTTAACAATTGCCCTTGCCGTACAAGTTTTACTTGTTAGCGTTTTAATTCATCGTCATCAAGTACCTATGCCGCATTGGCCAATTAAAGCGTTAGTGGCGGCTTTATTGCTGCGCTTAACGCTTGCACCATGGACGCCAAGTTACGATGCGCTTACTTTATTTAACCTGCATTGGAGTATTATTGTTTATCCGCTGTGTACTGCATTATTTTTTGCTGCCGCTAAATGCTTTAATACCTCGCAATTAAAAATTTGGTTAGAAGGGGCTGCGCTTCATTGTTTTGCGCTATTTATTACCACCGAAACCAGTTATCAGCTTGTAGGGCATTACCCACAATTTGACTCATTGAGCTTTTACGAACAAGCCTTACTTACCTGTAATTGGCTTGCGCTGGGCTGCGTTTACTTACATCGTGCACGTATTGCAGGCAGCTTAGCTAGGCTTTATCAAATTGCGGGCTGTGTATTAGCCAGCGGTGCAGGGCTTATTGCATTTAAAACATTACTTGATGACAATCCGTTACTCACCTCTATTTATATTGGTGAACTCCCCGTATTTAACTGGCTGTTTTTACTATGGTTAGTACCTGCGCTCTTAACGTTTTGGCTATATACGCTTATTAAACCTATTAACGCTAAGGTAGCGCCATTTATACTTGCAGCCGCTGGCATACTTGGCTTAATCGCTATTAACAGTTTTATTCGCCAATACTGGCAAGGGCCTTATATTTACCTATCAAAAGGGGCAAGTAATGCAGAGCTATATAGCTACTCTGTTATTTGGCTAACCCTTGGCGCAGGTACCGTTATATTAGGGCACCTTAAAAACAAATTACTCATTCAAAAAATAGGTTTAGGGTTACTCGCGGCTGTTATTGTTAAAGTGTTTTTAATTGATATGGCAAATTTAACAGGGCTGTTAAAGGCGCTCTCGTTTATTGGTTTAGGGCTTTCGTTAGTGGGGCTGAGCTGGTTATTTCAAAAGCTCAGAAGCCGCGCAAACCAAGCTTAATAGTAGCAATAAGTTATAAACAAAAGCCCAGCAACTTGCAGGGCTTTTGTTTTACTCTTTTTAACTAAAGCTAAGTACTGTGATTAAGCAACGCTTTTAACTTTCCTGGTTTAATAGGCTTACTTAAATAATGAATATTAGCTGCTTTGGTTTCTTGTTTAAGTTCTGTGTCGCGCACAGCAGTAATAAGTATAGCAGGGACTTCGCTTTGCCATGTTTTGCGAAGTGTTTTTATCAAAGATATGCCATCGCACTCATTACCTAGTTGATAATCCATTAAAATTACATCGGGAGCCGTGTGCTGTTTGGCGTGCTCAAGCACTTTATCTACATCGTCAAATAAGGTGTAATTGGCTTGCCATTTTTTAAGCAAGCTTGCCATGGCGGCTAGATTTTCTGGGTCGTCATCTACGGCCACAATATTTATAGCAGCGCGGTTTTCTACTAGGCCGCTAGCAGTAGGTTTTTGCTGTACAAACTGCGTATCACCATAAGGGACTTCAATACTAAAACGGCTACCTTTGCCGGGTTCAGAGTGTACATCTAGCTCTAAGCTAAGTAGGTCGGCCATACGTTTAACCACGCCTAACCCCAAACCTACGCCTTTGTTATCGCCGGCTTCTATGCGGTAAAAGTCGTTAAAAATTTTAGCTTGTTCTATTTCGCTAATGCCAGGGCCTGTGTCCCATACTTCTATGCGTAAATTATGCTTACGGTTTCTACATGCAATTAATACACGTCCTGTTTCTGTGTATTTAACCGCATTAGACACCAAGTTTTGAATAATTCGGCGTAAGTAAGTTATATCGCTATGTACTATTTGCGCGTTTGAGCGCACGGTTAATTTTAAGCCTTTGTCGCTTGATAAAATAGCGTACTCACTTTGCAGCGGCATAAGTATATCGTTTATACAAAAATGCCTTGGTGTTGGGGTCATAGCGCCTTGTTCAAGTTTGGCTATTTCAAGCAGTGCCGACATTAAATGTACGGTAGAATCTAAGCTGTGACCAAGCTTATTAAAGCTATTTTGATTAGTGGTATCGAGCTGTTGTTCATCAATCGCAGCAAGGTATAAACGCGCCGCATTAAGTGGCTGCAATATGTCGTGGCTGGCCAGTGCTAAAAAACGAGTTTTACTGTCATTTGCTTGTTCAGCCTCACGTTTGGCAAGGGTAAGCGCTTGCTCTGTTTTTACACGGCTGTCTATTTGCGCTTGTAAGTCTTTATTAATAGTTTGCACTTCTTGGGTGCGCGCTTCTATGCGGTTTTCAAGATCCATATTGATCTCTTCAAGCGCATTTTGCGTGCTTATGTGCGTAGTAATATCCGAAAAACTAGTAACAAAACCGCCGTCGGGCAGGGGGTTACCAATCATCTCGTATACTTGGCCATTACGGCGATGGCGAATAAAGTGATGCGAGCTGCCATTTTTTAAATGCTGTACGCGTTTTTCTACTTGGCGTTCTATTTCACCTGGGCCACATTCACCACGTACCGCGTTGTATCTAATTATATCTTCAATGGGTTGGCCTACTTCTAAAAAGCCATCGGGGTAGCCAAACATTTGGCTGTAGCGCTTATTCCAAGCCACGAGTTTTAAGTCTTTATCGACCACCGAAATACCATGGCTTAAGTTTTCGAGCGAGGTATAAAGTAAATTTTGGTTAAATTGCAGTGCTTGGGTGGTTTCGTCAAAAAAGTTAACCACTTCTTCAAATGCCATGCGCTTACCCGATGACACCGTATGAATAAGTGCTTGCGCCGATGATGCGCCTAAAACGCCAGTTAATGCGCGTTCACAATAGGCTATAAACTCAGGCTCAGGGTGGGCGTTGTTATCGCTTAGTTGGTTTGATAATGAAAAGTGCGCCAGAACTTGTTGGCTGCGCTGAATACCTAAAAAGGTTTGCAGTAGTATTTTAAAGTCGTAAACCGTGGCTTTAACGTTTTTGTTTAAGCGGCGCGATAAAATAGCCTGATCTTTAGGGTTAACAAACGCTGCAGCTTGTATTTTATCAATTAGGCGCTCTTCGGCCCCTAGTGAAAAGCTAATGTAACAGCCAATATTGGCAAATAAAGCGATTAATGTACCGCGTGTTATTAGCGTTTGTTGTAGCTCGCTGTTAAGCGAACTGCCAGCGTCTAAAATTGGCATCATTAAAAACAGTATCCAGCAAATAAAGCCGGCTAATAGCCCAGCGTAAACGCCATAAGCATGGCCTTTTCGCCAATATAAGCCGCCCACAATGGCAGGTAATAACTGCGTTACTAACGAAAATGCTACCAGCCCCATGCTGGCTAATGCACTTCCGTGGCCAAACCATTGCTGGTAAAAATAAGCCAATATTAATATGCCTGCTATGGTAAAACGCCTAACTAATAAAATTTGCGACTTGTAGCTGCTGGTAATTAAATTACGTTTAAATTTACGACGTAGCAAAAGCGGTAAAACAACATCGTTTGAGATCATGGTGCTAAGCGTAAGTGTAGCAACTACTATCATGGCGGTTGCAGCGCTAAGCCCACCAATAAATACAAAGGTACTTAAAAAGGCTTGGTCGTGAATAAGCGGTAGCGCTAATACAAAGCTATCAGGCGAAAAACCACTGCCAATATTTGGGTGAATTGCAGCTGTTGCTATGGGAATAATCATCGCGGCGGTAAGCAATAAATAAAGTGGGAATGCCCAGCGAGCAGTAAATAAATGGCGTTTGTCTTGGTTGTCGACCACGGTTACATGAAACTGGCGCGGCAAGCATATTATGGCAGCGGCAGCCATTAAAGACTGGCCAATAAAATTAAAACTAAAAAAGTTGAAGTTACCCCAGTGCAGCCACGTAGACTCAGTAACGTTACTGTTTGCTGCTTCTGGCAAATTAAATAAGGTATATACAGCAAGCCCTGCAACCGCAATAAGCGCAATAAGTTTGATCATAGATTCAAATGCAACGGCCAGCATAAGCCCTGAGCGATACTCGGTAACATCGACCTTACGAGTACCAAAAAATATAGCAAATAGCGCCATAATTAATGTGGCGGTTAGAGTGAGCATTTCGCCCGATATTTGATTGCTATTTTGCAGTAATAAAAAACTGGTACTTAAGGCTTTTAATTGCAGTGCAATGTAGGGAATTGTCGCAAGCAGTGCAATAACGGTGACTAGTATGGCACTGGTTTGGCGCTTACCGTAACGGGCAGAAATAAAGTCGGCAATGGTTGTTATATTTTGCTTTTTACTTACTAAAACAAGTTTACGTAAAAAGCCTTGGCCAAATATAAATAACAAAGAAGGGCCAAGTAAAATGGGCAAGTAGCTCCAGCTGCTGGTGGCCGCGGTACCTACCGAACCGTAGTAAGTCCACGAGGTACAATAAATCCCTAACGATAACGAATACACAAACGGGTGATGGCTAATCCGTTTAGCCAGTGGTGTTGTTTTATCGCCCCAATTGGCAAGCCAAAACAGCACGCCAATGTAGCCCAGTGCTACAAAAATCAGTACAGCAGTCATGTTGTTATTAAACCTTATTATTTATTCTTTTACACAATACCAGAGATACCTTTAAGTGTGCGTGCTCAATTTTACGCATTATTTTCATGATTTCATTAACCGACTGATTTTAAATGTTTATTTTTATTTTTGATGGTTTATTAGACTAATGTCGCATTTTTACACAAATGACTTAACTGCTTTTATTAATATCGCTTATTAAAAGGTTAAAGTATTGAAATATAATAGTTATTTAATTTTCTATAAAACATAACAAACAGTTTACGTAAACGTTAATAAGCTGTTACGACTATGGTCTCACTTCCCTCTTTACGCCGCGTTGCTAAATTAATAAACGAATATAAAAAAACCACTCATCGCAATTTTGCGATGCTTAAAGGGGAAAAATAAAATGGCTTTTAAAGATGAAGAACAAGCAAAAGCTTATTGGGCAGAAAACATCTCACTACTGTTTAAATTACTAGCAGTGTGGTTTGTGGTCTCGTTTGGCTTTGGCATATTACTGGTAGATGTACTTAACGAAGTGCGTTTTTTTGGGTTTAAACTTGGCTTTTGGTTTTCACAACAAGGCGCTATTTACACCTTTGTAGCTTTGATTTTTGTTTACGTTTTCAAAATGAATACGTTAGATAAAAAATACGGCGTAGACGAATAGGAGCTAAGCAATGGATGTTCAAACACTCACATTTATTATTGTTGGTTTAAGCTTTGCGCTTTATATAGGCATAGCAATTTGGGCCCGCGCAGGGTCAACTAACGAATTTTACGTAGCGGGCGGCGGCGTACCTCCACTTGCTAATGGTATGGCAACCGCAGCCGATTGGATGAGCGCAGCGTCGTTTATTTCTATGGCGGGTATTATTTCGTTTGCAGGTTACGATGGCGGCGTTTACTTAATGGGGTGGACCGGCGGTTACGTGTTACTCGCCATGTGTTTAGCGCCTTACTTACGTAAATTCGGCAAATTTACGGTGCCAGATTTTATTGGCGACCGTTACTACTCACGCACTGCACGTTTAGTGGCAATTTTATGTGCCATATTTATTTGTTTTACTTACATTGCAGGGCAAATGCGCGGTGTAGGCGTGGTGTTTTCGCGCTTTTTAGAAGTAGAAATTGAAACCGGTGTTTACATTGGTATGGTGATTGTATTCTTTTATGCCGTACTTGGCGGCATGAAAGGCATTACCTACACGCAAGTAGCGCAGTACTGTGTACTTGTATTTGCCTACCTTGTTCCTGCTATTTTCATTTCAATGATGATGACAGGCCACTTTTTCCCACAAACAGGCTTTGGTGCCACATTAAGTGATGGCTCGGGCATGTACGTACTCGATAAGCTTGACGGTTTAAGCGCAGAGCTTGGTTTTGCACAATACACCGAAGGCTCTAAAAGCATGATTGATGTATTTGCAATTACCGGTGCGTTAATGGTCGGTACTGCAGGTTTACCACATGTAATTGTGCGCTTTTTCACTGTACCTCGTGTTAAAGACACCCGTATTTCAGCAGCGTGGACACTGGTATTTATTGCTATTGTTTATACTACAGCACCCGCGGTTGCCTCGTTTGCTCGCGTAAATATGATTGATACCATTAACGGTAAAGATGGTAGCGGTACAGAATACGCAGAAGCACCAGCGTGGATTAAAAACTGGGAACGCACAGGCCTTATTACCTTTAATGATAAAAATGGCGACGGCAAAATGTTTTACACGGCCGGTAAAGTAGAAGATCCAAATAGCGCAAACGAAGTAAAAGTAGACCGCGATATTATGGTACTGGCTAACCCTGAAATTGCCGACTTACCAGCGTGGGTAATTGCATTAGTTGCAGCCGGTGGTATTGCTGCTGCGCTTTCGACTACTGCAGGTTTATTATTGGTTATTTCTACCTCCGTGTCGCACGATTTACTCAAGCGAACCCTTAAGCCTGATATAAGCGATAAACAAGAGCTATTAGCCGCGCGACTTGCCGCCATGATAGCCATTGTAATATCGGCTTACTTTGGGATTAACCCTCCCGGGTTTGTGGCATCGGTAGTGGCATTTGCCTTTGGCTTAGCGGCAGCGAGTTTCTTCCCAGCAATTATTATGGGTATATTCTCTAAAACCATGAATAAAGAAGGCGCCATTGCAGGCATGGTAACGGGCATTGGTTTTACCGCCGCGTATATTATCTTCTTTAAATTTGTAAGCCCTGAGCTTAATAGCCCTGAAAACTGGTTCTTAGGTATTTCGCCAGAAGGGATTGGCTTAGTGGGTATGATAATCAACTTTGTAGTTGCAGCAGTTATCCTTAAATTAACTAAACCAACACCTGTAGAAATACAGCAAATGGTAGAAGGTATTCGTAATCCTAAAGGGTCAGGTGAAGCACACGCACATTAATGCGCTAAGCCTACTTAAAAATAAAGCACCAAAAGCCCGACTTTAGTCGGGCTTTTTATTTGTTTAAATAATGAGTACATTAGGTTTTGTGTATACTTTTTAATGAGTACAACAATGAGTGTAGAGCAGCAGGAAGTTGCCCAGTTTGTGTGTATGCAGGCACCGTTTAGCATGCTTCACGACAGTGCGTGTGAATATTTTGTAGGGCACATTGATAGTGTGTATTTAACCCGAGAAAACCAAGCGCAATGGCTACAAACACAAGCCCCAAAGCTATTTTTAATTCGCTCTGGTTTATACGACCTAGTGGATGCAAAAGGTGATGTAGTAAAACGTTTAGCCCAAGGTGATTACTTTGGTTACCCTTCTTTACTGACGGGGGAGGCGATTCAAAACAGGTTGCAGGTACAAAAAGAGGGCATAGTGTATATGCTGGCCCAAGACGACTTTGACTTTTTACGCCGCCAATATAAGCCGTTTGAGCAATACTTTGTGCGAGCACACGCTAACCGTTTGCTTTCATCGCATTATAAAAGTAAAAACGATAGCTGGTCTGAGCGCAGAATATCTGAGCTAATGACCCGCACTGCAATTACCCTTGCGCCCGATGCAAGCATTAGGCAAACCGCTAAAAAAATGAAAAAACACGGTGTATCGTCAATTATGATCACCGAACATGCAATATTAGTGGGCGTTGTTACCGACCGCGACTTACGTAACCGCGTACTTGCCGACGAAGTAGACCCGCAAGATGCAGTGAGCACCATAATGAGTGCCAAACCTAAATTTATATTTGAAAACAATCGTGTGTTTTCTGCATTACATTTAATGCTTAAATATAATATTCACCATTTACCCGTACTCGACGAAAGCCATAAACCACTGGGCATGCTTACCAGCACCGATTTACTGCGCCAGCAAAAAAGCGACCCGGTGCAGCTTATTGGCCGCATTTATAAAGCGCATAGCATTGCCGACTTAAAACGTTATGCCGATGAAATTCCTGAGTTACTGCGCAGCTTTTCATACAACATAGAAGACATATCGTTAATTGGTAAATTACTCAGCGGCTTAACCGATGCGTTAACTTCGCGCCTTATTCACCTATTTCAAGAAGAAAACGGCGCAGCCCCCACCAGCTTTTGTTTTATTTGCTTTGGCTCGCAAGCACGTGAGGAGCAAACCCTGCATTCAGATCAAGACAACGGCTTATTGCTCCCTGAAGATTTAAGCGACGAGCATCAAGCTTATTTTAAACACATGGGGGAGTTTGTTTGTGAGCAGCTAGTAGAGTGCGGAATTAGACGTTGCCCAGGTAATATAATGGCCAGCAGTGATGAGTGCAGAATGAGCGTAAGCCAGTGGTGCGAGCGCTTTTTTAAATGGATAAAAAGCCCCACACCCAGTGCCATGCTTAACTGTAAAATATTTTTTGATTTGCGCTTTATAGAAGGCTCCAACGCTTTATATAGTGGTTTTTGCGAGCAGCTAAATAGAATATCGCGCGACGAATTATTTTACGCTGCGATGGCAACCGATATAAGAGCCAGCTCGGTGCCTATAGGTTTATTTAATAAGCTTAAAACTGAAAAAAGCGACAACAACCATAAGTATATAGATTTAAAAAAACGCGGTGTGGTTATTATTAACGACATAGTGCGTTTATATGCGTTAAAAGCCGGAATAAAAAGGGCTAACACTCAAGAGCGCTTAGATGCCCTACTTAAACATAAGCTACTAAGCAAAGAAGACATATATAACTTAAAAGACTGCTGGCGATTTTTAACTCAGCTACGCTTTAGCACGCAAATAAACGAAGAAGGTTTACCAAGTAATTGTATAAACCCCGATAAACTCACCTCGCTTGAACGCCATCAATTAAAAGAAGCCTTTTACCTAGTAAAACAAGCCCAGCAAGCCGCCGCATTTAAATTTGCCCGCGGCAGCTTGTAATTAGGGGGAAGATGTATGGTAAAAAAACTACTCAGTCAATACTTAAAAAGGCGAAATTTATTAAGCCAAAATGCACTAACACAGCGCTATTTAGTGATTGATTTAGAGCTTACCGGGCTTGATGTTAATCAGCACGAAATTGTATCGGTGGCTTGGGTTAAAATAGACAACCAATGTATAAAAATGAGTGAGTCGCAGCATTTAATAAATAAAGATGTAAAAAGCTTAGAGCAAAGCCCCGTTTTTCACGGCATTATTGACGACACTGTGGCTAAAGGGCAAAGCTTAGAAAGTATATTAATGCAATTAAAAGCGCATTTTAACGACAGCATTTTGGTATTTCATAACGCGGTACTCGATTGGGGCTTTTTAAAAGCAGCCCTTAAAAACGCCAATATAAGTGCGCAACCAAAGCTAATACTCGACACCTTACACATAGAAAAAAAACGCCTTATTTGCCAAGGGGCAGAAATAAAACAAGATGATTTAACCCTAAGTGCGTGTCGCAAACGTTATGAGTTACCAAGCTATCATTGCCATAACGCACTTACAGACGCACAAGCCACCGCTGAATTATTGCTAGCGCAATGCCATCAAATAAACCGCGGTAAAGAGCTAAAAATTGGTGAGTTAACGTAGCTTGGGTAGATGACAGCGTAATCCAACGATAAATCCCTTATCAGATAGCACGGCGCTTTATGACCGAGCATTTACTTTTATTATTCTATGTATTGATATGGGTACTTGATGCTTTTTTAGTAACTTTTATTTCAAATAATTATCTCAAGGAATGACATGAAACTCATCATCACTATTTTTCTACTCTTTTTACCACTCATCGCTTTTGCTAATGCGAGCTTACCAGCCAATCGTCATATCTCAGTGCAAGGCACTGCTGAGGTATTAGTTGAGCCTGATATGGCTAAAATACTATTTAGAGTGAATAGTGTTAAAAATGAGCCGAAAGCCGCCAATAATGAGCTTGAGAATAAAGTGAAGTTATTAATAGATGGGCTCAATCAATTTGAAATAAGCGCTGATGACGTAGTTGCCTCAAACGTTAAAATTGAAAAAACAGGGATGGATTATATTGAAACAGGGCATCAGGCCCTTAGCGAATACTCAGCGATAAGAACGTTTGAAGTAACGCTAAACAGTATTGAGCGTGTGAGCGATTTAACAGATTTTTTATTGAACCAAGAAGTAAATGCCATTCAAGATATTGAGTTTTTATCTTCAAAATTTGAACAACTACAAGCGCAAGTCACACAGTTAGCAATTGAAGATGCAAAAATAAAAGCGGGTTCCCTTGCTGATTCATTCAATGCAAAAGTAGGTGAAGTACGCACTATTCGTTCAACTAAAAACAACTATGACAGTGGTTTTAGTACAGCCATAACCAAAATGCACAGGGCGCAGCAAGGCAATAATTCTTTTCCTCAAATACGTAGTAACGATTTACAGGCAACACTAAGCTTTAAATCATCTATAGACGTGGTGTTTGATTTAGAAGTAGATGATTAAGTTAAAATTTTCATTCCAAATACATTGTCATAATGTAAGCTGGCTTTACGTTTTTGATTAATTTGAAGGTAGCCATACTATGAGCGATGAAAGCAACACATTAAAAGCACAAACCGAGGCAAAAGTAGCAGCAGGGCGAAAAGGTAATCCTGCTTTTATGAAAGGTGTTGATGAGAGTATTGCTCAAGCAAAATCTTTTCAAGAGGGAGCTAATGCACTTGCTCTAAACCAAAACGCGCCAAACTTTGAGTTACCAAATCAACAAGGTCAATCGGTGCAGTTAACCGAGTTACTTGCTAAAGGCCCGATGGTTATTACTTTTTATCGTGGTAGTTGGTGTCCATACTGTAATTTACAGCTAAAAGCGCTTCAAGCGCGCTTACCTGAAATTCATGCATTAGGCGCACAGTTGGTTGCTATTAGCCCACAAATGCCTGATGGCTCAATGAGCGAAAACGAAATAAGTAACATGGATTTTGTAGTGCTGAGTGACCAAAATGCAGATGTTGCAGCAAGTTATGGCGTAGCGTGGAAAGTTCCTGAATTTTTACTAGAGCATATGCGTGTAGACCGCGGCCTTGATTTAGAGTCACTTAATAACGGCAATGGCAGCATTCTACCTATCCCTGCCACCTTTGTTTTAAATAGTGAAGGTAAGGTGACGTGGCGTTATGTTGATGTTGATTACCGTACACGCTCAGAGCCAGAAGATATTATTAATGCTCTAAAAGCACTGTAGTAAACAATCAGTTTATACTATGGTGAACGCCTAAAAGTAGCAGAGTAATTAAGCTACTTTTGGGTTCATTTAAAAGTTTTAAATACTGCTTATTTAAACGTGGCTGGCATTTTAACAGCGACTACTTCACCTTTTACGCAAATAACGTTATTTGTAGATAAAGTAATATCAACAATTACTTTATTATCTTTTACTTGGCTAAACTCGCCTACGAGCTCTAGTTGTTTATCTATAGGTGTTGGCGCTAAATAATTAATATTTAAGGCCGCTGTAACAAAACGAATTGTAGGGTCGCTGCCAATAGTTAAGTTATTTTTATAGTGGACAACGGCTGCTGCGCTCCCTGTGCCATGGCAATCAATAAGAGAGGCCAATAAGCCACCATACACAAACCCAGGAATAGCGGTGTGGTAGGGCTTAGGCGTAAAGTGAGCTATTGTTTTACTTCCCTCATAGTTATCTAACCAGTAGCTTTTCAGCTGATGCCCTTCGGGGTTGTTTTTACCGCATCCATAACAATGGCTTAAGCTTTGTATATAGCAGTCTTGAAAAGCGATTTTACTCATATATTGCTCTTTTAGAGATAAAGGCTTTAAAATGCTGAGGCAGGTATTTTATTAGCAAACTCAAAGCCTTGTTGAAAATAAAACTAACACGTAGCTCTTAGGTCGTCGATCACTTTGCCGTCATCGCTTAAAGTGCCGGGGCTCACAAGCTCAACACTGCCATTTAACTTTGTATATAGCTTTAGGCTTTCTGATAGTGTGTTTTGCAGTGTGGTTGTCTCTGCATTATTGGCGTTTGTACTTAGCTCACACAAAAGGTGCATTTTATCGTTATGGCTTTCACTTGTAACATTCAGCCTGACTTTAGTAATGCCGCTAACACTTAACCTAACGCGCTCCACTTGCTCGGGATGGACAAACATACCTTTAATTTTGGTTGTCTGATCTGCTCGTCCCATCCAGCCTTTTATGCGTAAATTTGTACGTCCACATTTACTTTGCCCTGATTTAATAGCAGATAAGTCACCTGTAGCGAAGCGAATTAAAGGGTAGTCATGGTTGAAGCTGGTTACAACAACTTCACCTACCTCGCCATCGGCTACCGGCTCTAAACTGCCAGGGCGAACAATTTCCACAATAAGGTCTTCAGCAATAATTAAACCATCATCTGCAATGCTTTCATAAGCAATTAAACCTACATCTGCGCTGGCATAAGCTTGTAATGTATTAATGCCTGCTGCTGTAAACTCATCACGCAGTGCTTTAGGTAAAGCCTCACCGGTGACTAATGCTTTAGTAATACTGCTTATATCGCGCTTTTGCTGCTGAGCTTTATTTAATAAAATTTTTAAAAAAGAGGGAGTGCCGCAGTAGCCTTGAGGTTTTAGTCCTTCAATGGTGTCGAGTTGTTGTTCGGTTTGCCCTGGCCCTGCGGGTATTACAATACAGCCACAGGCGCGAGCTCCGGAATCAAGTATGAACCCACCAGGCGTTAAATGGTACGACAAACAGTTTTGCACCTTATCGTGCTTTCTAAAACCAGCTGCGTAAAATGCTTGGCCCATTCTCCACCAGTCATTTTCACAGTTTTCTGGGTCGTTAATAGGGCCGGGCGATTGAAACAGCCGACTAATATGCCCTTGCTCTGAGTTTAACCCCGCTAACGGCGATGCTGTTTTTTGTAAGCTAATGAGTGATGATTTTCTGGTAATGGGCAGTGTGGCCAATTGTTCCCGAGTAGTTATTTTATCCGCAGTAATATCGGCTAATATATTTTTGTAATAGGGGGTGTTTTGTTTTGCATATGAAATAAAGCTAGGCAATTTTGTGAATAAATCGTGTTCTCGGCTTATATGCGATTGGCTTTCTTTTGGGTTAAATAAGTTAGTCATAAGGGGCTCCGAAGTCATGCTAAAAAGTAAATTTATTTAAACTGTTTTTATTACAGCCAGCGCTTTCTGCGTTTATAAGACTTTAAATCTTTAAAGCTTTTACGGTCTTCGTTACCACCTCCTAGGTAAAACTCTTTAACATCCTCGTTATTCATGAGCTGCTCTTGTGTTCCGTCTAATACCACTTTTCCAGACTCCATAATGTAGCCATAATTAGCAGCACGCAGCGCGTAATTAGCGTTTTGCTCTACTAAAAACATAGTGATGCCTTGCTCTTCATTTATTTTTTTTATTATCGCGAATACTTCTTTAACAAGTAGGGGGGAGAGGCCCATTGATGGCTCATCTAGGCAAATCATTTTTGGCCTAGCCATTAATGCCCGACCTATTGCTAGCATTTGTTGTTCACCGCCAGATAAATAGCCGGCTAAACCTGTGCGCTCTTTCAAACGCGGAAAGTAGTGATAAACCATGTCAATATCTTGGTTTATTTGCGAGTCTCTTCTAGTAAATGCACCTAGCTTTAAGTTTTCTAAAGATGTCATATCTTCAATAATACGACGCCCTTCCATTACTTGAAATAAACCGCTGCGCACCACATCTTCTGCATTTTTAGAATCTATGCGCTCGCCCATAAAAGTAATGTCACCTTTGGTTACTTCACCGTTTTCGGTTTTAAGTAATCCAGAAATAGCTTTAAGTGTTGTTGATTTACCTGCCCCATTTGGGCCTAATAAAGTAACAATCTCTCCCTCTGGTACATCTAAGCTAACGCCTCTAAGTACCTGAATAACTTCATCGTATACAACTTCTATATTATTGACGGTTAAGATGGGTGAGGCGGGCTCTAATTTTTTTGCTGCTGATGACATACACACTCCGTATTTATTTAGTCTTGTAGGTTGGTTGCAAAGAGCTTTGAAGATCCTTGCAACCAATTTTTATATTTATTAGTAGCCTAACCAATCGTCACGGCGTTCAAGTGTTACTACCGATACTTTTTCAGCAGTTACATTGCCTTTGTTGTAATTGCCTTTGTATATGTTTACTTGGTTTACACCACGGTGATCGTCTTTACTCCAGTTGGCAGCTAAGCACACACCTTCAAGCCCTTTAGGCACCCAGTTCTTTTTAACGTACATGCCTTTTTTAATGTTTTCGCCAGTTATACCGCCGTTTTCTTTTGCCCATTCCATTGCTTCTTTCATGTAAAACGTTGAACAAACACCGCGCACATAATGGTGAACGCGCTGCTCTTTTCCTGATGGATCTGATTGTTTTGATATTTCTCTCACCAATTTCATGCCAGGCATTTCATCTTCCCAAAAAGGGGTCATAGTAGGGAAAATGTAATCTTTAATGCCTTCACCTGCCGCATTAAAGATTTTTTTGTCGCCGCCCCAAATGTTTGACATAAACTGAATATCAACGCCGACGGTATTACATGATTTAACCAACGAAAGTACAGAGCCACCTAAGTTGCCAATGTAGCCATAATTAGAGCCTGAGCTTTTTAAACTTAAACATTGCGCTTTAAAATCGCCTGGTTTCATCGAAATTACGATTGCAGGTTGTACATCAAAACCGAGCTCAGTTGCGTATTCTGCACAGGCTTCTTTAGGCGCGTTAGGAAATGGATGATTTGCACCTAGGTGAGTAAATTTGGGTTTACCTTTACCGCCTTTGTTCTGCCAATCTTGAGCAGCCCATTGAACAAGTCCACGGCAAGAGTCTGAGTACGAAGCGCCATAAAAAAAGTTATAAGGCGCTGGTTTTTTAGTGTGTGGATTTTTGCCAGTCGGGTCGGTTAAATGTCCAGAATAAGACGCTGAAAATACGGGGACTTTGTCTCTGGCTACAAACGAAATTAGCGCTTCTGTATCAGCGGTACCCCAGCCTTGCATTGCGACCATTTTTTTACGCGAATACCATTTTTTATAAGAAGCAATGGCCTGTGGTACTTTATAGGCGTAATCAATAGTTTCAGACTCTAATCGAGTGCCATTAATACCGCCATTTTCATTAATGTAAGCAAGTGAGTCACGTACTCCGTCAGCATAGTTTTTACCAACAAATGAGGTAGGTCCTGACATATCAGCTAAGTGACCTACAAACACAGAGTCTTGAGCAATTACGTGGTTACTCATAGCTAATGAGCAACATACAAATACAGAACTTAATTTTAATTTATTGTGCATGATAATTTCCTTTTTCATTTTTTGGCTGTGTTGCCAATGAGCTTGTTGTTGTCGTGTAATTTGTTAGTAAGAAAACGGGTAAAATTTCCAATAGTTTTTAATTTGTGCCCAGCGATGCGCCATGCCTTCTGGCTCAAAAATTAAAAATAAAATAATAACTAGGCCTATAGCCATTTCTTTAATGTAAGCAAGGCCATCAACCACCATAGGAATATTGCCCCAATCAGTCATTTTCATTAATCCAACGCCGCTTTCTAACACTTCAGGTAAAAACACCATAAATACAACGCCCATAAGGGTGCCTTTAATAGAACCTAAGCCACCAATGATGATCATCGCTAGAAATTGAATCGACATAAATAATGTAAATCCTTCAGCTGAAACGTATCCTAGGTAATGCGCGTATAACGCACCGCCAATACCCGCATAGAAAGATGAAACCCCAAATGACAGCAAACGGTACTTATTAAGTTTTATTCCCATAATTTCTGCTGATAGGTAGTGATCTCTTACTGCAATAAAGGCGCGACCTTCTCGGCTGCGCATTAGGTTACATCCCCAGATATACATAAAAACAAGGGCAAATAACGCAATGTAAAAAAAGCTTTGGTCGGTATTAAACACAAAGCCAAAAATAGAGACAGGGTCGGCTGATGAGCCAGCTGAACCACCAGTAAACCATTGGGCACGAGCAAAAAAATCTTCGAGAATAAATTGAGCGGCTAAAGTGGCAATTGCTAAATAAAGCCCTTTAATACGCGAAGCGGGAAGGCCAAATAGCATGCCAACCAACATAGTTAAAAAGCCTGCGATAGGGATACACAATAAAACAGGGATGCCAAAGGACATATTCAGCCAAGCTGAGGCAAACGCACCAAAGCCAAAAAATGCGCCATGGCCTAATGATATTTGCCCCGTATAACCGACTAAAATGTTAAGGCCTAGTGCCGCAATGCCTAAATATGAAATTTGAATAAACAGCGTTAAAAAGTATGCATCGACTAAAAATGGTGCGCAGCATAGTAGTGCAATGGCAATAATAGCTACGTTACGAATGGTTTTAGTTTCGTAAATGGTATTGTCTTGTTTGTAACTGGTTCTAAAGTCGCCACACGGGCGCATAGTTAAGCTAGACATAATAAGATCCTAATTTTTATAATTTATGTTTAAGCGCATTGCGCTGTATTTTTACAGCGCGTCGCTAAATGTAAGCTCTTAAATTCGTTCAATATCTTTAGTTCCAAATAAACCATAAGGTTTAAACCAAAGTATGATGAGAAGGACGTAAAATGGCGCTATGTCGTACATGTTGCCAACATGAAGGTATTGGCTATCAAAAAACTCAGCTAAGTTTTCCAGCACTCCAATTGTTAAGCCACCCACAATTGCACCTACAATCGAGTCGAGGCCACCTAAAATAACGGCTGGGAACACTTTAATCCCCATCATTGATAGAGAACTTGAAACCCCGTTAACCATCCCTATTACAATACCGGCTGTTGCTGATACCGTTGCCGCAATGCCCCAGCTCATAGCAAACACTTGTTTAACGGAAATACCTAAGCTTTGTGCAATTTGCTGATTAAATGCAGTGGCTCGCATAGCGAGGCCATATTTTGAATGTTTAAAAAAGAGGTAAAATGCAACCATAATAATTAAGGCTATAACCGTACTCATTAAGTAGGCTGACTCTATATTTAGGCCAAAAATTTGAATGCTTTGTGCATCAAATACTTGCGGGTAACTTTGCGCTGACACACCAAAAATCCACTTCATCAACGCTTGAAAAAAGATAGATAAACCAATTGTAACCATAATGACTGAAATAATTGGCTCGCCAATCATAGGGCGTAAAACAATCATTTGAATTAAAATACCAAAGGCCGCCATAAACGCCATTGTGAGCAAAAAGCCAACAATAAAGGGCAGCTCTAAGTAAATAAGTACGCTCCAGCATACCCAGGCACCGACAAGTAAAAATTCGCCTTGTGCAAAGTTTACAATTTGTGTCGACTTATAAACTAAAACAAAACACATACCGACGACGCCATACAACAAGCCGACAATAAGCCCATTAATGATTAACTGAATGAGTAATTCAAAGTTCATGATGCTCTCCGTTGTGCTTCAGTGTGAGTGTTTGCCACGGGGGTGACTGTGGGAGTATTAATAAGAGATTGGATTTTAAGTTGAGTTTGAATGCGTGTTTTAGTGCCATCTTGAAATACAATAACGGTATCAATATCAACTATATTTTGATCTTGGTATATCGCATCTATGATATCGCCATACTTTTGGGCAATAACGCTGCGTCTTACTTTACGCGTACGTGTAAGCTCTCCATCATCAGCATCAAGCTCTTTATAAAGCAGTAAAAACTTATGTATTTTTTGAGCGTCAGGGAGTGATTCATTAACACGTTGTATTTCTTCACTGAGCTTTTTATAAACTTCAGGGTGGGTAGATAAGTTAGTGTAATTTGTGAATGAGTAACCGTTTTGTTCTGCCCATTTAGCAACGATACTAAAACGAATACAAATGATGGCTGATAAATAAGGTTTGTTTTTACCTAATATGACGGCTTCGCCAATAAATGACGAAAACTTCAATTTATTTTCAATGTATTGCGGTGAGTATTGAACGCCGTTATTTGTGCATGCTAAGTCTTTTATTCGATCGATAACAACCAAGTGCCCTGAAGGCTTAAAGTAGCCTGCATCGCCTGTTTGCATCCATCCATCTTTAACATCTTCGTTGTATGCATCTTGGTTATTAAGATAGCCGGTAAACATACCCACTGTTTTAGCAACGATTTCGCCAACACCGGCTTCATCCTCGTTAATCACCTTAATTTTTGCGTTATCGAACGCAAAGCCAACACTGTCGTAATCAACATCGTTTTGATGATGAATTGTATAAGCACCACACATTTCGGTTTGCCCATAAAGTTGCCTTAACGGCACACCAATGGTTTGAAAAAACCTAAACGTGTCTGGGCCCATTGCAGCCCCGCCTGTTGCTGCCGATTTTAAATATGAAAAGCCGAGTCTGTCTCTAAGCGCTCTCATTAAAATAAGCTCTGCAAACCACGATTTTTTACCTTTAAGCTGGCTTTTTTCGGCAATGCTCATGGCAAAAGAAAATAGTTTTCTTTTTAATGGTGTTGAGTCCATCATCCGAGCTTGAACATCCGCTAAAATTCCTTCCCATACTCGTGGGGCAAGTAATACAAAGCTTGGGCCTATTTCTCTAAGATCAGACATTAATGTTTGTTGCTCTTCAACAAAGTTAACTATTTGACGTGCAATAAGTGCTTGGCCAACAGCATAAACTTGCTCCATTATCCAAGGCAGAGGTAATACCGATACGTAGTTATCGCCTGGCTGGCGTGGATCAGCTCTTAAGTAAGAGCTGCAATGTTTAACAAAATTACCACCATTGAGTAGTGCTATTTTAGGCTTTGAAGTAGTGCCGGATGTTGTACAGTAAATTGCTATGTCGTCTGGGGAGGTTGCTTCAATTAGTTGTGGGTAGCGATTAGGTTCACTGTTATCTATGGTTTGGCCAAGTGTATACAGCGAATTTACGTCAATTAAGCGCTCATCGTTGTATTTGCGCATGCCTCTAGGGTCGCAGTAAACAATAAATTTAACGTGTGAAATTTCATCGCCTAGTTCGAGTAATTTATCGCACTGTTCTTCATCTTCAGCTATTACAACCGTGGCATGACTACTTTGGAGTAAGTAGGCCACTTCTTCATGCATTGAATCTTGGTAAATACCTAAAGAGTGGCATCGCATTGCGTGCGCAGCTACTTCTCCCCACACCCATTCAGGGCGATTATCGCCAAGCAAGGCAATTGCATCACCCTTATTTACACCTTTATCTAGCAATGCAAGTGTGAGCCACTTTACTCGGTTGTTATAATCTTCCCATGTAAATTCATTCCATATACCAAATTCTTTTTCTCGCATGGCTGTTTCATGAGGCCATTGCTGGGCATTAAACTGTAATATTTTAGGAAAGGTATTGAGTTCGGCCATTTCAAAATCATTAATTGAATCATGGTGAGTCATTAGCTTACTTCCTCTAATGTGTTAACTTCTTCAGGTTCGCTATCGGCTTCTTCGAGTCCTAAATAGGCACGTTTTACGTATGGGTCTGCCATTACTTGTTCTGGTTTGGCGCAAATTAAGTTTTTACCAAAATCTAAAACCATTACTTCATGGGAAATATCCATCACCACGCCCATGTCGTGTTCAATCATGACAACGGTGATCCCAAACTCTTCATTAAGGTCAAGAATGTACCTAGCCATATCTTCTTTTTCTTCTAGGTTCATGCCTGCCATTGGCTCGTCGAGTAGAATAAGTTTAGGATTGAGGGCCATTGCTCTTGCAAGCTCTACGCGTTTGCGTAAACCATAAGATAGGGTGCCTGCTATGGATTTGCGGATGTGGGATATTTCTAAAAAGTCGATGACTTCTTCAACTTTTCGTCTGTGTTCAAGTTCCTCTTTTTGCGCACCGGATGCCCAATATAATGGACCCGTTAGCCAATTATTTTTTAATAAGTGATGACGGCCAACCATAATGTTGTCTAATACCGACATATGACCAAATAAAGCGAGGTTTTGAAATGTTCGACCCATCCCTAAATCGGCGCGGTCGTTTGGCTGCAAACTCGTTACGTTTTTATTATTAAAAAAAATGTTACCGCTATTAGGGGTATAGCGCCCTGAAATACAATTTAACATTGAGGTTTTACCGGCCCCATTAGGGCCAATAATCGAAAAAACAGACCCTTCTTTAACAGAAAAGCTCACATCGGTTAAGGCTTTAACCCCACCAAAAGCAAGTGATATGTTTTCTACATTAAGTATTGAAGCTGTCATTGCTGCTCTCCAAATTTTTCGGATTGACTGTCTCTAATGTAAAAAGGGGAGGAGAGTATTCTCCTCCCAAACGCAACATTGGTTGGGAGTGTTACGCGGTGCTAAGCATTAGAGGTAAAGTGGCTTAAAGTGCAAATCTCAATGTGGCTTGAACGTAGTTAGAGTCTTTATCTTGTTCATCCATACAGAAGTTACCTACTTCAAAGCCCACCACTAAATCTTTGGTTAAATTTTGAAATACGTTAACGCCCCATTGAGTACGTTCGCGCTCAGACACATCACCTTCAACTTTTCCGTAGAGCACGCTTGAACGAAGTGTATCTGTCCAAAAGTGGCGGTATGCTATGAGTACTGAGGTGAGATCTTCAACTTCGTTATCGTATACATCTTTTGCAGCAGCAGCGCCGACATAGCGACCAAGCTCACCTTTGTGAAATTGAAAACGTAGATCATCTTTGCCAGTTGTTTTAACTAAACCTGCCACAGACATACCAAAAGCAGATTCTTGCTCACCTGAGAGAGTGTTAAGCTGACGCGCAAGGGCCGATACTGATACGTTGCCCCAATCATCTTTAAAGTTATAGCGAGCGACTAAATCGGGTAGTTTGTCGTTAGAGGTATCGCCGCCCCATGTTTCTGGGTTTTCTAGCGACAGTTGAAAATTACCCATGTTATAACGCACTTGCCCTTGGCGAATAAACACCAGCCCTGTGGTAGCACCTGCAAAATCGGCTGCTTCTGGAATTGCACTGGTATTCATAAACGTTGACCACGTTTGGCCAACAGTGAGGTCTTGATAGTTTATAAAAGCGTGACGTATACGTGGGTTTGCAGAGTTCGATATTATTTCGTTACCACCACCACCGTTAAAATCCATTTCAATAAAGCCGGTCACATCGCCATGGACATACTTGGTGTTGAAACGGGTTTCATTAGCAAAAATTTTAAACTGAGAGGCGTCTTCTTCAAGCGCTGCACCATCCCCAATCCAAAAATCACGATAAGCTACATCCCCATCAACATACCGAGAGTCTATTTTTATATAGCCACCAAATGTGAGTTTATCGTTTTCTGTTAGTTTGATTTCGTAGCCGGCAAAAGCGGCTGAACTTGCAGTTAGTAACGAAGATGCCAGTAGTAGTTTTTTATATTTTGAATCGAACATCTAGCTTATTCCCTTGTATTAGTTGTTCAGCTAATAGTAAGTAAACCGAACAAAGCAACAATTAGTAATAAGACTTAGCACCTATCGTTTAGTCCTTTAGTCTAGTTCTTTAGTTGGGTGCTATATGGTTAAATTCAGGATGTAAAAAGGGTAACTCCCACTTCTACTAATAATAAAAAATGTGCTAAAAAGCACGGACAAGAAGCTCATTATGTTTTCTAACTGGTTGCTAATAAGTGTAAGCATTGGCTATATAAGCTTACTGTTTTTAATCGCTTTTTTAGGCGGGAAGTATCGTCATAAATTAGTTGCTAAACAGCATGCGATTATTTATGCGCTATCGCTGGGTGTATACTGTACATCGTGGGGTTTTTTAGGAACATCTGCACAGGCTGCTAGCGGCTCTTTTAATTATATTCCTGTTTATTTAGCCCCTATCTTATTATTTATATTTGCTTGGCCTTTTATACAGCGGATTATAAAAACGAGCCTGCAACTAAAAACAAACTCAATAGCCGATTTACTCTCTGCCCGTTTTGGCAAGTCACAAAGTTTGGCACTTATTATTACGCTAGTCGCGTTAATAGGCACTTTGCCCTATATAGCCTTACAACTAAAAGCAATTATTGACTCATATATTATCTTGCAAGAAAGTCAGGATCTGCCCGTTTGGCAGCTAGGTTTAATTGTTAGTGTGATTTTAACTGGCTTTACAATTATTTTTGGTATTAGAACGATTGATGTAACAGAGCGCCACCCAGGAGTGATGATAGCTATTGCATTTGAGTCAGCCGTTAAACTGATTGCATTTTTACTTGTGGGGCTTTTTGTATCGTTTGTAATTTATGACTCACCTTTAGAAATTTTAGAAAAGTCAAAAGGGCATGTTTCTTTAGCGCAGCAATTTGAACCAAGTAATTTGGTAGGTATGTTTGGTTTACTATTTATTGTTATGTCAGCGTGCTTATGTTTACCGCGGCAGTTTCAAGTCATGTTTGTTGAAATAAAAGATAGAAAAACAAGTAGCTTAGCGCGTTGGTTGTTACCTGCTTACATTTTAGTATTTGCATTTTTTGCAGGGCCTATTGGTTTAGCGGGCACTTTAAATTATGCGGAGTCGTTAAATGCAGATGCTTATGTATTATTTTTACCCGCCTATTATGGGCAGGTGTGGTTGTCGTTATTTGCGTTTTTAGGGGCTGTTTCTGCAGCAAGTTCCATGGTTATTGTATCAACCATCGCGTTGAGTACGATGTTGAGCAATGAAATTGTCTTCCCGCTTATATTTAAATTTTCACCCAGGAAAAACCACGATTATTTGCATTTTCAATCACGGCTTTTATTTATTCGTAAGGCGTTAGTGGTTGTTGTAATAGCATTAAGCCTTGGTATGTTGCTTATTTCTCCGCCTGGCGCGTTATCATCATTGGGTGAAATTGCTTTTGGCGCTATTGCGCAAATTGGACCTGCATTGATAGCTGCTTTTTTCTGGCCAAGAGCCACTCAAAAGGGCGTTTTTTGGGGGATAAGTTGCGGCTTTCTAATTTGGGGATTTGGCAATTTACTCCCGCAGCTTGGTTTTTACGAACACTTATTTAGTAACACGACTTGGCCTAAAACCACGGTAATGACCTTAATAGGGTTAAGCCTAAATATAAGCGTATTATTTATAGTGTCATTGCTGACCCGACAAAACATCCGCGAAGAAATGCAGAGTAAGTTTTTTTACGATACAGGTAAAAACCACCATAGGCATTTTCCTAAACAACCAAAGGTAGATATAAGTGAACTTGAACTGCTTTTGGCCCGCTTTATTGGTTTTGAAAAGTCAAAACAGTGTTTTGCACAATTCAATATACTGCACAAAGATAAAAAGCATAAAACCTACAATGAAGCATTACTATTTCATGCTGAGAATACTTTGGCACCTGTGCTTGGGGCTGCGTCAGCTAAACTTGTATTGTCTTTTGGTTTAGGTGGGCGCGATATGGCTTTTGACCAAGTGGCAAAAATTGTAGAAGATAATTCTACTCAGCAGCTTGAGTTTAGTCGCTCAGTTTTACAAGGCGCCATTGAAAATACCAGTGAAGGCATTTCAGTGATTGATGGCGACTTAAATTTAGTGGCTTGGAATAAGCAATACCTAGATATTTTTAATTACCCAAAGGATTTTATATATATTGGTTGCCCTATCAGTGAACTTATTAGATACAACCTTACAAATCAAAAGCGATATGTGTGTGATATTGAGGCTCAGGTAAATAAACGTTTAGGGTATTTAAAAGCAGGAAGTAGGCATCAGTCTGAGCGGCGTTTACTTAATGATAAAATTATTAATATTGAAGGAAACCCGATCCCAGGCGGGGGCTTTGTAATGATTTTTACAGATATTACAGAATTTAGAAAAGCCGAAAAATACCTAAAAGAAGAAAATACAGACTTAGAAAGCCGCGTTTTAGCACGTACTAAAGAGTTAGAACAAGCGAATGTTGAACTCGAAAAAGCGAATCAAGAACTTGTAGCAGCACAACTAAAAGCAGAGCAAGCCCACCTTAAAAAAAGCCAATACTTAAGAGCATGTAGCCACGATTTATTACAGCCACTTTCTGCTGCTCGTTTGTTTTCATCTGCGGTAAGTTTAAGCGCCAAGGTATCTGCGCAAGAGCGAATGCAAATTAAGCAAATAGATAACTCGTTAGAGATTGCTAATAATCTTTTACTCGATTTAAACGAAATAGCACGTATTGAAAGCGGTAATATAACCCCTGATATCAGTGTATTTCCTATTGAAAAACTATTCTCTATGTTAAAGCTTGAGTTTTCAGCTTTAACGCACGATTACGCAATAGATTTTAGATGTGCTTCGAGTAAGGTGTATATAAAAAGTGACTTAACGTTACTTGCTCGAATTGTACAAAACTTTTTAAGTAATGCTTTTCGTTATGCACACGATGGGAAAGTATTGTTAGGTTGTCGCAGGAAAGGGCAAAACCTGTGCATACAAGTAATTGATAATGGCCCCGGGATCCCATACGAAAAACAACAGCAAGTGTTTGAACAATTTACACAATTATCAACCAAGCTGGTGGGTCCAAAAGGGCTTGGTTTAGGCTTAAATATTGCAAAAAGTTTAGCTGAAATACTCAATCATAAGCTTGGGCTACTCTCTAAGGTAAATTGTGGCAGTGCGTTTAGTGTAGAAGTGCCTTTAGCGTCAGAGGTTAAGCTTGCAGAGCCTAAACCTACACAGGCGAGTAACAGCTTACAAGGCGTGTGTGTGCTGTGTATAGACAATGAGGAAAGCGTGACGGCTGGTATGAAGGATTTACTATCAGCATGGAAGTGTAATGTGCTATTAGCCTCAAATGCTCAACAGGCTATGTCTATTTACAAGAGCCACGAGGAAGATATTGATATATTACTGGTTGATTATCAGCTAACAGATGAAGCTATACCCGCATGTGATTCACAAACGAGCACGGGATTACTCGGGGCCCAAAAACACAGCCCTGCTCACGTTCGCTATTACAATGGTATTGAGCTGATTCAAGCTATACGCGCAGTAAGCCCGTATCCATTACCTGCAATTCTCATTACAGCCACTATGGATGAGTCAGTGCAAAAACAGGCGCAGAATGCTGATATCGGATATTTGCGTAAAATAGTTAAACCTATTGCATTAAGAGCGCTGATGAGTTCGCTTTTAACTAAGCGATTAGAAAAAAATTATATATCCGATACATTTCTTTAAGGTGTGTTATGAGTAAAAAAGTCATGTTCATGCTTATGGTGGTTTAGCAAAATAACGGCTTGAGTACGGTTTTTAACACCCAGCTTTAAAAAAATGGTACTCACATGGCTCTTTATTGTCGATTCAGACAGGTTTAGGTCATACGCAATTTGTTTATTGAGTAGCCCATCAGCCAGCATAAAGAGTATTTTTCGTTGTTGATTGGTGAGTGTTGAAATTTTACTTTCTTCTTTATCTTGCTGAGATCCTTGTTTTAATGCATAAGCGGGAACCCAAAGCTCACCATTAATAATGCTATTAAGTGCAGCTACCATGTCGTTAACGGGAGTGGATTTAGGTATGAAACCAGCAGCCCCAAATTCTATTGCCTTATTAATGGTTTCAGACTCTTCAAACCCAGAGATAACTACTACCGCGATATGGGGGTATTTAAGGCGAATGTTATTAAGTGTATTAAACCCCTCCGCACCGGGTATATCTAAATCTAATAAAATAAGGTCGATGTCGGGTGTATCAATAAGTGCTTGTTCTAGTTCGGCGATAGTTTGTGCCTCAAGCAATGAAGAGTCAGTAAAGCTTGAGGTAAGCATTAGCGACAATGCTTGCCTAAACAGGGGGTGATCATCTGCAATGATAATTTTTGTGTGTGTTGTCATTTTATTTTCTAACCTAAAGTTTAGATAAATGATCTTTTATTTTGATAATTTACTTTTAAGAAAAGGTAAATTTTTTGATTTTAATAACATAACCCGATTAGATTAAAATTCAATGTTAATTCTATAAATTAGACTAAAGGACTAAGACTTTTATTGTTTAATTAGAAGGATATAAATGCTGTTAACTAATTTTGCTTATTAATATTGATATTAAAAGGTTTATTAATTTAAAGTTTCTAATCGCTCCCTCTTATAAAAATGTTCAAGGTCGATTACAATACAGCCATCTAAAAGGCATTGATGCCTTTGTCTGCACGTAAAGAGAGTGGATTTTATATTTCATGGCAATCAAACTTGCAATAAATGGTTTTGGTCGTATTGGTCGAAATATTGTCCGCGCGTTGTACGAGTCAGGTTTGAGCGACGAGATAAAAGTTGTTGCGATTAACGAACTTGCTGACCCTGAAGCTATTGCTCATTTATTAAAATACGACACATCCCACGGTCGTTTTTCTTTTCCTGTAAAGCTTGGTGAAGACACCATTAGTGTTGCAGGCGATACCATTGCACTATTTTGTGAAGAAAACCCAGTAGAATTACCTTGGCAAACCCTTGATGTAGATGTAGTACTTGAATGTACCGGTGTTTATCACTCGCGTGAGCATGCACAATTACATATTACCGCGGGTGCTAAAAAGGTGTTGTTTTCTCATCCAGCTGATAACGACGTAGATGCCACTATTGTGTATGGCATTAACGACGATGAGCTTAAAACCGAACACACTATTGTATCAAATGGCTCGTGTACCACTAACTGTGTGGTACCCGTTATTAAAGTGCTAGATGATGCGTTTGGCATTGAGTCGGGCGCTATTACTACTATTCATGCTTCAATGAACGATCAACAAGTAATTGATGCGTATCATCATGATTTACGCCGTACTCGCGCTGCGAGTCAGTCTATTATTCCTGTAGATACAAAGCTTGCGCGTGGTATAGACCGTATTTTGCCAAAATTTAAAGGTCGCTTTGAAGCCATCGCGGTTCGCGTACCAACGATTAACGTAACAGCGATGGATTTAAGTGTTACAGTAAACGCCGATGTAGATTTAAACGCGGTTAATAATGCACTTAAAGCACAAGCAAAAGACCGCTTAGAAGGTATTTTAAGTTACACCGAAGAGCCACTGGTATCGGTTGATTTTAATCACGACCCGCATTCTTGTATTATTGATGGCACGCAGACACGTGTTAGTCATAAAAGGCTGATAAAGTTACTTGTTTGGTGTGACAATGAGTGGGGTTTTGCCAATCGCATGCTAGATACAGCACGTGCGATGATGGCTAAGTAAACGTATTTTATAATAATTTTAAAATTTATTTTTCAGGTTCAAGTATCGTTAACTAAGGAGATGTTATGTCGGTCATAAAAATGGCAGATTTAGATTTAAACGGCAAGCGCGTATTAATTCGTGAAGATTTAAATGTACCAGTTAAAGCAGGTAAAGTGACCTCAGATGCGCGTATTCGTGCTGCACTGCCTACTATTAAGCTAGCCCTTGAAAAAGGCGCTAAAGTAATGGTTATGTCACACCTTGGCCGCCCAACAGAAGGCGAGTACGATGATGAGTTTTCGCTTGCCCCTGTAGCCGATTACCTAAACGATGCACTTGAGCAAACTGTACGCCTTGAAAAAGACTACTTAAACGGCGTTGAAGTTGCCGATAACGAAGTTGTTGTGTTTGAAAATGTGCGCTTTAACAAAGGCGAAAAGAAGAACGATGAAGCGTTATCAAAACAACTTGCAGCACTGTGTGATGTATATGTAATGGATGCATTTGGTACGGCTCACCGTGCACAAGCCTCTACACATGGCGTTGGCTTATTTGCCGATGTAGCGTGTGCAGGCCCTTTACTTTCAGCTGAGCTTGAAGCATTAGGTAAAGCACTTGATAACCCAGCTCGCCCATTAGTGGCCATTGTTGGTGGTTCTAAAGTATCGACTAAATTAACTGTTTTAGACTCGCTTTCAACAATTGTTGATCAGCTAGTAACAGGTGGCGGTATTGCCAATACCTTTATTGCAGCTGCGGGCCACCCGGTTGGTAAATCACTATATGAAGCTGATTTAATGGATGAAGCAAACCGTTTATGTGCAGCAGCTAAACAAAACGATGGCGAAATTCCGGTTCCTACCGATGTAGTTGTTGGTAATGAGTTTTCAGACTCAGCAGTTGCTACGCTTAAAGATGTAAGCGAAGTAACAAGCGATGACATGATTTTTGATATTGGACCAGATACAGCTAACCAGCTTGCTAAAATTATAGCAAACGCAGGTACTGTAGTATGGAATGGCCCTGTTGGCGTATTTGAGTTTGATCAGTTTGGTAATGGCACACGTGCTATTGCACAAGCAATTGCAAATTCAAACGCGTTTTCAATTGCAGGTGGTGGCGACACTTTAGCTGCTATTGATAAGTACGGCATTGCCGATAAAGTATCTTACATTTCAACTGGGGGTGGTGCGTTCTTAGAGTTTTTAGAAGGCAAGAAACTTCCAGCAGTAGAAATGCTAGAGTCGCGCGCTAAATAAATTTAGCCGTGTATGGTGAGGGGAAACCCTCACCAACGATTAATTATTAAATACCTCTCACCCTTATTTAATAGTTAATTATGACGAAACTTTGCAGCTTTAGTTGTGATGGTTCGTGGCGCAGTGATTGCGCCAAACTAACAAATCCGTTCAAACTAGATGGCAGGAGACTGCTGTCGATAAATTGGAGAATACCCAATGGCTTTAATCAGTATGCGACAACTTTTAGATCATGCAGCTGAACACGGTTACGGCGTTCCAGCCTTTAACGTGAATAACCAAGAGCAAATGCGCGCAATAATGGAAGCGGCTGATAAAACAAACAGCCCAGTAATTGTTCAAGGATCAGCAGGCGCACGTGCTTACGCTGGTGCTCCATTTATCCGCCACATGATTTTAGCAGCCGTTGAAGAATGGCCGCACATTCCTGTAGTAATGCATCAAGATCACGGCACCTCGCCAGGTGTTTGCCAACGCTCAATTCAACTTGGCTTTTCATCAGTAATGATGGATGGCTCACTAATGACTGATGGAAAAACCCCTTCAAGCTACGAATACAATGTAGATGTAACACGCGAAACCGTTGCTATGGCGCACGCCTGTGGTGTGTCGGTTGAAGGCGAGTTAGGTGTACTTGGCTCACTTGAAACAGGTGAAGCGGGCGAAGAAGATGGTGTAGGCGCAGAAGGAAAGCTTACTACTGACCAAATGCTTACCGACCCTGAAGAAGCCGCTGACTTTGTAAATAAAACCCATGTTGATGCGCTGGCTATTGCTTGCGGTACTTCGCACGGGGCTTACAAGTTTACGCGCCCGCCAACAGATGACATTTTAGCGATTGATCGTATTAAAGAGATCCATGCACGTATTCCTGATACGCATTTAGTAATGCACGGATCGTCGTCGGTGCCGCAAGACTGGTTGGAGATCATAAACCAATACGGTGGTGAAATTCCTGAAACCTACGGTGTGCCAGTAGAGCAAATTGTAGAAGGGATCAAATTCGGCGTACGTAAAGTAAATATAGATACAGACTTACGTTTAGCGTCTACCGGTGCTATTCGCCGCCATATGGCGCTTAACCCATCTAACTTTGACCCGCGTAAATACCTAGCTGAAGCGACCAAAGCGATGACAGAGATATGTGTAGCGCGTTACAACTCGTTTGGTACAGCAGGACAGGCTGGTAAAATTAAGCCAATTTCACTGGACGACATGCACCTTAAATACTTAAGCGGCGAACTAGACCCAAAAATTAGATAACACCACTTTGTAAGCAATTTATTTAAAAGCCAGTAACTTAGTTGCTGGCTTTTTTAATGGCTATCAATTTTATTATGCTGAGATCACTGTATTACTAACCCGGTTATTTGGGATCACGCATTTACTAACACATGTATTTTTTGGATCATTAATTTACTAAGCGCCGCCAATTTTAAGGCTGATTTTGAGCTATAAATAATCTGATCGTTTTTTATTTAAACAACTAATCAGTTACTTAGCGATTTGACTAAGTATAACTGTGATCTCAAAACCGATCTGCTTGGTAAAACTCTGATCTTTCACATAGCCCTTAGTAAAAAACCGATCTATTTTTGAGCGAATGCTTAGCTGTATTTACTAATATTTTGCAAAAAATAAAGTTTGCCAGTTAAGTTAGTAAAGCAATGATCCATCAAAAAGATCCAATTTATAGCCACACGAAATAAAACTGTAATCGTTTTTAAATATGTTTTTAACTGTATAAATAATCAAAATACTTTTAAAAATATGACCTTAATGGGAAGTTTTGTCACAAATTTGTGTTTTTTTTACCATGATTTTAATTTACACGTTACACTTTCATAAAAATGTCATACTTAGTCATAATAATGAAAACTAATTCGATAGCGTAAGAGATAATTTGGAATGTCACGTAAAGTACTAGTCGTAGATGATGAAGCTCCTATCAGAGAGATGTTAGTTTTTGTATTAGAGCAAAATGGATTTCAGGCAATTGAAGCAGAAGATTACGACTCTGCCATTGCAGCCATGGTCGAACCGTACCCAGATATGGTTTTACTTGATTGGATGTTACCTGGCGGTAGCGGTATTCAAATTGCTAAGCAATTTAAGCAAAGCGAATATACCCGTCAAATTCCAATTATTATGCTGACGGCCCGCGGTGAAGAAGAAGACAAAGTACGCGGACTAGAAGTAGGCGCAGATGACTACGTAACTAAACCATTTTCTCCTAAAGAATTAATGGCGCGTATTAAAGCGGTTATTCGTCGTGTATCGCCAACCTCTTTAGAAGAGGCCATTGAAGTGCATGGCCTGCGTTTAGACCCAATATCACACCGTGTAACCTCTGAGGGTAGCGAGCTTGATATGGGGCCTACAGAATTTAGATTATTACATTTTTTTATGACTCATCCAGAGCGTGTTTATAGCCGTGAGCAGCTGCTAGATCATGTGTGGGGAACTAATGTTTACGTAGAAGACCGTACTGTTGATGTGCATATTCGTCGCTTGCGTAAAGCGATTGCACCACTTGGACATGACCGTTTAGTACAAACTGTACGTGGCGCAGGTTATCGTTTTTCAAGCAAATTATAACGTACTTACAGCTTTGCTTGCTTGTAAAGTACTACTCTAAGGTAAAGTGAGTGTATGTATCGAGTTGTTAACAAGCAGGCGTTAGCAAAGCGCCTGTTTATCTATTTTTTGCCCTTATTGTTAATTGGTGTACTTGTTGGTGCACCATTTTTGCTTTTATTTTTAGGCACAACTTCTCTCCTCGTATGGCATTACCATCAACTATATCGCTTAAGTGATTGGCTTTTAAATCAGCGCAGCTTTAATCCGCCAGAAGGCGAGGGCGCGTGGGAACAAGTATTTGAAGGCATATACCATTTACAACACCGTAATCGAAAAAAGCGTAACGAGTTAGCCGATTTAATACGCCGATTTCGTGATGGCGCAGAGGCAGTACCCGATGCTGTTGTGGTACTGCAAAATGACTTGAGCATTGTATGGTGTAATCAACTTGCCCTGAAGGTACTCGGGCTACAATGGCCTACTGATCACGGGCAACGCCTTGATAATTTAATCCGCGAACCTAAGTTTGCTAAATATATGCATCGAGGGGAGTTTGAAGACCCTTTAGAGCTTGATAACGGCAACATAGTCGACCAAGTGCTTGAATTTAGGGTAATGCCTTATGCCAGTACCCAGCTTATGGTGGTTGTACGTGATGTAACACGCTTAAAGCAGCTTGAGCAAATGCGCAAAGACTTTGTTGCCAATGTATCGCATGAGCTACGAACGCCGCTTACTGTGGTAACAGGTTATCTTGAGATGATGGATGGCGACATGATGCCGCCGCCTGCAATGTGGAACAAAGCGCAAAATACTATGCTTGAACAATGTAAGCGCATGGACAGCTTAGTAAATCAGCTGTTATCACTTTCTCGTATTGAAGGCGCTCGTAAGCAAGATAACGACAAAGCGATAAATGTACCGCAAATGCTTAATTATATAAAAACCGAGGCTCACTCTATTAATCAAGATAAAGGCCATGAACTCATTTTTAATATAGACAATGAGCTTGATATAAAAGGCTCAGAAGATGAGCTACGTAGCGCGTTTTCTAATTTAGTATTTAATGCGATTCATTACACTAAAGCCGGTGGAAAAATAATAGTGAACTGGCAGCGTAAAGAAGATGAAGCACATTTTAGTGTTGAAGATAATGGCGACGGTATTGCACCGGAGCATATAAACCGTTTAACCGAGCGATTTTATCGGGTAGATAAAGCCAGAAGCCGTACCACGGGTGGCTCAGGTTTAGGGTTAGCAATAACCAAACATGTGCTTACACGCCATGATAGCCAATTAAATATTAGTAGTGAATTAGGCAAAGGCTCGAGTTTTTCTTTCGATTTTTCAAAGGATAAGCTAGTTAGTTTAGCTAAATAATCGCAAATAAAAGCTAAGTCATAAAAGTGTCATTTAAGAGTAATCTAACTGTCATGTACTCACTTTAGAGTAGACGGCAGTTAGGAAATGGGACGAACAAATCGGAGAACCCGCATGAAATTTAAAAATTTAGTTGCCGCAATGGGTGTGGCTGTTACAACTTTAGTATCTGCGCAGGCTGTTGCACTTGATGATGCAATTCCTGAATATCAAAAAATTAACGGTGTTTCAGGTAACTTTTCATCTGTAGGTTCTGATACGTTAGCCAACATGATGACTTTTTGGGCTGAAGAGTACAAACGTATTTACCCAAATGTGAACATTCAAATTCAGGCTGCAGGTTCGTCTACTGCTCCACCGGCACTTACCGAAGGTACCTCAAATATGGGACCTATGAGCCGTAAAATGAAATCAAAAGAAATCGAAGCGTTTGAAAAACGTTACGGTTATAAGCCAACTGAAGTACGTGTAGCAATTGATGCACTAGCGGTATTTGTTCACAAAGATAACCCAATTGAAGGTTTACGTATTGACCAAGTAGATGCGGTTTTTTCTTCTACTCGTAAGTGTGGCGCATCAGATCAAGTTAACCGCTGGAGCGACATTGGCTTAACGGGTGATTGGGCTGCTAAAGACATTCAATTATACGGACGTAACTCTGTATCAGGTACTTACGGTTACTTTAAAAAGAAAGCACTATGTAAAGGTGATTTCCGTAACAACGTAAATGAGCAACCAGGTTCGGCGTCTGTTGTACAGTCAATCTCTTCTTCATTAAACGCGATTGGTTACTCAGGTATTGGTTATAAAACATCAGGCGTACGTACTGTGCCACTATCTAAAAAAGGCACTAACTATGTTGATGCTACTTTAGAAAATGTTGCACAAGGTAAGTACCCGCTGTCTCGTTTCTTATACGTGTACGTGAACAAGCACCCTAACAAGCCGCTTGCACCAATTGAAGCTCAGTTCTTAAAAATGGTACTTTCTAAAGACGGTCAAAAAATCGTTGAAAAAGACGGTTACGTACCACTATCTGCTAAGTTAGTAGAAGTTGAACTTAAAAAGCTTGGTTTATAATTTAAACCCAAGCAATAAAAAAACCGCTCAATGAGCGGTTTTTTTGTGCTTAAAATTTAAAGTTAAATTATAAGCTACCTAATTTTTCGGCTTGAGCTTTACACTGATTGTAACTTTCTACACATTTAGCAGAGCATACTTGCTGCTTTAAGCCTTGGGCAATAGATTGCTGCTCACAGGTGCTTTCGCATTGATAGTTTTGCTGTGCACATTGGTTTAATTCAGGGTTTTGCACTTGGTTTTGGCAAGCAGCTAACAATGAAAATGAAAGGGCGATTACACTCGATTTAATAATTGTTTGCATGCTTATCCTTAAAAGTGAGCTGCGCGAGTATTAAATTACAACTTGTAAGTTGTCTATTAATCTAACACTGCCTAAATAGGCCGCGGCTAAAATAACAAATTGTGTATCATCAAGTGTAGCAGCTTTTAATGTATCTCGTTGAGCTATCTCAAAATAGTCAGGTTTAAGGCCTGCCTGTTCTAAGCTTTGTTTAGCACTTTGTTGAAGCGCTTTATAATCAGTATTACCTGCTTTTAACTGCTCAGCGCATGCATTTAGCGTGGTAAATAGCGCTGTGGCTGTTGCTTTTTGATCAGCTGATAAATACCCATTACGCGAACTCATAGCCAGGCCCGATACTTCACGCATGGTCGGTACACCAACTACTTCAACCGGAATTGATAAGTCACGTACCATGGTTTTAATAACTTGCAGCTGCTGAAAGTCTTTTTCACCAAAGCAGGCGTAATCTGGCTGTACTAAATTAAATAACTTAGTAACAACGGTCGCAACCCCTTTAAAATGGCCAGGGCGCGTGCCACCGCAATAACCCATTGAAACACCAGGTACATCAACAAAGCTCTGCTCACCTAAGCCATTAGGGTAAATAGTGTCTACGCTTGGCGTAAATACAATGTCGGTGTCTAGTTCGGCTAAGCCTTGTTTGTCTGCGTTAAGTGTACGTGGATAGTTATCTAAATCTTCGTTAGCGCCAAATTGCATAGGGTTTACAAAAATACTAACAACAACCTTATCGGCCATTGTTTTTGCCTTTTCTACAAGCGAAAAATGACCACGGTGTAAGTTGCCCATAGTAGGCACTAATGCCACGCTTAAACCCGCTTGGCGCCATGCTTTAATTTGACTACGTAACGATTTGATTTCAGTAATTGACTGCATTATTTAAACTCATGTTCGGCACTTGGAAATGCGCCACTTTTAACGTCTGTACAATACTTTTTAACCGCATCTGGCATGTTGCCAGTTTCCAGTAAAAAGTTTTTAGAAAATTTAGGAATGTACCCTGCTGAAATACCAACAAGGTCGTGCATTACCAAAATTTGACCGTCGGTTACATTACCAGCACCAATACCAATAGTAGGAATGTTAACAGCATCGGTAATGCGTTTAGCAAGTGCACTTGGAATACACTCAAGTACTAATAATTGTGCGCCGGCATCTTCAAGCGATTTAGCGTCTTCAATCATTTTTTGTGCTTTTTCTTCTTCGCGGCCTTGAATTTTAAAGCCGCCAAATACATGCACTGATTGTGGCGTTAACCCTAAGTGCCCGCACACAGGAATACCTTGTTGCGTTATGCTTTTTATGCTTTCGTGCAGCCATTCACCGCCTTCAAGCTTAACCATATTGGCGCCAGCGCGCATTAGCTCTGCGGCATTTTTACAGGTATCACTCACATTTGAGTAGGTCATAAATGACATGTCGGCAATAACAAATAGCTCACGGCTACCACCTCGTACACAGCGTGTATGATAGGCAATATCTTGATTGGTTACGCCAAGGGTGTCGTCTCCTCCTTGAAGCACCATGCCTAATGAATCGCCAACCAAAATAACCTCCACACCGTTATCGTGAAATAACTTAGCAAAACTCGCATCGTAGGCGGTTAATGCAGTGATTTTGTTATTTTCTGCTTTCATTTTATTTAAAGTAGAAACGGTTATTTTAGACATAATATCCTCGCAGGCATAAGCCTTGGTTAATTACAGAGGTAATTGTTGTAAGTCGTTGAGCGGTAAATTTTGCGCAATGGTTTTTAAAGCAATGCCGCTTGGTAAAATAAGTTCTGGGGCAAGTTCTAGCAACGGATAAACTACAAACTCTCGCTCACTTAGGCCGTAATGGGGCACAGTTAAACGTGCCGTATTAATAATTTGCTGGCCAAAAAGTAAAGTATCAATATCGAGCGTGCGTGGCCCCCAGCGCTGTGCCTTTCTTACGCGGCCATGCTCAAGTTCAATCGCTTGTGTTAAATCAAGCAATTGCTCTGGCTCAAGTGATGTTTTAATACAGGCTACCGCATTAACGTAGTCGGGCTGATCTTGTGGGCCCATAGGTTTACTGGCGTAATAATGCGACACACTTGTAAATTCACAATTGGGCAGCTTTTTAAGCGCAGTAACTGCGTTATCAAGCTGCTCTTTAGGTGAGTTTAGATTGGCACCTAAACCCAAATATACACACTGCATGCAATTACTCAGCTGGCTTTTTAGTCGTTCGACGGCGAGGGCGCTTGCGCGGTTTAGGCCCACCTTGATGACCAAGTGTTTTAACCATTTCTTTTTGGCCGTTTATATCTTGGCTTAAGTACTGGGTCCACCACTGAGCAAGCTCAATATGTTGTTGCTCGCCCGCATCAACACGCAATAATAAAAAGTCATAAGCGGCTTTAAATCGAGGTTGCTGGGTAAGCCTGTAAGCGCGCTGACCAGCACGTTTATCTAAACGTTGCTGTATATGCCAAATATCGCGTGCACCGAGCGTAAAGCGCTTAGGTACAGCTATATGCTGAGCGTTTTCACTTAACACTTTGTTCATGGCTTGCGCAAATGCATCAAAGTAAGAAAGTTGCTCTTGTTGTTTAATTTTATCTGCACGTTCAAGCAGCGGGAACCACAGTAAGGCGGCAAATATAAAAGCAGGTGTTACTTTTTTATCAGCATTTATGCGCTTATCGGTATTTTGAAACATCTGCTGAATAAATTCAGCTTCTAAGCCGTCTGGGTTTTTATCTAAAATTTTATCAAGCTCAGGGAATAACGATTTGAATAAACCGTATTGACGAAGCATTAAATAGTTTGCTTCTGCTTTGCCGTTTAAAAACAGCTTAAGTACTTCTTCAAATAAACGTGCAGGCGGAATATTATCAAGTAAGCTGGCAAGCGCGGTAATTGGCTTTTCACTTTTTGGCGCTATGCTCATATCAAGCTTTGTTGCAAAACGCACTGCACGTAACATACGTACAGGGTCTTCGCGGTAACGTGTTTCTGGGTCGCCAATTAACTCAATTTGCTTTGCTTGTATTGCTGCTAAACCGTTGGCGTAGTCGTAAATACAAAAGTCGTTAATTGAGTAGTACAAGGCGTTAATTGAAAAATCACGACGCTCTGCGTCTTCTTCAATGCTGCCAAATACGTTGTCGCGCAATAATTGGCCTTGCTCACTTGATTGGCTAATTTGGTTTTTATCTTCTTGCGCTTCATGGTGCCCACGCATTGTTGCCACTTCAATTATTTCGCGGCCAAAAACAATGTGCGCTAAACGAAAGCGGCGACCAATTAGGCGACAGTTTCTAAATAGCTTTTTAACTTGCTCAGGCGTTGCGTTGGTTACAACGTCAAAATCTTTTGGTTGCTGGCCTAACAATATATCGCGAATACAACCACCTACTAGGTACGCGTCGTAGCCACCGTCTTTTAAACGGTAAAGTACTTTGATTGCATTTGGGCTAAATTGTTTGCGTGAAATGCCATGTTCACCGCGTGTAATTACAACCGGTTCATCACTTGTTTGAGTGCTTTGCGTATCGGCATTTGGGCCGATTATTTGCCTGCAAAATTGAAAAAGCTTGGAAATAATAATCTGTCTCCTACAGAAATGATGATTGGCTGGTCATCGCAATCATAAAGCACAGTAAGTTAGCTATTATAGTGCGGTGCTTTGTGTTTATTGTAAATAGCCTATATTTAGGCGGCTATCATATACCAGCGCGGTATAAAAATTAAGTTGATGGACTGAATTTAAGCTGTTTTTAGCGTTTTTTATTTACTTAAATGGATAAATTTAGTGCTGTTTAGATGTTGCTCCTGAGAAATTTGAATTTCAGGTATGCGTGGTACCTTGGTTAAGCTAAATTCGTTAATAGCCCATGCTATTAATTGCTCAATAGTTAAGTCGTGTAATTGCGCATGCACAGGTAAATTTAAAAAGGCAAAGGCATCAATAAGCGCAGGCTTTGGGTTGCTTATGCTAATTGCGGGCGCATAATTTTGCTTAGATAGCTTAAAGCCCGGCTCTGCAACGGCCAGTGGTAAATGCGCGTACTCTGGTGTGGGCTTATTAAGTTGTTTAAACAAGCTAATTTGCCGCGCCGTGGGCTCTATTAAATCAGCGCCGCGTACAACACGGTTAATGCCTTGCTCAATGTCGTCAATAACCACAACAAGTTGATAGGCAAATAATCCATCACTGCGTTTTATAATGTAATCTTCATAAGCTAATGCACTGTTTACCGTGATATCGCCCTGAATTAAATCACTAAAATGCGTAGTGGGGTACTTCTGGCTGAGGCGAAGCGCGCCTTGCTCAGTAGGCAAATTAAGGGTTTTACAATGGCCTTGATATATTCCACCAATCGCTTTAATTTGTTTTCGAGAGCAACGACAGCCATACACTAACGCTTCATCTATTAGCGAGGTAACTACGTCTTGATAAAGGCTTAAACGCTGGGTTTGGTAAACAACTGATTCGTCCCAGTAGAGACCATAGGCTTGTAAGGTATTTAGAATATCGGTATCGGCATTTTTGACTACCCGCGTGGTGTCAATGTCTTCAATGCGCACTAACCATTTACCCTGATTAACTTTAGCATCAAGGTAGCTGCCCACAGCCGCCACAAGTGAGCCAAAATGAAGTGGCCCAGAAGGAGACGGTGCAAATCGACCGCGATAGTCACGCTTTGGCGTGGTAACGGCTGTAGGAGACATAGTTAACTAATTTTTAATTAACCGCGTCCAGCTTGCTTTTCTTTAATTTCTGCAAGAGTTTTACAGTCTACGCATAAATCGGCAGTAGGACGTGCTTCTAAGCGACGTATACCAATTTCGATTCCGCATGACTCACAAAAACCAAATTCGTCTTCTTTAATTAAATTGATTGTTTTTTCAATTTTTTTGATCAGTTTACGTTCGCGGTCACGAGTACGAAGCTCTAAAGAGAACTCTTCTTCTTGTGCAGCGCGGTCAACGGGATCAGGAAAGTTAGCAGCTTCGTCTTGCATGTGAGACTTTGTACGGTCTACTTCGTTACGTAAGTCGTTACGCCACGCTTCTAAAATCGCTTTAAAATGAGCACGTTGTGCTTCATTCATGTACTCTTCGCCCGGCTTTTCTTGGTATGGCTCTATACCGGCCTGAGCCAATAAACCATGTCTTTTTTGGTCTGGCATAACTCTCTCCTAAATCCTTAATTTAATGCCTCAGCATTAGCCGGCGGTATAAATAGCAGAATCTCATACCCTAGGCAAATTTATTTTTTAATTAATCGAATTAGCTTCAACCATGTGTTTTGACTAAAAAGGCCCATATTTTTAATTTGATGCTTTATTAATCGTTATTTCGGTATTTAAACTTGCCTATTTATATGGGCAAAAAGTTTAAAAACAAGTTAATTTTTCATTTTAAATTTAACAGATGCATTTTATGGATTTTCGATAAATGTTATTTGCTTATCAATAACGACTTCATCTGCCGAAATACTCGCTTTGTACGCATATACCTCAACACCTTTAGTAATTGCGATGCTTAAAAGCTCACTGTATTTTTTGTCTATATGCGTGGCGGCGCTTACACTGTTAATGCCCTCATGCAAAACAGCGAACAGTAATACTGCTCGATGGCCTTGTTCGATCATTTCTATTAGTTCGCGAATATGTTTTTGCCCGCGCAGCGTTTGCGCATCCGGAAAATATCCTTGGCCGCTTGCAGGTTCACTTTGACTTAGTAATGTGACCGACTTTACCTCTACATAACAATCGGGTTTATCAGTATTACTTAGTAAAAAGTCGATACGGCTGTTTTCGCTACCATATTTTACTTCACTTTGAAGTTGCTCATAGCCGCTAAGCTCAGTAATCACATTATTATGTATGGCTTCTTCTATTACTTTATTAGCAACGGCTGTATTTACACAAATAAGCTGCGATAAGTCATTTTGGGTAAGTTCTAACGAATGTGGATACTTACGTTTAGCGTTATTACTGGTTGAGTAAAAAGCAGTAAATCCTGGCTCTGCGCAGCCGGTCATTTTACCTGTGTTGGCGCAGTGCGCAGTAAACTCTTTTCCATCACTGAGCTGTAAGTCGGCTAAAAAGCGTTTGTAACGTTTTAACAATGTGGCTGGTTGTAAGGCGGGGGTGTATTTCATCTAAATTCCAATACTAAACGCAGCTGGCGCGTTGGTTTATGTTATTTATCTCAAGCTGTTGGGAACTTGTGCGCACTATAGTAAACTCGTTGGCACATTTAAGTGCAAGGGTATTCTAACATGAGTGAAAAATTTGTTGTTCAACTAAGCGAGCAAGCAGCACCGAGTCATTGGGGCGAAAACGCCACGTTGTCTTTTAACGAGCAAGGCGCAACGGTTCATTTATCTGAGCAAGAAACATTAAAAAATGTTCAAAAAGCGGCACGTACTATTGCTAGCCAAGGCGTAAAAAGCGTAGAGCTTGCTGGCGATACATGGTGCACTGAAAGCCAATGGGCTTTTTATCAAGGCTTTGTAACACCTAAATCGTTAAACGGTGTTGAGTTTGTTGATAATGCACAGTCAGATATTAAAGAGCTTGCGCATTTAAAAGCGTCAGCTACTTGGGCTCGCGAAATGGTTAACGGCACAGCCGATGACATTTACCCAGAGAGCCTTGCTGAAAAAGCCGCTGAATTTATTCAATCATTAGCGCCTGAGCACGTAAGTTACCAAATAATTAAAGGTGATGCCTTATTAGAGCAGCAGTGGATTGGTATTCACGCGGTTGGCCGTGGCTCAGAGCGCCCACCTGTATTACTTGAGCTTGACTACAACCCAACAGGCGATGAAAACGCGCCAGTGAGTGCAGCACTTGTAGGTAAAGGTATTACTTTTGACTCTGGCGGTTACTCAATCAAATCTAGCGAAGGTATGCTAGGAATGAAGTGCGATATGGGGGGTGCAGCAACGGTAACTGCAGGCTTAGCATTAGCTATTAACCGCGGTATTGAAAAACGCATTAAGTTGTTCTTATGCTGTGCGGAAAACTTAATTTCGGGTCATGCCTACAAATTAGGTGACATTTTAACGTACAAAAATGGCACGACAGTAGAGATTGTAAACACCGATGCTGAAGGGCGTTTAGTGCTTGCCGATGGCCTAATGGCTGCAGGTGAAACTGGCGCACCACTTATTATTGATGCTGCAACCCTAACTGGCGCTGCTCTTGTTGCGGTTGGCCAAGAGTACAATGCTTTATTTGCACTGGATAAAGAACTTGCCCGCGAAGTAGAAGACTTTGCCTCTCAAGAAATGGAAGCTGCATGGCCGTTACCACTTGAAAAATGGCACCAACAAAACTGCCCATCACCCTACGCTGACACAGCTAACAGCCGTGCTCAAAAAGGCGGTGGTTACGGTGGCGCATCAAATGCGGCTGGCTTTTTATCTCGCTTTGTACCTAACGATGGTAAGGGTTGGGTACACATAGATTTAGCCGCGGCATTTAACATGGGTAGCACGAGTCAATGGGCTGCTGGCGCAACAACGCAAGGTATGCGAACCGTTGCACGTACATTGTTAGAAAAAGCTTAATAGTACGTAACTAAGCGTTTAATACATAAAATAGGCACCATTTGGTGCCTATTTTGCTATTTGCAGACAAGCAATTTTTTTTTATTTACGGTAAAATCCTTCGCCAATACCTGTTTGGGTGTTTAATTATTGGCTAAAGAGCCTACACTCAAATGTTATACTCACCACTGGGGTTCTAAACTATGTCAGATAAGTGCTACATCACAGCTCAACAGCTACTTGAAGATTCATTCCGCGTAGCGGCACAAGTTTATAAAGATGGCTTTCGTCCAGACTTTATTATTGGTATTTGGCGAGGTGGTGCACCAATCGGTATTGCTGTGCAAGAATATTACGACTACAAAGGTATTGAAACCGACCATATTGCGGTTCGTACTTCGTCTTATTACGGCATTGGTAAGCAGTCAAAAGAGATTAAAGTACACGGTTTGCACTACATTGTAGAAAACGCCAATGCAGGCGATTCATTACTTATTGTTGATGACGTGTTTGATTCTGGCCGCAGTATTTTTGCGCTTAAAGAAAAGCTTTCTGAGCTTATGCGCTTAAATTTACCACGTGATATTCGCGTGGCGTGTCCGTATTACAAGCCTAAAAACTCTAAAGTAGAGATGGTGCCAGATTACTTTATCCATGAGTCTGAAGAGTGGTTAGTATTCCCGCATGAATTATCGGGTTTAACGCCGGATGAAATTATTGAAGGTAAATCTGATTTAGTTAATATCCAAGATATTCTACTAGAAAAGTAATATCCGTTCGCATAATTATGTGGCTTATTAAAGGCGAGTAACCAAATGCGTTAATCCCCTAATTTAGCTAGCTTAATAGCGTATTGGAATGAAAAACCTTACAAACTAAAAAAGGCCATAACGGCCTTTTTTTTGTGTCTGTTTTTAGCTCCTTTAAAGCTGTGCAAAGCTATCAACATATTCACTTAAACTTGCCGTATCAACCGCTTTTAGACCATGAGAGCTGCGCTGCACTAAGCCTTTTTCAACCAGTTCAGTTACCACACGACGATACGCACGCTCTGTGGTGGCAAAGCGCTCTGCTTCTGCATTCACAGTAGGGTATGCACGAAGTAACGTAGGGTTGTTATTCTCGGCCCTTAATAAGCAATCTTTAGCTATGTTGTAGCTTAAAGGCAGTAGCAATTTATCAAGATTAATTTTTTGATTTTCTTGAAATTTAGCCGCAATAGTTTGTGCTGTATATAAGCTAAGCTCTGGCTTTTCAAGTAATAGTGCACGCCAATGGCGCAGCTCTATTAAGTTGTAAGTTACATCGCTAAAACAGGTAACAGTGTAAATACAGGGGTTATTGTTAAGTGCTTCTATTTCGCCAATTAATGTGTTGTTGCAGTCTAGCTGCCCTAATAATAGGCGGCGCCCGTTGCCTACATCATAACTAAACGAAATAGTACCGCTGCGAACTAGCACAAGTTTACTAAGTGGTTGATCCTGGTGGATCAACACTTCTTTTTTTGATTGCTGATAACTACTACCCGCAAATGTGAGTAATTGTTCAACAAGGTAACTCGAAAAATGGTATTGAAACATCAATATGCTCTTCGGACAATTGTCCTATTTATTACACCTTAATGACGATATTATTAAGGCTCTAAGAATTTACGCTAACTTGCTATTGTATTTAGCTTTGCTATGTACGTAATACCTTCATTTCCCGTGTAATGATTTAGGAAGCTATTGGCTACAACCAATATACTTTTTAAGGTTTTTTAAGCAAGTTAGTTTTTTTATTTTATACTTTGCAACACTTACAAGTGCCACAAGTTAGCATTAGCGTAATGCTAACCTAAAGGGTAGGAGAGAACAATTGAGTTGGGAATATTTAGGTTATATTGCATCAGCTTTATTGGTTGCATCGTTAACAATGACCGATGTGGTAAAGCTTCGTTGGTACAATATGTTTGGTTGTATTGTATTCACGGCCTATGGCGTGGCAATAGAGGCTGTGCCAGTGGCCTTTACTAATGGCTTACTAGCCTTGGTAAATATTTACCACCTTATAAAATTATATCGCCAGCCAAAAGTAGAACAGGCAAAAAGCTAAGCTACTCGCTGGTACAAAAAAGGGTTAACACAAGTTAACCCTTTTTTAGTTTTACTGAATCGCGTCTAATACAATCCCATCAGTTCTGCGAGTTGGGTGCAGTGACTCAACCACAAAACTTGGGATAAATCCTTTAGCAGATGAAACCACCACTTTAGACTTCGCACCAATAATTCGAGCGTTAACAATTACACCGCGATTAGTGTAAGTTAAAGTGCCTGTTAAAGTGTATTCGATATGTGGGTAACCTTTGATCTCTTTACCATTACGGCTAAATGAGAAATCACCTAAAGGGGTTACATGCACTGCGCCTGTGTGCTTGTAATCAACCACAGACAACCCAAACTCCTGCATTTCAGTAATAAAGCTTTCAGCTAGGTGATTACCAAATATATTTGTGGTTTGTAAATTGTCGTCTAAGTTCACGAACGAAGTAATTGCAATAGGCGTCCCACTATTTATGTAATTCATATTTTCAATCAGCTTCATTGCTAATTGCTCGGTATAATTACTTAATAACTTACTGCTGTTAATTGGGCGGTAGTTATTTTCAGGAAATTGCCAGTTATTTACACGAGGTTGGTGAATGTCTGAATAGCGGCTATGAGCGTTATGATGACCAATATTATTATGGGGAGCGTGACCATTATAAACCGGGTGAGTAGAACATGCTGAAAGTGATAAAGTAAAAAGAGTCGATAAAGTAAGAGATATTTTTTTGGATAACATGTTTTCTTCCTGAAACATAAGAGGTTTTTTAAAATCCTCCATTTATCGACATACTTTTTAATTACTTTAGTAAATATTCATAATAAATTCATTTATTGTGAATAATGCTTATTTAGTAACCTATTCTTTTTTATAACGTAATTCACCAGCTATCCAAGTTTGTAAAACGTTTGTTTTATAAATCTCATCTAAAGGTGCTTTAAAGTAGTCTTTATCTATTAAAATAAAGTCGGCCCATTTGCCGTGCTCTAAACTGCCTATTTTAAATTCTTGATGGGCTGCATAAGCGCCACCGAGGGTAAAGGCTCTTAATGCTTGCTCTCTGCTTAGTACTTCACTTGCGCGCCAGCCGTTCTCTGGCAGCATATTATGATCCATACGTGTAATGGCTGAATATAAGCCATCAAACGGGTTGGCAAGCTCTACAGGGTAATCAGAGCCTGCTGCAATCACAGAGCCTTGCTTTAAAAACGTTTGCCATGCATAAGCACCTTGTAACTGGTCATCGCTCAAGCGCTGCTCTGCCATGTGCATATCTGATGTAGCGTGTACAGGTTGCATAGATGGAATTATTTTAAGCGTTTTAAAACGCGGAATATCTTCAGGGGTGACAATTTGCGCATGTTCAATTCGGTTACGCAATAATATGCCGCCAGTTTGCTTAAATACATTTTTATACGCATCAAGTACCACTTTATTGGCTTTGTCCCCAATGGCATGCGTATTGGCGCTAAACCCATGCTTAAAGCTTAAGGTAAATAATTCCTCCAATTTTGCTTGAGTTTCTAGCATGAGCCCGTGATGGTTTTTTCTATCGGCGTAATCTTCAATTAAAGCAGCTCCACGGGAGCCAAGAGCGCCATCGGCATATACTTTTACACTGCGTATAGACATAAACGAGCTGGCATCTTGGTAGCGCCCAGCTTTAAGCATTTCGGTTAAATCAGGGCTTGCTGCGCTTAACATCCCAACAATTCTCAGTGGTAAATTACCTTGTTCACTACGCTCTTTATAAACTTGCCAGGTTGTTTTATCTATTCCTGCATCGTGCGTAGAGGTGATCCCTAAGCTAAGTAAATGTTGGCCTGCCGCATCTAACGAGTCGCTAATTGCTTGTTTGGTAGGGGCGCTCATATGCTGAGTAATCAACGACTCTGCTTTATCAATAAAAATACCGGTTGGGTTACCAAATTCGTCTTTGATAATTTCGCCGCCTTCAGGCGCTTTGGTTGCGCTGGTTATGCCTGCCAGTTTTAACGCTTTGCTATTAACCCAAATAGCATGGCTATCAACGCGAGACAGTACCACTGGACGATCATCAACTACTTTATCTAAGTCTTTAGCGGTTGGAAAACGCGTATCGCTCCACAGCTCTTGGTTCCAACCTCGGCCTAAAATCCAGCCCTGTTTATTTTCAGCAAAGCTTTTTAATTTTGTGGTTATTTCGTCAACCGACTTAGCACCGCGTACATCAAGTTGCGATAAGTTATCGCCAAGGCCAATAACATGGCCGTGTGCATCAATAAGTCCTGGCAGTAACGTGTTACCTTTTGCATCAATTAATTTAGCATTAGGGAAGGAGTCTTTAAGTGAATCATCGCCAACTTTAACCACTTTGCCATTTTTAATTACCAAAGTAGAAAACGACTGAACATCACCTTGGTACAAAGGTGTGTAGCCATTGGCATTATAAATAACTTGGGTTTGCGCTATAACAGTGCTGCTTATTAACAAGCTAGCAAGTATGAAAGGTTTACATAGTTTTTTGAGTTGCATAAGTAGGTTATTTTTTATTGTTAGTAAAATAACACTAGCAAACTCAATTTTAGAATACCAATATGTTGAGGTAAATAGCTTAAAACCTATCTTAGGCTTTAAGCTTTGTAAAATAATTACTTACTGGCGTAAATACCGTACTCAGTTAATGTGAGCTGGCCGTCTTTGTCTTTATCATAACTAGAAAAACGTGACCAAAGAGCGGGGTCTACAGCGGTTTCGGAGCGTGTTAAAAAACCATCATTATTGCGGTCGAATTTTTTAAATTTGTCTGCAATTTCTGTACTTTGTGCGAGGCTTAAGGTGCTAAAAAGGCTAAGCGCAACAAGCGCTAAATAGCTTAAGGTTTTCATACTAATACTCAGTAGAGGTTATTGGTTAAATAATTTTTAAATTCAATAAGTGAAATTTGCTTGTCTTGATCTTTGTCCCAACGCATAAAAGTGCTGAGTAGCTGAGGTTGTGGCTCTAACTCGTCTTGAGTTAAATAGCCGCTTTTATTGGCATCGAGATGATCAAAGCGCTGTTTCACATCAAGTGCAGCAGCATTAAAACTAATCATAACAAAGGCGATAACACTAAAAAAAACACGCTTCATGGTTTTCCTTCCAAATAATACTGTGCTTAAGCATTTATAAAATAAAGCACTTGCCATAATTTAACTTCCCAACATTAAATCCGTTTACACATTCCCTCAGGGATTATGGCAAATGCTTTAGTGACTACCTTACTTGTTAAAAGCTTAAGTAAAACTTAATTCATCTGATGCCTAGATAATAAACCTATCTTGTATTGATCAGAATTAAGGTCAACTACGGTTTAAAGTTTTGAAACTCTTCTTTTGAGATTTCTTTATCTTCGTTTTCGTCTAAGTCGGCAAATTGTCTCATGACTTCTTTGTCTTGCTTTGCTTCTGCAAGCGACACAGCGCCGTCCATATTTTTGTCTAAATGTGCAAAGCGTATGTTTACTGACGATGCTAAAGCAGTGGCACTAATGGCTAAAAACATCAAAGAAAATGCAGCGATAAGTTGTTTCATAATTATGTTCCTTATTGAATGAATTTACTGAATAAACTTTTTGAATTCACTTAGCGACAACTGACCATCTTGGTTAGTGTCTATTTGTGAAAAATTTTCGTGTAGTACAGCGTCTTCACCCGCTTCTGATTCGCTAAGTGTGCCGTTACTGTCTTTATCTAGCTCATTAAATGTAGCTTGAACGTCCATAGCTATTGCATCGGTGCCCATAAATCCAAAGGCAAGCAAAGGTAAAATTACTAAAAAGCGGTTGTTCATTTAATTTCCTTATTGATTAAAGTTGCACTGGGTATTACAAAAATAGTGCCATAAATTTTAGGTGTTAATTTTCAATGGGTTATGGTTTTTAAGTGGCTGGTGTAGGAAATATTTACTTAGTTTTGTGTTAATTTTGCAACACCCTTAAATACGAGTGTTGGCTTAGCTTAAATATCAATGAGTTAGCATGTTACTAAATAGCAACAAACGAAGCGTGTTGGATTAAATATAGAAGTTGATTCAGCGAGAGTATAAGGTAAGTAATTAAAATAAAGGCTTAAAATTATAAAAAGGAACACACAATGCCAATAGCTATGGCTAAAAAGTACTATGCAATGCTTAACTGGCGACCCAACTTAATAGGTCAGTTTGTAATTAGCATGCTGCTGTCGTTACTTCCGCTTAGTTTAGTGGTTATTGTGTTTCTAAATGCGTTAAACAAACAGCTTGCAGTTACCCAGCTTATTGTTAGTAATAACTACCAAGTTACTAAGTCATTTAATTTTTTAAAGCAAGAGTTAAACAGTTTAGAGCGAGCCACTAGGCAAAACTGGGTATTAAAAAGCGAATCGCTCGACACGCTTATTAACGAAAAGTGGCAGTCGTCATTAAATTCAATTGATGAGTTAAGCCAAGTAAGTGCAACACCACAATACACCACACAATGGCGCCGTTTAGCAAATACACTTAGTACAACACATACAGCGCTAATTAAAAACAACCAACAAGATGCCGCATTATTTGTGCCCATTAGTGATTTAATGGCTGAGCTTACTGTGTGGCTGCGCGATACAAACGCGGCGCAAATTCAAAATAACCAAAGCGAATTAAGCGCTTTGCAAAGCTCGTTTATTAACTGGTTAGTGGCGCTTATTCCACTTACTTTACTTGTAGGTGGTGGCTTTTTATGGCGTATAAGTAAGCGTTTAAAAGGCTTAACGTCAGTGATTGATAAGTTAGGGCAGGGTCATTGGCAGCAAAAAATATCTGTACAGGGCTCAACAGAGCTAGTTGAACTAGGTGAAAAGCTACGTTGGGTGCAAGAGCAACTACATATGTTAGAGCAGCAAAAAGATACCTTTTTACGCCATGTTACCCACGAACTAAAAACGCCATTGGCGTCTATGGTAGAGGGCACCGATTTACTTAGTGATGAAATTGTTGGCCCAATTACAAAAGAGCAGCAAGCGGTGCTTGAGCTAATAAGTGAATCTATGGTGCGCTTGCGCACGATGATCGACAGCCTACTAAGTTACAACGCGATTCGTACCAGCAAAGATAGTGTGAGCGAAGTTGAATTTAGCTATTTAATTAACAAAATAAATAGTCATTTTGAACACCGCTTAACGGCCAAACAGCAAGCCCTTAATTGGCAAAACAGTATACCCAATAAACCGTTGGCTTTACCAAGGGAGCTTATTGAAATGATCCTTATTCAACTTATTTCTAATGCATTAAAATTTTCTGCTAATGAGCAAAGTATAAACATAGCTCTAGCGCTTGAAAATAAGCTGCTCATTATGCAGGTTAGCGACAATGGCTGTGGGATTAAAGAGCAAGAAAAAAGCCAGATTTTCAGCGCATTTTATCAAGGTAAGCATTCTAAAGATGTTACGCTGCAAGGCAGTGGCTTAGGTTTAACCATAGTTAAAGAGTCGGTTGAACAATTAAGAGGGCAGCTTAATGTTGAGCATAATCAACCTCAGGGCTGTTTATTTACAATAAAAATACCGTTAAATAATCAAGGAGTTTAATAGCATGCGTACGCGCTTAATAGCTATTTTATGTGTGCTCAGCAGTGCGGTTGTATTAGCTGGGTGTGAAATAAATAACACACAAAAAACAGCCTCTACTGAAAAGGTTGAACCAACTAATACAAAAATAAAAAGCACAGTACCTAATCCAAAAGTGCGCCCCAAAAGTGAGCCTGTTTACCCAAGCGCAGAGCAAGTAATTGCATGGCATGCTAACCAATGTGGTGGGTTTAAAATTAAGCCCAGTACACATACCTTTTTAGGTGAAAAAGAACTAAAAAGCTTTTTTAACTATATGTGTTTAAATACCGCAAGCGCTCCTGACGAAGTAATGAAAAAGCTACAAAAGCTAGATTTAGCCTACTTTTGGCCCGACCCGATAAAACAATATTTATGGCTGCAAAAGCAGCACGTTACTCGACAAATAAATGCAAAAAAAGAGCAGCAAGCCCTGAACGACAAAATGCAGCAAACATTGTCCTCATTAGCCACCATAGAGCAGCAGTTATTACTGCGCGAAGATACCAAGGAGCAGTAATTATGGCCGAACAAAAGCTGCAAGGCGCAAAAGTATTATTAGTTGATGACGACGCCAGCTTATTAAAATTACTGACTATTCGTATCGAGTCTAAAGATTACGAAGTAACTACTTGCGAAAGTGGTATTACGGCACTGCAAATACTCAAAAACCAAGTGTTTGATGCGGTAATAACCGACTTGCGTATGGATGAAATGGATGGCATGACACTACATCGCCAACTGCAAAGCCGCTACCCAGCATTGCCCGTTATTATGATGACAGCTCATGGATCTATTCCTGATGCGGTTGAAGCCACTAAACAAGGTATTTTTGCTTTTATAACAAAACCAGTAGATAAAGACGAGCTATTCGACAGCCTTGCAAAAGCAATTGAAATACATGGTGTTAACGCCGATGAAGTTATTCCAAAAAGTAATATTGTGACTCGCAGTGGCGCTATGCTGCATTTGCTTGAGCAAGTAAAATTACTTGGGCCAACACAAGTTAATGTGCTTATCTCTGGTGCAAGTGGTACAGGTAAAGAACTGCTGGCGCAAGCGATTCACCAACACAGTCATGTAAGCGATGGGCCATTTGTGGCCATTAACTGTGGCGCTGTACCTGGTGAGCTTTTAGAGTCTGAGCTATTTGGCCACAAAAAAGGGGCCTTTACAGGGGCGGTGAAAGATCACCAAGGTTTGTTTCAACAAGCGCAGGGCGGCACGTTATTTTTAGATGAAATTGGCGATATGCCCCTTAACTTACAAGTTAAATTACTGCGAGTACTACAAGAAAAAACCATTCGCCCTGTTGGTTTTCAAGAAGAAATCCCTATTGATGTACGCATTGTATCGGCTACTCATAAAAACTTACCGGATGCGATTAGTAATCAGCAATTTAGGGAAGATTTATACTACCGCTTAAACGTTGTTAACTTAAAATTACCGCCACTTTGTGAGCGCCGTGAAGACATAAGTTTACTAGCGCAACACTTTAGCGCCAGTATTGCTAAGCGCATGAACCAAGCTGAAAAGCGCTTTGCCAACGATGCCATGCATGCACTTGTGCGCTACGATTGGCCAGGTAATATTCGCCAATTACAAAACGTAGTAGAACAAGTCGTTGCACTTAGCGCCAGTGACGTAATTTCGGCGCATTTAGTGTTAAACGCACTTAATGCTAATGAGGCCAGTGCAGAGCCGTTATCACTTAACGACGCTAAAAAAGAATTTGAACGCGACTACGTTATAAATACGCTAAAAATGGCGGGCGGCAATGTAGCCGAAGGCGCAAAGCTTGCTAAACGAAACCGTTCAGACTTTTACAAACTGATTAAAAAACACAATATTGATGTAGATAATTTATAAAGGTAAGCAAATGCAGTTATTTATGGTGTATTTAGGTGGGCGAATTCAAGGCTGCCATATAGAAATGCACGATATTCGCTTTGTAGTAGGGGAGAATATAGAGCAAACCTACTCAAAGTTAAAAAGCCAATGGGTGGGCGATAAAAGTAGCGTACATATGGATAGCTTTATGGCAATAAATCATATTGATGGCTTTAAAGTAGAAGTGGTTGATAGCTATGTTGAGCAAAATAAGCAGCTTTATTTTGTTAATTTAGGCGCTTACAGAAGTGACTCTATGGCTGAGCAACACGACTTTGCACTGTATGTTGCAAGTAGTAGCAATGAGGCCAAACAACGCGCTAAAAGTGATTTGCTCGCAGGCCTTAGCCATATTCATAAAGATGATTTACACGATGTGGATGACTGCTTTGCCATTGACCTACTCGACAGCCAATTAAATATTAAACTGACCCCAAGCGGGCAATCTCAAACAATAAAGCCAGACTGGTTTGGCTACCACGTACTTTAAATCAGCAACGCAGGACTAAGAGTCCTGCTCGCTTTGCTCATCTTTTTCGCTTTTAGCCGCCATTTTAAATGCCACAATAACCAATCCAAACATTGCAAATGGCAGTGCTGCTAACATGTACTCAACCATGTTGCTATCTTGAAAGTTTGCCTGCAGTAAAAAATGACCCGCCACGCACATTAAAATAACCACTAATAAAATGGGGAGTAACATAAGTTCTTTTTTTGATGAATGGTTTTTCATTGAATGTGAGGCTGTGGCTTAAAAATAATGCGCCATTGTAATGAGCTTAATTAAGCTTGGCAAACACAGTGGCGTTTAATGGTATGATCAACATCAAATAAAGAGTTAATGTGACTGGGATAAACGTGAAACACAACTTAAAGCAGGTATACCTAGTAGGCGGCGCAGTGCGCGATAAACTACTAAACATAGAATCAAAAGACAACGATTACGTAGTAATAGGCGAAACGCCACAGACTATGGAGTCACTTGGTTTTGTGCCAATAGGTAGCGACTTTCCAGTGTATTTACACCCAAAAACAAAAGAAGAATATGCACTGGGCCGTACTGAGCGAAAAAGCGGTAAAGGCTATACCGGCTTTGTGGTTGATGCCAGCCCAAATGTAACCCTTGAAGAAGATTTAGCAAGGCGCGATTTAACCATTAACTCAATGGCGCTTGACGAAAATGGCTATATTATTGACCCATTTAATGGCCAAAGCGATTTACAAAACAAAATATTGCGCCACACCACACAAGCGTTTGTAGAAGACCCAGTACGTGTATTACGCATTGCGCGTTTTTTAGCGCGCTATGGCAGCCAGTGGAGTATTCATCCAAGTACTTATGCATTAATGCGTGAGCTTAAAAATAAAGGTGAGCTTAATCATTTAGTGCCCGAGCGCGTATGGCTTGAAACCGAAAAAGCCCTTGGCGAAAAACACCCAGAGCTATATTTTAAAGCATTGCATGGCTTAGGTATTTTCCCTGAAATAGAGCAAATGGACGGTGTGCTGCAATCTGCAAACCACCACCCAGAAGGCGATGTATTTATACATACTATGCTGGTTTTAAGACGTGCTGCCGATTTAAACTTTAACCTTGAAACACGCTTTGCTGCACTTACCCATGACTTTGGTAAAGCACTGAGCTTTAAAAAACGCGGTAATTTACGCGGCCATGAGCGCGAAGGTGTAGCTGTAGTTGAAAAATTTTGTAAGCGCTTAAAAGTACCCAACCGGTTTCGTGATATTGGCGTGCTTACCAGCGATAACCACACGCTTTGCCACACGGTTGATCAGTTAAGGCCGCAAACTATTCATAAGTTAATCGTGACTAATTTAAACGCACTGGTGCACCCTGAGCGATTTATTGCATTTACTCAAGCTTGCCAATGCGATGCGCAAGGGCGCGGAGAAACTATGGTGGATAAGCCATACCCGCAAGCAATTAAGCTGCGAGCAATTTTTAGCGAACTACAAAAAATGGATAAAAAGCAGATAGTGCAAAATGCACTTAAAAATGGCAAAAAAGGCCCAGAAATAGGCGAAGAGGTAAAGCTTGCAGAAATAAACTGTATAAAATCTTTTTTACAAAATGAACAATTGGCGCACTAGTATTTAGCGCTTAGCTTAGGTATTCAGTCACCCCTTCACTTTTAATAGGCTCTGGTTTTCTGAGGTTTTTATAATTGGTGCTTGTAGGTTCTACAGGTGCCTTTTGGGTGTGTTCTTCAGGCCTATAAAGATCAAAAATAAATTCAATCTCTTCACGCTCTAGTGATGGTTTCATGGGTAATCCTTCAATTTAATACTTTAATATGACGTAGGGTATGGCCATTCGACTGAATTAAAAGTGAATAGTTACATTTGAAGATGTAGTAAATTGTAATCGGTGTGCAAAAAACAAGGACGGCCAATAAAGTAGCCGCCTATAGTTGCATATCATCCTTGCAGCGGAAGGGCTACTTTAAATATTACGCCATCACCGCGCTCGTTGTTTTGTGCAGTTACGCTGCCTTTATGGTAGTCACACACCAGCCTTACAATATAAAGCCCTAATCCCAAATGCGGTTGTTGCTGCATTTGCTGACTTCGTACCGACACCATAGAATCAAAAATATGCTCAGTGAGTCCCTCTGGTAGGGCGGGGCCTGTGTTACTTACCGCTAATATGGCTTTATTTTCGCTTTGATTAAGGCTTACATTAATAGCCGTATTTGCTTCACTAAATTCCAGTGCGTTATTAATTAGTTTATCAAGCAGCTGCGCAATAAACTCAGGTGCCCCTTGCATGGGCAGTGGGCTTTGGCATATATCGAGCTTAAACAATTGTTCAGGGTAGGTAAGTTGGTAGCCTTGCATGCAGCCACGTATTACCTTTTGTAAATCAAATGGCTCGGGCTCATTACTTTGAATACTTTGTTCAAGGCGTGTGGCTTCGCTCATGGTGGTAATTATTTTACCTAAACGTTCAACCCCTTCGCTGGCGCGTTCTAAGTATTTTTGGCTTAACTCGTTTTGTGGCAAACTTTGTAAGTTTTCAAGTGATGAGCGTACTACGGCAACCGGTGTACGTAACTCGTGCGATAACCTTGACGACATATTTTCTAAGTAGTCGGTATAACCACCAAGTCGACTAACAATGTTTGAAAAACTACGAGAGAGATCACCAATTTCATCGTTAGCATCGCTGTAATTAATGCTGCCGGTTATACGCCCCTGTGCATCAATTGCTTGCTCGGCGGTATCGCGCAGTCGCCTAATACGGCTCGATATTCGAGAGGCAAAAAAGAACAAGGTTATGGTACCTATGAGCATCACCGCTAAAATAACGTTAAAGAGTTTTTCGAGCGATTTATTACGTAGCGTGCGTACGCCATTTGTGGTTTCCTCAGCAATGACTGCGCCTATGACTTTGTCGTCAATCCAAATAGGGTACGCTGCCGATAAAATAACGGCTTTGCTATCAGGCGTTAAGCGCCACGATGATGCTGGCTGACCCTTTAATGCTTTTGCTAAATGGGTGCCCTGCATTGATGCTACATCGTGTAAGGTGTCTAAAAATTCGTTTTCTGGGCGGGTTAAAATTTTATAATACAATGGGTGTAAATAGCGTTGCTCAAAGCGCTGCCACCACGTTTTTGGTGCTTGATTTTTAAGGCCATCGGCCCACACGCCATCGGCATTTTGAATTGTTCCCGATTGCGCTAACACACGATGGTGGTTATCGACCACCCAAATACGGCTACCACTGTGACCCATGCCTTTTAAAATACGGTTAATTTCTGGAGACGGTACAAGTACTGAGCCTAAATCGCTAGGGTTATTTAAGTTTGAAGTCGACATAGTTCTAGGCGCTGCCAATGTATTTTTACTATCTACATCAACAATGGCAAAGCCAAGTTTATTACCAAGCATGTCTATAGGAAAGCGCAGCTCTACGTTATAACCTGATTGGGTACTTTCAAAATACCCCTGAATTTTTGTAAACGGTATTTTGGTATTGGCATCAAACGCATTAACCCAGCCATCTTGGCGCGGCGCAATAATATAAGTTTTAAATTGGCCTTTTGGGGTTTTTAAGCCAATTTTTAAGTAATCGTTATTAGTAATGCTTAAGCTGTTTTTAGCGCGATAAATTAATGTGTTATCGGTTACTTTAAATACGGCATACAAGTAATTATCAAACTTACCTACCATGTGCTCAAACGATAAATCCTCAGCTTTATGCTCCTTGTCTGCTTTTTGTAAATAGCGTTTATCGTATTGCCAAAAGAGTGGTTGATAACTTTGCCAGTCGCTAAGTTTGCCATCAAGCTGAATAGGGTTTTTAAGGTTATACGCATATAAGTCGCGCCCTTTTACTACTTGATCTAAAAAGTTGGTTTGCTCGTCAAAGAGTGCGGGGCGCTCATGCAGCGCGGTGGCAAGTGCGCGAGTAGTGCCTACCAAGGTTTTTTCTTGGCCTTGGCGTAAAAACTTTTCCATTTCCCATACGTATTCGTAGCCAAGCCATGGCAGTAAAAACAAAAAGCACGAAAGTAATATAAATTTACTGCGCAGGCCAAATCGTAGCATTAGCGTTGTTCCCACCTGTAGCCCATGCCGTACACGGTATCTATGCAGTCAAAATGTCTATCAAGTGCCATAAACTTTTTACGAATACGTTTTACGTGCGAGGTTATGGTGCTGTCATCGACATAAATTTTTGCATCGCTCATTAAATCGTTACGGCTTTTAACATGCCCAGGACGCTGCGCGAGTGAGTGCAACATCCAAAACTCAGTGACCGTTAAATCAACTAATTGCTGCTGCCAAAATACCTGCATACGTTGCGTGTCGAGCACCAGCTGCCCACGGGTTATAAGTGCATTGGCATCGGCGGGTTGCTCAAGGGCTTCCATTCTACGAAATAGCGCGCCAATACGCGCGGCTAAGTGTGCCAAGCTAATATCTTTTGTTAGGTAGTCGTCGGCGCCCATACGCAGGCCACATACTGTGTCTATTTCGCTATCGCGGGCGGTTAAAAATATAATAGGCAGTGTTTTAGAAAGCGTACGTAAGGTTTGGCATAGTAAAAAACCGCCATCTATTTCGTGGCCTAATCCTATATCAACAATGGCTAAATCGGGTAGGGCGTCTTTAAATGCAATCTCAGCGCTGGCGCGATCGGCAAAGCCACTTACTTGGTAACCTTGTGCGCTAAGCATTTCAATATAGTTCTCGCGGATTGCAGTTTCATCTTCAATGATGGCTATTTTTTTCATTTTAAACACCCCTATTTATTATAAAACGCACTATATCGAAGTTTTTAAGCTGTGTACGGTTAAAAAGGCAATTGCCATTTTTTTGCCACAATTGCTCAGCGGTTTGCCATTTTTGCTCCCCTTTGTTGCCACTTGCGGCTGTTTTAATAGAGTCATCAAAACAAAACATCACAAATTAAAACAAGTTTAAGAGGCCTACCATGAAGAAGACATTAATCGCATTAACGCTAGTAGCCAGTGTTTGTTCACCTGCATTTGCATCAACTGCTCACACGCCTTCTAAAGAGGCACATAAAGAAACCGCCATTGGTTTAGGAGCGGGCGCTATTATTGGCGGTGTAGTTGGCGGGCCTATTGGGGCATTTATTGGCGCATTTGCAGGGGGCTTAATTGGAGACTCTAAAGTAGCCGATGACAAAATAGCCCAGCAGCAACAAGCAATTACACTCATGCAGGAAAAAACCAGCGACTACATGTACGTGCTTAACCACAACAATAAGCTTGAGCAACAGTTAGAAGTACTTGCCAATCAAAATGAGCAATTAACCCAAGCACAAATAAAAAACCTACTTGCCATGACAGTGCAATTTAAAACGGGTTCAAGTGTTATAGCGCCGCATTTTGCGCAGCAGCTTGACCAATTAGTGACACTTTTAAATAACCAGCCACAACTGGCGCTTGATTTAAGTGGCTTTGCTGATCAACGTGGCGACGAGCAAGCCAACTTATTATTGTCTAAAGCGCGTGTAAATGCAGTGCAAAGTTACTTAATAAAGCACGGTGTTAGCCATAAACGTTTAAGCACGCAAGCATTTGGCGAGCAGCAAACATTAGCTCGTAGCAACACAGTTGAAGACAACTTTTTTGATAGACGCGTAACGCTTACCACTCGCGCAATAAATCCGGTAAATGGCCAAACGGCGAGTAACTAAATCAAACCGAATTTATGTAAAGCTAAGCGTTCGATGGAGTGATTTTATGTTGAGTAACCCAACCAAAATGCTTACTAAAGTAAGCATTTTTATTTTCTTAGTGAGTGTGCTGCTGGTAAGTTTTAATAGCCATGCACAATCCCCCAAGCTTGAACTTTTTGACAGTGGCGGCGCACCTGTAGCGCCAGCCATTATTTTAAAAAGCGACGCTAATATGACCTTAACAGGCTTAATTAACCATGTGGTAGTTAAGCAAACGTATCAAAACGAAAACCCGTTTGCGGTTAATGCGCGCTACGTTTTTCCGTTGCCTGATGAGAGTGCCGTGCACGCTATGACTATGCGTATAGGTGAGAGAGTCATTAAAGGCCAAATTGATAAAAAAGTAGAGGCTGAAAAAAAATACCAAGCAGCTAAAAAAGCAGGTAAGCAAACGGCACTCGTACGACAGCAACGCGCTAATATGTTTATTACCAACGTAGCTAATATTGGCCCTGGCGAGCAGGTAATTATAGAGCTTGAGTATCAAGAAATAATTGATTACAGCAGCGGTACATTTGCGATTCGTTTTCCTACGACTATTACGCCACGTTATCACGCGATTAGTGGTGAAGTTGAGTTTAATGAGCAAAACCAAACTCCCGTAAACACCGCACCAAGCGGCTGGTTAAGCCCTGTTTACAGCGTGCAAAGCGCGGCGCAAAGCCACGGCGATGCACCTAATAGCAAATTTAGCCTAAACATTGATATAGACGTAGGTTTAGAGCTGGTGGATATAAACTCTAAATTTCATAACGTAGATATTAATAACCCTGCATTTGGCCAATATACTATTGCATTAAATGAGAAAAATGCCATAAACCGCGACTTTGTACTTGAGTTTAAACCGCTTCAAAAAGAAAGCGCTCAGGCGGCATTTTTTACTCAGAAGTTTGAAAATGGCGACCGATACGGGCTTGCTATGCTAATGCCGCCGGGGGATCACTTTGTGCAAACGCAGTGCCTTCCTCGCGAAATGGTATTTGTTGTAGATACATCAGGCTCTATGCATGGGCAATCAATGGAGCAAGCTAAAAAGGCCTTATTTTATGCGCTTTCATTACTTGATAGCGACGACAGTTTTAATATTATTGGCTTTGATAATCACGTTACCCCAATGAGTGATAAACCTCTTATTGCCAGCGATTTTAATTTACGCCGTGCAGAGCGATTTATTTATAGCCTAGAGGCCGACGGCGGCACTGAAATACAAGGTGCGCTTAATGCAGTACTTGATGGCGGCAGCTTTGAAGGCTTTGTACGCCAAGTCGTATTTTTAACCGATGGCAGCGTAAGTAACGAAGATGCTTTATTTAAAAACATTCAGCGTAAATTAGGCGATAGCCGTTTATTTACTGTAGGCATTGGTAGTGCACCCAATAGCTTTTTTATGCGCCGCGCCGCTGATATAGGCAAAGGATCATTTACTTTTACTGGCAGCACAAATGAGGTGCAGCCTAAAATGCAGCTGCTATTTGATAAGCTTGCCCACCCAGCGATTACTAATTTAGCACTAAGTGATGAAAGCACTAACAGCTTAGATTTTTGGCCATCGCCCTTACCCGATTTATACTTTGGTGAACCAATTATGGTGGCTATAAAGCTTGATAACACAAACAATGTGGTACTTACTGGGCAAACCGCACAAGGTCCATTAAGTATTAAATTAAGTGCACAAAATAGTGCAAACGCAAAAGGGATTGATAAGTTATGGGCGCGTCAAAAAATCAAGTCGCTACTGTTATACAATGAGCAAAACGAAGTAAAAAACGAAGTACAAAACCTAGCTCTCGCCCACCAATTACTGAGCCCGTTTACTGCTTTTATAGCCATTGAACACACTCAAATTAAAGACGTAGCAAAGCAAACAGCACTAGCTAAAAACGCAGCGCCACAAGGGCTTGCTATGCGCTTACCACAAACCGATGGGCAAAGTAGGTTACATATATTACTCGGCTGTATTTTATTGCTTGGCTGTGGCGCGCTTAAAATAAACCGAGGGTTTAAATTAAGTTGGGAACATAAATGAAAAAGTGGCTAAGCGCAGGTTTATTAATTGCTGGGCTTGGATTATTTGGTCATGGTGTTTATATGCAAGCAAAGGCATGGCTTGCTCAAGTATTAATTGAGCAAGCATGGCAACAAGCACTAATGTCCCCAAGCGCTAAAGTAAAACCTTGGTTTTACGCCGACAGCTATGTAACTGCGCAGCTTAATTGGCCTAAGCATAATAAAACGCTAACTGTGTTGGCGGGGGCAAGCGGACGCAATTTGGCATTTGCCCCAAGCCAATTTTTACCCGCAGGGGAGCTTGGTGGTAAAGCGTACGGTAATCAAAAGGGCGCATTAATAGCTGGGCATAACGATACCCACTTTGCATTTTTACAAAACGCTAAAGTGGGGGAGACGTTCACTTTGCAATTGCAAAGCGCAGAGGTACAAACTTATAAAGTAACGGGGATTGAGATTATTCATCAATCCCAACATGAGTTTTTACAAACACCTGGGCTTTATTTACTTACTTGTTACCCTTTTGACTCGCTTGCTGCAGGGACTGATTTAAGGCTATTGGTTTCAGCTGAGCTAGTTGACTCTGCATCATTAAGCGGTATATCAACCACTAATTCTTGATGGCGCTGGCTTATCATTACCCCCGCAAACACGACAAATATGCTAACCCATTGCCACACATCGAGAACTTCACCCAAAATAATAGCTGATAAAATAAGTGTAAATATTGGGATTAAATTAGAATACGCCGCTGCGGTTAGCACCGATACTTTACCAATGGCGTAGTTATACATGCCGTAGCCACCAAGGGTGACGCATGAGCCTAAATATAAAATACTCATAAGCGCGGTTAAATCGTGTTGATTTTCGCTTGGTAGGTCGATAAAAAACAAAAAGGGCGCAAAAAACAAGCTTCCGCTAATACCTTGCAAAGCAATTAAAGTAAGTGGCGAATAGCGGTTTGCTAAATGCTTAATACTTATTGTGTAAAATGCTGCGCACACCATTGCCATGAGCTCTAAAAAATTACCCAGTAATGGGTTAGGCGCTTGGTCGGTATTAGGTGAAAGTAAAGTAAGTAAAATGCTGCCGCCAATACATAACGTAAAACCGACAACAATGGCTTTGCTTATGTACTCTTTAAGCATAAAAAACGCCAGTAACGCCACTATGATTGGCAAGCACGACACAATAACACCGGCCTGCGAGGCTGAGGTGTACTCCATCGCATGGCCTTCAAACAAAAAGTACAAGCAAGGCTCAGCAAGCGACATTCCTAATAAGTACTTCCAGTCACCTTTTAAATATTCAAACCGAATAACGTAACGCCACAAGCATAACGATAAAACTAACGTGGTAAGCATGCGTAAAAATATCACTAAGGCAGGGTCGTACACTGCAATAGCATATTTAAGTGCAATAAAAGAGCTGCCCCATAAAAAGGTGGCAATAATTAAACATAAACTGGCGGGCATAGCGGGTAATTTAAACAATAAAATATAATGCGATCCTAGCATGAATAATTTTAACTTGTTCAAAAATACCGAGCTGGTATAAGTTAAATTATCTAAAATTTTAATAGTAAAAAATAATGCAAAGGGAACAGGTAATAGTTGTAAAGCTTGGTACAAGCGTACTAACGGGCGGCACCGACAAATTAGATAAAGCCCATATGGTTGAACTGGTTCGCCAATGTAGCGAGCTTAAAAAGCAAGGCCATCAAGTTATATTAGTCTCCAGTGGCGCTGTTGCTGCTGGGCGCGAGCAACTTATTAAACCCTGTGGCCGAAGCCTAATAGATAAACAAATGCTAGCAGCGGTAGGGCAAGGCCAACTTATCCATATTTGGCAAAGCTTATTTGCTTTATATGGTATTAACGTAGGGCAAATGTTACTAACCCGAGCAGATGTAGATGACCGAGAGCGCTATTTAAACGCACGCGATACACTTAATGCATTAATAAGCCACGACGTTGTGCCTATTATTAACGAAAACGATGCAGTCGCTACAAGCGAAATTAAAGTGGGCGATAACGATAATTTATCGGCCCTTGTAGCCATTTTAGCTAATGCCAATAAGTTATTACTACTTACCGACCAAGAAGGCTTATTTACAAGCGACCCTCGCACCAATGCCGATGCAAAGCTAATTGATGAAGTAACCCATATAAACGATGAGCTACGTCAGCTTGCTGGTGGCAGCGGGACAAACTTAGGCACAGGCGGTATGGCCACAAAACTCCAAGCCGCCGACATAGCAAGGCGTGCAGGGGTTGAGGTTATTATTGCCAAAGGCGCTGGAAACAACGTTATTTTAAAATGCATGAGTGAGCAATTACCTGGTACGCGTTTTTTAAAGCTGACTGCGCCAAAAGATGGCCGAAAAAAATGGCTAATGGCAGGGCCTAAAAGCACAGGCCAAATAGTAATAGATACAGGTGCTATTGCTGCACTGCAAAACAAAGGCGCAAGTTTGCTCTCAAAGGGGGTTACAAATGCGTTTGGCCGCTTTGAACGCGGTGATTTAATAGACTTAATTGATACTAACAACCAAGTTATTGCACGTGGCTTAACACGCTTTAGCAGCGTTGAAGTAAATAAAATTAAAGGCGCGCATTCTAATCAAATAGGTGAGTTGCTCGATTTTGATAGTGGTGCCGTAGTATTACATCGCGATGACTTAGTGCTACTTTGAAGTTATTTTTGAATAGTTAAAAAGTATTGGTTAATTATTTAGTAAAATTGACGATTTTGTCTAAACTGATTGAAGTTAAAACAGTTTAGGCAAAATAATGAAGGCGAATAATTGCGGACACGAATGGATAGTTAGTCTTACTCAGCAAGAAGAAGAAAGCGACCTAGACACATCTTTAGTGCAAGTAATTTACGACCTTTTAGAAGTTAAAAACTTTGCTATTTACATTAATAAGCACTTTGACGCACAGATTGCAGCGCAACTTATAAATAAAAACACAACACTTGAACAACTCTCTGCTGAAGAATCGTTGAGACTAGTAGAAAAATTAAATGAAAACAAAGTTCGTATTACAAAACAATCAGATAAGGTTATAACTTACATTCCTGCTTATCATTTTGGCAAAGTGATTGGCGTAATTATAATAGAAACTGACGAAGAGCTACCCGACAGAGTCACCATGTTAGCTGTGCATATTTTAAATATTTACGCTAACCACCTCTCATTATTATATAAATCTCGCCAAGACCCTCTCACTGAACTTTTAAACAGGCAGACCTTTGATAAAAAAGTGATGGAAATTGTTTCTGGAAACGGTTTTTTAGAACCTAGAAGCGATAGCAAAGATACCCGAAACTGGTATTTAGCAATTATTGATATAGACCACTTTAAAAACGTGAACGACAACTTTGGCCACGTAATTGGCGATGAAGTTATTTTACTTGTTGCACAATTACTAAAAAATAACTTTAGGCTAGAAGATTATGTATTTAGATACGGTGGTGAAGAGTTTGCGGTGTTGTTTCAGGTTAATTCAGAGCAAGAGTGTAATATTGCCCTTGATAGACTGCGTACTAATATTTCGCAATACATGTTTCCGCAAGTTGGGCACTTAACCATTAGCATTGGTTTTTTAGAATTAAAAAATATGGACACAGTGTCGAGTATTGTTAATCAAGCGGATTTAGCGTTATACCACTCTAAAAATACAGGCCGCAATAAAGTTACGCCCTATAGCGATTTAGATGTAAGTGAAGAAGTGACAACCGATAATAGTATTGAGCTTTTTTGATTGTAAATTTGTGCTAAAATCTGGCTCCTTAAATTGTTGTAGGCAGAGCAAAAAACATGAAATTCGTTCGTTGGTTTTTAGGTTGTATAATTTTATTCTTTAATTTTGTATTTACTCCTCGCAGTAAAAAACGTGCAAGCGACGAGCAAGCAAAGCTTGATCTGCAGACCTCACAATTTAAACTTTATCAATTTAAATCATGCCCGTTTTGCGTAAAAGTACGCCGTGCTATTAAGCGCGAAGGCTTAAAAGTAGAAACGCGTGATGCAAAAAATAATCAGCAATATCGTCAAGAGTTGTTAGAGCAAGGCGGCAAAATTAAAGTGCCATGCCTACGTATTGAAAAAGATGGCCAAGTACAATGGCTATACGAATCAAACGATATTATTGCTTACTTAAATAAAGTAGCAGCTTAAACGTAACCATATAATTTTTATCTCACTTATTTAAAGAGACATTACCATGACAATCCGTACTCGTGTTGCCCCGTCACCAACAGGTGACCCGCATCTTGGCACAGCTTACATTGCTTTATTTAACTACTGTTTTGCTAAACAGCAAGGCGGCGAGTTTGTTCTTCGTATTGAAGATACCGACCAAGTGCGCAGCACACCAGAATCAGAGCAAGCTATTATGGATAGCCTGCGTTGGTTAGGCCTTGAGTGGGATCATGGTCCTGATGTAGGTGGTGATTTTGGCCCGTACCGTCAGTCTGAGCGCAGCGATTTATACAAAAAATACGCGCACCAGCTAGTTGAGCAAGGTAAAGCGTTTTACTGTTTTGCAACTAGCGAAGAGCTTGACCAAATGCGCGAAGAGCAAATGGCCGAAGGTTTGCGCCCTAAGTACGATGGTCGTGGTTTAAACCACACAGAAGACGAAATTAAAGCAAACCTAGCTGCTGGTAAGCCTTACGTTATACGTATGAAAATACCAAGCGAAGGCACCTTTAAGTTTAACGACTACCTTCGCGACGAAATTGAGATCCCGTGGGAAAACGTAGACATGCAAGTGCTATTAAAAGCCGATGGTTTCCCAACGTACTTTTTAGCAAACGTGGTAGATGATCACCACATGCAAATTAGCCATATTTTCCGTGGTGAAGAGTGGATAAACTCAGCACCTAAACTATTAAAACTTTACGAAGATTTTGGTTGGGAAGCGCCAGTATTAGGCCATTTACCATTATTGCGTAACCCAGATAAATCAAAGCTTTCTAAGCGTAAAAACCCAACTTCTATTAATTACTATAAAGAAATGGGTTACCTACCAGAAGCCGTGCTTAACTACTTAGGTCGTATGGGTTGGTCAATGCCTGATGAGCGTGAAAAATTCACCCTTAACGAGATGATTGAACACTTCGACATGAAGCGTGTATCGCTTGGTGGCCCAGTATTTGACGTAGACAAGCTAAGCTGGTTAAACGGGACTTGGATCCGCGAAAACCTAACCGACGAAGAGCTTGTGCAGCGCTTTGTTGATTGGAAGTTTAACGGTGACATGCTTGCTAAAGTATTACCAGAAGCTAAAACGCGTATTAATACGTTGTCGGATATGGTTGATTTAGCCGGTCACTTTGTTGGGGGGATTCCAACTTACGACCCAGCACTTTTAACTACGGGCAAAGCTGACGAAAACGTAATTCGCCAAGCGCTACAATTTTTTGTATGGCAATTAGAAGGTTTACGCAGCTTTGAAAAGCCAGCTATTTTTGCCATTGCAAAAGAAGTAGCGACATTCCACGAGCTTAAAATTAAAGACTTTTTAGAGCCAATATTTGTAGCAATCACAGGTAAAACTTCATCTACCTCAGTGCTTGATGCAATGGAAATTTTGGGCTCTGACCTATCACGTGCGCGTTTACGTGTAGCGCTTGCTCATTTAGGTATTTCTAAAAAGCAGGCTAAAAATATTGAGCGTGCGTACCGCACATACCCAAGTGCATAATCTTTAGTCATACTTTATAAAAAGCCGAGCTTATTAATTAAGCTCGGCTTTTTTGTTTCAGGCTGTTTGGCTATATGTCATGGTATTTTGATATTGTTTGGCGCAAGCATTCGTAATTTACAAAATGCTATAATGCTGCATGTAAACCCAAAGGAGCCAGTATGATTGCACCTGTAAAAAACAAAGCCTTATTTAGCAGTAATGCCTTTTCAATAAATTTAGTTACTTACCCTACAAACCACAGCGTGATGAACCATATTGACCCAGTGCAACAAGGGCGCTACTACAAGCTCAATTTTGTACTAGTAAAACCCAAAACTGGTGGGGTATTTAAATGCTCAAAATGCATTATTAATTGGTTTAACCGCGTGTATTTATTTAGACCCGATAAGTATGAGCACAGTGTAACTAAAATTGAGTCGGGCAAGCGCGTATTACTTAGCTTTGCATTAAATATTTAATGTAGGCAGTTAGTAATTATAGGCTTGGCCACTACAAAGCATTGCTTCATGGCAATAGCTTGTCGCTGTTTTACTACATGAATTAATAGTAAATGCATTTGCACCGCGATTAATTACATTGTTTTTTAACTCATGTATCGCGTTAGATTTAGCGCGGTTATCACTAATAGTTCCTTCAACATTGCGGTCGTGACTCATACAAATTTGACCTTCTACTCTTCCTAAAAGAGTAGCGCCACTTTCGTGTGCTTCTTGGTCGCTATAAAATTGTTGAAGATCTCCTCTTGCCACATGTTCACCGACTTTTTGAGATAAAACATCGTTATCTATATTGGTGTGAAAGGTCACGCCAGACGAGCATCCAGCTAATGTGGTTAGTATGCTTATTGTGGCAATAATTCGCATCATAGTAATTAGTCCTTTAATAATAAGTTTTCAATTATGTAACTAAATTACTAACAAAAACATAAGCGTGCAATGCTTACTCTTAAGTTAATTGTATGAATTTGTAAGTGATTCGACCTCTATTTAAATTTTTTCTGGTAGTATGGGTAAGTTATAAGCAGTTTAAGCAGTGAACAAACTATGTTAAGTCCTTACTTTCAGCAGCACGCTGATTATGTTTCTATCTCTCGTGAGCAAGGATGTCGCTTCGCAAAATGTGTTGCCGATGATTACAATCCACTTCATGACAAAGATGCCAAAAAGTTTTGCGCGCCAGGAGACTTACTTTTTTCTTTAGTGTTAGACCGCTATGGTATAAGTGAGCGAATGGAATTTACCTTTGCCGGTATGGTTGATGAAAACACCAAACTTAACTTCCCACAAGGGGATGACGAGTTTGATGTAACCAATGGCGATAAAGTTATATTAAAGGTAAAGCGCGAAGGTAAAACCAGTAAATGCCCAACACTTACTAATAGCCTAATAAAAAACTATGTTGAGTTTTCTGGTGCGGCTTTCCCGCATGTAATTATTCCACTAATGGGTAAGCAAGAGGTGATGATTAACCCTGCGCGCCCAATGGTTATTTACGAGTCGATGATTATTAACCTTGATAACATTGATATTCAAGCGCCTACGCTTGAGTTTGCTGAGCCAAGTTTTGAATACACAGGCAAGCGCGGCAAAATTACCTTGCGCTTTAATTTACTAGAAAACGGCGAAAAAGTCGGTTTTGGTGAAAAGCACATGGTGGTCTCGGGTATTCGTGAATATTGCCAAGCAACGGTTGATGACTTAATTGCGTTTTACAATGAGCGAAAAGCGACCTTAAAACCAGCTTAAAGCTGTATCAAATTAAATGAAGGCGCTAAATGCATTGTTATTTAGCGCCTTTTTTATTTGCTTGTCGGTTAGCTGCGTGGTTGAGTACTTTTGTGGGCTGGTTAATTTACGCAGTACAGTAATGTGCGTACAATAGCGCTCTTTGTTATTTTAAAGCTAAGCCTATGTCTGCTACATCGTTCTCATCTCTTAAACTCGATTCGTTATTATTAACAGCAATTGAGCAAAATAATTACACTACGCCAACCGCAATTCAGGCTAAAACCATTCCGCCTATTTTAGCGGGCAACGATGTAATGGGCAGCGCGCAAACAGGCACAGGTAAAACAGCGGCCTTTGTATTACCGCTATTGCATAAGCTTTTAAATACACCTAAAAAAGATGAACCAGGCATTGCCCGCATGGTCATTTTAACGCCAACACGCGAGCTGGCTCAGCAAGTGTTTGCAAGTTTTGAAAAGTACGCCCAAGGCAGCAACATTAATGGTGCTTTAGCGTATGGCGGCGCAAGCATTGGTCCACAAATTAAAGCACTTAAAACGGCGCAAGTGATAGTAGCAACACCAGGGCGCTTACTCGATCATATAGTAAAAGGCAGTGTGGTACTTTCAAGTGTTGATTCATTAGTATTCGATGAAGCAGACCGCATGCTCGACATGGGCTTTATTGACGAAATAAAACGTATTTTGCGCCACATTCCAGGCGATCGCCAAACTTTATTGTTTTCTGCCACATTTGACGACAGCGTGTTTGAGCTAAGTAAAAAGTTACTTAAAAACCCTGAGTTGATTGAAGTAGACAAACGTAACTCGGCTGCGGTTGAAGTCGAACAGGTTATTTATGCAGTAGATGAAGAGCGAAAACGCGAGCTGGTATCGCACATGATTGGCATGAAAAACTGGCGCCAAGTACTTATTTTTACGCGTACTAAACAAATGGCCGATAAGCTTGCCAAAGAAATGTGTAAAGATGGTTTAAAAACAGAATCCATTCATGGCGATAAATCGCAAGGTGCGCGTGACCGTGCACTACAAAACTTTAAAGAAGGCACTACACGGGTATTAGTTGCCACCGATGTAGCTGCACGCGGGCTTGATATTCCTGCGCTTAAATACGTAATAAACTTTGAGCTGCCATACATAGCAGAAGACTACGTACACCGCATAGGCCGCACGGGGCGTGCAGGTGAGCAGGGTCTGGCAATGTCACTTGTAAGTATTGACGAGCAATGGCTACTTGAAGAAATTGAAGTACTCCTTGATACCCGTTTGGCACCACAATGGTTAGAGGGCTACGAGCCAGATTTAAACAAGCCGCCTAAAGATAACCGTAAAAACACTAACAAAGCGCGTAAAGATCGTGACAAAAAGCGAATTACAGGGCAAAGAGCACCTAGTAAGCGACGCAGGAAGTAGCTTCAATAGCAATTATATGGCTATACTTAAGTTAACTACTCGCTGAGGTAAAGTTATGTTTGAAACGGATCAATGGGCATTTTCAGGTGTTGATGGCCAAATATCATTACATAAATGGCAAAAAACCATTGATCTTATTACGGGGCTTTTTTCGGCCCCTACTTGCTATATAGTTCAAGCAACAAGCAAGGGCTTTAGGGTTGTAGTTAGAAATAATGAGCAAGGCTCTCATTTTGAAACCAATCCAATACTCCCTCCGCAAACACCGCTATTTTGTAAACACGTAGCCGAAAACAACAATACCTTATATGTAAATAATGCCAGTAATGATGCGCAGTGGAGCACCATGCCGGAGGTTATTGAAGATAATGTTGAATCCTACCTAGGCTTGCCCATTCATTGGCCTGAAGGTGAAGTATTTGGCACCTTGTGTTTAAAAGATTCAAAGCAAACACATTACACCAACGAATACTTTGAGCTTATAGAGCAGCTGCGAGATTTAATAGAAGACGATTTAGCGCTTGTTTACAGTTTTGAGCAAATGCGCGAAATAGCAATGCTCGACTCACTCACAAATATTTATAACCGTCGCGCGCTTACCTTATTAGCCCAGCAAAAGCTTAACTTAGCGCTGCGTTTAGGCTTTGACGTATGCTGCTTGTTTATCGATATAAACGACTTTAAAAAATTAAACGATACTTACGGTCACGAGGCAGGCGATAAAGCGTTAATTATTTTGGCTAATACTCTAAAAATACATTTAAGAGATGCAGATATAGTAGGGCGTTTAGGGGGCGATGAGTTTGTGGCTGTAATGCAGGTAAGTGATAAAAGTAAGCTTAGTTATATTATTGATAAAATTACCACTGAGTATTCAAAAGCACTTATAAAAGAAAGTGTCTGCGATTTATCTCTTAGTATTGGTTACAGCTTTAATGAGAACCAAAAACAACCATTTGATGCATTACTCAATGACGCAGACCAAGCCATGTATAAAAACAAACAAGCCTATAAACAGGAGAAAAAACTTAACAATAGTACCAATCTGCAATAATACTTAATCATTTTTAGGGGCTAAACGTGTCGCTATCTGCGTTAAAAAATTCTCATTTAGAACAACTAAGTAGCGAATTTTTTGCCTTGCTATCAACACGCTTTTCCATCCTCAAAATAGATTACTTAATTATGCGGATTGGTATAAAAACAGTACACTTAAGCGTAGCAACAAAAAAGCAAGCCATTAGGCTTGCCAAAAAGGGTGGAAATAAGCCTTAAGCGATTTGTTTTTCGGCTAGATTTAATTCCATAATCGCTTTTAATAAACGGTATAAGTTTATTGATGCGTCAATTTCTTCTTTACGGTTTGTTAAGCTTTCAATATTTAAGCCCAGTGGCACATCAAGATGCGCACAGCTTTTAAGTATTAAGTCGAGGTTTTCGCGGCAAATACGTACAGATTCACTTAATGTGTTTTCTGCATCAAGCATGCGCCATTTAGTGGCCTCTGGCACTGAGATACCCAACCACTGCATAAAGTCTAAGGTTTTTTCGCCGCCGCACGGGGTAAACGTTAAAATAATACGTTTTGGAGCAATGCCTTGTGCTTTGCAGGTACGCGCGTAACTGGTGATTAAATCAATTGTGGCTTGCCCATCATAAACAGCCTGAGATATAAAAAACTGGCAACCTTGTGCCGTTTTTTCTATTAAGCGTTCGTGCTCATTTCGTTTACTAGAATGGCGTTCTGCAATAGTAACGCCACCTAAAAAAAAGTCATTACTTTGCTCTGCCAATGTTTTATATGCATCGGGTAGGCTTAGTTTTATATCACCCACCGATGATGGACTACCCACTAAAACTACATTTTTTAAATCGTAGTCGTTTTTAGTTTCGCTTAGCCACTCTTTAAATTCGCCTACGCCACGTTGCGCCACGCTTTTATAAGTAATTACATCTTGAGCAGATAAATTACGAAGTAATTGACTGTATTCACGTGGGTCTACAGTTTGCTTAAACGGAAATGGGCGAGCTTGGTTAGTGCGGCTGCTTTCGTCTTGAATGTCGTAAATTATTACGCCGTCGTATTCAATTTCGTGCAAGCGACCTAATAGCTTCTCTGCAATGGTTTTTAATTGCGCTTTATCGGTGCCAACTTTAGGCGGGGTAGTACCAATGAGATAAACACCTTGTTTGGTGTCTTCTATTTTCTCTTGAAGTGATAAAGCCATAATCCTCATTCCAGCTTAGTCCAATTTATGTAATTTAATATAGCAGCCATTTAGACGTCTAGATAGATTTATTTTATGAAAGTTTTTCAACCAAGATGAGGAATATTCATACTGATAATTTAATAAATTAGCCGATTGACACAGTTGTTTACATAAAAAATGGGCTAAAGCTCTTACATTTACTCGCTTTAAGGCATAATCGAATGTGAGTTAGTAATAAACCTAACAATAAATTTGCTCAATTTAAAAAGGGACAATAATGAAATTTAAATTATTAGCAACAAGCTTAGCGGTATCACTAGCGCTAACTGGCTGCGTAACACAGCAAAGCGAAAACACTCAAACAGCACAACAACAGCAAACAACAAAAGCTGATGAGCGTGTATTTTCGCAAGAATACTTAATTGAAGAGCTAGATAACGGCTTACGTGTAATGGTAGTTAAAACCGATTACCCCGATGTAGTTTCGCTGCAAATTCCAGTATCGGTTGGTTCGCGTAATGAAGTAAAAGAAGGTAAAACAGGTTTTGCTCACTTTTTTGAGCACATGATGTTTAAAGGCTCTAAAAAATTTCCGCAAGACGAGTACACCGCTGTATTTAAAAATGCAGGCGTAGATAACCGTGCATACACCACTAACGATTACACTAACTATCATTTAAACTTTTCAAAGCAGCACCTTGATAAAGTACTTGAAATTGAAGCCGATATTTTTCAAAACCTCACTTACACCGAAGAGCAATTTAGAACCGAAGCGCTTACAGTTAAAGGTGAGTATTTAAAAAATAACGCCAGCCCAATTCGTAAGTTATTAAGCGCCGTTCGCGAAGAAGCCTTTGATAAGCATACCTATAAACATACCACTATGGGCTTTTTTGAAGATATAGAAGCCATGCCAGATCAAATGGCGTACGGTAAAGAGTTTTTTGATAAGTTTTATAAGCCTGAATATGTATCGCTAGTGATTGTGGGCGATGTTGACCCTAATGCCACTATGGCAATGGTTAAAAAGCATTGGGGTGGTTGGGAAAAAGGCGATTACGTTGCCGATATTAAAGCTGAGCCAAAGCAGCAAGCGCCTAAATATATACATGAGCAAAACGAAGCCTTACCAGGGCATTGGTTACTTGTATCGTATAAAGGTGCGGCTTGGGAGCCTGCTAAAAAAGACAGAGCTGCGCTTGATTTAATCTCACAGCTTTATTTTTCAAACAACTCTGACTTATACCAAGAGCTTGTTGTTGATAAACAAATAGCCAGTCAAATGTTTACCTACAATCCAGAGACAAAAGATCCTGGCTTATTACATGTATTTGTAAAAGTAGAAAACGAAGAAGATTTAGCAAAAGCACGCGATGCAATTAACCGCACTTATGCAAAAGCACGCACTGAACTTGTTGATGAGAAAAAGCTAAGCGATTTAAAATCTAACCTTAAATACGGCTTTATTAATGGCTTAGATTCGTCTCAAGCGATTGCATCAACGCTTGCAAGTTACATGCATTTTGAGCGCGATCCAGAGGTTATTAATCAGCTTTATAAATCAGCCGACGACATAACCGCACAAGATATTAAAGCGGTTGCAAATAAATACTTTGTAGATGACTCGCGTACAACCGTGACCATGTCGGCACTTGATAAAGCCCCTGGGTTTGCAAAAGAGGTTAACTTAAGCGCAGAAGTTGCAAAGCTTGAGCAAGCGCCTGAGGCGCCCGTATTTAAAGTGCTTGATAAAACGAATAGCTCGCCGCTGATTGACGTAAACTTTTTATTCAATACAGGTGCAGCCGCAGACCCTCAAGGTAAAAAAGGGGTTGCTGCGCTTACAGCCGCTATGCTTGCTCAGGGTGGCTCACAAAGTACTAGTTACAAAGAAATTCAAAAAGCGCTTTATCCACTTGCGGGTAGCTTTGGTTATCAAATAGATAAAGAAATGCTGTCGTTCCAAGGGCGTATTCATAAAGATAACGCTGAAACATGGTATGCACTTATAAGCGATCAGTTACTTAATCCAGGGTTTAGAGAGGATGACTTTAAACGCCTTAAAAAAGAAATGATCGACGGTATTAAGTCGGGCTTAAAAGCCTCTAACGATGAAGAGCTAGGTAAAGAAGTACTTTACAGCACGCTTTATAAAGGCCATCCATACGAAAGCTACAACTACGGTGATATTTCTGACTTAGAAGCCCTTACCCTTGATGATGTAAAAGCATTCTACAACTCAGAGCTTACTCAATCTAAACTAACACTTGGTTTAATTGGCGCAGTGCCTAACGCACTTAAAGCAAATATTATGAGTGATTTAGCAACCTTACCTAAAGGTGAGCAAAGCCGTTTAAGTATTCCTGATGCGCCAGAACTTAAAGGCCATCATGCAACAATTGTTGAAAAGTCAGCGCAATCAACAGCGGTATCGTTTGGTTTCCCAATTGATACTATTCGCAGCAGCGAAGATTGGACAGCACTTTGGCTTGTGCGCTCTTACTTTGGTGAGCATCGTAGTTCTAACTCATACCTGTATGAGCGAATTCGTCAAACACGTGGTATGAACTACGGCGATTACTCGTATATTGAATACTTCCCGCGTGGCATGTTTCAAACGAAGCCTGATGCAAACTTAGGGCGCTCTGAGCAAATATTCCAAATTTGGTTGCGCCCGCTGCGCTCTAATAACGATGCACACTTTGCAACGCGTACAGCGTTGTTTGAGCTTGATAAACTTATTAAAAATGGCTTAACCGAAAAAGACTTTGAAGCAACTCGTAACTTTTTAATTAACTACGTACCTCAGCTTGTTGCAAGTCAAAACCGTCAACTAGGGTATGCACTTGATAGCGAATTTTACAACACAGAGTCGTTTGTAAAATACGTAACCAGTAAGCTTGAAAAGCTAACGCTTGCAGATGTTAATCGCGTGATCAAAGATAACCTGCAAACAGAAAACGTGCAGTACGTGTTTATTACAGGTGACGGCGAAGACATGAAAAAACGTTTAGCGTCAGAGCAAACCTCGCCAATGGTTTACAACACAGAAAAACCAGCAGAGCTTGTTGCTGAGGATAAAGTCATTGCCGATTACAAGTTAGCAATTCCAGCTAACAACATTGAAGTAATGGCCGTAGATAAAGTATTTCAGTAATTTAAATTCTTTTTCAAACATATAAAAAATGCCCCAGTGCTTATAGTGCTGGGGCATTTTTATTTTTAATTATAGTTACTGGGCATTAGTTAGTGGCTAAAAGCACTGAGCCTGCACCTAGAGCAAAGCTTATTAAAGAACTAATAACAACTCCCGCTAAAAAGCTTTTAGTTGGCGTACTTTTAACGTCATCATTTATAGGCTCATCAAGTTTAATTAGCTCGCCTTGGCGTACTTCAAGTACCGCACAAAGCGCCATCGTGGTTTCTTTAGAAGCGGCGCCTTCTTTTTCTACCCGTTGAATGGTCCGTAAGCTTACATCGCAGGCATCAGCGAGCTGTTGCTGTGTCCAATCTAACTTATTTCTAAGTGATTTAACTGTTGTAGGATTTAATTGCACGTTAAAGCTTCCCTACAAATAGTTCAACAATAGTTGCCGTTGCATAGCCAAACACCGCCCCACCTAATGTACAGCCAGCAATAAAAAATGCTGCCTTTTTAGGATCGTTCGGGAGGCTACATTGAACTTGTTTGTCTATCACGTTACCGTTTTTATAAAGAGTGCACTCCATGCGCCCTGTAAGTATATTAAGCATGTCATATTTTACTTGGTACTTTGAACCATCAAAATCAAAAGAGTGTGTGCTTGCACAGTTGATATTTCGTTTTTTACTGAATAGGTCATCGTTTACAAATACTTCTTCTTTACCAGTAAAGTAGCTTCCAAAACAGGCTATTTGATTGTCGCCATCTTGAAAGTAAAATTTATAACCAAGCTTTTTTGTATTTAATATATCGTTTTTCATCATCGTTATCCTTGTTGAGTTGATGATGCTAATTTAGCGTTTGTTTTTATTTTTTACGCCGTCAGTAGTATGCCAGTAGCTAGTTTGGCATATGACAGTAACTGTGTCATGCACTGTTACCTGCTGATTTTTAATGTAAAAGTAAATTTTTTTATATTTGAGGCAGATCATTTAACTGTCATATGGTGTATTACTTAGCATTAATAAATTAAGCAACTAACGTTTAGATAAATCAAGTAAAGCAATAATATTTTGTTAAAAAATTGTTAGTGATTATACTGGTAAACAACAAAGCTAAAATGGAAAGCTCGTGATTGACGATAAAGCGTTTTTTAAGTTGGTATTAGATACCACGCCCGACCAAGTAGTGGTTATTAATTCTGTTGGCGACATAGTATACGTCAATAGAAGCTGGCAAAACTTTGGTGAACAAAACGACTGTGCCTGCTGCGATATGTGGGAGCAACAAAATTACTTAGCAGAGTGTGAGAAAGCAGCACAAAAAGGAGATGATTTTGGTTTAAAAGCATTTAACGGCATTACGTCAGTTATTTCAGGAGCCAACAACGACTTTTATTTAGAATACCCGTGTCATAGCGAAGATGAAAAACGCTGGTTTATGATGCGCGTAGTATCGTTTAACCATTTAGAAAATGGGTATTACGCTATTAGCCATCAAAACATTACTGAGCGAAAGCTCGCTGAAGAATTAGTACAAAAGCAACTAGGAGTCGACGGCTTAACTAATATTGCAAACAGGGGTTACTTCGACGAGTTTTTAGTAAAAGAGTGGAATCGCTGTAAACGTTTAAATATGCCGCTTTCATTAGTCATAATCGATCTTGATGATTTTAAAATGCTTAACGATACCTATGGTCATCAACAAGGTGATACTTGCTTAAAAGAGGTCGCTAATTTACTTAATGATTTTGCTAAACGGCCAAGTGATTTATGTGCGCGTTTTGGCGGGGAAGAATTTGTTTTAGTGTACGGTAATACTAATTCGGATCAGGCTTGTAGTATTTTGTATTCTCTACAAAAAAAGTTAAGTGCATTAAATATTGATAACAAGCACTCTTTACCAAGCAAAACGTTAACGGTGAGTATTGGTTTAACAACAGTAATACCTTGCGATAACTTTACTACAGAGAGCTTAGTTAAAGAGGCCGACGACCTACTTTATAAAGCAAAAAACAACGGTAAAAACCAGCTATGTGTAAGTGATTTAGCCTTTGTGTAAAATACAGAACTGATTTTAAATAACAGTATAAAATTGCGTGCTTTATAAACATAAATAATACCTTTTTAAACTCGTTATAACTAATAACTAGAACAAATAGCTAAGGGATTAACACTTAAGGTGTTAAATCCGTTAAACTTGGCAAAGGGCACTTTATGCTTAACTTTTATATAGGTTAAGTAATTTACTAATGTATTGAACTATAAAGATAATTAAATTTATTATTTAGAATTCAGGTTACTTTATTTAAGGCAGTATTATGCGTCATGAAATTTGGCAACAGCTTCGTAGTGAAGCTAATGAAGTTGTAACTCGCGAACCCCTTTTAGCAAGTCATGTTTATTCGTGCATTTTGAATCATGAGTGTTTAGGTTCGGCGTTAAGCTTTATTGTTGCTAATAAATTGGCGGATGCTGTTGTGTCGGCATTTACAATTCGTGAATTGTTCGATCAAGCGTTTGTAAAGTGCGATCGCATGCTTACTCACGTAGCGCACGATATTAAAGCTGTAAAAGACAGAGACCCGGCAGCCGAAACTTACCTTACTGTTATTTTAAATTTAAAGGGGTTTCATGCTATTCAGGCACATCGTTTAGCTAACTGCTTGTGGCAACAAAACCGCAAAGAACTGGCGCGTTTTATTCAAAGCCGTACCTCTGAAGTATTTGGCGTTGATATTCACCCAGCTTGTAAAGTAGGGCAAGGCATTATGTTTGACCACGCCACGGGTATTGTTATTGGTGAAACAGCGGTAATTGAAGACAACGTATCAATACTGCAATCAGTAACGCTTGGCGGTACAGGTAATGAGCAAGGCGACCGTCATCCTAAAATTAGAGCCGGCGTACTTATTGGCGCGGGAGCCAAAGTGCTGGGCAATATTGAAGTGGGCGAGGGCGCGCGTATTGGTGCAGGCTCAGTGGTATTAACAGCTGTACCACCACATACCACAGCCGTGGGCGTTCCGGCTAAAATTATTGGCAGACCGGATTGTCCCTGTCCGGCGCAAAGCATGAACCAAAACTTTTTAACAACCCCAGAGCCCGAAAACGAATCGCATACCAGCGCTATGCTCTGAAACAACCAAAAAAGTAAATTTTAAAAGGAATTAAAATGGGCAAAAATAGTTTATTAACGCTAGTAATAGGATTTATCGCGGGTGTAGGTTTAACTTGGAGCTACTTTAATTTTGCTTCAAGTAATTCAAAAACCGCTGAGTTACAACAAGTTAATTCAAAGCAGCAAGCTGCGCCTGTTGTTCTACAGCCCAAAATAGCTGAAGCAAAAACACAAAGCGCTGCGCCTGAGCGCAGTGCTTCCTCAGCTAAAGAAGAAGGCCTGCCTTTAACCAATACAAATAAGCAACCTGTTGATGAGCTTCCCTTAGAGGAGCAAGTTTCACAGCTTAAGCAGCAATTAGCAGAGCAAAAAACGTTGATGAAAAACGCGCGGCAGCAGCTGCGTGCTCCCTCTGATGCTCAAGCCGCTTTGCAAGCGCAGTTTGATGAGCAAATACGCAATGAAGAGTGGGCTTATCAAACAGAGATTGCACTGCAAGACTTTTTACTTACCTCTGATTTAAGCGCTACCCCAGAGGTTGTTAGTGCAGAATGTAAAGCTACTGTGTGTAAATTTGAACTAGCCGCACCTACTGATAACGATTCGTTTGACCATACCCAATGGCGAGAGCTAAACGATAAGTTATTAAAGCAAGAGTTTTGGCTGCAATTTAAAAGAACAACCTCAACCTCAAGCGACACCGAGCTCACCTTATTAATGGCAACAGAGCTTTAATTGAGTATGTGTTTTACGAGGCTGTAGATTGTATTGCGCCATCAGCCAGCTCAGTTATTAACACATCGCCTGTTTTAACTTGATTTACCGATTTAACCACTTTGCCTTGTTGTGTTTTAGTGATGCTATAACCGCGGGCTAAAACATTTAGGGGGCTTACTGAGTCGAGCCTACTGGCTTGCAGCGCAAGGCTATTTTGCGCTTGTTGCAACTGCTGCTGCATTGCTTGCTCAAGCTTTGCTTGTAATTGCATTAGCTGATGATTTGCCTGTGCGAGCTTTTTATCGGGTGATTGGCGCATTAAACGCGGCGTTAAATTATTAAGCGTGCGTTCTTGTTGATATAAACGGTTTCGCATCGCTTGTTGCAAGGCAATGCTTAGCTCATCTAATCGCTGCGCCTTTTGATTAAGTTGATTACGCGGGTGACACAAATTAAGACGGTGTTGAAGCTGCGTAGCAAGTGCGCGCTTATCTGCAATATCGTGCTTAAAGGCATTGTTTAAACGGTTAATAAGTTGCGTTACTTTGTTGTGTAGCTCTTGTGTGTTAGGGCTTACAAGCTCGGCAGCTGCTGATGGCGTTGCTGCCCGTACATCGGCAACATAATCGCTTATGGTTGTGTCTATTTCATGGCCTACCGCGCTTACTACAGGTAATTCACTTTGGTAAATAGCGCGGGCGAGTTGTTCGTGGTTAAAACACCATAAATCTTCTAATGAGCCACCACCACGGCCCACAATAAGTACATCGACCTCATTGCGTGCATTTGCCAGCTCTATTTGATTAATTAAGTGTATGTGGGCTTCTTTACCCTGCACCATGGCAGGATAAATAACGACTTCTAATTGCGGTGCGCGGCGTTTAAGTACAGTTAAAATATCTTTTATTGCAGCGCCGGTGGCTGAGGTAACCACACCAATGCGGTTTATATTTTGCGGCAATGGTTTTTTGTAGGCAGAGCTAAATAATCCCTCGGCAGCTAAACGCATTTTTAAGGCATCAAATTCTTGTTTAAGCTGGCCCTCACCTGCGGGTTCCATGTGTTCAACAATAAGCTGATAATCACCACGAGGTTCGTAAAGCGATACACGTGCCTTTACGGTAACTTGCGCGCCATTTGCAGGGCGGTAACTTTGATTACGGTTGTTGCCGCGCCACATAGCGGCTTTAATTTGCGCTTTATCGTCTTTTAACGAAAAATACCAATGCCCAGAGGCGGGGGTAATAAAGTTAGAAATTTCGCCCGTTAATACCAATGAAGCAAAGCCTTGCTCAAGCACTGTGCGAATTTCTCTATTAAGGCGTGAAACGGTATAAACCGTCTGCGAAGGCGCTGAAAACATAAAAAACAACCTAAAACTATTTATGAGGCAAGTTATAAGATAAGTTTATCATAAATATTTGCGAAATATTATTTACGAATGCCCACAACGCTGTTAAAATTTGGCCGCAATTCCTTATCTTAGATCCACATGTGAGAAGTTGCCAAAATGCTTAGAATCGCTAAAGAAGCTCTTACCTTTGATGACGTACTTTTAGTACCTGGTCATTCTACTGTTTTGCCACACACGGCAAATATTTCAACTCGCTTAACGCGTGGTATCAAACTTAACTTGCCGCTTATTTCAGCATCTATGGATACTGTTACAGAAGCTCGTTTAGCTATTGCCCTCGCGCAGGAAGGTGGTCTTGGTTTTATTCATAAAAACATGACTATTGAAGAACAAGCGAAAAACGTGCGTAAAGTTAAAACCTACGAAGCAGGTATTGTTTCATTCCCTGTTACTGTATCTGCCGATTTAACGATTGCCGATGCAACGCTTCTTTCGCAAGAAAAAGGTTTTTCGGGTTTCCCGGTAACCGACAGCGAAAATAACTTACTCGGTATTGTTACTGGTCGTGATATGCGTTTTGAAACTAAGCTTGAACAGCCAGTTTCTAGCGTGATGACCAAAAAGGACAAACTAGTAACTGTTCAAGAAGGCGCATCGCGCGAAGAGATTTTAGGTTTAATGCACGAACACCGCATTGAAAAAATCCTAGTGGTTGATGATGCGTTTAAACTTAAAGGCATGATCACCGTAAAAGATTACCAAAAAGCACAAGACAAACCACATGCATGTAAAGACGAGCAAGGCCGTTTACGTGTAGGTGCTGCTGTAGGTGTTGGCGCAGGTACTGATGAGCGAATTGCAGCATTAGTAGAAGCCGGTGTTGATGTATTACTAATTGATACTTCTCATGGCCACTCACAAGGTGTTATCGACCGTGTTTCGCAAACTCGTCAAGCTTACCCAGACTTACAAATTATTGCCGGTAACGTTGCAACAGCCGAAGGTGCTATTGCCCTTGCTGATGCAGGTGTTGATGCAGTTAAAGTAGGTATTGGCCCAGGTTCAATTTGTACTACACGTATTGTAACTGGTTGTGGTGTACCACAAATTACCGCTATTTCTGATGCGGTAGATGGCTTACAAGGCCGTGATATTCCAGTAATTGCCGATGGCGGTATTCGTTTTTCTGGCGATATTGTTAAAGCACTTGTTGCCGGTGCATCGTGTGTAATGGTGGGCTCTATGCTTGCAGGTACTGAAGAAGCGCCGGGCGAAGTTGAGTTATATCAAGGCCGTTACTACAAATCATACCGTGGTATGGGTAGTTTAGGTGCGATGGATCAAAAAGAAGGTTCATCAGATCGTTACTTCCAAAAATCTAACCAAGCTGACAAGTTAGTACCAGAAGGTATTGAAGGTCGCGTAGCTTACAAAGGGCCTATTGCAACGATTATTCATCAGCAAGTGGGCGGGCTTCGTAGTGCAATGGGTTTAACCGGTTGTGCAACGATTGAAGAGCTTAATACAAAACCTCAGTTTGTACGTGTTACATCTGCAGGTATGGGTGAGTCGCACGTACATGATGTGCAAATTACCAAAGAAGCACCAAATTACCGCTTAGGTTAAGCGCGTAATTAATAATCTATTGGGCTTGCTTTGCAAGCCCTCTTTTTAGTCGTTTACATTAACAAACGGCATTTAGCATCTACTTTACGAGATACTCCATGAGCAAAGATATTCACGATTCACGAATTCTCATTTTAGACTTTGGTTCACAATACACTCAACTAATTGCACGCCGCATACGCGAAATTGGTGTTTACTGTGAACTGTGGGCATGGGATGTGACTGAAGAGCAAATCCGCGAGTTTAACCCACAAGGTATCATTCTTTCTGGTGGCCCAGAATCAACAACACTTGAAAACAGCCCGCGCGCTCCTGAGTATGTGTTTAATGCAGGTGTTCCTGTATTAGGCATTTGTTACGGCATGCAAACAATGGCAGCTCAACTTGGTGGTAGTGTACACAGCTCTGACAAAAAAGAGTTTGGTTACGCGCAAGTTGAAAAGGTAGGCAATTGTGCATTGTTTGATGCAATTGAAGATCATATTACCGATGGCGGTAACGGCGTTTTAGACGTATGGATGAGCCACGGCGATAAAGTTATGGAAGTACCAGCAAGCTTTAGTACAACAGCTAAAACACCAACGTGTCCGCATGCTGCTATGTCTAACGAAGAAAAACGTTTTTACGGTGTACAGTTTCACCCAGAAGTTACGCACACTCATCAAGGGCAACGTTTATTAGAGCGCTTTGCAATTGATATTTGTGGATGTGAAAAGCTGTGGACGCCTGCAAAAATTATTGACGATGCCATTGAGCGTATCAAAGACACAGTTGGCGATGACGAAGTTATTTTAGGTCTATCGGGTGGTGTTGATTCATCTGTAGTGGCTATGCTTATTCACCGTGCTATTGGCGATAAGTTAACATGTGTATTTGTTGATAACGGTTTACTTCGTTTAAACGAAGGCCAGCAAGTAATGGACATGTTTGGCAATAAATTTGGCTTAAACATCGTGAAAGTTGATGCTGAAGATCAATTTTTAGCTGACCTTGCCGGTAAATCAGATCCAGAAGATAAACGTAAAGCCATTGGCCACACGTTTATTAATGTATTTGATGAGCAATCTAAAAAGCTTAAAAATGCTAAATGGTTAGGCCAAGGTACTATTTACCCAGACGTTATTGAATCTGCAGCATCTGCTACCGGTAAAGCACACGTTATCAAATCTCACCACAATGTGGGCGGATTACCAGATGACATGAAAATGGGTCTAGTTGAGCCACTTCGTGAGTTATTTAAAGATGAAGTACGTAAAATTGGTTTAGAGCTAGGTTTACCGTACGACATGCTTTACCGCCACCCATTCCCTGGTCCTGGTTTAGGTGTACGTGTACTTGGTGAAATTAAAAAAGAGTACTGTGATTTACTTCGCCGTGCTGATGCTATTTTCATTGAAGAGCTACACAAAGCCGACCTTTATCATAAAGTAAGCCAAGCGTTTACTGTGTTCTTACCAGTTAAATCGGTAGGGGTTATGGGTGATGCACGTAAATACGATTGGGTTGTGTCACTTCGTTGTGTTGAAACTATCGACTTTATGACTGCGCGTTGGTCACATTTACCGTATGAGTTTTTAGGTGTGGTTTCTAACCGTATCATTAACGAAATTGACGGTATTTCACGCGTTGTTTACGATATTTCTGGTAAACCACCAGCCACAATTGAGTGGGAATAAACCTAAGCAAATAAGCTTACTTTGTTAAGCTTATTATTGCGCATTAAAAAGCCCGTTTTTAAACGGGCTTTTTTACGTGCTAATTTTAGCTCTTAATTTTAACGCTTAGCTTTTGGCTCTAACTCAGTAAGTAGGCCTTTTACAAGGCTTACGCTGCCAAGCAGTAAAATAAACGTAAAAGGGAGCGCTGCAATAATTGTTATATATTGTAGTGCCTGAATAGACTCAGTTCCGCCAATCCATAGCATTAGCATGGCAATTATACCGGCAATGTTAGCCCATACTAATTTTTGCTTAATAGGTACTTCTAGCTTTCCGCCAGATGTAAGGCTATCAATTACAATAGAACCAGAATCGAGTGTAGTTACAAAAAATATAATAATTAATGCCACTGCTAAAAGCGAAAGCACTGTGCCAAAAGAGTACGCATCCAGCATATAAAACAAGCTAAGAGATACATCTGTAATACCTTGATCGGCACCCAGTACGCCAATTTCATTTATAACCTGATCAATTGCTACGCCACCAAACACTGACATCCACGCAGTGGTCACTAAGGTTGGAATAAGTAAAACGTACACTAAAAACTCGCGAATAGTACGCCCTTTAGAAATGCGCGCTACAAACATACCAAAGCAAGGTGCATACGCTACCCACCAAGCCCAGTAAAATACTGTCCAGCCGTGTAGCCACTGCGTATCTTCTCGGCCGGTGCTTGAGCTTAGAGGAATAATATTTTTAACATAGCCTATTATTGCTGTGTAAGCTGAATCGAGTACAGTGGTAAAGTTTAAAATAAATACCAGCGCTAAAAACACAAATGCTATGCCCATATTAATATTACTTAGCAATTTAACGCCGCCATCCATACCGCGTACAATAGATAAAATAGCCAAGCCCATAATTAACACAATAATAGCTTGTTGCAGAAATAGTGAGTTTTCAAAGCCTAACACATGGCTTATACCACTGGCTGCTTGTGAGCCACCAAGCCCAAGCGATGTAGCAAGGCCAAACAAGGTAACTAAAACGGCCATTACATCTATTACATCACCCAGCTTGCCCCATACTCTATCGCCAAATAGCGGATAAAATACTGAGCGCATTGAAAGTGGTAATCCCTTGTTATATACAAAGTACGCTAGGCATAATGCGGTCATGCCATAAATAGCCCATGCATGCAGACCCCAGTGAAATACCGTTGCTCCTAAGGCCATTTCTCGCCCTTGCTCGGTAAAGGCTTCAGCGTTAAGCGGTGTACCAAACCAGTCGGTATAAAATGCAGTAGGTTCGGCTACGCCCCAAAAAATAAGGCCAATACCCATACCTGCGGCAAACAGCATTGAAACCCAAGAGAGGGTAGAGTAATCGGTTGTTGCTTTGTCGCCCCCTAAGCGAATTTTTCCAAGTGGTGAGGCTGCTATACCAATAGCAAATAACAATAATATGTTTGCGCCCCACATAAATACGTAGTCAAAGTTTGTAAGTGCAGCATTTTTTATAGAGTTAATTGCTTCTTTTGCTTCGCTAGGTGACAGCGCGAGTAGCGTTATAATAAAAAGTAGAGATAAGCCAACAGAAACAGAAAACACGTTACTGTGTATATCCATACCCCATTTACTAACGTTATCTTGGCCTACTTGGTAATCGGTTGAGTCAATACTGTATTTTTTTGATTTAAACTTCATATAACTGGCGTGAACTATCGGCAAAAGCCAATAGTAAAGCTCCTCCATATTTGCATTGTGAATGATCCGCGTAAGTAAGATACATGATGAAATATGCAATTGGGTGGTAAGGCGCGGATCCCCTAGGCGCAAAATTGTATCATAATTGATGCCAATGTTATTGATTTGTTTATGTGTTTGGCGCTGCGCAAAACGATAGCCAGTTAAAAATAAAGATTGGTTGTTTTATAGCCATCTTTGTTTTGTAAATTACAAAAATCAGCAAATACATAAAAAGTAATACCTGCACAATATCTGGTTATGCTCACGAAATAGTACAAGTAAAAGTGACTAAAAATAGCAAATTAGCATGCTAATTCATCGTTTTGTATGTTTTAAAAGCAGTTGAACTAAAAAAGTGATTTTTTACTTTACCTTTTCTCAAAGGTCTCTATAATTCGTCGACATTGCAGGGGCGTAGTTCCAATTGGTAGAACAGCGGTCTCCAAAACCGACGGTTGGGAGTTCGAATCTCTCCGCCCCTGCCATTTCTTCTTTACATCGTTTTTATTACTTCTTATATTGTTCAAGTGTTTAATCTACTGAGTTGTTATGCATCCACGTTACGCAGCTATTTTTGGTATTGAAAACCTCGAACTAAATCAGCATTTTCGTCCAAAAAATACTCATTCTACTTTAGCTACGGCTACTCATACGCAAGCTGTACCATTAACAGTTAGTAGCCAGTTACTTAACGATATTAAGTTAAGTGCTAAGCCTATTGTTATTAATAATGTGCTACATGGCGAGCAAATGCATATTGACGATGATAAACTTACTTTACCAACCTCACAGCTCAGTGCTAATGATAAGCGCGCTTTATGGGCCTTAATGAGCACACACCTTGATAAACTTTAAAGCAGTAGATGAAAGCGCTATTGAGCAATTAATGGCAATTGAGACAGCATGCCATAGCCACCCTTGGACCCTTAAAACAATGAGCTCATGTATGGGCGGGCGCTATTTTAATTTAGCTGCATTTAATGAAAGCACCTTAGTGGGTTTTTACATTGGGGAAAAAGCAGGGCCTGATTTTACTCTTATGGATATTTGCGTTACACCTAGCGAGCAAGGTAAGGGGATTGCTAGGCAGTTGCTTAGCCAGTTTATTGAATATGGCGAGCAGCAAAACGCTGAAAATCTATTTTTAGAAGTACGTGAAACAAACGCGCGAGCAATTAAACTATACGAGCTTGCGGGTTTTACGCAAATGTCGGTGCGTAAAAATTACTACCCAAGCGACGATGAAACTAAAAATGGGTTTGAAGATGCCATACTTATGGGCATGGCACTTAATTTAGATTTTTCGTAAGCCTTAAGCCGACTGCTTACTTTTAACGATAGTTTGCTCTATTGCATTGATTAAGTTAACAATCAAAGTAGGGCGTTGTGCTTGGTCGTTACTGAGTAAGTTCTCTTCTAGTAATGCCGCACTGTGATAAATATCATCAAAATTAAAACACCCTGCGCTACCTTTTAAGCTATGTGCTACAGCGCGTAGTGCTTCTGCATCGTTACTGGCTTTTAAATTATTTACTCTTTCAAGATAGCTTGGCAAATTGGCTACATAGTTGTCGTTAATTTGCTGGAATTTTTCACTTTTTAATAAGCTATCCCACTTGTTTTGATTATCTTTTTCAAGGTTTAGATAGCTTACTAATACGTTTTCAAGCGCGTCTTTATCGATTGGTTTTGCTAATGCTTTATCACAACCGGCTTCAATGTAGGTGTCTATATCGTGGTTCATAACATTGGCAGTTAGCGCAATAATAGGGCCGTCATAGGCTGCATGGCGCAGCATTTTAGTCGCTTCAAGGCCGCCCATTACGGGCATTTGCATATCCATAATGATCAGCTGGTAGTCGTTTACTAGCGCCATTTCTACTGCTTGTGCGCCATTATTTGCCATATCAGGTTCAAGCCCCCAAGTTTGTAACAGTAGTTTTATAAGTAATTGGTTATCTGGGTTATCTTCGGCGACTAAAATGTTTGCATCAAAGCTTGATGTTGCAAACGACAAGAATGGGTCTTTCTCTGGTATAAGTTGTGCTTTTTCGGTCAATAGTTCAAGTGGCTGTTTAGGCTCATTTATATGGCAATCAACGGTAATGGCAAAATGGCTACCAACGCCAATTTCACTTTTAAGTGTTACATCGCCACCTAGTAGCTGTGCCAAGTTTTTAGAAATACATAAGCCTAAGCCTGTGCCGCCAAAGCGGCGAGTCGTAGTGGCATCCGCCTGTTCAAACGGCTTAAAAACTCGCTCTATTTGATGCGCAGACATACCAATGCCGGTGTCTTTAATTACAAACTCAAGCTGCTCTTTGTTTTGTAAGTAGTGCACACAAATAGACACTTTACCTTGCTCTGTAAACTTAACCGCATTACTGGCTATGTTAATTAAAATTTGCTTTAAGCGAGTCATATCGCTGTAAATTGTACGCGGTAAAGGCAGCTCGTAATGAATACTAAAATCTAGCTGCTTTTCGTGTGCGAGCGGCTCTATTATTGACTCTATGTCATGCACTAATTGCACTACATTAAGCGGTGCTTGCTCTACCGCTAGTTTTTCGGCTTCAATTTTAGATAAATCGAGTATGTTGTTTATAAGCTCTAATAAGTGTTTAGAATTGCGTAAAATAGTATTTAAATGCTGTTTGTCATTTACGACTTTATCGCTAATAAGTAATTGCTCGGTAAAGCCCATAATCGCCGTAAGCGGAGTGCGTATTTCGTGACTCATATTCGCTAAAAAGCGGCTTTTAAGCTGATTTGCTTGTTCAGCCTGCGCTATGGCAAGCTCAAGTTGGCTATTCATGGCTTCAAGCGCTTTGGTACGGCTCTCTACTTTGTCTTCAAGATGGTGTTTATATTCTTCAAGTTGCTCTTGATAGTGCCTAATTTGGTTGATCATGTGGTTAAAATCGTTAAATAAAACGCCCACTTCATCGTTAGTGTGTGCAGGTAAGTTTACCGATAAGTCACCATCACCAACACGGTGACTGGCTGCGCCTAAAAGCTCAATAGGGTTTAAAAGTAAATTACGTACAACAACAAAAATTAAAATAGGTAAGGTGATCACCGAAATAATTACAATTAAACCAGTAATTAAACTAATCGCCTTACCCGATTGATAAAGTACACCCTTAGGAATAGTCGATACAAAGTAGTAACCCCCACTCATTTGTACGGCAAATATCATTCGTTCAATTTTATCTATACTCGAAAGCTCAATGGTAGACAGCGTACCTACATCGGCTAAATCGTGAACCTGTTCAAGTTCGTGCTCAGTAATATATTGCCCGCGCATGCTGTAATCTGAGCTAAATAAAATTTGCCCATCGTTAGTTAAAAGTAGGTTTAAGGTATTGTTATAAGGTGCTTCTAAAATGCTGGTATTTAAAATAGAAGGCTCAACTTGTAACACTATAAATCCTAGTTGCTGAGGGCGTTTTAAATAGTAATCAACACTTTGCACACGTTGTACAAAAAAGAGGTTGGTGGTGCCGTCACTGTTTTGCACCATAAATTGTTGTTGTCGTAGGTTACTTTGCAAAACTTGTTTAAAAAATGGGTATGACTGAGGCGCGGTTGTTAAGTTATTAGAGTAATACGCATCACTTTTACCGCTGGCCGAAATCAAATTAATACTAATTATATCGGGGTAGGCTTCACTGTAGCTGGCAAATACATCCATTAATGCGCCTAAACGGCGAGTGTAACTGCCATCAGCATGAATGTCGTTTGATAAAAAGTCGTTTAAAACAGGGGACGTAGAGAGTAGTTTTGCCGTTGAATGAAATGAATCAATATAGTTAAACACTTTTTGTTGCTGTTGCTCAACAAAGCGGCTCATTATTAGGTCGGCTTGCTTTTGGGTCGAGTTTGTTACGTTAGTAAGTGTAAAACCCCCTAAAAATAACAAAGGCAATATCACTAAAGGTGTTATATACCATAATAATCGAATGCTTAACTTACTGGTTTTCATGACCAAACTACTTATCCTCCGTGCAATCTATCAATGATATGCGTTACAGATTTAATTCTCAAGAAGGATAAGCTGATTAGGGTTAATTTAGAGTAAAAATTCGCTCTTAAAATAAACGATTAGTTTAATAAGTTATTGCCACGCGCTAGTTTTACAAACTGTGGCAATAAAATGGCTCATTTGTAGTATGAAAATTATGCATTTTTAGTATTGTGAGTCCCGTAGGAGCGTACTAAAAAATCAATGGCTATTTCAATCCAGCGGTCTATAGATGTTTTTGTAATAGGCTTATCTGGGTGAGTTAAATGCATTAGCTGTAATTCACTTCGCATTAGCGCAACAAATGCGCCGGTAGCTTCGTCAATCTCTAAACCTTTAAAATCAAGCTCGCCTGAGGTAACAGCATCTTCTAAGTATTTGGCTACTTTGTTTTTAACAACTAATGGACCTGAATTATAAAACATATGGCCAAGCGCTGGAAAGCGAGGTGCTTGAGCTACAACCTCTCGATATAAAGCGACTGCGGACTCAGATAGAGCGACCTCTAAATAGGCGTAGGCTAAATGGCGTAAATTTTCAGTTAAGTTGCCCGGCTCAAAAGAAATATTATGAATAGAAGCGGTAAATATTTCGCATTCACTTTTTATAACCGCTAAAAACAAAGTTTCTTTAGTGGAAAAATGAGCGTAAACAGTCGATTTAGAAACCCCTGCTTCACGCTGAATCATGTCAGTCGTTGCTCCGTTAAAGCCGTGGGTTAAAAATATTTTTCGTGCTGCTTTTAAAACCGTTCTTGCTTTTGCGGTTAGCTCTAACTCACTTGGAGAGGTGGCATTAAGCTCTTTAGCCATTACATTTACCTTGACATAAGTTTAAATTAAATACACTATATCAAACCGAGCGGTACAGTTCAATTTTAAATAGCTACTATAATATTGAGTTGTTGTAGCTACGTTTTGTATTTTAGTTACGTGTTGTAAGTATATTTGCCTCTGAGAGCGTGCCTATGTTGGTTTGCTCGAGTTTATATTTATCAATAAGTCAAACCGAGCGGTACAGTACACGTTGTTGTAACGTTAATTTAGGATTTTATATGCCAGTTCAAAATATTAGTAAAAAGCTTTTTAAATATTCACAGCACACCGCGGTTGCGCTTGTATCTGCAGCTGTTTTAGCCGGTTGCGTTGTAGGCCCTAGTTTTAAAGAGCCGAATATAAATATTAATAGCGAAAATATAAAGCCCACAGCATATTTCGCTCAAGAATCACAGAGCGAACACAGTGAATCAACCTGGAATTGGTGGAGTATTTTAAACGATCCTATTTTAACGAAACTTGAGCAAAAAGCACAATTAGGCAATCTTGATTTACAGCTAGCATCAAGTCGAATTGACCAAAGCCGTGCAGCATTGGGTATTGCATCAGCAGATCGTTTACCGAGCGTATCTGCTGGGTTTGACTACAAGCGAGAAGGGCTTAGCGAGAACGGTAAATTTGTAGCATTAGGCGCGCCCTCAGACCCTGATAACTTTTGGCAGCTGGGTTTTGATGCCAGCTGGGAACTTGATTTATGGGGTCGTAATAAACGTATTGAAGAAGGCGCAGTTGCTATATTGCAGGCCTCTGTTTATGCGCGTGAAGCAGCGCGTGTTAGCTTAGCGGGCGAGGTGGCAAAAACGTATTTATTACTGCGTAGTGTACAAACGCAGCTCAATATAACACTCGAAAATAAAACCATTGCAGAGCGTGTGTTAAAGCTTGCTCAAAGCCGTGAAAAAAACGGTGTAAGTACACGGTTTGAAACAATTAGTGCAAAAGCAGAATTGGCAACAATTAACGCTGCGCTGCCAGAACAAACACAGCGCCGTAATGTATTAATGAACGCGCTTGCGTTGCTAGTAGGTGAAAAACCACGTGCGTTAAATGCTTTATTGGCCGAGCGTATTGCTTCGCCTGTTATGCCTAGCGAAATTCCTGCGGCTATTCCATCGGAGTTTGTTAAACGCCGGCCAGATATTTTACAAGCGCAAGCAAACTTGCACAGTGCTGTTGCGGCTATTGGCGCGGCTGAAGCTAATTTTTACCCCCGTATAACTTTAACAGGCTCATTAGGAGTTGAAGGCTATGCACAAAGTGATTTATCAACCTGGGATTCACGTGTTTTTTCAGTAGGGCCAAATGTTTACTTGCCTATTTTTCAGGGAGGACGTTTAAAGTCACAGCTTAAGCTTACTAAAGAGCGCGAGAAAAATGCGGCATTAACATACCGTCAAACCGTACTAAAAGCGTGGCACGAAGTTGATAACGCAGTAGATGGTTGGGCTGCGCAGCAAAGCCACCACCACAAAGTTGAAATTGCCCACAACTTTAATAAGCAGGCTTTACAAACCATTGAAAGAGCCTACCTGCAAGGGGTGGCCGACTACCTTAGTGTATTAACGGCGCAGCGTAACTTACTAACCAGTCAAACTAAGTTAAATAACAGTGCAACGAATGCCTCTATTGCACTAGTGAATTTATATAAATCTCTCGGTGGGGGTTGGAACCCAGACGCGCTAGCTAAAAGTGGGTTTGAGACAATGTCAGTCAAGGCGGAGGGCGAGTAATGAATGTAGTCACGGTTAATGTGCCTGTGCAAAAGGCTGCCCCTGTTGCTAAGCCCGCAGGCCCATCAAAACAAGCACTTGCTGGTCTATTAGGTATTTTTATTGCCGCAATGATGGCGGGTTTAAATAACCTAGTAGGGGCACTGAGTTTGGCTGATGTGAGAGGTGTATTAGGGGCTAGTTTAGATGATGCGTCTTGGCTTTCAAGCGCCTATACCGTTGGGGAGCTTATTGCTATGCCCTTTGCCTCATGGTTTGCCATTACGTTATCGGTTAGACGCTTTCATATTTCTATGGTGACTATATGTGGCGTTATTGCGGCTATTTTGCCATTTATTTATGATTTAAACTTATTAATTGCACTGCGTTTTGTGCAAGGGGTAAGTAGTGGCGCGCTCATTCCTATATTGATGATGGCTGCACTTAAATTTTTACCACCTAACATACGTTTACACGGTTTAGCGCTTTACGCCATGACCGCCACATTCGCTCCAAATTTAGCTATTTGGCTAAGCGGGCAGTGGGCTGATGTGTTATCGGATTGGCGCTGGATTTATTGGCAAGTTATTCCGCTTTGTGTTATTGCAGGCTCATTGACTGCGTGGGGGCTGCCAAAAGAGGGCGTTAAATATGCGCGCTTTAAAGAAGGAAATTGGTTAGGCCTAGTGTGCGGCGTATCGTCGTTAACGTTAATTGCTATCGCGCTTGATCAAGGTGTGCGCTTAGATTGGTTTAACTCATCGCTTATTAGTGTGTGCTTATTTGGTGGGCTTATTTTATTTGGCTGTTACGTATTAACCGAATGGCATCACAAAGCACCGTTTATGAAACCGCAATTAATAGGCAGGCGCAATTTAGGGATTGGCTCTGTAATGCTTACTATGTTGTTAGTGGTGTTGATGTCGGGCTCAATATTGCCCTCAACCCATTTAGCCAGTTTGCACAGTTATAGAGCATTACAGCTAGCGCCAGTAGGATTATTAATAGCGTTGCCGCAGCTAGTGCTTGGCTCGGTAGTGGCGCTACTTTTATATAAAAAATGGGTAGATGCCCGCATTGTAATGGCAATAGGGCTATTTTTAATTGCATTGGCTTGTTTTAGCGGCGCGCAAATTACGCCGTTATGGCATCGCGAGCAATTTTTAACAGCGCAGCTACTGCAAGCATTTGGACAGCCAATGGCGGTGGTCTCTATTTTATTTTTAATGACCAGTGTACTAGACCCAAGCGAAGGGCCGTTTTTTTCGGGAACCATAAACACATTACGTGTATTTGGCTCGCTCATTGGTGGTGCTGTTGTAGGGCAGCTATTAACGGTTCGTAGTCATTTTCATAACGAAATGCTATTAGACCGCGCCTCTATGGTGGGTAACGCATTGGCAAACACCATACCGAATGAACAATTAGGCGGCGTTATTGCCCAGCAATCGTTAGTGATGTCCTTAGGCGATGCCTATTTAGTGCTTGGTGTGTTAGCGCTTGTATTAATTCCGCTGGCGCTATGTATGAACTTTGTACCAGCCCCGAATCTTAGTAAATCTTAAATTTTAATCGTTGAGTAATATATTATGGCCTTACCAAAAGTAGTTAAATTAACCGTTGCAGCAACAATACTTGTCGTTATTGCGGGCAGTATTATTTATCTAAATAAACATCAGTCGCAAAGTGCAACTCAAACAACGGACGATGCTTACGTGCAAGCCGACTTTACCTTTGTGGCACCGCGGATACCTGGCACGGTAGAGCAAGTACTAATTAAAGATAATCAGCAAGTACAAAAAGGCGATTTAATTGCCACCATAGATAATCGCGATTTTGTTGTGGCTCTAGATGCTGCTAAAGCCCAAGCTAATAGTGCTAAAGCAAGTATAACTAGCTTGCAAGCTAAGTTAACTTATCAAGATTCGCTGGTACAACAAGCGCAAGCTGCTGCAGAGGCCGACACTGCATCGCTTAAATTAGCGCAGTTAAATTTAAAGCGTTATACCAACCTAGCAACTGATGGCTCAGGCACTGTACAAGCACGAGAAGAAGCACAAGCAAAGCTGGCTATTCAAAAAGCAAACTTGCATAAAAACCAAGCAGGCCTTAATGCTGCACAGCAGCAGATTGAAATTTTACGTGCCGATATTGAAAAAGCCAAAGCTGTGCTAGTGCAAGCGAATGCGCGCGTAGTTGATGCAGAGCTTAAGTTATCGTACACCCAAATTACAGCGCCTATTGATGGCATAATTGGCCAAAAATCGGTGCGTGTAGGTGCATATGTAAAACCAGGTAGCCCACTATTGGTTGTTGTACCACTTGATAAAGTGTTTGTTAGTGCAAACTATCGTGAAACTCAACTAGCTAACGTAAAAGTAGGTCAAGAAGTTGAAATAAAAGTAGATGCACTACCAGGGCAAATTTTACGCGGCCACGTTGATAGCCTAAGCCCTGCCAGTGGAGTAAGCTATTCAGCTATTGGTGCACACAACGCCACGGGTAACTTCACTAAAATTGTGCAGCGCTTACCAGTTAAAATTAGCCTAGATGCAAACCAGCCAGCGCTTAAGCAATTACGTGTAGGAATGTCGGTTGTACCAAGCATTTCAATAACGCAGTAACGCATTGCCTTAATTACAGGGCCAGTAACCGTGTTGCTGGCCCTTTAAATTAGTTACTCCCTCCACTTTACATATAAAGCCAAGATATTTTTGAGTTAGATAGCACACTTTTATACCGACTCCTGTTACAATTGCCACTATTAAAAAATTAGCTATATGGCGTTAATTGTTGTCAATTTATTCACACTAAATTGCTCAAAGCCCAGTTAATAACGATCAACTTAACGGGTTGCCTTGCATACGCTTAATGTTATGCATGTAACTTGGCATCAAACTAAAAGAACTTATTAATGGCAGACCAGAATATTATCAACGAAATTAGCAAGCGAAGGACTTTTGCAATCATATCGCACCCGGATGCTGGTAAAACCACCATCACCGAAAAAGTACTTTTGTTCGGACAAGCGATTCAAAAAGCCGGAACAGTAAAAGGCCGTGGCTCTAATCAGCATGCAAAGTCTGACTGGATGGAAATGGAAAAAGAGCGTGGTATATCGGTTACGACCTCTGTAATGCAATTTCCGTATAACAATGCGCTGGTTAATTTACTTGATACTCCTGGACACGAAGACTTCTCAGAAGATACTTACCGTACGCTAACTGCGGTAGATTCGTGCTTAATGGTTATTGATGCCGCAAAAGGTGTAGAAGAACGTACCCGTAAGCTAATGGAAGTTACGCGCTTACGTACTACCCCTATTGTTACCTTTATGAATAAGTGTGACCGTGATATTCGTGACCCAATGGAGCTACTTGATGAAGTAGAAACAGAGCTAAACATTGCCTGTGCACCGATTACGTGGCCAATTGGTTGTGGTAAAGAGTTTAAAGGTGTTTACCACATTCATAACGACGAAGCAGTTTTATACAAAACAGGCCAAGGTCATACTATTCAAGAAGTTCGTACAGTAAAAGGCCTTGATAACCCAGAGCTTGATACCGCCATTGGTGAAGAACTCGCCGAGCAATTACGTGAAGAGCTAGAGCTTGTTATTGGTGCGTCAAACGAGTTTGACCTTGAACTATTTTTAGCGGGTGAACTTTCACCAGTGTACTTTGGTACTGCTCTTGGTAACTTTGGTGTTGATCACGTACTTGATGGCTTAACGCAGTGGGCGCCTACGCCATTACCACGTGAAACAGAAGACCGCCAAGTAATTGCTACCGAAGAAAATTTTACCGGTTTTGTGTTTAAAATTCAGGCCAATATGGACCCTAAACACCGTGACCGTATTGCCTTTATGCGTATTGTGTCGGGCAAATACAGCCAAGGCATGAAAATGAACCACGTACGCCTAGGTAAGCAAATTAGCATTTCTGATGCGGTAACCTTTATGGCGGGCGATCGTGAGCGTGCAGCAGATGCATTCGCAGGCGATATTATAGGCCTACATAACCACGGCACAATTCAAATTGGTGATACCTTTACGCAAGGCGAAAAGCTTAAATTTAGCGGTATTCCTAACTTTGCGCCTGAGCTATTTCGTCGTATTCGTTTGCGCGATCCGCTTAAACAAAAGCAACTATTAAAAGGTTTAGTACAGCTTTCTGAAGAAGGTGCAGTACAAGTATTTAGACCGCTTATTAATAACGACTTAATTGTAGGCGCGGTAGGTGTACTACAGTTTGACGTAGTTGTAGCGCGCTTAAAAGCTGAGTACAACGTAGATGCTATTTACGAAGGTGTAAACGTAAATACAGCGCGCTGGGTAAGCTCAACTGACGTTAAAAAGTTTGAAGAGTTTAAACGCAAGTGCGAAAGCAACTTAGCACTTGATGGTGGCGATAATTTAACTTACATAGCACCGAGCCGTGTAAATCTTAATTTATCGACAGAGCGTTACCCAGAAGTAACCTTTAACCATACTCGCGAAAACTAGAATCAACTGACTACAGTTAACTGAAAGCCTGCTTAGGCGGGCTTACAAAGGTAAATAATATAATGAACATTCGTACTATTTTAGTAGAAAAAGCCATTGCCGCTATGATCGCAGCAGGCCTACCTGAAGATACAAACCCAGCTGTTACACAAAGCACACGCCCACAGTTTGGTGATTACCAAATTAATGGTGCAATGGGCGCCGCTAAAAAAATGAAAAGCAACCCACGTGAGCTTGCGCAAAAAATTATTGATAACCTAGATGTAACCGACATTGCTGAAAAAACTGAAATTGCCGGCCCTGGTTTTATAAATATTCATTTAAAGCCTGAGTTTTTAGCCAACAGTGTAAAAGCAGCTAACAGCGATGCAAAGCTTGCCGTAAACGAGCACGCTAACCCACAAACTGTTGTGGTAGATTACTCATCGCCTAACCTTGCAAAAGAAATGCACGTAGGTCATTTACGTTCAACCATTATTGGTGATGCCATTGTACGCGCCCTTGAATTTAGAGGCGATAAAGTAATTCGTCAAAACCACATGGGCGATTGGGGCACACAATTTGGGATGCTGATTGCACATTTAGAAGATCAAATTAGCCAAGGCGTAGACTTAGAGTCGGTAGCGCTTGCTGATTTAGAAACGTTTTACCGCGATGCTAAAAAACGTTTTGACGATGAAGAAGGCTTTGCCGATAAAGCTCGTGATTACGTCGTTAAACTACAAGGCGGTGATGCGCACTGTGAAAAGCTATGGAAACTATTTATAGCAACCTCTGTTAAGCACTCTGAAGAAGTTTACAAACGTCTAAATGTAACGCTTACTCAAGATGATATTATGGCTGAAAGTGCTTACAACAGCGAACTTAACGATATTATTAGCCTATTAAAAGATAAAAATATTGCTGTAGAGTCGCAAGGCGCACAAGTGGTGTTTTTAGATGAGCTTGCCAATAAAGATGGCGAGCCATCTGCGTTTATCGTGCAAAAATCTGGCGGTGGTTTTTTATATGCAACCACCGATTTAGCCGCGTGTAACTACCGCTCAAACACCTTAGGTGCTGAACGTATTTTAATATTTGTTGATGCGCGCCAAAGCCTTCACTTTAATCAAGTAGAGCTTACCGCACGTAAAGCAGGCCTTTTACGCGATGAAACAAGTTACGAGTTTTGCCCATTTGGCACCATGATGGGCGCCGATGGTAAACCATTTAAAACCCGTACCGGTGGCACTGTTAAACTTGCCGATTTATTAGAAGAGTCAATTAGCCGTGCAGCAACAAAGCTAGCTGAGCGTGAATCTGATTTGTCTGATCATGATCGCAGAGAAATTGCGCGTAAAGTAGGTATTGGCGCAGTTAAATATGCTGACCTTTCTAAGCACCGTACCAGCGATTACATATTCAACTGGGACACCATGTTAAGCTTTGAAGGCGCTACAGCACCTTACCTGCAATATGCTTATACTCGCGTGCGTAGTATTTTCCGTAAATCAGGTGTAGATGCTGCTACGCTAAATGCCGATGTAGCTATTACAGAGCCGCAAGAAAAAGCACTCGCACTTAAACTGCTACAGCTTGAAGAAGTGCTTGATTTAATGATCAACGAGGCCACTCCGCACGTATTATGTGGTTACTTATACGAGTTAGCTAGCCTATACATGACATTCTACGAAGCCTGCCCAGTACTTAAAGAAGGCGTAGAGCCAAGCGTACGTGACAGCCGTTTAGTGTTGTGTAATTTAGTGGCAGATACGCTGAAAACTGGATTGGATTTACTTGGCATTGAAGTCATGGAGCAAATGTAATCACCTTCTGCTTCGTGTAGCTCGCTTTGACTGCGTTGTCGTGCTTTTTTAGCCTAAGTCACATACTAATCGTATGCTCCTTGGCATAAAAAAGCACTTCGCCTTGTCAGCACTCCTACACTTGCAGATGGCAGGTTTGCACCGTAGGTTGGGTTGAGTGAAACTAAACCCAACATTAAACTAATATTAAACAAAACACTTTCATTTTTGCTCTTATAACGATTAATTGCCTGACCCTACTTACCCACATACGCTTTAATAAACAGAGAAGGATTTGTTTATGAAACTCGAAGATATCCGCCGTGAATACCTGCAAGACGCGCTAAGCGAAGATACGTTGCAAGATGACCCATTCAAACAATTTGAAACGTGGCTTGAACATGCTGTGGGCAGTAATATTCCAGACCCAACGGCTATGGTTGTGGCAACGGTTGATGAAACCGGACAACCTTCGCAGCGTATTGTGCTATTAAAGCACCTTGATGATAACGGGTTTGTATTTTTTACTAATACAGGCTCTCGTAAAGCACAAGAGCTAAAAGGTAATAATAAAATATCGCTGCATTTTCCGTGGCACCATATGGAGCGCCAAGTAATTGTGTACGGCGAGGCTAGACCATTACCTACATCAGCCGTGGCAAAATACTTTTTATCACGCCCTAAAGAAAGCCAATTAGCTGCATGGGCTTCAGCGCAAAGCAGGCCAGTATCGTCGCGAAAAGTACTTATGGAAACCTTTGCTAATATGAAAAGCAAGTTTGCCAAAGGTGAAATCCCACTTCCTGATTTTTGGGGCGGTTACTGCGTAATGCCTACTAAAATTGAGTTTTGGCAAGGCGGCGCACACCGTTTGCACGACCGCTTTATGTACCAGCGCCAAGATGATAATAGCTGGCAAATAACACGCTTAAACCCTTAAGCGCTTTACGCTATGAAGTTTATGGATTCCCACTGCCACCTTGATTTTAATGAGTTTGACGCAGAGCGCGAATCACTTATAAAAGCATGTGTGGCAAAGGGCGTTGAGCGCTTTGTTGTGCCGGGGATTAGCTTGGCGCAATCTAAACAATTAATTGAGCTTAAAAGTAAATACCCTCGAATACACATTGCCGCAGGGCTTCATCCTTACTTTTTAGCTGATCATAAAGACGCTCACCTAGCGCAGCTGTTTGATTTTGCAAAAGCAAACATTAACCAGCTGGTGGCAATAGGTGAGTGTGGGCTCGATAGAAATATTGAAAACCTTGCAAAACAAACGAGATTGTTTGATCAGCAAATAACTATTGCTAATGAGCTAAATTTGCCACTTATTGTCCACCATAGGCAAAGTCATGATTTAATTGCGCAATCGTTTAAACGCTGTAAGCCAAAATGTGGTGGCGTAATACATGCGTTTTCGGGGTCACTGCAGCAAGCGCACTATTATATTAAACAGGGCTTTAAATTAGGGGTAGGTGGGGTAATAACTTACGAGCGTGCAGCTAAAACCCGTAATGTCATTGCTCAAATTGAGCCACAACATTTAGTGCTCGAAACCGACTCACCCTCAATGCCACTGAGCGGTCACCAAGGTGAAATTAATACGCCGCTACACATTCCAAATGTGTTCAACGTACTATGTAGTTTAAAACAATGTGGCGATAAAGAGGCGCTTGCTAAAGCGCTTTATGATTCTTGCTCAGAGGTTTTTTGCATATAGCGGTTTACCTGCCAACGCTTGAGTCCACGCCCTAGCTGCCAAGTAAAAATACACGCAATAACGAGCATCAATAAAACTTGCCTACCTAAATCATGAAAATGATTGTGGCTGTCTGAAATTGCAGCCCGCGTTAAATACGTAATAGAAACAAAACCAAGGGGTTTGTCTAAATCGCTTACTACAGGCTCTACAAACGGGGTTTTTAATTTACTTATGCCTGGAGTCGACTCTGGTAATTGACCAAATACATGATGCGATTGCCAATGGTCGCTGCTAGCTATAAGCACACCTTGTTGATCGTAAATAGTAGCAGAGAGCACAAATTCGTCTTTGCTTATATCGTTGCACAGCGCATTTAGTTGAGGCTTATTTTTTGCCTGTAATGGTTCTTTAGCATTGAGCGCCATAAAGCGGGTTAAGCTCTTGGCGGTATCATCGGCGCTATTATAAAGTAGCTGGTGGCTCTCAAAGCTACTATTCACACCTACAAAACTTAGTAATACAAAACAGCCCGCAGCTAACAATAAACGAACGATTCGCTTTCTTTGTGATGCAGATAAAGGGCTTTTTATATGGTTATTTTTCATAGTCACCGTATATGCTGCTGACAGCATTTTGATTTGATGTTACAACTACTGTAACTATAACCTTAAATCCCACCTGATGGCGAATTTAGCGCTAATAATACTTTTTTAAACGCCCATATCAGGAAAAATAAATAATAAACACGGAGATCCCATGTCGCAAACGAACATGGCACAGCCAGCTGCTGAGCAAGCCTTATACCCGTTAACGCTAAACACGTGGTTTAGCTACAATAAGGGAAATTTTATACCCGCTGATACTATCCCAGATAAAAAATTAGGGTTATTTAGTATTGCGTTTGCTGGGGATTTTGAAGTTGTGCATGTTGCATGCATTATTGATTTTTTAGCTAAACATGAGCATAAAGTAACAGCCGTGTGCCAATATCAACCCGATCTTGGTTTAGCGCCAGCACTGTGTTTTTATGCGCAAGATGCACAGCAAACACTTAATCCACTAATACTACAAGAGTTTGCAAACACACTTGATTGCCAATTAGTGCAAGTTAGCACACCCCCTAACTTATACGAGCCAGGCTTATTGGTTATGGATATGGACTCAACGGCAATTACAATTGAGTGTATTGACGAAATTGCTCGCTTAGCCAATGTTTACGACGAAGTAGCTTCAGTTACTGCGCTTGCTATGGCAGGCAAGCTTGATTTTAGCGAAAGTCTTAATCAGCGTGTTGCTAAATTAGCGGGGATTGAACAAAGCTTAATTGAAGATTTAAAAACGAGCTTACCTTTAATGCCGGGCATTAAAGCGTTGTGCCAAATTTTAAAGCAGCATCATTGGTATTTAGCCATAGCATCGGGCGGTTTTGTACCGTTTGCAGAACGTGTTCAGCAGCTTATAAATTTAGATGAAGTACACGCAAATATACTGGAATTTAAAGACGATAAACTAACTGGAAAAGTGTTAGGGGGTATTGTTGATGCGCAGCAAAAAGCGCTTATTCTAGAATCGCTTCAACAAAAACTTCAGCTTAAAAAGGAGCAAACTGTCGCCATTGGCGATGGCGCAAATGACCTAGTCATGATGGCACAAGCAGGGTTAGGGGTTGCCGTACATGGTAAACCAAAAGTAGTTGAACAAGCTCAAGCGGCTATATGCCAAGGCTCATTACTACAATTGCTTTATATGCTGGCAATTCCATTACATAAGCAATAAAACATTTAAATAGGGTTTAGCGTAAGCGGTTTAACCATAATAGCTTGCGCCGACCCATTTGCTCTACTTGCTTTTGATCAAGCGCTAAATGACTAAGGGCTTCCTCAGTAATATCTACAATATCGCCCACCCCAGATACAGCCCAAAGCGCTTCTTCTATATCTTTAGCTTTGTGCATGGCGTATTGGCTTACATACTTTAGCTCGTTAGATAAATAATCGGTATCTGGGCGCCCAGTACGTGATAAATACAAACGCATTACAAATACTAACTGTGACTTTACTGCGCTGCTAATTTGCTCTTTAAAGGCTGTATAGTCTTCACCTAAAATACACTGACTAGTTATCGCTTTATCAATGGTGTCTTCTTTAGGGTTAAAGTTAATTGCTAGAGTAAATGCGAGCGGTGGGTCTTGGCGGCTTCGGTCTTTAATATTTGGGGTGATCACATCAATAATTTGCTGCGATGTTAAAACATGGCTTAAATCTGTTTTATTACTTAATAAGCCAAAGTTTTGCAAAATTACGTGGATAGGGCTGGCATATAAGCCAAAGCCAATGGCACCAGGAGTAAAGTGGCTTGCCTCTTTGTGTAAATAAAGTGGGAATTGGCAAACACTTTTCGTCACCATATTTCTAAGTGCGGTAGATAGCCCCTCTATTTTAGGTGTCTCTTCCGATACTTTTAATTTGTCTTTGTTACTTTCAATTAGCTGAGTAAAAAAGTTAACCCCAGCATGTGGTAAATCAGCCACTCTGTTTGCTTTTAAATTAATAGTGGTAAACGATTTACTAATTGCCATTACTTCGTATTTTAATTCGCTAAGATTATGCTTTTTAGTTATTTTTTGTAAATCAGGGAACGACAATAAAACAATATCGCCTTTTTTAAATTTTGCAGGCGTTGCTAACTCTAGTTGTAGCCCCATCACTGAAAAATCGCGGGTATGAGCGCTATACTGGCTATCGTTTATAGTAAGCTCTGCTGGTGTTTTATATAAATAACGCTTATGCGAGCGTAAATTTACATACTCAAGCGCCACACTGTCTAAGTAGGGTGGCTTGTTATGTTTGGCATGGCCAAAATGCTTAAGCTGATTTACAAGCTCTTTTTGATAAGGCATTTTTTTGTAATTAAGCTGCTCTTCTTTATTACCAATAGCGGTTAAAACAGCAATGTACTTCACATCCTTAATTAACCCAGAAACCCTTGGTGAAGGTGGCTTATTTAATTTTTCTACGTTTTTACCTGCCGAATTGGGCAGCGATAAAGGAATGAACGAATCATCAGGGTGGCTTGGCATTATTTGTAATTTAAAACATTGCCAGCTGTCTTTTTGACTACCAAAGCCTAAAAATAAATTTTTTAGTTTAGGGTTATTATTAAGCTCACTTCGCGTTGCTGAGTAAAAATAAATTTTGCCAGCAGAGACATGAGTAAACGTATATAGGTAATCTTCTTTTACTGCGGTCGCTTGCTTAAGCATTAGGCTAATACGCTTGTTATTTAAGATGCTGTATAAACAAGGTACTTTGCGCTCATCGGTAAAATAGCGTTGAATAAAAATATTATTTTCAGTGGTCAGGCTTAAGCTAGGAACAATTTGCTCCTCTTTTTGACTTAAAAACACATATAAAGAGGTAACACGTGGAATGTAATATTGCTCATAACCTTTAGATACAACCGCATCCAAGGTGTTATCTAAATTAACTTTATAGCGGCGCTTATTGCCATGGATAAAGCTTTCTAAAAAGTCGTCAAATTGTTCATTGTTTTCAATGTAGGTGCGCTTTAAACGAATATGGTTATATTCACGAGAAATACTTTCCACTGCAACCACTTCGTATTGAATACCATTTTTAAGGCCTAGCTCAAAGTCTTGCTCAAGGCCGACTAAACGCATGGCAATAAGTTGCCCTTTTTTAATAACTTGGCGTGTTGAAAGCTTAATTTTACAGCCACTTAAAGAAATGTCTGATGTGCTAGCGGCAATATTTTTATGATCATTGTACTCAACTTTAACTTTAATTGAGTAGTTCATGCGCTCTTCACAGCGACTTTCATACGCGGCAAACTTTACTACTTCAGTAGTTAGAGAATCATTTGGGGCTTGATCTTCATTTTGTTCTTGGGCTTGTTTTTGTAATACGCGGTGGTTGTTTTCGGTGTTCATTACAGCTTCGTAAACAGCTAAGGTGTATCCTCCGTGTTGTTTAAGCGCAGCTTCAAACACTTCTATTGCTGTATCGTCCATAAAGTGTTGTTTACCATTGTGCTCGTATGGGCGCACTTGTCCAGTAACTAACCCTCTAAGGTCTACAAAGCGGGCAACAGGCTGAGATAAGCGCGACATTTCCATTTTCATCAAAAACTGCTCGGGCTTAGTTAACCCAGCGGTTTTAGATTTGAAAATTAGGTCAAACTTCGCGTTACCTAAATAGGTTTTGAGCTCATTAACGAGGTCTTCGTGTTTGAGCAGTATGTCTTCAGCCATTTATAAATCGTCACCGTCTAATTGAAAAGTAGGTATACTGTAAAGTCCATTTATTTGAAAATTCAATAAACGTAACATCGTGCTATGTTATTAATATAGGTACGATTATTCGTATAAGTACAGTTTAACTCTTGTTATTATGTGTTAAATGCCAATTTGTTGGCAAGTTACTTTCAAGTATTTAAAAGCAATAAGTATGCCCTAACTTATAGTAAAAGAGAAAACTGTACGAGCTTGTTTCGATAGTAGAGCCAATAAACAGTATTAGTAAAGTGATACTGCTTGGCAAATCATCCCCAAAGATAAAGTATGCTGCCAAGGGCACGCATTTTAAATTTAAAGAATAGTAGGTAAGGTTATAAATGGCTAAAGCGGCAAAAGTAGAATTTGTTTGTACAGAATGCGGTATGAACTATCAACGTTGGCAGGGTCAGTGTCGCTGCGGTGCGTGGAACACATTGGCTGAATTTAAACCCTCAGCAGGGCAAAGTAAAAAAGCAGCAGCACGTGCAACCGTTGGCGGTTATGCGGGGGGTATTGGTGGTGGGTCTAAAAAAATTGATGACGTTGCAACCACTGAAGCAGAAAAACAACTGACCGAAATTGGTGAGCTTGACCGTGTACTTAGTGGTGGTGTTACTACAGGCTCGGTTAATATTATTTCCGGCGATCCGGGTGCGGGTAAAACAACGCTTTTATCTGACTTAGTAGCCAGAATGTCGCAGCGTATGCCATCGCTTTATTGTACGGCAGAGGAGTCGCTGTCGCAGTTTAAAAACCGTGTAAACAGACTAAAGCTTAACTACAACGCCGATGAACTCTATTTACTGTCCGAAACCAGCGTAGAAACCATTATTGAAGAGCTTGATAAAAACAAAATTAAGTTTGCAGTAATAGACTCTATTCAAGCAGTGGTTACCGATACCGCCAATGGCAGCCCAGGTTCGCCTTCGCAAGTGAAAAGTGCTGCGCAAGCGCTTACACAATACTGTAAGCAAAACGATGTCACCATGTTTATTATTGCCCATGTAAATAAAAATAACGAAATAGCAGGGCCGCAAACATTAGTACATATCGTTGATGCGCTTTTGCATATAGATACTAACGATGGGCAGGTGCGAACGCTTCGGGCAAATAAAAACCGCTTTGGCGACATTGATACCGTAGGTATTTTTAAAATGTGCGAACGGGGGATGTTGAGTGTAGATAACCCAAGCGAGATTTTTTTATCGGGTTCAAGTACCGAATCGCCAGGCTCTACCATTACCTGTATTCGTAAAGGTAACCGTAACTTATTGCTCGAAATACAATGTTTAACTACCGAAACCGAAGCTGAATTCCCACAGCGAGTATGTGTAGGTTTAAACATGAACCGAATAAAAATGCTTACTGGTATTTTACGTAAACACACCAAAACCAAAATATTCCACGATACGTTTTTTAATATTGTGGGCGGCTTACGAATTGATGAAACCGAAACCTGTATTGATTTAGCGTTAGTGACTGCGCTTTTAAGTAGCTTAAACGAATTTGTAGTACCGCGTACAACCTGCATTATGGGTGAACTTAGCTTAAACGGCGACGTACGCCCAATCGACAGTGGTGTACCGCGAGTTAAAGAAGCGGCGCAGCATGGTTTTACCGAAATATTTATTCCATTTCGTAATTACCATAAATCTATGGAAGGCTTAGGCGCTAAAATTACGCCTGTAAAAACAGTGCATGAGCTGCTTAGTTTGATTAATTAACGCTTACAGGGATTGCCATGCAATGTTACTCTTGAGCCAACACAATTTATACAAAGAACAGAATAAGGAAATAACATGAAAAAACTCGTAATAGCCATAGCCATTGTTGCAGCAGGTGTGGGTGGCATTAGCTACGCAAACTATGTAGCAACCCAAGAAGTACGTATTGAAGTAGATAAGCAGCTAGCTTTAGTAAGCGATCAAACTGGTGCAACGTTTAAATATGCGGGTTTATCGGCAAGTGTTATTTCTCAAAGTGTTGAAATCACTAACATGGAAGTAATTGGCCCAGAGGGCGAAAATGTAGCGCATATTCAAAGTATAGAAGTCACTGGTTACGAAACCGATAAAATATCGCCACATACATCGTTTGAAGTTAAAAGTTTTCAGTTTGATAAAGACTTTGTAGCAAAACTGCCAGCTGATACAAACGAAATGCTCGCCTCAGCAAGTTACGACTTAAGCTCATCGCTTGATTACGATGAGCAATCTGGCGACAGCGATGTGGTTTTAAAGCTCGATGCAAAAGATATTGTTAGTTTTAATATGGATGTAGGCCTTGCCAATGCTAAAGCATTAATGGACGCGTCTCTTGCTATAAGCAAAGCGCAGCAAGAAGCAGGTGACACGCCACTTACTTACGAGCAAGAGTTACAACAGCAAACCTTAGTGATGCAAGCTATGAGCAAGCTTGAGCCTCGTAAAATTAATTTAGTACTTAATAACCAAGGCAAATTAAAAGAGCTATTTGTGAGTGAGCTTGAAAAACAAGGTATGACGCTTGAGCAAATGCAAATGACGCTACAGCAACAATTGCAGCAAGCTCCCGTAACTGAAGAAATTGCACAATCGCTTACTGACTTTGCCAAAGGCCTAAACTCTTTAAGCGTATCGGCAAAATTGCCTGAAGGTAAAACCATGATGGAAGTAAACCAGCAAATAATGATGTTAGCTGGCCAGCCAGAAGAGCTAGTTAAATTTATTAACTTAGAAGTTAAAGGCGAATAATAGCGATAAGCTATACATTATCATCTGTCTGTTTAAAGCAAAAAAGCCGTACTTGATTAATCAAGTACGGCTTTTATTTTTTCAGCTGATAGCTATTTTAGTGAAGAATACGCGCTCTAATTGTACCTTCTACTGCGCTTAGCTCTTTAAGCGCAACTTCTGATTGATCGGTATCTACGTCAATAACTACATAACCAATTGATTCATCAGTTTGTAAGTACTGAGCTGCAATATTAATACCGTGCTGGGCAAACGCTTGGTTAATTTGCGTAAGTACGCCAGGGCGGTTGTGGTGCACGTGCAATAAGCGGCTACGGTTAGCAAGCTCTGGCAGCGAAACCTCAGGGAAGTTAACAGCGGTAATAGTTGAGCCATTATCTGAGTATTTAGCTAATTTACCGGCTACTTCAATACCAATGTTTTCTTGCGCTTCTTGGGTTGAACCACCAATGTGCGGCGTTAATATAACGTTGTCGAATTCACGCAGTGGCGATACAAACTCTTCTTCGTTAGATTTTGGTTCAACCGGGAATACATCAATAGCAGCGCCGCTTAGTTTTTTCTCGCTAAGCGCTTCGGCTAGTGCATCAATATCTACCACAGTACCGCGTGAAGCGTTGATTAATATAGAGCCTTGCTTCATTACGGCAAGTTCAGCAGTGCCAATCAGGTTTTTAGTTTGCGGTGTTTCTGGAACGTGTAAGCTAATAATATCAGCACGTTGTAAAAGCTGTGTTAGGTTATGTACTTGTGTTGCGTTACCTAAAGAGAGTTTATCTTCGATATCGTAATACTCTACGTTCATACCTATGTTTTCAGCCATAATACCTAGTTGCGTACCAATGTGGCCGTAACCAATAATACCGAGCGTTTTACCACGCGCTTCAAACGAGCCAGTTGCTGTTTTTAACCAGCCGCCACGGTGCGCTGCTGCATTACGCTCTGGAATACCACGTAATAACAACAGTATTTCGCCAAGTACAAGCTCTGCTACAGAGCGAGTATTTGAAAACGGTGCGTTAAATACCGCAATACCACGCTCACGTGCTGCGCTTAAATCTACTTGGTTTGTACCAATACAAAAACAACCAATGGCTACTAGTTTTTCAGCCGACTCTAATACAGCTTGGTTAATATGAGTACGAGAACGAAGTCCTACAAAGTGCACGTCTTTAATGCGCTCTTTTAGCTCGTCCTCAGGTAAGGATGTTTTTACGTAGTCGATGTTGCTGTAACCATTACGTTTAAGCGTTTCTACTGCGCTTTGGTGAACACCTTCAAGCAAGAGAATTTTAATTTTGTCTTTTGCTAACGATACCTTACTCATAACCTCATCCTATTTAATTTGAGGCCCATTTTTAGTGCCGATAATTACCTTATCAGCGCCGCGCATTGCAAATAGGCCGTTGGTAACTACGCCAACAATTGAATTAATCTGTGTTTCAAGTTGTTTGGCATTACTAATACTTAAATTGTGTACATCTAAAATAACGTTCCCGTTATCTGTTACTACGCCTTGGCGGTAAACAGGGTCGCCACCAAGTTTTAATAATTCACGTGCAACGTAGCTGCGTGCCATTGGTATAACTTCTACCGGAAGCGGGAAGTCGCCCAATGTATCTACTAGTTTTGTGTCATCAACAATACACACAAACTGTTTTGCTACCGCTGCGACAATTTTTTCACGGGTAAGTGCTGCGCCGCCGCCCTTAATCATTTCGTTTTGCGCGTTTATTTCATCTGCGCCATCTACGTATACATCAAGTACATCAATGTTATTTAGCTCAAATACTTCAATACCTAACGCTTCTAGGCGCGCTGTTGAAGCTTCAGAGCTAGATACCGCACCCGTTATGGTGTCTTTTACTGTGCCTAGGGCATCAATAAAGTGGTTAACGGTAGAGCCTGTGCCTACACCAACAATGGTGTTTTCTTTTACAAACTCGAGTGCAGCCCACGCAGCTGCTTTTTTTAATTCGTCTTGCGTCATTGTCATGCTCATATATCAAATGTGTAGTGGGTGTTTATTACCATTGATAAATTTTATCGGGAGTAATAATGGTTTTAAGTGGTACATCCCACGATTCAATTGGCAGAGCATCTACTTTTTGACAGCTATGTGCTAAGCCAATAAGTTGTGGTTTTTGCCAATTGTATGCGTGTAATTGCGCCAGTGTTCTGTCGTAAAATCCACCCCCCATTCCTAATCGGTTACCTTGGTTATCAAATGCTACAAGCGGCATAAGTAGATAATCTAAATTGGGTAATGGGCATATTTGAGAGCAGTTCAGCTTAGGCTCCAAGATACCATAGCGATTTGCTCTCATGGGTGAGTTTTTTTCATAGCGCTGAAACAGTAAAGTAGCGCCATTAAATGGGTGTATAACGGGTAAGTAAAGGGTGTGGCCTTGTTGCCATAATTCATTAATTAACAATGAGGTATCTAATTCTCCATCGTTACTAAAGTAGATGGCTATATGTTTTTTTGAGGCTGTTTTATCGCTATTTAACTGTTGAGTAAAATTCAACTTTAGCTGGGCAGCTGCATTTTTTTGCTGCTTTTTTGATAAATTATTGCGTAATTGGCGAATAGATTGGCGTATGTGTGTACGTTTATTGCTCATTAAAATTACGCGCCCAACGTTAAATAGAAACCAAATTAGGAAAAGCTAAGTAAACAGCAAGCACCAGCAACAACAAAACGGCGGTAGCTATAAGCGAATATAGCAGTGTGTTACTGCGCTTTTTTACCGGCTCATCAAGTTGCTCATCAAGCATTAGGTCGTCATCTTGCCAACCATCGTTATCATCTGCTGGCTTTTTTAGTTCGCTTTCAGGCAGTTTTTGCTCAAGTTCTTCTAGTTTTTCTTCAAGGCGAATTAAGCTGCTAGTAATGTAATCTAGTGCGTCAAAAATTCTTTCATCGCGCTGGTTTTCTGCTGTACTGCTTGCGGTAGTTACTGTGCTAGGCAATGCTTGAATTTTGCTTTTAATTCCTAGGCTAGCAAGTAGCTTAGCTTGCTTGAGTGCTTTGTCTTTGTTGCTAGGTGCAAATAAAGCTTTGCCGTTAAAAAACTGAGTAACTTTATCTTCAGAAGTTTTTAATTTACCTGCTAAATTTACGCAGGCTGTTTTAGGTTCAATGCCTTGGGCAAACCCTACAAACATAACGCGAAAATTATTGGCCATTTACTTATCCCTTAAGCTTTTATTATGCAAAGAGTATATACCTAAAACAGCAAGTAATTCGAGGACTAGCTAAAACTCATTACTAACTTTTGCTTTAGATATAAAAACGGCCCTTAAAAGGGCCGTTTTTTAATTTAATGCGTTGGCTTAAAGGCCAGCAGCTGCGCGTAATGCATCTGCTTTATCTGTGCGTTCCCAAGGGAATTCGTCACGACCAAAGTGACCGTAAGCCGCTGTTGGCTGATAAATTGGGCGCTCTAAATCAAGCATTTGAATTAAGCCATAAGGGCGTAGGTCAAAGTGCTCGCGAATAAGCTCGATTAAACGACCTTCTTCTAGCTTGCTTGTACCAAACGTTTCAACGCTGATTGAAGTTGGCTCTGCAACACCAATTGCGTAAGACACTTGTAGTTCACACTTATCAGCAAGGCCAGCAGCCACTACGTTTTTAGCTACGTAACGTGCAGCGTATGCAGCTGAGCGGTCAACTTTTGATGGATCTTTACCAGAGAAAGCACCGCCACCGTGACGCGCCATACCACCGTATGTATCTACAATGATTTTACGACCTGTTAAACCACAGTCGCCCATAGGTCCGCCAATTACAAAACGACCCGTTGGGTTAATGAAAAACTTAGTTGCGCTTGTAATAAGCTCGGCAGGAAGTACTGGCTTGATGATAGTTTCCATCACCGCTTCTACTAAATCATTTTGCGAAATTTCTTCAGCGTGCTGAGTAGATAGTACAACTGCATCAATACCTACTGGCTTGCCATTTTCGTATGCAAAAGTAACTTGAGATTTTGCATCTGGGCGTAACCAGTTAAGCTCGCCGCTTTTACGTACTTGCGCTTGGCGCTGTACTAAACGGTGTGAGTAAGTAATTGGAGCTGGCATTAATACTTCTGTTTCATTACATGCGTAACCAAACATTAGGCCTTGGTCGCCAGCGCCTTGTTCTTCTGGGCTAGTACGGTCAACACCTTGGTTAATGTCAGGAGACTGCTTACCAATAGTGTTTAAAATTGCACATGAGTCTGCATCGAAACCCATGTCTGAATGTGTGTAGCCAATTTCACGTACTGTTTTACGTGTAATTTCTTCAATATCAACCCATGCGCTAGTCGTGATTTCACCACCAACCATAACCATACCGGTTTTTACGTAAGTTTCGCACGCAACACGGGCATGAGAGTCTTGCTCTAGGATAGCATCAAGTACCGCATCAGAGATTTGATCGGCGATTTTATCCGGATGACCTTCAGAAACAGATTCAGAAGTAAATAAATGTTTTGCCATTGTATTTCTGCTCACAAATATTGCGCTTCACAAACGTCGGTATTAGCGCTAAAAAATTAAGGGGCGTATTTTATCTAAAACGAAACTGCTTGCATAGTGTTTTTACGCCTAGACGTCTAAATAAAATGTGTAATAACTTATTGGTCTTAAAAAATATTCATAATGCCCCATATTTATGGGGTTTTTAATTGCACAGTGCACCCACATTAAGTAAGAATGGTTGCTATAACAGCGCTCAACTTATTTAAGCGCATTAACGAACACATAAGTACCCGCGCAAATACACATAAAGGTAGGAGAATTCATGCCATCTCGCAAAGAACTTGCAAATGCTATTCGCGTCTTGTCAATGGACGCAGTACAAAAGGCCAAATCTGGTCACCCTGGAGCCCCTATGGGCATGGCCGATATCGCAGAAGTATTATGGCGCGATTATCTAAAACATAATCCAACTAATCCAGAGTGGGCTGACCGTGACAGATTTATTCTTTCAAACGGCCACGGTTCAATGCTTATTTATTCTTTACTACACCTAACTGGTTACGATTTACCACTGGACGAAATTAAAAACTTCCGTCAAATGCATTCTAAAACGCCAGGTCACCCAGAATATGGTTACGCACCAGGTATCGAGACCACTACGGGCCCACTAGGTCAAGGGATCACAAATGCCGTAGGTATGGCGATTGCTGAAAAAGCACTTGCTGCACAGTTTAACCGTGAAGGCCACGACATTGTAGATCACAACACCTATGCCTTTTTAGGCGATGGCTGTTTAATGGAAGGTATTTCTCATGAAGCATGTTCACTTGCTGGCACATTAGGCCTAGGCAAGCTTGTTGCATTTTGGGATGACAATGGTATTTCAATCGACGGTGAAGTAGAAGGTTGGTTTAGCGACGATACCCCAGCGCGTTTTAAAGCGTATGGCTGGCACGTAATAAGCGGCGTTGATGGCCACGATAGCGATGCAGTAAGTGCTGCAATTGCAGAGGCTAAAAGCGTTACCGACAAGCCATCACTAATTTGTTGTAAAACAGTAATTGGTTATGGCTCGCCTAACAAATCAGGTAGCCACGACTGTCACGGTGCACCACTAGGTGATGACGAGATTAAAGCGTCTCGCGAATTTTTAGGTTGGACTGGCGAAGCATTCGAAATTCCTGCTGATATTTACGCGCAGTGGGATAGCAAAGAAAAAGGCCAGCAACAAGAATCTAGCTGGGATGAAAAATTTGCAGCATACGCAAACGCATACCCAGAGCTTGCAGCAGAATACAAACGCCGTATTAACAACGAACTGCCGGATGATTGGGCTGCAAAATCTCAAGAGTACATTGAGCAACTACAAGCAAACCCTGCAAACCCTGCATCTCGTAAAGCATCACAAAATGCATTAAACGCATTTGGTCCTATTTTACCAGAGTTCATGGGTGGCTCAGCCGATTTAGCTGGCTCAAACCTAACAATTTGGGATGGCTCTAAAGGTTTAACTGCAGACGATGCAAGCGGTAACTACATTTACTACGGTGTACGTGAATTTGGTATGTCGGCAATTATGAATGGTATTGCCCTTCATAAAGGCTTCATTCCTTACGGTGCAACGTTCTTAATGTTTGTTGAGTACGCAAAAAATGCGGTACGTATGGCTGCATTAATGAAGCAACCAAGTATTTTTGTATATACACACGATTCAATCGGCCTAGGTGAAGATGGTCCAACTCACCAACCGGTAGAGCAAATTGCTAGCATGCGTTTAACGCCTAACTTATACAACTGGCGCCCATGTGACCAAGTTGAGTCGGCAATTGCATGGCAACAAGCTATTGAACGTAAAGACGGCCCTACATCGCTTATCTTTACTCGCCAAGGCCTTGAGCAACAAGCACGTGACGCACAGCAATTAGCTGATGTTAAAAAAGGTGGTTACATCCTTAGCTGTGACGGCAACCCAGAGCTAATTATTATTGCTACAGGTTCTGAAGTGCAGCTTGCACAAGATTCAGCAACAGAGCTTCGCAGCCAAGGTAAAAAGGTACGTGTTGTATCTATGCCGTGTACTGATGTATTTGAAGAGCAAAGCGCACAGTACAAAGAAAGCGTATTACCGGCATCTGTAACACGCCGCGTAGCAGTAGAAGCAGGTATTGCTGATTACTGGTACAAGTACGTAGGCCTAAATGGCGCAGTAGTAGGTATGACGACCTTTGGTGAGTCTGCACCTGCTGGCGAACTGTTTGAGTTCTTTGGCTTTACAGTAGAAAACATTGTAAAGAAAGCAAACGCATTGTTTTAATCGTTAGCTTTAATATTTAAAAGCCCGCCCTGTGTTAAACAGGGCGGGCTTTTTTGTTGGAGCGAACATAAAAGCGTTGCTGTAAACGAAAGCAAGCTTGGTGTTTACTCAGGAAATACAGATTCAGCTTTTGGCTATGCCTGCCCGCATAAAAAGCGCAGCGACTAATACTTAAAAACACTGCTTTAAAACCGCAAGTGAGTAACTTTCAATGTACTTTCCTTGCAAGGTATTTTTCTATCAGGCAAGGTGGTGGCTGATTTTTAAAAATAATATAAACAGGAGTGAGGATGTCTCAGTTTGATAATGTAAGTGTGATAAAAAAAGCTAACGTGTATTTTGAGGGCAAAGTATCAAGCCGTACCGTTGTGCTTAGCGACGGCACTACAAAAACATTAGGCTTTATGCAGCCAGGCGAATTTGTATTTGATACCAGCAAAAAAGAATTAATGGAGCTTTTAGGTGGCCAGTGGGATATTCTATTACCTGGCGAGAGTGAATGGAAAACATTTAACGCGGGTGAATCATTCAACGTAGATGCTAACGTAAGCTTTAAAGTAAAAGTGAGTGATTTTGCCGATTATTGCTGCTCATATACAGACTAAACCTTAAAGGCTAGACGTCTGAAAGCCCATACCCTATGGGCTTTGCATAAACTTTGCACAACCTATGATTTAAATCAGCTTTAGTAACAAATTAATTTCAAAATTATCTGCTTTTTCCTTGTGTTAATCTAAATAGCCCCCAATACTATTTATGAGGTAACAAATAAAAGGATACCCTATGAAAATTAATCTTTCTGGTCACCATGTAGACGTTACTGATTCTATTAGAGAACACATTAACGAGAAGTTTTCAAAAATCGAGAGTCACTTTCCATCACTTATTGCACTCGATATTATTTTGTCTAAAGAACATCATAAAATCCAAGTAGAAATTAGCACAAATTACGAAGGTGCGCGTATATCGGTAAAAGGGGAAAACGAAGTTATGTACCCAGCTATTGCAAGCGCAACTAAAAAACTCGATGCGGCACTAAAACATCGAAAAGGGCAAATAAAAGCAAACTTACACGAAAAGCCTGTTAGCACGACTCCAGAAATAGCACACGAAATCATCCAAGAGATGGAGTTAAAATAAAGTTTAGTCCCAAAGTACTATAAAAAAGAGCCTTATGGCTCTTTTTTATTGCCTTGATTTTAGGTAAGTTATTCTCTCTTTATGTTTTTTAATTATAAAACCTAATCTTTTGAATATATAACGTACACATATTGAGAAATTAATGCAGCAAACACACACATCTTGGAAATCTCGATTGGGCGCCCTAGGCCCTGGTATATTAATGGCAACCGCCGCAATAGGGGGATCTCACTTAGTCGCATCCACTCAAGCAGGCGCATTATTTGGCTGGCAATTGTTTTGGCTTATATTAGCGGTAAACGTATTAAAATACCCATTTTTCCGTTTTGGTATGGAGTACACATTAGTAACCAAAAATAGCCTAGTAGAAGGTTATAAAAATAAAGGCCCTGTTTATTTTTATAGTTTTATAGGGCTTAACATACTTGCTGCCATTGTAAATACCGCCGGTGTATTACTGCTTACAGCAAGCTTACTGCATTACGCGTTGCCAATAGTAATAGAAGTAACGCTACTGTGTTGGATATTGCTCGGTGTGTGTTTAGCCATATTATTGTTAGGGCACTTTAAAGCGCTCGACAGCGTTGCAAAAGCCATAATGGGGCTATTAACGCTTGCTACTGTTATTGCGCTGGTTATTGCATTCAGTAACGGCCCAATGGCGCCTGCTGACTATGTGGGTCCATCGCCATACGAGCTTGCTATGTTGAGCTTTATGGTCGCGTTAATGGGCTGGATGCCAGCACCAATAGAAATATCAGCGCTTAGCTCGCTTTGGCTAAAAGAAAAACAAGCGCAGCAAACAGTCACTAAAAGCCAAGGCCTATTTGATTTTAACGTAGGGTATTGGTTAACAGCGTGCTTAGCATTAGTATTTTTTAGCTTAGGAGTGCTGGTGCAATATGGGCAAAGCAGCAATATAGAACTTGGCGGGGTTGCTTTTGCTAAACAACTTATCGATATGTACGCACTCACAATAGGCGAGTGGGCAAGGCCGCTTGTATCAGCCATTGCTTTTTTATGTATGTTCGGTACCACACTCACTGTACTTGACGGCTACGCGCGCACACTTAACGAATCACACAAATTACTTGGTTTTAAGCAGTCAAAACACAGCTTAAATATTTGGCTTGTACTGCAAGCACTAGCTGGCATGGCCGTTATTTTATTTTTTAAATCAGCCCTTGGCCCCATGCTTACCTTTGCCATGACGCTTGCTTTTGTAACCACCCCTGTTTTTGCATGGCTTAACTTTAGTCTTGTACGCTCAGAACCCGCTATTAAACACAGCGTGTTACTACGCAGCTTAACGTGGCTAGGCCTAGTGTATTTGGTTGGTTTTGCTGCTGCGTTTGTAGTGTGGAAGCTAGCAGCCTAAATTAGCCATTTACTTAAGGGCTTTACTTAAGTGCATTAGTTAAAGCCCTAAAGCATAAAATTTAAATGAGGCATAAATGGATATAAGAACAGGCGAGCTTTCAAACCCACACATCATAAAACTACTACAAGCGCACCATAACGATATGTTAAAGCACTCACCTGTAGAAAGCGTACACGCACTGGATGTAACTAAACTTACTCAGCCCGATATAACCTTTTATAGCTTATGGATTGATAATAATTTGGCGGGTGTTGGCGCATTAAAAGCGCTCAATGCGACTCATGGCGAAATTAAATCAATGCGCACCTCAAGCAACTATTTACGCCAAGGCATAGCCGCTAAGTTACTTACGCACATTATTGGGGAAGCAGCACAGCGAGGTTATAACAAGTTAAGTTTAGAGACCGGCACTGCAAAAGCATTTTTACCCGCACAAAAACTTTATTCTCAATTTGGTTTTAAAGAGTGCGAACCGTTTGGTGATTATGAGCTAGATCCGTACAGCTTGTTTATGGGTAAAGTGCTTTAAAAGTGAGTAAGGGATATTATGGCTTATAAAGTTGAATTTGAAGCCCCAGCACTGGATGGGTTTGCTAATTTACGTACACAAGTAAAGTGGCAAAATCCTGACGATGAAGTATTAAAAGTAAGCATCGAGAACTCACTTTTTTGGGTCACTGTATACGACACTGATAAGTTGGTAGGCACTGGGAGAGTGATTGGTGATGGCGCAATGTATTTTTATATTCAAGATATAATTGTTGCGCCTAGTTATCAAAAACAAGGTATTGGTCGTTTAGTAATGACCCACATTGAAAACTACTTCACCAACACTTGCTCTAATGGCGCTACAGTAGGTTTATTAAGTGCTCACGGTAAAGAAAGCTTTTATACACATTATGGTTATGTAAAACGTGATGGCGATAGTTTAGGGTTTGGAATGTGTAAGTTTATTTAATAAACGTCTACAAAAAAATAAAATGTTTTTAATATAATAATTTAACTGGATCAGAATAATATGGAAGTTAATAAATTTGGTTTGAGTAGAGTAATTCCAGCAGAAATAAAGCGGGATATTCGTCAGCAATGTGGGTTCGGTTGTGTTATTTGTGGATTAGGAATAATTCAATACGAACATGTAGACCCTGAGTTTAAAGATGCAAAAAAACATGACCCGGCTAATATGACCCTCCTATGTCCACAATGCCATTCAAAGGTAACTACAAAAATGTGGTCAAAGTCACGTGTAAAGTTAGCAATGCGGATGCCAAAGTGTTTACAACAAGGTTATTCTAATGAGTTTTTTGATTTCCCAGAGCGTAATCCTTCTTTAATTTTTGGTGGTGTAAAGTTAAGCAACTGTAAAATCCCTATTCAAGTTGCAAATTACGCATTATTTCAATTAAAAAAACCTGAGTACTTAGGCCAACCATTTTTGCTATCTGGTCTATTTACAGACTCTAATGGAGAAGTCTCACTAGAAATTAAAGATAATGAGTGGAAAGCTAATTCTTCTCTCTGGGATGTAGAAGTTAAAGGCCCTTGTATAACTATTAGAGAAAGGCATCGAAAAATACATCTTGTACTAACTATCACAGAGCAGTGTGATATTTTGGTTTCGCGTCTGGATATGGTTTTTGCAGGCTTCTATTTTGAAGCTAATGGTGATTATTTAAAAGTAACCTTTCCTGATGGAGGTTCTTCAGAGCTGTCTGGATGTGTTGCAGATAATTGTAATGTTGGTATTTCTTTTTGATGTAAATAACTCAAGCTACTATTACTTTTTAAATTGATGATTCAAACTGCTCTAATACAAATATAGCTGAGTCAAACTTTAACTCAGCTCTTTTATCGCTCTACTTATCCTATCCAAGCTCAGCGCATACATGTGGCTTTTCATTAGCTCTTTTATAAAGCCAATTGATTGATAGTACTGCCAATGCTCAGGGAGTTATGAGCTAAGCCAATCTAGCCTAAGTGCTATTCATTTGAATAAACAATAATTTCATTAGAATTTGGTAATTTATAAAATCCAACATTTTTTGATTGCTTACCCATGAAGTCAATAGCATATTTCATCTCTTCAATTGCTCTTACGGTAGAAAATTTATCTTTAAAACATGCTGAAAACTCGTATGTGAAAGATGTTGATTGATCATAACCTCCCAGCTCTAAAAGGTTATATTTAGTAAAAGGATCTGGTCCTAAGATTTGATGAGAGGTAATAAAAAGCACCCTAGAGTCTTGTGACTTCCAATCATTCAAGCATTTAGCTTCAACATTGCTTGCTAATAAATAAATGCTTTCATTTTTTTTAGAGTCACTTATAAAGATAGTAATAAAAACTAAATTTATAATAAGTGATGCAAACAAAACTAATTTTAATATATTTCTATTATTCACTTTAACTCAGCTCTTTTATCGCGCTACTTATTCCATCTAAACTCAGCGGGTACATTCTGTTACTCATCAGCTGCTTTATAAAATCAATTGATTGATAGTACGGCCAGTGTTCAACCGGTTGTGGGTTGAGCCAAGCGACTTTATCAAAGTGATTGGTGATTCGTGATAACCATGCGCTGCCGGGCTCTTCGTTGTAATGCTCTACCGAGCCGCCTGGGTAGGCAATTTCGTATGGGCCCATAGTGGCATCGCCAACAAATATTACTTTATAGTCGCTGGTAAATTTATTAATCAGCGTCATGGTGTCGATTACGTTTGAATGGCGGCGCGCGTTATCTTGCCAAACGTGTTCGTATAAACAGTTATGAAAGTAGTAAAACTCTAGGTGTTTAAACTCGCCGTGGGCGGCGCTAAATAATTCTTCGCAGGTATGAATGTAGTCATCCATTGAGCCGCCAATATCAAACAGCATCAATACTTTTACGGCATTGTGGCGCTCGGGTGCCATTTTTACATCTAGCATGCCGCCTTGTTTGGCAGTTGCACGAATGGTCTCATTTAAATCTAGGGTGTCGCTTGCGCCTGTGCGGGCAAATTTACGCAGCTTTTTAAGGGCAAGTTTAATAGTACGCGAACCAATTTCTCTGTCGGTATCGAGGTTACGGTATTCGCGTTTATCCCACACTTTAACCGCTTGACGATTACGGTTACCGTCTTGCCCTATACGCACGCCTTCTGGGTTATAGCCGTATGCACCAAAAGGAGATGTACCACCTGTGCCCACCCATTTATTGCCACCAGCGTGGCGTTTTTGTTGCTCTTCTAAACGCTCTTTTAGGGTTTTCATAAGCTCGTCGAGCCCGCCCATGGCTTTTAGCTGGGCTTTTTCTTCATCGCTTAGGTGTTTTTCAAACTCTTTGCGCAGCCAATCTTCAGGTAGGTTGTGCTGTTGCTTTAAACTCTCGAGCAGGTCTAAGTCGGCAATGCCGCTAAAATAGTCGCTAAAGGCTTTATCAAACCTATCAAAATGGGTTTCGTCTTTTACCATTATGGTGCGTGCTAAATGGTAAAAGGCGTCTACATCGGCAAATATAACGCCTTTTTTTAAGGCGCTAATTAAATCGAGTAGTTCGCGCAGGCTCACCGGTAGGCGGTATTTACGCAGCGTGAAAAAAAACTGTACTAGCATATAAGGGCCTGTTTATCTTTCGAGGTTAAATTTACAGCAGTGTGTTTGGTATTTAGGCAAGGCAGAACCTATGTAGTGTGGTTATTCCCCATAAATAGGCGATAACACAGCATAAATACCAAACACGCGCTGCCCGAAGGTTCGTCCTAGGGACGATTAACTCTTTGTTGCTCGGCTTTTACTTAGCCCACTAGGTTACAAACCTCGCGCCACGATTAAATCGTCCCTAGTTAGAACAAATTTTAATCCTGAAAGGTCAACAGGCCCTAGCGACGACTCATAAAGGCGAGCTTTTCGATTAGGCTTATGTCTTGCTCGTTTTTAAGTAAGGCGCCAAACATTGGCATTAATCCGCCTTTTTGCGCTTTGTCGTGCAGCGTTTTTGCGTCTATGTCTTCTGCCATTAAAAGCTTTAACCAATCGAGTAATTCGCTGGTGGAGGGCTTCTTTTTAAGGCCATTGGCTTCACGTAAGTTAAAAAATACCTCTAGCGCTTGGCGTACTAAATCTTGCTTAACATTGGGGTAGTGTACATCAATAATCTGCTGCATTTCGTCACTGCTAGGAAAATCAATATAATGAAAAAAGCAGCGGCGTAAAAAGGCATCTGGCAATTCTTTTTCATTGTTTGAAGTGATGATCACAATAGGGCGCTCTTTGGCTACAATGCGCTCGTTGGTTTCGTAAACATGAAACTCCATTTTATCAAGCTCAAGCAGTAAATCGTTTGGAAACTCGATGTCGGCTTTATCTATTTCATCAATTAAAAGTACTGGGCGTTTACCGTTAAGCTCGGCATAGTTAAATGCTTGCCACAATTTACCTTTAACAATGTAGTTGCCAATGTTGTGTACGCGTTCGTCACCTAATTGGCTGTCGCGCAGGCGCGATACGGCATCGTATTCGTACAAGCCTTGCTGCGCTTTGGTAGTCGATTTTATATGCCATTGAATAAGCTCGGTATCTAAACTTTTTGCAAGCTCCTCAGCCAGCATGGTTTTACCCGTGCCTGGTTCACCTTTAATTAATAATGGTTTTTCGAGCATAATGGCGGCATTTACAGCCTGTTTTAGTGAGCTGCTTGCGATGTAATTGTCGGTAGAATTAAATTGCACGGGTTACCCTTATCTGGTCTGAGCAGTGTTGAATGTGTTTATAATGCCATAGTTAATCTGCAGGTCCAAGGTATGCAAACCTAGGTATGGTTTGGCCTTCTTTTTCTACGGTTTCTGTAAACATACTTAGTGGGCGAGCCCACATGCCGTACTCGCCGTAAAGTGCTTGATAAATTACTAGTTGCTCATCGGTTTCACTGTGGGTGGCCACATAAAATACTTTGTATTGCGGCCCTTTGTAGTGTTGGTAAATGCCTGGTTTGAGGGAAAGTGGTTTTATTGCTGTAGTCATGTTTTGATCTCTTGTATAATTACGTTTGCTTTTTATTATGCCAAAGAATACACCAACACTATGAATTATATTTCTCTCGATGATCACAAAAAAGCCTGGGTTTTTCGTCATAAAGATATACCAGTATCTGATGAAGACGCTGCGCGCATAAAACCTATGACCAGCGAACGTGCTGCAGTACTTTGGAGTACTATGGTAAGCCGTGAGTTTGATCACCCCGACTTTTTTGATAAAACCGATTGGTGTGGCAAAGAAGAAAGCTTTAGCGATGAAGTAAACTGGGAAGACGCTTGGGAAAACGGCGATGAAAGCCTACCACACGCTATTTTAGAACATTTAGATTGGCAGGCTAACACCACGGTTTATTTTTGTATGGCGCGCGATAACGTTATCGAAACCACCTTTGATGTATTTAAACGCAATTGGCAAAACTTTATGTTTTTAGCCGATGGCAGTTTATTAATTGGTAAAAAGCGCAATACCGTGGTGCAGTTTTTAGAAACGGGCATTGCTAAGTTAGGTGAAAAGCCAAGCGCTTAAATTGTAGTGTGTGCTTAAAAAATAATCGTCGGTGTGCTATAAAACAGCTACCTATTTGTTTTTTGAGTACAACTATTGGTCGCGAAAAATCAGCCACTTGCAGCTCAGCAGCAAGAAATATGGCAAAGTGATGCGCAAAAGGTGCTGTATGCACAATTGTGTAATGCGTTTTATCAGCGTGAGGTGCAGCGCCTAGTTGCTGAGCCTAATGCTGATAAACTTCGTCGCCAATTAAAAAGTTTACCGTATTACATAGAGCGCGCGGCCACATTGGTTGCTAATGGTAGCTCGCCTTTTACGCTTGATTCGCAAAATGGCTCGTGGCTTGAAAAACAAAGGCCAACGCCACCAGAAGTTAACGCTCAAGCAAATGAACTTTTTTATCAAACATATGCCAAAGTGGGGCTAATAGTACCTGTATTATTAAATAGCCACGACCACGTTAGACTAAGAATAGACAGCATAGATCAAGTAAGCGACAATAAACTGCATTGTAATGAATTAGGCTGGTTTAACTTTTTAGGGCAAGGCTTAGAGCAACAAACTGCACAATTAGTTAAGCCCAGTAAAATGAGTTTAACGGCTGCCTGTTGTGGGCATCAGTGGCAGTTTTCAAAACGTAGTACGCCTCGAGTACTTTCGCTTAGAGAAATGCTATTAGCGGGTAATATAAATTGGCGTAACATAAAGCGGCCACGTGCCTAACGTTATACTTAAAAATTAAAAACAAATAGGGAGTGTTAAATGCGTTTTTTTCAGCTTGGCCTGTTGTGCTTAGCACTGTTTATACAGTACCGACTTTGGTTTGGTCACAACGGTGTACAAGACTACTCACGGTTAAAAACAGCCGTTGCTTCACACCAGCAAACTAACGAAAAACTAATAAAGCGCAATAAAGTACTCACCGCCGACATAGAAGATTTAAAACTAGGCCAAGAGGGTATTGAAGAGCGTGCACGCAACGAATTAGGAATGATAAAACCGGACGAAACATTTATACGTGTTTTACCGGGCAAACAACATGAAAACTAATAATACTATTGCTGCCATTGTACCCGCTGCCGGTGTAGGTAGCAGAATGCAGCACAATACGCCTAAGCAGTACATTCAACTTGCGGGTAAAACTATTTTAGAGCATACGCTTAGTAAGCTTTCGCAGCTTAAAAGCTTAAGCCAAATAGTTGTAGCTGTTAGCCAAACCGACCCTTACTTTGACACCCTTTCACCTATTGATTCGCGTATTATACGTGCAAATGGCGGGCAAGAGCGTGCCGACTCAGTACTTAATAGCTTATTGTTTTTAGAAAGTAACCCGCCTAAATGGGTGTTGGTTCACGACGCTGCACGCCCTTTAGTGAGCATTAACGATATTGAAACGTTAATAGCGCAGTGTATCAATGATGATGAAGGCGGTATTTTAGCCAGCAAAGTAAAAGACACCATAAAGCGCGGACACACTTACAGCGAACAAACGGTTCCTCGTGATGATTTATGGCAAGCGTTAACGCCCCAGTTTTTTAAATACGATGAGCTTAAAAATGCGCTTCACAGTGCGCTGGCACAAGGCGTTACAATTACCGATGAAGCCAGTGCGATAGAGTGGGCTAACAAACCCGTTAAATTAATAGCAGGGCGCAGCGACAATATTAAAATAACCACGCCGGAGGATTTAGACTTGGCGGGGTTTTTATTAAACAAACAACATAACGAGCGTGCATTATGATTCGAATTGGCCATGGTTTTGACGTACATAAGTTTGGCGGCGAAGGCCCGCTAACTATTTGTGGTGAAAAAATTGATTACCCACAAGGCTTTTTAGCACACTCTGATGGCGATGTAGCTATTCATGCATTGTGCGATGCTATTTTAGGTGCGCTAGCTATGGGAGATATTGGTAAACACTTTCCTGATACAGCGAGCGAGTTTGAAAATATCGACAGCCGTATTTTACTGCGCCACGTTGTAGGCCTTGCTAAAGAGCAAGGTTATGTATTGGGTAACGGTGATGTCACTATTGTAGCTCAAGCGCCAAAAATGTTGCCGCACATTCAAGCTATGCGCACTAATTTAGCCAGCGATTTAAATTGTGAACTTAGCCAAATTAACGTTAAAGCCACCACCACCGAAAAACTTGGGTTTGAAGGGCGCAAAGAAGGTATTTCTAGCCATGCGGTGGTTATTATGAATAAAGCGCTTACGAGTACAACCAACGCATGAGCGACTTAAATTATTTATACGGTGCGCCACTTTCAAAAGCCGATTTTAAAACCACCGCTGAAGACTTTATGGTGGATGAAGATTTAGGCATAGAGTTTACCGGCAGCGGTGAGCATGTATGTTTACAGGTGGTTAAAAAAGGTGAAAACACTCAGTACGTTGCTAAATTAATTGCGCAAAAAGCGGGAGTATCGCCGCGAGAAGTAAGCTATGCCGGTATGAAAGACCGACATGGCGTATGTAGCCAATGGTTTAGCGTTAAAGTACCTATTAAAAAGCACATTGACTTTAGCGAGCTAAATAGCGATAGCATTTTTGTGGTTTCGCAGCAGCGCCACGAGCGTAAATTACGCACAGGTTGCCACAAGGGCAACAGGTTTACTATTACGCTTCGTAATGTTAGCGAGCCGCTTGATATATTATGTCGTATAAATGCTGTGCGTGCTGGCGTACCAAATTACTTTGGCGAGCAACGATTTGGTCGCGACGGGCATAATTTAGTAATGGCCGAAAAAATGTTTGCAGGTGAGCGTATTCGCGATAAAAAGCTACGCGGTATTATTATCTCAGCTGCGCGCTCACATGTATTTAACCAAATAGTGAGCCTGCGAGTAAAAGAACATGGCCTTGCTAAAACAATGCACCGCGAAGTGTTTATGCTCAGCGGTAGTAATGCATTTTTTGAAGACGCTATAAGCGACGAAAACATTGCCCGTTTAGCCTCTGGCGATATTGTTATGTCGGCACCTATGGTAGGAAAAAGCGAAAAAGGCTTAACCGAGCAAGAAAAAATATGGCTAAAACCATATCAAGCTTGGTGCGATGACTTAGGCGAATTAGGCCTTAAAAACGAGCGCCGGATGCTGCGCCTTATTCCAGAAAACTTAACCATAGAAACGCTAGATACAACCACATTAAAATTAAGCTTTGGCTTGCCTAAAGGTTGTTTTGCTACCGCTCTTTTACGTGAGCTGGTGGATTACACCGATGCAAGCCCTCGCGAGCGAAAAGAAAAGGATAGCCAAGATGAAGATACTGCTAAGTAACGACGATGGTGTTAATGCAAAAGGCATTGCTGTTTTGTACCAAGCACTCACGCAAATTGCTGATGTAACGCTGGTTGCGCCAGATCGTAATTGCAGTGGTGCTAGTAATTCATTAACGCTCATAAACCCACTGCGTGCCACTACGCTTGAAAATGGCTTTATATCAGTTAATGGAACGCCCACGGATTGTGTACATTTAGGCGTAAATCAATTGGTTGATGAAACTCCTGATTTAGTTGTAGCTGGTATTAACCATGGCGCTAACTTAGGCGACGATACCCTTTATTCTGGCACAGTTGCTGCTGCAACCGAAGGCCGCCATTTAGGTTTACCCGCTATTGCAGTATCGCTTTGTTCGCACCATGGTGAACATTTTGAAACAGCTGCTGCGGTTACTGTAAATATAATTAAAGGCCTTGCCTCGCACCCGCTGCCTAAAGATCAAATTATAAATGTGAATGTGCCTGATATTCCATTAAGTGAATTAAAAGGCGTACAAGTAACGCGATTAGGTGCTCGTCATAAAGCAGAAACCATGACTAAGCAAACCGACCCATGGGGCCGCGATATTTTTTGGTATGGCTCGTTGGGAACAGAAAGCGATGCAGGCGAAGGCACTGACTTTTATGCTATCAACAATGGCTTTGCATCAGTAACGCCATTAAGTGTTGATATGACAGCAAAAGAAAGCATAAATGCGGTAGGTGAATGGTTAGCCGACATGGAGATAAACCGTGCTGGCTAATTACTCGCGCAGTGCTAATGCGCTTTCTAGTTTATTAGCGCAAGAAGGCGTAGAAGACAAGCAAGTACTAAAAGCTATTGCCGAAACACCACGCCATGCATTTATTGATGATGTGCTAAAGCACAAAGCCTACGAAAATACCGCTTTGCCCATTGGGCAAGGGCAAACAATTTCACAGCCTTATATTGTGGCTAGAATGACTGAGCTGCTGCATTTAGCAGGTGTGCGCGACAAGGTACTTGAGATTGGCACGGGCTCTGGGTATCAAACCGCGATATTAGCAAAGTGCTTTACCAAGGTATTTTCGGTTGAACGAATTAAAGCATTGCAATGGCAGGCCAAGCGACGTTTGCATCAACTTGATTTATACAACGTTGCTATGAAGCATGGTGATGGTTGGCGAGGGTGGCACTCGCAAGCCCCGTTTGATGGTATTATTGTCACGGCTGCGGCTTCTAAAGTACCGCAAGATTTACTTGCACAATTAGCTGATGGCGGCGTGCTACTAGCCCCTATTGGCGAGCAAAATCAAAAACTAACAATGGTTATTCGCAAAGGCGATAGCTTTACAGAGCATGTTATTGCACCAGTACGGTTTGTACCCCTTATACCTGGTGATATTGAATAGGAATTCACGTTGAAATTGTTTACTAAGTTATACGATATGGCCCTAGTGTGGGCAAAACACCGCTTTGCTGAGCGCTACCTTGCAGCTATGAGCTTTGCTGAATCTGTTTTTTTCCCGGTGCCACCAGATGTAATGCTTGCGCCTATGTCGCTTGCTCAACCAAGTAAAGCATGGCGCTTTGCAAGCTTTGCTACCGTTGCCTCAGTGCTTGGGGGGATCGTCGGTTATTTTTTAGGTTACTGGTTATTTGAACCCGTTGTTCAACCGTTAATAGAGCAAATGCATTGGCAAGAAAAGTTTGAAACAGCTTTAACATGGTTTAAAGAATACGGTGTGTGGGTCGTTTTTTTAGCGGGTTTTTCGCCAATTCCTTATAAAGTATTTACCATAGGTGCAGGCGTTTTACAGATGGCGTTTTTACCATTTTTAATTGCATCGGCGATTGGTCGTGGCGCGCGTTTCTTTTTAGTCTCTGCTTTAATGAAGTGGGGCGGAGTTAAAATGGAACAAAAATTACGTCAGTATGTTGAAGTACTTGGCTGGGGATTAGTTGCATTAATAGTAATAGCGTACTTTTTACTACGCTAATTGCTAAAAACAGCACTTTAAGAACTTTGGAGTAAAACTCGTTGAATAAACAATTTATATTTTATGTAATTGTATTTATTGTATATTTACTTCAAGGTTGTTCATCTCGCCATGTTCCTGCGCCTGTGAGCAGCTTAAATAGTAATGTTAATGAATTTCAACGTGGTGTTAACATTAACGGGGGGCGTTATAAGGTCCAAAAAGGGGATACGCTTTATTCCATTGCGTTTAGTGCAGGGCAGGATTTTAGAAGACTTGCAAAAAATAATTCAATTTCAGCACCTTATGTAATATTTCCTGGGCAAACTATATCTTTAAAAAAATCTCCCCAAAAAGTATGGCAGGCCAAAGCTGCAGCTAATCAATCTAGTAACTCGAATAAAAACCCACAAAAAACTAACAAAAAATTAAAGAAAGATCTTGATCAGCCGAAACAACGAGAGTATGTTCAAAAACAAGCCAATGATTTAGTTAGTAATGCTAAACCTGTACCGAATGGCAAGGTTATTTGGTCTTGGCCTGCAAAGGGCAAGGTAACCAAACGCTTTTCTAATAAGGAAAACGGGTATAAAGGTTTACAGATTACTAATCGGACAGGGGCTTCAGTTTTAGCCGCAGCACAAGGAACGGTGGTGTATGCGGGTAATGCGCTTCGAGGATACGGTAATTTAATCATATTGAAACATAATGATGATTACCTAAGTGCTTATGCACATAATTCGAAATTACTTGTTAAAGAAAAGCAGAAAGTTAAGGCAGGACAAAAAATAGCAGAAATTGGTAAGTCGGAATCTTCGGTCACTGCGCTTCGTTTTGAAATTCGCTACCGTGGGCAAGCTGTCAACCCTGCTAAATACCTTCCCTAATTTCTAGGTATTGATAATTGCTCGGGAGAAGGCTTATGGCTAGCGCAGCAAAACTTGACAAAAACACCACCGACGAAAAATTTGATGACACCGCAGTAGAAGAAAATGCAGCACTACTTGAAGAGGTAGATAACGAAGAAGAGATTTTTGCAAAAGAGGAAGTCACTAAAAATCTCGATGCTACCCAACTTTATTTAGGAGAAATTGGTTTTTCTCCCCTACTTAGCGCAGAAGAAGAAGTATTTTTTGCCCGCAAATCGTTACGTGGCTGTGAAGCATCACGTAAACGGATGATAGAAAGTAACCTACGTTTAGTTGTTAAAATTGCTCGCCGCTATAATAATCGCGGATTAGCGCTTTTAGACTTAATTGAAGAAGGCAACCTTGGTTTAATTCGCGCTGTTGAAAAATTTGACCCAGAACGCGGCTTTAGATTTTCAACCTATGCAACATGGTGGATACGTCAAACAATTGAACGCGCCATTATGAACCAAACTCGTACGATTCGTTTGCCAATTCATGTTGTTAAAGAATTAAATGTTTACTTGCGTACAGCACGCGAGCTTACTCAAAAGCTTGACCACGAGCCAACTGCAGAAGAAATTGCCCAAAGCCTAGATAGACCTGTAGAAGACGTAACAAAAATGCTGCGTTTGAACGAAAAAATTGCCTCGGTTGATATGCCAATTGGTGGCGAAAACGACAGTGCACTGCTTGATATTATCGCTGATGAAAAAAGTGCAGGTCCCGAAGGTGAAGTTCAAAATAACGATATTAATAAGCACATTGTAGATTGGTTAGGTGAGCTAAACCCTAAACAGCGTGAAGTATTAGCGCGCCGTTTTGGCCTACTAGGCTACGAGCCATCCACCCTTGAAGATGTGGGTCGTGAAATTGGTTTAACACGTGAGCGTGTAAGACAAATTCAGGTAGAGGCGCTGCGTCGTTTAAAAGATATTTTACAGCAAGAAGGGTTAAGCACTGAAAGTTTGTTTGACCAGTTCTCGTAACAGATTTAATACAGCCTATGTGTTAAAAGCTGAAGGGTAAAACCTTCAGCTTTTTTTATGCCTGACAAAATTTAAAGCAGTGCTTTTAATTTATAAAGTAAATCGTGCGCTTGGCGCGGTGAGAGGTTATCTGGGTCTATTGCGCTTAGCTGCTCTTCAACCTCAGAGGGCTCAGCCGCAGGTAATTCACTATTAAATGAAAATGCCTGTTGCTCAGTATTTGGGGCAGTAACGCTTTGGTGATTTTCGAGTAATTTAAGCTTTTGTTTTGCTTGGGTAATCACCGCTTTAGGCACACCTGCAAGGGCGGCTACTTGCAAACCAAAGCTTTTACTTGCTGCGCCATCAAGCACGGTATGCATAAATGCAATGGTATCGTTATGCTCTATGGCATCAAGGTGCACATTAACCAGCCCCGTTTTTTGCTCTGCAAGTTCAGTAAGCTCAAAGTAGTGCGTAGCAAATAATGTTTTAGCCGATATTTTTTGAGCCAAATGATCGGCTGTTGCATAAGCAAGCGACAAGCCATCGTAGGTACTTGTTCCTCTGCCAATTTCGTCCATTAACACAAGCGACTGAGCTGTTGCGTTATTTAATATAGTCGCAGTTTCGGTCATCTCTACCATAAAAGTTGAGCGGCCAGATGCTAAATCATCACTTGCCCCAATACGCGTAAATATACGGTCAATATTTCCTATGTGCGCGCTGTCGGCGGGTACGTAACAACCAATGTGTGCCATTAATACAATTAGAGCAGTTTGGCGCATATAGGTTGATTTACCACCCATATTTGGCCCTGTAATAATCAGCATTTTACGTTGGCTATTAAGTTCTACGGGGTTTGCAATGAAAGGTTCTTTCATTACCTGTTCAACAACCGGATGACGACCTTGTTTAATGCTAATATTGTCGTTATCGCATAACTCTGGTTTAGCGTAATTAAGTGTTTGAGCACGTTCGGCTAAGTTATTGAGTACATCTAAATCGGCCAATACGCTAGCCATCATTTGTAATTGCTCAATGTGCGGAGCTATAAATTCAAATAGCTCTTCATATAGCTGTTTTTCAAGCGCAAGCGCTTTTGATTGGCTACCAAGTACTTTGTCTTCGTGCTCTTTTAGCTCTGGAATAATATAGCGTTCGTTATTTTTAAGTGTTTGACGACGAATATAATCGGCAGGTACTAAGTGGGCGTTTGCTCGGCTAACTTCGATAAAAAAGCCATGCACTTTGTTATAACCAATTTTTAAGGTACTAATACCGGTGCGTTCACGTTCGCGAAGCTCAAGCTGATCGAGTATGTCGGTTGCGCCTTTACTTAAATTACGCCATTCATCGAGCTCGCTGTTATAACCTGATGCAATTACGCCCCCGTCACGTATTAGCACTGGTGGATTATCAATCACTGCGCGCTCAAGTAAAGCTTGTAGTTCTGGTAGTTCAGGTGAATGGCGAACAATGCTGGCGATACGTTCATCATTAGCATCGTTTAATAATGCGTGCAGCGGGGCGAGTGCTTGTAGGGCACTGCGCAGGCGTGTTAAATCTCGTGGGCGTGCAGTGCATAAAGCAAGGCGTGCTATTACACGCTCTATATCACCAATTTCTTTTAATGAGTCGTGTAACTCGCCGTATAGCTGAGCATCTAAAATTGCGCTTATTGCATTTAGACGAGAGTTAAGCTCATCTTTATTACGAACGGGCGTATGAATACGGCGCTTTAATAAACGCGAGCCCATAGCCGTGGCGGTTTTATCAAGTACTTGGGCAAGTGTGTTTTCAAACCCGCCAGACAGATTAACAGTCAGTTCTAAGTTTTTACGCGTTGCCGCATCGAGTATAACGGCATGTTCGTTATGCTCAAGGGTAATGGCACGGATATGCGGTAGCGCTATACGTTGGGTGTCTTTTACGTATTGCATTAAACAGCCTGCGGCTACAAGGGCTGCATGTGCTTTATCTACCCCAAAACCCACTAAGTCTTTAGTACCAAATTGATCGCATAATAGGTGTTGTGCGGTGTCTAGGTCGAATTCCCATTCAGGACGGCGACGAGCACCTTTTATGTGCTCAATTAAATGTGTATTTTCAAAGCTTTCACAATATAACAGCTCAGCGGGTGCTAAGCGCTGTAAGGTTGAGCTAAATGCTTCGTCGGTGTTAACCTCTACAACATTAAATCGCCCCGAGTTTATATCAAGGTAGGCAATCCCATACAGGCCTTTTTTATTTTGCCACACGCTGGTAAGTAGGTTGTCTTGTCGCTCTTGTAAAAGCGCCTCATCTGAAATAGTACCTGGTGTTACAATACGCACTACTTTGCGCTCAACCGGACCTTTACTGGTAGCGGGGTCGCCAACTTGTTCACAAATGGCAACTGATTCGCCCATTTGTACTAAGCGCGCTAAATAGTTTTCTACCGCGTGATAAGGTACGCCCGCCATAGGGATTGGGTCGCCACCAGCTTTGCCACGATGAGTTTGTGAAATATCGAGTAATTGAGCTGCGCGTTTAGCGTCGTCAAAAAAGAGTTCATAAAAATCCCCCATACGATAAAACAATAAAATATCGCGATGCTCTGATTTTATTTTTAGATACTGCTGCATCATAGGGGTTTGTTGTTTTATAGTGTGCGGTGCATAAAGATCAAACGACATGTATTTACCCAAAGGCTGAATATGGAATTACATCAAGAGATTAAAACACTTGCTGCGCAATTGGGCGTTATTTTAACGGATAAACGCTTATGGATCACTACCGCTGAGTCATGTACTGGTGGCGGAGTGAGTTATGCGCTTACAGATACCCCTGGAAGCTCAGCTTATTTAGGCCGCGCTTTTGTGACATACAGCAACGAAGCAAAGCATGAACTGCTAAATGTAGCTAATACTACGCTTGAACAATATGGTGCGGTGAGTGAGCAAACTGTAAAAGAGATGGCATTTGGTGCAAAAAGTGTGGCTAACGCCGATGTGGCTATTGCTATTTCTGGTATTGCAGGGCCGGGCGGCGCTACAGCTGGCAAACCTGTGGGGTTTGTATGGTTTTGCCTGCAAATTGCCGACAAACAATTTACATTTGAGCAAATATTTAGTGGTGACAGAGCGCAGGTTAGGGCTCAAGCTATTGAATTTGCATTGAAAAAAACAATAGAGCAGATAAAGTTATAAATTTCACTTGATACTGTGATTTCATACAGTATACTTGTTCGCATTAGCCGGATTTGGAGAACAGAATGAACGATAATAAACAAAAAGCGTTAGACGCTGCACTATCACAAATTGAGCGTCAATTTGGTAAAGGCTCAATTATGAAGTTGGGCGATAACAAAGCCCTAAACATTGATGCTGTATCTACAGGCTCACTTGGGATCGACATTGCCTTAGGCATAGGCGGTTTACCTATGGGTCGTATTGTTGAAGTGTATGGTCCTGAGTCATCAGGTAAAACAACGCTTACTTTGCAAGTTATCGCGCAAGCTCAAAAAGAAGGTAAAACATGTGCCTTTGTTGATGCTGAGCATGCTCTAGATCCTGTATACGCACAAAAACTAGGCGTAAATATTGATGAGCTTTTAGTATCTCAGCCAGATACAGGTGAACAAGCGCTAGAAATTTGTGACATGTTAGTACGTTCAAGCGCGGTTGACGTAGTTATTGTCGATTCAGTAGCAGCATTAACACCAAAAGCTGAAATTGAAGGCGACATGGGCGACTCGCACATGGGCTTACAAGCACGTTTAATGTCGCAAGCATTACGTAAGCTTACCGGTAACATTAAGCGCTCTAACACGTTATGTATTTTCATTAACCAAATTCGTATGAAAATTGGTGTAATGTTTGGTAACCCTGAAACCACAACTGGTGGTAATGCACTTAAATTTTACGCGTCAGTTCGTATTGATATTCGCCGCATTGGCTCTGTAAAAGAGGGCGATGAGGTTGTAGGTAACGAAACCCGCGTTAAAGTGGTTAAAAACAAGGTTGCACCTCCGTTTAAACAAGCTGAATTTATCATCATGTATGGTGAAGGTATTTCTAAGCAAGGTGAGTTAATTGATTTAGGTGTTAAGCACAAAATTGTTGAAAAAGCAGGTGCTTGGTACAGTTACAACGGCAACAAAGTAGGCCAAGGTAAATCAAACTCAATTAAGTTTTTGAAAGAAAATGTAGAAATTGCAGATGAAATTGAAGGCAAGTTACGTGATATGTTGCTACTAAAAGCAACCGTTGAGCCAGAAGATGGTGAAGACGTATTAGGTGATGAATCTGACCTTTAAGCTATTCAACGTTCTCTAAGCTTGATTTGACCCGAGCTTTAAAAGGCGCTAACCAGTAATGGTTAGCGCCTTTTTGTATTTAAATTTAAAATAAAAACGGCACATAAAGTGCCGTTTTTAATTTATTTCAGCTAACAATAAATTAGCTGATTATAGCTGCCAGTTAACTGAAAGCGCGTAGTTACGTGGCGCGCCATAGTAACCTTGCGCCCAGTATAGGCTGTGTAGGTATTTTTCATCTGTGGTGTTGTTTACGTTAAAAGTAACACCTACGTTTTTAGTGATTTTATAGTTAGCCATTAAATCGAGTATGCCGTAAGCATCTTGATTCGTGGTTGTTACATATACTCTAGGCTCAGCATTTTCATCATATTGGTCACGAGTTGTAGAGTCTTGCCAGCGGTAGTTTGCACCAAATGTTAAGCCTTCAACAAACGGTACTTGGTAAGTAGCTGCTAATTTAAGCTGATTTTCTGGTGTGTAATTTTCTACCTCATCGTCACCTTCAATACTTAGGTTACTAAAGCTAATGCTTGCACTTAAATCATCTGTAATCTTACCGCTTAGCTCAATTTCAAAACCGTCACTGTTAATACCGTCAGCGGCGTAGTAACGAGAATTTGGTGCTGTGTTTGCTATTTCAACGGCAAGTCCTTCCTGTTTTGCATCAAAGTAAGCAAAGGTGACAAATACTTGGTCATCTAAAAGCTGTGCTTTTACGCCAATTTCGCTACTTTTACCTGTTATTGGTGCAAGTTGCTCATTGTTGATATCTAGCTCTTTTTGCGGTACGAACGTTTCTGTGTAGCTTGCGTACGCTGAAAACGATTCAGTAAAGTCATAAACAGCACCGAAATATGGAATAACTTCGCTATCATCACGCGTTTGTTCAACACCATAAGCACTGCCAGAAGTTTCCCAATCAGTGTAACGCACACCGGCTAGTACGCTTAATGGTTCACCTAACTTTATACGTGTAGATACATAGGCTGATTGTTGCTTATTTTTTATGTCACTGCCACTTAAGGCATCAACAAGGGTTGCTTCAGGTATTACGCCATCCCACGAGTCAAGCGATGGCATCGGAGGAAAGCCGTTACCTGTGGTGTAATCGAAAAGCGACTGTTCGTTATAATCCATTTTAGCTTGGCTTACACCAAATGATAAGTCGTGCTCTTGACCAAATAAATCAAATTTTCCGCTAGCGTATAAATCAAACAGGTCGTGCTTATCTTCGTAGTCGTAACGACTTGCGTAACCTGTTAAACCAAGGCCAGTTTCGCTATCTGGTGTACCGAATACGTAAAATAGTTCTGAGTCTTGCTCGTTTTCTATGTGTGCATAACGCGCTGTAGCTACCCAAGTAGCAGATAAGTTTTGCTCAAGTGTTACATATACTTGCTCTGCGCTGTTATCCCAATATGACCAATCAGCTGCAGTGCTTGTAGATACATCGTAATCTGTTGCTGTGCCATCGGTATAATAAAGAGGTAATGCTCCCCAAAGAGGGCTGTCGGCATCTTTTTGTTGATTAACATAGTTGATGCTTAACGTTGTATCGTCAGTTAGTTTGCCTTCATAGGCTAAGTAACCAATTGTTTTATCTGTTTCGTAACGATCTAGGTATGACTCAGATTTTTGTTTTGTAAATACTGCACGTACAGCGTGGTTCTCATTAATGGGTGTTGAAACATCAAGCTCTAAGCGTTTGTTATCCCAAGAGCCGTAAGATAAAGATGCATGTGCTTGCGTTATGTAAGTTGGTTTTTTAAGTACCATATTTACCGTGGCAGATGGGTTACCCGCACCGGTCATTAAACCATTAGCGCCACGAACAATTTCAACTCGGTCATAAATAGAAGTATCTAAGGTTCCCTGAATTGATCCTGAGCTTTGCGGGATACCTAAACCATTTACTTGAAAGTTTGTGATTTCAAAACCACGGGCTTTAAAGTAAGTACGGTCTGTTTCTATTTGCTCAACGGTTACCCCTGGCGTGCTTTCAAGTACAGAGTTAATATCGTCTAGTGAAAAATCATCCATTAGAGCACGAGAAACAACAGAAATACTTTGCGGTGTTTCTTTAATTGTTAGGCCTAACTTAGTAGCAGATTGCGCATCTTCTGTGATGTAGTTTTTATGGTGCTGGCCGTATACAGCTATTTTTTCTAGTGAGTCATCTTTTGTATTTGTTTCTTGTGCAAATGCATGACCAGATAAAACGAGTGATGTAATAAGACTTAGCTTAGATAAACGCAAAATTTGTGGGGACGACATGTGTTTTTCCAATAGGTTCAAAAAAGAAGTGCATAACATAATCTAAATGAGATTTATTTTCAATAGCGTTTTTAGCTTCTTTGCATTATTAGAAGCTGATAGAGGTAGTTAGTGGATTTTAGCAACTAAATTGCAGCTGAGTTTAACAAAAGTGTGTAATACCAATCCGCATAATTAAGTGATCTATTTGAGGATGGAAAAACGTGGTGATAGCAAGGCAAAAAATTCGCTATTTAGTTGTTCTCGGCAAATGCTCCTGCATTGCCCTACCTTCTGCATCCATGCAGTCGTAAATGAGAATTTTTTAACGCAGATATCGACACGTTTAGCCCCTAGAAATGATTAAGTATTATTGCGGATTGGTATAAGGCCTATTTACCTTTATTAGCAATATTTAAAACTTAAATAAAAAAAGCGGCCGAAGCCGCTTTAAAGTGATCAATATTGCTTAATTAAAAGTTGTACTTAACAGAGAACTGCAAGCGTTCTAAATCACCATCTACGCCGCTTTCAGTTTCACGCTCTGCGTGTTTAAACTCAGCGCCAAATGTTAAACGTTTAACAGGTGAGTATAAAATGTTTGCGCTAAAGCTTTGACTAGATTCAACCGGATCGCCAGAGATTGTTAGTAAATCAGTGTTGTTATCGGCACTAAAAAAAGAATATAAGAAAGTTGAGCGCCACTGGCTTGTCCACTTATGCTGATAAGCAACAAAGCCCGAGGTTGAGTCAATTGCATCTAACTCATCACCATCAAGTACTGCACCGTGTGCTACATTCAAACCTACATAACGGCCCAAACCTTTACCTTGAGTAAGCATAAATTTAAGGTAGTCTTCACCAAAATTTACACGACCAGATGCGCTAACACCAAATGAGGTCTCATCTGCATCTACATCGCCCACTTTATAAGTAAGTTGACGAGCAAGTGCTGCAACAACAAAGTTACCCCAGTCGGCGTTATGTGTGTAACGTGCTGTAAAATCAGGAAGTGATGCATCGTCTGTTTCTACACGCGCGCCACCTTGAGTGGTAATAGTGCTCTCTGGGTTCTCTAATGAGAACGACCATGCGCCTGTAGTGTATTTAATTTGTGTTTGGCGCACAAATACAGTGCCCTCGGCTGGGCCTACAAAATCAAGCGTTTCAGCAAGTGCACCCACGTTTTGAAAGTTTGACCATGTTTGACCAAATAACCAACCGTCGTAAGTAACAAAAGCATGGCGAATACGCGGCGCGTATGAATTTGAAACGCGCTCATTACCACCTGGTGCTGATGCTAAAAAGTCTAACTCAATTTTAGTTTTTACCGTTTTACCGTTATCCATTAACGTTGATGTACCAAAATTAAAGCGCGATTCGCGTGCGTGCATGTCAAATACAGCATCAGAATCGTCATCGTCACCAACAGGCAGCGTGCTTGGCACATAAAAATCACGACCAACACTAGAGCCCGAAGGGGCGCCTGCAGAGTAATCGCTCCACATAGTGTCTAACTTAATGTATCCGCCGTAAGTAAATTCTGTATCGCCGATTTTTGCTGCAGTTGCTGCATATGCCGTACTTGTTAGTGCGCATAGTACAGCACTTGCTGCCAATGTTTTTAATGGGGTAAATTTCATTATGGTGTCCTTTAAAGGCTACTTGTTGTTTGTTACTTTTTTAAACGCTTAAATGTATTACTTGCTACAGGTATTACTTACGAATAAAAAATTATTGCTCATTATTGGCGTTACACTATTTATTTTATTCGGTAAATAAAACGTGAGCAGTACTACTGCGTCATTATTCTATTTTCTCGAAATTTACTTTTAAATATGTGTGAAATTTACTCAATTAACTATTGGTCTATAAGACGAAGGTTTAAGAGTAATTTAGTGACCACTTACTTATATTTAACATATTGTATTTCTATGTAAAAAAGTCATGAGCCGCGAGATTATAAACCACAAACCGGCAATTAGAAGGGTTGTACAACTAAGGTCTAATACTTAATAAAGTACTGCTGAGTAATCCTTAATTCATGGCAAGTTATTAAAATGGAGACTGAGATGTCACAAAGTATCTATCCTGTTCCTGCACACATTGAAAAAACGACGTTAGTTGATAACGAAAAATATAATACACTCTACAAACAGTCGATTGATGACCCACAAGGGTTTTGGCGTGAACATGGCCAGCGCTTAGATTGGTTTACTCCCTATACCAAAGTTAAAAACACCTCATTTGATAAAGGCCATATAGACATAAAATGGTACGAAGATGGCTACTTAAACGCATCTTACAACTGTATTGACCGCCATTTAAAAACTAAAGCCGATAAAGTTGCACTTATTTGGGAGGGTGATAACCCAAACCAAACTGAAAACATTACCTACCAACAATTACACAACGAAGTCGCTAAATTTGCCAATGGCCTAAAAAAACTGGGCGTACAAAAGGGTGACCGTGTAGCTATTTATATGCCTATGACACCACAGGCCATTTACGCTATGCAGGCGTGTGCGCGTATTGGTGCTATTCATTCGGTTGTATTTGGGGGGTTTTCTCCTTCAGCTATTGCTGATCGCATTAAAGATTCGGGTGCTAAAGTGGTGATCACTTCTGATGAAGGTCGCCGTGCGGGCAACTGTGTACCATTAAAAGCCAACGTAGATGAAGCGGTAGCGCAAGAGTCTGTTACAACAATTGAACACGTTGTTGTACATCAGCTGACGGGTGGCGAAGTTGATTGGAACGAGCACGACATTTGGTGGCACGACCTTGTTGCTGACTTACCAGCGCAATGCGAACCGGAACCAATGAAGGCAGAAGATCCATTATTTATTTTATATACATCGGGTTCAACGGGTCAGCCAAAAGGCGTAGTACACACGACTGGCGGCTATTTAGTGTATTCATCAATGACGCACGAATATGTATTTGATTTACAAGAGGACGACGTGTATTGGTGTAGTGCCGATGTAGGTTGGATCACAGGCCATAGTTACATTGCTTATGGCCCACTTGTTAATGGTTGTACACAAGTTGTATTTGAAGGCGTACCGACTTACCCAACTGCAGGACGTATGGGCGAAGTGGTTGATAAACATGGCGTAACCATTTTATACACAGCGCCCACCGCTATCCGCGCATTAATGGCTAAAGGGGATGAACCTACAGCGTCTTCAAAGCGTGAAAGCTTACGTATTTTAGGCTCAGTGGGCGAACCAATTAATCCAGAAGCCTGGACGTGGTATTACGAAAATATTGGTAATTCAAATTGCCCAATAGTTGATACTTGGTGGCAAACCGAAACGGGTGGCATTATGATCACGCCACTACCGGGCGCTACGCAAACTAAACCTGGCTCTGCAACTCATCCGTTTTTTGGCATTGCACCGGCGCTATTTGATGCAGAGGGTAATACATTAGAAGGTGCGGTTGATGGTAATTTAGTTATTTTAGATAGCTGGCCTTCACAAGCACGCACTGTTTATGGCGACCACGAACGCTTTGAGCAAACCTATTTTAGTGCTTACCCTGGTGTTTACTTTACAGGTGACGGTTGTCGCCGTGATGAAGACGGTTACTATTGGATCACAGGGCGTGTAGATGATGTGCTTAATGTTTCGGGTCACCGCTTAGGTACTGCTGAAATAGAAAGTGCGCTAGTAGCACACGAAGCGGTAGCAGAGGCCGCAGTAGTTGGTTACCCACATGATATTAAAGGCCAAGGCATTTACGTATACATCACGCCAAATGAAGGCATTACAGTGAGTGATGAGCTTACTAAAGAAGTGCGTAATTGGGTGCGTAAAGAGCTAAGCCCTATTGCTTCTCCCGATATGATTCAATGGTCACCTGGTTTACCTAAAACACGCTCTGGTAAGATTATGCGCCGTATTTTACGTAAAATTGCCGCTAATGAGCATCAACAGCTCGGCGATACATCAACACTTGCAGACCCAACCGTAGTTGATGAGCTCATAGAAAACCGATTAAATCGTTAAATGCGCGTTAAAAACTTGATTACAAGTTGATTCTAAACGTAGTATATCGGCTGTCAGTAAGTATTTTATACATTACTGGCGGCCGAATTTATTAGGAGCGAACCATGAGTCAGTTTTTAATAGCGGATGATCATCCGTTATTTCGCGAAGCACTAAAAGGGGCATTAAGTGCTAAGTTTGACGATTTAGAAGTATTTGAATCATCAGATTTTGACAGCACATTGCAAGTACTTAGCGAACAAGAAGATCTTGATATATTACTGCTAGATTTACACATGCCAGGAAATGGCGATTTATATGGCCTAATTCGCATTCGCGAAGATTACCCTAGCTTACCTATTGCGGTTGTATCAGGGAGTGAAGACATAAACATAGTGTCGAAGGTTATGGGTTATGGGGCAATGGGGTTTATTCCTAAGTCATCATCTTCAGATGATATTGCTAATGCTATAAACCAAATACTAGAAGGCGATACGTGGCTACCAAAAGAGCTTAAAAATAAAGTAGCTGAAATAGAAGGCGAAGACAGAGAAATAGCAGCGCAAGTTGCATCGCTAACACCACAGCAATATCGCGTATTGCAATACCTACACGAAGGTTTGCTAAACAAGCAAATAGCTTATGAATTACATATTTCAGAGGCAACAGTAAAAGCACACATTACTGCCATTTTTAGAAAACTAGGGGTTTATAACCGTACGCAGGCTGTTTTAATCGCCGCTAAATTACAGTTAGAGCCAATAGAGCAAGCATAAAGTTTAATAAAAAAGTAAGGGCGTTTTTATCTTTAGCTATTAAATCGCCCTTAGCTTGCACATATTTAATTTAAAAGCCTGTACATCTCAACGCGGCTTAATCTTATACTTAAAATCTACACGTTATTTACCTTTTATACATGATCTCTTTGACAAACAATGCTAGGTTAGCGCAATTTTGTAATTTATAGAGCTAAGTATGACCGACTCCACACACTCTCCTAATCAACCTAAAGGCAATAACGGCTTATTTAATCGCTTTTTAGCGACCGTTGAGTTTTTAGGTAATATGCTACCTCACCCCATCACCTTATTTGCCATATTTGCCGTTTCAATTGTGTTGATCAGTGGTATTGCCGATTGGTTTGGATTAAGCGCTATTGATCCTAGACCGATTGGCGCAGCAGGGCGTGCACCTGATGGCGTTATTGAAGTTGTTAGTTTACTTAGTGCAGAAGGTCTGCAGCGCATTATGGCAGGCCTTGTCACTAACTTTACCGGTTTTGCGCCGTTAGGCACTGTACTCGTTGCACTACTTGGTGTGAGTGTTGCTGAGCATTCAGGACTACTTTCTGCTGCTATGCGTGGCATGGTTATGGGCGCTTCAAAGCGATTAGTAACCTTTATGGTGGTGTTTGCGGCAATTATGTCTAATACCGCATCAGAGCTGGGTTATGTGGTTTTAATTCCGCTTGCTGCGATGATATTTCATAGTTTAGGGCGCCACCCATTAGCGGGTTTAGCGGCTGCGTTTGCCGGCGTGTCTGGTGGTTATAGCGCTAATTTACTGTTAGGTACAATAGACCCATTACTAGCGGGTATAACAACACCTGCAGCACAAATGATTGACCCAACTTACGAGGTAGGCGCCGAGGCTAACTGGTATTTCATGATGATATCGGTATTACTTATTGCCGCACTTGGTACCTTAGTGACCGAAAAAATAGTAGAGCCACGTTTAGGTAAATATAACCCAGATGAAGCCAGTATCGACTTATCACAAAACAATATAGATACACTTAGCGCAAAAGAAAAGTTAGGGCTAAAGTGGGCAGGCGTTGCTTTATTTGTGGTGTTAGCTTTATTTGCTTGGACGATTATTCCAGCCGATGGCATTTTACGTCACCCTGAAACAGGCCAAGTGGCGGGGTCGCCTTTTTTAAAAGGGATTGTCGCAATTATATTTGTCACCTTTAGCGTACCTGGTTTTGTGTATGGGCGCGTTGTTGGCAGCATGAAAAACGATAAAGATATTATTAACGCAATGAGCAAAAGCATGAGCTCTATGGGTTTATATATTGTATTAGTGTTTTTTGCAGCCCAGTTTGTGGCCTTTTTTAAATGGACAAACTTAGGCACTATTTTAGCAATAAACGGCGCCGCACTTTTACAAGCGTTAAACCTAACTGGTCCTGAAGTATTTGTATTGTTTATTTTAATGTGTGCAATGGTTAATTTGAGCTTAGGTTCTTCATCTGCACAGTGGGCCATTACTGCTCCTATTTTTGTTCCAATGTTAATGCTAATTGGCTACGCACCTGAAACCATACAAGCAGCTTATCGTATAGGTGACTCAGTAACTAACCTAATAACGCCGATGATGAGCTACTTCGGCTTAATTTTAGCGGTAGCGGTTAAGTATAAAAAAGACATGGGAATAGGGACTTTAGTGGCGACGATGTTGCCTTACAGCATTGTGTTTTTTATTGGCTGGGTAATTTTGTTTTACGTATGGGTGTTTGCGTTAGGTTTGCCAGTCGGGCCTGAATCACCTATTTACTACACGCCATAAATTGTTTGGTATAAAAAAGCCAGCAGCAGGGCAGACCCTGTTGCTGGCTTTATAAAGTGTACAAAAAGTATTTTAGCTAAAAACCACGGTTTTATTACCGTTAATAAATAACTTGTGCTCAGAGGCAAGCTGAAGTGCTTTGCTAAATACTGTTTTTTCTACGTCTTTACCCATTTTAGCCATCATTTCGGCGGTATTTGCATGGGTTACGCTGGTTACATCTTGTAAAATAATAGGCCCTTCATCAAGCTCGTTATTAACAAAGTGAGCTGTTGCGCCAATAATTTTTACGCCGCGTTCAAATGCTTGATGATACGGCTTTGCACCAATAAATGCTGGTAAAAATGAGTGGTGAATATTAATTATTTTATTTTCAAAACGACCTACAAATTCAGGGCTTAAAATACGCATGTATTTAGCTAAGCCAATAATATCTGGGTTGTAGCTTTGAATTAAATCACCAACTTGTTGGTCGTGCTCGCTGCGGCTTAATCCTACGTGCGATACAACATGAAAAGGCACATCAAAGCCTTTTGCCAGTGGCTCTAAGTCAGGGTAATTGGCAATAACAGCTAATACTTCAATATTTAATGCTTGCTCAAATTGTTTAAGTAACACAGAGCCTAAACAGTGTGCTTCTTTAGTTGCCAGTAGTACTACTTTTGTTTTTGTATCGTCATGCAGAGCAAGTTGTGCACCCTCAGGTAATAAAGCGCGTAATTGCGATAAAAAATCACTTTGCGGCTCACCGGTTAATTCAGTGCGCATAAAAAAGCGTTTAGCGTCTTTATCTACAAATTCGTTATTACGTGTAATGTTTAAGTTGTGCTCGTGGCAAAGCCCTGTAATTTTGGCTATTAGGCCTACATCATCGGCACATTGGGTGGTTAGTATATAGCTCATTTTCCTCATTCTTACCCAGTTTCTAATTGCTTCATTATTTGTTTTTTAGCGCATAAAGCAAGGGGTTTATGCGTAAATTCAGAATTAATCATGCAAATAGGTATAAATGATTTAATTAAGTGAAAAACAATTAAAAATAAGTTAATAAGAAGGGAGGTAAATACCAGCAATTTAACAAGGTAGTATGTATGGCGGATTATTGTATAAATGAGTTTTTGTTTTATTGCTCAATTTGCAACCTGGCAATGTAGCTTGCAAATTGAGCGTTTTTACTTGTTTTTAATAAGGCGTGTTAACACTATTACGCTTTCGGCTCTGGTGTTAGGTTTTCTTCTTGCCTTAGGTAGCCAGCAGCCTCTTCATCATCTTTAGTTATTGCTTGCTGAGTAGGCATTGCGCGGGTCTGTTGATTTAATTGATGTATTTGAGATGCATTACCTAAATCGCGCTCGCTAGTAATAGAGGCAATAGATTCGCGGTCTTTTAGAAACGCAATGACATCATTTTTAATGGCTTGTAATTGCCCTTCGTCTTTATGCATTTCCATAATGTGGCGAGGGTGCTCAAGGTTTTTCATACCTGTTGCTGCAAATGTGCTTGAAACCACGCGAGATACAATAATCCAAGGGGTTATGCTACTACGCACTAACGTATTTTCTGAGCGAGTACTGTCGTGAATACCTGTACCAGTAGATATTTTAGATTCTGTAAATGTGCCTTCGCATTTAAAGTAAACAAGCAGTGATTCAAACTGCATTTCAGCAAAAAATAAATGAGCGCAGTTAGCCAGTAAGCGGGCAAATGCTTTGATAATTACGCCTATTATTAATAAATGAAAACTACTCATTAGCAGCTCACTAAATTGAATAATATGTTGGTTATTAAATGCTTGCTCTACAGAGGTAATATTTGCGCTATCAACGTAGTAGTAAATGTTAATAAGGGAATATGCTAAAAGTATAGTAAAAGCTAAAGCAACTAAATAAAGCAGGTTGCCGCTTATTAACGCCACAAGTCTTGCAAGCGTAAAGTTTTTGCCTAAATCGGTAGGGTGTAACTTAGGTTGTACCTCTTGAATCATCTCTCCTTTAAAGCCGCCTTTACCTTCTATTTGTTCCTGAAGTTTAGGGTCTAGCTCACGGTATACTCTATTAGGGACCTCTTTATAGCGTCTGTTAGCCATTACTAGATTATCTAGGTTGATAAACACTTCATCCGGATGAACAGATTCTTGCCAGTTTTCACGTAATTCAGATACTTCAGCCGATGGCGTTACAGCATTTAAGCGAGCTTTGATCATAGTAAAAACTAAAGCACAGCTTAATGTAGCGAGTAAAATAATGGCGATTAAGTATATGCCAGCATGTAAGTTTGGTAGTTGCTCAAGCCAGCTATCTATTTGCAGTTTACTAATATGCTGCTCTTGCATTAGCCACGACATAGAAAGGCCAATAACAATAGGTAAAATGAACGACAAAGAAATAATTTTAGCTAATGTGCCACCGCCTAGTGCTTCAATATTTTTTTCAGCATTGCGGGAAATTGGCTTACTGCTAGAGCGCCACGAAAAAAGTACATAAAACATCAGTATGGCGCTATAAATAGGAAAGGCTAACTCGCCTGCCTCACCCGTAAAACCAGAAAGAGAAACAAACGCAACAAGCCCATAAGCAATTAATGCTACAAGTGTACTGACCCATGAGCCAAATAATCGCTGAGCCACATTACGAATAGGATAAGGTAAAAACAGTAACTTAGGAATTAGGCTGTGTAACAGGCGAGATAAAAAACCATTAGGCTCTTTAAATGTACTGTTTTTTCGCCCAACAAGCATTTCTTCAAGTGTTTGGGCTGAATACGCCACTTCTTTTTTTTCTTCTTGAGCCGTTGAGCTTTGTGATTTACTGAAGTTATATGCTAATGACGTTGGGTGGTTTCGTCCTACAAAGTATTTTAGTGTTGCATAAATCCCGCCAGATAAAGAGCGAATGCCTAGTGCTAAAATGAACATGCCAAAGATCATTAAGACCCAGCCTGCGATGGTATCTTCTTTTACCGAGCCTGATGCTATTACGAGTAAAGTAACGCCCGCAATTGACTCAATAATACCTCTTACAGCGGTTACTTTACCCTCTAGTTTGAAGGGGTTTTTTAATCCAAGATCAATCGAACCATAATCAAATGCCATTGTATGCTCCTTTTAAATAGCAAAATTATTGAAGGGGGAATTATTATTATCCGCATATATTTAGCGCCATCCTTAGCATTAATAAATTGACAGCTAAGTGCAATTTACAAACCTAATTCGGTTTTAATTTATACGATTTTTTATGGTGTTGCTTAATTTTTGATTATATATCAATAATCTTGTTCAGTTTAAGGTTATTTTATAATGGTACATTTTATTTACTCACAAGAGGTTTAACGCACTGTAGGAGGATAAATGAAGCTAATTTATGTTGATGACAACTTACCCGGTATATCCCGAAAACTTAAGCGTAAAAGCTGGCTTTACTACGACCCTATAGGTAAGCAAATAAAAGAGCAGGAGGTTATTGATAGATTAAACGCCTTGGCATTTCCACCCGCATATAAAAATGCCTGGTTTTGCCCTGAAGAAAACGGCCATATTTTAGCAACTGGTTACGATAGTAAAGGGCGAAAGCAGTATCGTTATCACCCTGAGTTTAGAGCGCAGCAAGAGGCTAAAAAATATCAAGCCTGTGGTGTGTTTGGAAATAAATTACCCCTTTTACGTGCACGCTTAGAAACCGATTTACAGGGCGATGAACTTAATGTTGAACGCACTTTAGCTGCAGTTGTTAGACTTATGGATTTAGGAGCGCTGCGCGTTGGAAATGAGCGTAATGTAAAACAAAACAAAAGTTTTGGCGCCACCACGCTGCGTACTCGCCATGCAAAGCTAACAGGTAAAAATATACAGCTACAATACCGTGCTAAATCGGGTAAAGAGCGCGAGGTAAATATTACTGATAGGGTATTGAGCCATGTAATTAAAGACTTACAAGACCTACCTGGTCAGCACTTGTTTCAATACATAAGTGATGGTGAGCGTACTAATGTAACTTCCAGTGAAATTAATCAATACATTCAACAAATAATGGGCGAGGAATTTAGTGCAAAGCACTTTAGAACATGGCGCGCCAGTGTTATCGCTTTTAAACAGCTTTTTAAAGCAAAAGGGGCGCTTACGTTAAAAAGTATGCTCGATAGCGTGTCTGAGCAGTTAGGTAATACTCCGGCAATTGCGCGTAAGTCATATGTACACCCTGATTTAATCGCACTTTGTAAGCAAGATGAAGAGACTCAAACTGCATGGCGAGAAACGCTCTCATTACCACGAAAAACAAAATACCTTAGTCGTTTTGAACGAGGCTTTTTAGCCTTTTTAAACGATTAATTGCTGTGGCAACTTTACACACTACAGCAAATTAATTACACAATGAGATGTACTAAACCTATTTATATTAAAACAGAAACTCACTGAAAGTTCTTTAATATCAATTAATTAAATTTTAATTTAAGTTTGGCACTGGCGTTGCACCTTCTTGTTACTGATTAGCAGTAAGTACAAAAGCATTTATCAACGATATTTAGCGAGGAGGTACACAATGAAGGGGTTATTTTCAAACCAGGTGTCTAAAAAGGTAAAAAGCATTACATTAAGCACCGCTTTTATAGGGGGAGCTTGCATGAGCTCTTTACCTGCTTTGGCCGCCTCTGAGCTTGAAAGTACTGCATTAGCAGGCTCTTCATTAACCACCTATAGCTCGCAGCAGCACCTTAAAAGTAATCAAGACTACTACTTCGATCAAAATGCAGCACAACTAATAGAACGTACTGAAAAAGCAATTAACTGGTACAAAGAAATTGTTAGCAATGGTGGTTTTATTCCGCTGCAAATAGGTGAACTGCTTGAATTAGGCAGCACAAATGAAGAGGTAAACTTGCTTGCACAGCGTTTATACCAAGAGCGTGATTTAAAAAATAATGCTTGTACCGATGCAAAGTGTACTTTTGATCAACAAATTGAACAGGCCGTAAAGCAATTTCAGCGCCGCCATGGCTTAAAGGTTGATGGACGAGTTGGCAAACGCACTGTTGCTAGATTAAATATACCTGCAAAGGTTAAGTTAAATAAGTTAAAGCTAAATTTTTATCGTATTACTAACTTTGCCGGCTCAAGCGATGAGCAGTATGTTTATGTGAATATACCAGAGTATAAATTGCGCTACGTTAAAGCGGGTAATGTAAAATTACAAAATAATGTAATAGTGGGTAAACCTAGTTGGGAAACCCCTGCTTTTAGTGACGAAATAGAAAAGTTTGTTGTCAATCCTGAGTGGCGTATACCCGTATCTATTGCAACCAAAGAAATTGCCCCTAAAGTAGCAAAAGATTCAGATTACCTCGCTAAAAATGACATCGAGATTAGAAAAAATAGTTACTTAGATACCAAAAAAGTTAACCCAAACAATATTGATTGGGAGGAGATCAAACCTTATCAGTTTGATCACTTTTTAGTTAAACGTGCAGGGGATGAAAATCCGCTAGGAGAAGTTAAGTATTTATTTCCTAATGCAGAAGCCATTTACGTACACGACACCCCTGCAAAGCAGCGTTTTAGCCAATCTCGACGGGCCTTATCGCATGGGTGCATTAGGGTTGAAGAACCATTTTCATTGGCACGAGAAATTATTAAGCACCAAGGTGAAGAGCGCACGCTTAAACAGGTAGATAAAGCAAGAGCAACCGACACCACGCAAACGTTTCATTTAGATGAGCCGTTACCTATTCATTTAGTGTATTGGACGGCATGGGTTGATGAGAGCATGTTAGTAAACTTTAGGGATGATATTTATCAGCACGACCAAAAAGCATTACTTAACAATAACGAGCAATCGGTTATTGCAGCTTTATTAAAAAATAAATAGTGAGAGGGTTTATGCAGTTTATTTATTCTACTTTAGTGTGCATATTTAGCTTTGTATTAAGTATTAATGCACACGCAGCTCAGCCTACTAAAAAAGCACACCCAACGGTCGATATTTCAAATAAAGCAAACTTTGAAGATGCTGAGTTTAGCCTTAAAATTAACGATTTAGTTATGTCATATTCTGTATTTTCTGTTTTTGTGATGCCCCAAGAAAATGTTGAGTTTGAGGTGCTTTACGCGCAATCAGAGCAGTCCTACATACTCAACAACAATGATGGTAAAGCAACACTTACCAATACCAACCGTTGGCAATGGCAAGCACCAAAAAAGCTAGGATTAACCCGCGTTTTTATTGAATCACCTGATAAAAAGCAGCGCATGACAATTAATGTTTTTGTTAAAGTTCCGGCAGATGAAGTAGAAGGCGGTAAACTCAAATATTATCACATAGGGCATTACCCTAAGCCTTCACAAATTAAAGATGCAGAGCATTACATTGTGCCCGATGGCTTTGTTAAAGTAACTCCAGAGAACGAAAGTGTTAAAATATCGCCTCACTTTTCTTTAAAAGAATTTGTTAGCAAACAACGCAGCAAACACCCTAAATATTTATTTTTACAAAGCAAATTGCTTCTTAAGCTTGAAAAAATTCGTAAAGAGCTGATTTTAGAAGGCATACCGGTTAAAAATATGGTGGTAATGAGTGGCTACCGCACGCCTTATTATAATAAGTCTATTGGTAACGTTAAGCTTAGCCGCCATGTGTTTGGTGATGCAGCTGATATTTTTATTGATAACGATGGTAACTACCGCATGGATGATATTAATAACGACGGCAAGCACTCTATAGGCGATGCAAAAGTTATGGCTAACATAGTAGAGTCGTTAGCAAAGCGTGAATCATTCAAGGGGTTACTCGGTGGTTTAGGTATTTACGGGCCAAAATCGCACCGCGGTGCATTTATACATGTTGATACACGAGGTTTTAAAGCGCGCTGGGTAAGTAAGTAACCCTATCGCTTTTCGTCTTGGTAAAAAATGATGAGAGTAAAAAGCCAAAACTCTTCTGGCACGGTAAATTTGGCTGATGGTGCTCCTAACTTAAAATATTGATCACTTACATGTGATCAATATTTTCTCGCTCTGCTATGAGTTTAATAACTCGTTGCTCTTTCATCGTTGCACTACTTTCTTCTAGTAATACATCGCTAAAGGTTGGGTCAAGTTTTTTAGGCTTATTGAAGTTGCGCAGCATCGAGAGAACCCAAGTAGATGATGTATCACAATGATTTTCTTCTGAAGCTTTAATCTCCGATTTTTTTAAAAGTTTATAAACTTCAATTGCACGCTCCGGATATGTGTAATCATCAACTGTTATCCAAGCTTCACGCAACTCTTGAAGTGAATAATTTAAATAATTAATTTCTATAATATCTTCCATTAAATATAGAGAAACCCTGTACGTTTACAGCCACTTAAAAGAAGGCGACTTTTATAGCGCTTTTATAATAGGTTATTGCAGCATAAAAGTTTCGTACTCAAGTTCTTCAAATTGCTTTGAGAGCCAAAATAGGCCAACCACCGAAGTAACTATGGTTGAAAGCGCAAAACCGTAACCATAAAATTGTGGCCCCAGCGCTATTGAGGCAATAGTTAACACAATATTGATAAACAAAAATAACCCAGACAAAAATAACACTGTAGAGCGCTTATCTAAGTAAAATAAAATATTTAAAATAGATAAAAATATTACCTGAACACCTACGCCTACCACATCAATAAATAGCAGTGTTTTATAGTTAGGATCTATGCCAATAAAAGTGAGTATTTGCTCGCCCCATAGTAATAAGCACGCAACAGTTATCCCTTGAATTTTAAATATATCGTAGAGGCCGCCTTGCGCTGTTTGTACCATTTTATCTTTTAAGTAAAAAATCTCCTCAAGGGATGAGCCTTCTCTTATTGCACTATAAAAGCGGTTGTATTGCTCTACAAAGTCGGTTTCCATTCTCACTAAAAATACCGCCATACCCGGAATAATAGTTAAGTAGGCTAAAAATATGGGTAAGTCATAAATAGGGCTGGCTCTGAGTGTTCCTATTATTTGAATAGAGGTGGCAGGGGAATACCAAAAAATAATTTTATCGGCCCACACACCTATGTTGTAAAAAAGCCCACAAAAAAACAAACTGTAATACACTTTTTTATTGTTTAAAAAGTCAAAGCTAATTAATTTACCGCCTGGGTAGCGGCGAATAATCATAAATAAGAAGCTAAAAAAGAGTAGAGCTTCTCCGGCAAAAAAAGCAAAAAACAGCCCATCTATTTGCCAATCCCGCAATAAAAATGCAAGCAATACCATAAAGCTGTAGCCACTAAGCATGGTAACCAAAATAAGCCGATATTCTTTCATGCCTGATAAAAATATTGCGCCAAGCCACTGATTACATAAGCTTATAAATGCGCCAAGTATTATGATTTTGGTTACTACAGGGAGGGGGAGTATAGGCCATACAGCTAAACCAATAAGTAAAGCTGCAATCGTAGTTACAAGCTGTGCACCAAGTAAATTAGGTAGTACTTGCTCATCATTTTTTTGAAAAAATAAATCGGCAACAAATCGAGTCAACAATAACTGTAAGCCGCCCGTTAATATCAGTGATGCAGCCATCATGTAGGTAACAAGCGTTAAAAACTGAATAATTAATACTTTAGGAAGCACTACACCAAGGCTAAGTATACCTATTAGCATAAGCGCAACAATAGAAAGCAGCCATGGCCCTGAGCCAATTAACCCCGCGTAACCATAGGCTTCAAAAACAGAAAGTAGGGTATTTTTTTTGAGGATTTTACGTATCTCAAAACCTATTCCGGCCATGCGATTGTGTCCTTATAAAGTTTATCGTAGCGGGAAAACATATGGCTTTCATCGTAATAAGTATTAACGCGATCTAAACCGCTTTTTTGGTATTGATACCACGTTTGCTCATCTTGCAATATAGTCACTATTTGCATGGCTGTTTCGCTTGGTGATGCAATAGAAACCACTTCACCGGCTTTACCAAGCGCTTTATCTTCATCGGTGGCGCCTTCTATTATTTCTCGGCACGAACCCACATCACTGGCAAGTACAGGGACGCCCGCAGCCATCGCTTCAAGAAGTACAAGTGGTTGAGCTTCAGAAATAGAGGTTAACGCGACTAAACCAAGTTTAGGGAGTATTTCGGCAATATTTTGCATACCCGTAAATTTAATATTGCTATCTAAATCTAGGCTACTTACTAATAGCTGACACTCTTTGTAGTATTGCGGGTCTTCTTCATAGGGGCCGATGATCCAGCCTTCTATTTGAGGCAGCTCGGCTTGTACTTCTTTAATAGCCCTTATAAAGGTTTTTATATCTTTAATTGGTACAACGCGGCCAATTAAACCAACAACCATAGGCACCGTTTTAGGGCGGGTATTGAGTGATTCTACAAAGCGCTTTGTTTTAATGCCATTAGGTACAACAAACGATTTGTTAGCCGCAGCGCCGTCTTTAATTTGTCTTTGTCTGTTCCCTTCATAAAGGGATATTATTTTATCGGCTTGCTGGTAAGTAGTGCGGCCAATTTGTTCAAAAAAGCTTATCCACATACGGCGAATAAAGCCCATTTCGGTATTTAAATTTTTGCCTAAGCTTTGTTCAGACTCTTTAATCCAGCTGGCTTGTATTAAGTCTATTTTTCGCTCTTTGGTGTAAATACCGTGCTCGGTAAGTAAAAATGGGGTGTTGTGAATAACACTGGCCCCAGCCCCTAAAATGCCTGCATAGCCTGTAGAAATAGAATGTATAAGTTTAACATTTGGCAGCTCCCGCGCTATTTCGGCAATTTTAAACAACGGCTTATATAAATTTCGATACGACCAAAAAAAGTCGATAAACGATGATTCATCACAATAGGTTAAATAGTATTTTGCTAATACCTGCCATGATGACTCACTATATAAAAAATCGGCTTCGTTTATGCCGTCTCTTTTTGCAAGGGTTTCAAAGGCAAATTTTACAAGCTCTGTAGGAATAGGCTCTTTAGAGTCGCGAAAATAACCTTGTAGTTGCTGCCAAAATTCAAATAACTCTTTTTTATACTTTACGCCATGCTTAGCCTTTATTTTTGTGTTGTGCTCTTGCACTAAGTAGTGCACATGTAGCTTAGTTACATTGCTTGGTAAAGTGTATTGAATCTCGCCATAGTGCTCAGGTGCACCACCGACAAATATAAGCTCAAAGTTATAATGAGGTAAGCCCTCTATTATTTGATGTACCCAGCTTGAAACACCGCCGCGTACATAAGGGTATGTGCCTTCAAGTAAAAGTAAAATATCGGCTTTTTTATCGCTCATGCCAATACTCCTGTAAATGGCGCAGCTCTGTACCTTTAGGTTGTAATTCTAGTTCTTCAAGGTAGCGTTGGCAGTCGGTGTAATTGTTCAGCTCAAAGGCAACCTCTGCTTTAAATGGCAGTACGTGGCGCCTTGCCATACCTAATTGTGTGGCGGTCATCAGGCTTTGTTGCGCCGCAGAAAATTTTCCTAAAGCTAATTGAATACGCCCTAAAAAAATATAACTAGCAGGCATTTTGCTAAAGCTCATACTTTTTAAAGTAAGGTTTTCTGCTTTTTCAAGCACATATTTTTTTAACGCACCTTGCGCTAAACCTAAGTAACTTAATTCCCAGTACAGCTCGGCCTGTTGGCGTTGCAGATGGCTTAGTTTTGGCTGTTGTGTTGTGCGTTCTATAGCGTGTTGAATATCGCTAATTTTTTCGTTTAATTTGGTCTCTTTACTATCTAAGGTAGAGTAGGCGAGTAAGCGAATATCGTCCTCTAAGTCCTTTAAGGCTAACTTTAATATAGGAATTGCTTGATTGTCGCTCATATGACGAGCAGCCATAACTGCGCTTAAACGCTTATTCGGTTCGCTGGCGTGCTTTAAAATGGCCCTTAAGCCACCTATTGAATAGATTGGCGTGGCAGAAACCGTTCGTGCCTCAAAAGGAAGTGCAGGAACTTTATGCTCAATGATATCTATGTCGTCATTTTTAAGGGGTTTACTTAATGCAAACGTTATCGCAAATACTACGCCTAAAATACCAAATACAGGTAGTGTAAAAAGCAGTAAAAATAATAACGCAGAGCCACTTTTTACTGTGGTTTTATACTTAGCAGGAATAAATACATGGCTTACAAACGTAAAGCACGCACTAGCAATGCCATGTAAAAAAATAATCCACAGCCAGTTTGGCGCATCTAAAATGTGGGCAAAAGCAAAGTATTCACAAAGACAGCCAATAAAGGCGGCTATAATAATTTTAATCATGGTAATTTAATTAACCGCGAAATGTGATCGCTGCTGATAGGCAGTGCAACTTGCTCTTCAAATTTTATTTGTAGTTGCTCAAGGTTTTTACCAAAATGTTCAATACACCATGTATTGATACGGGCGATAAAGCCGCTTTTATCAAGTTCGTTGGCTAAAGGCATTAACAGCAGTAAAGTTTGTTTTTCGCTGTCGTAGAGGTAAATATCTAGCCCTCTTCGGGCTTCGCTTAAATATTCCATTAACTGGCGTGATTCGTCTGTAATATTGAGCGCTTTAAGTTTGAGAAGCTGCGAGGGAATATTGTATCTGTGCGCTTCTTTATTTGCGCGCTTAACTTGTCTTGCAAAATAAGGCGCTTCTTCGCGGGTCATTACCGGGTTCGTTATTTCATGGCGCAATAAATCACCAATGTTCCCGGCCATTACCGCTAGTAAAGTCAGTGTGGTATTTTTTAAAGCAAAAAACTGAATGTTTTCAACTAAAATAACGCCATATATTGTGTTGTTTACATCAATAAGTGGAATGGCAATATGGTACTGGCTTATATTGCTTTTAACGTCCTTTACCGACACTAACTCGTTTTCTTCAAACATGGCCTGTACTAAAGGATCGTTTATATTTGGCGTTTTCATATTACCCACACTTGCTAAAGGGGGCTCAATTAAAATGTTGTTTTCAACCCTATAAAGCGCTGCTTTTTCAAACGAGCCATATTCAACAAATAAATTTAAAATGCTACTGGCAGCACTGTCTAATCGTCTTTCTTTAAGTTGGCCTATAGCGGCTCTTACTGCTTGTAATGATTCGCGTAGGCTTAATGTATGCCCTGCAAGCATTTGCTCAATGCGATCGTGTGATGAGTTTATTAAATGGTATTGACGAGTAAAGGTTTCTAGTCTGTTGGTAACATACTCAAGCTCAATACTTTGTTGCTGATTGGTGCGCTCCCACACATCTCTGAATTCACCTGCAATCATAATTACGATTAGGTAACCAATCATGGCATTTATATTAAATTCATTTTGTATAGCCAGTAAGTTAGATTGGCTTAGCAGTAATTGACCAACCAGTAAGCTTAAAATGCTTATAAAGCCTTTTGAAAAGCCATAGCGTAAAGCAACGAGTAACGGCCCAAGTACAGGCCATGAAAACCCACTTTCCGTCCAAAAAGGATCCTCGGCATTAAATAATACCGGTAATACAAGCGCTAAGGCTGTAAATACAATTACCTCAGCCCATATTTGTAGCTCAGGAACCTCTCTTGGTCGGAAAAAATGTGTTTTCACTCACTAACCTCTATGTACGAAATTAAATCGGCAATAACATCTTGCGCAGTAGCGGCAATGCTATCGCGGCCCCAGCCACTTTTAGCAATCGTGCCCGTCCATATAGGTGTAGTGGCACCGTTTGCACTAAGCGTAAGTGTTAACGCAACCACGGGCTCGCCATCTAGGCCTGCTTTATAGCGCCACTCTTCAATGCTACCTGTTAATACGTAATCTGCTTGTTGAGTACTTAACCACTGCATGGCGTTATCAAGGCGGTATTGATCGTCAAGTGGGGGTAACTCTTTGTTATTATTTCGAGGAGCACGCAGCAAGGTTGGAAGCTTATTTTGCTGCCAAATACTTGCTAATATATCCTCAGCGCGCTCACCAGCTAAAGGTGTTTGTGCATGATTTACTAAAGGTAGTAGGGCAACCGTGGTTGATGGCCCTAGTTCTACATCATCTGCCACACGGCTGGTGGTACATGCACTGAGCATTAATACCAAACACGGTATGATTAAACGAAACATATTCTCTCCTAACATTAAAAATGTACGTAATAGCCTAATTGTAATTGTGTATCTGAGTTACCCACTTTATTACTGCTTTGGTAACCCAATTGTAATTTAAATAAATCATCGCCTAGTACCGACCAGCCAGCTCCACTTGATACCGAAACATCTATTGTGTCGTTTAGTGTTTGATACCCTGTGCTTATATCAAATAACCACGATGGGCTAGCGCCTAAATAAGGGGGCGCTAAGTTACCAGTTGATGAAATAGAAGTGCCTAGCGCAAAGCGTCTAAAGGGCTGTAGGTCAATTAAAAGAGGCCTTGGCCTGTCAACGTCAATGGGAGCGAGTGTGCGGTCAAACTCTTGCCATTGTGCACTAAAATAAGCACTCCAAATTGGGCGGTCTCTTAAAATAGTATATTGGTAGCGTGCATTGTATTCTTGCCCACTCACAAGTGTTGAGCTATTACTGCGGCGTTTAAATGCCATTGCCGCTGCCGATAATTGCAGATTTTGGCGAGCATCAATATTGTAATTAACATAGGCGGTTGCTTTATCTAACTTGGCAAAGCTAAGCAGGGCCTCTGATTGACGGTTTTCAACGTTATGCTCTAATTTTACACCTAATTGAGTGCGTGAATCCCATTGATAGCGGCTATCTAAACTAAACCCTTGGCGGCTTGCTAAACTCCCTTGGTGAGAGTCTATTTTGGCGTCAAAGTACCAACGTCCCCAAGTTATTTTATCTTCAATAGCAAATAGTAAACCGTTGTTATTAAGGTTTTGTTGGTTACTTATACTGAGCTTCCACTGTCCATTTGCATAAGGGAAGTATACGTTTATGTCATACTGACTGCTGTTTAAACCTGCCTCTGGAGATAGGTTAATTTCTAAAGCTCTAAAGTAACTATTACGGGCATTTCGCATTAAAGCGGTTTCTGCCTCAGTGGGAGATTGTGTTAATTCTTCATACCAACGCTGCATAGTGGCATAGGGTTGTTTTAAATAGAGTAATGCACTCAGCTCATCTACTTTACCTAGGGTGTTGGTATTAACGAGCGCTTTAATTTTATTAAACTCACCGTTGGTCATATACAGTTGCAGTTTTTGCCAAGGCTCTAGTTTTTGCGCGGCACGCCTTGCCAACCACCAGTTGGCTGTATCGTTGTTTACGGCATCTGGGGCTATTTCATCTAAGCTGCTAAATTGGCGCAGGTGGGGTATCGCCATTGCACCAGCCCACTGGATCATTAAGCCTCTGTAAGCGTATTTATCTTTTGGTAAATGGTTTAATAAATAGTGTTTAAGCTCTGTCGCATTTGCGTAATAACCTAACTGATTCATTACATCCGCTAAATTGACTAAAGTAGTTAAATCTTTGGGGTTACTAACTGCTAATTGTCGCAAGTAAAAGTATGCGCTATTAAACGCTTTTTGATGAATAGATAAGCTAGCTAACAGCTGCGCCCAATCTCGGCTTGGCTCATTAGTTGAGTATTTATCTAGTATGCGCTCAATCATAATGGTGTCGTGCATTTGTAATGCAAGCCAGCCTTGGGCCAACACTACATCAGGGTTGTATTCACTAAGTTTTGCAGCACGGTTGAGCGTGGTGTAGGCATAATTTAAGTCACTTTGATTTTGATACCAGCTCGATAATACCAGCCACGCTGGGTAAAGCGCTTTATTGTAGCGCTGCTTTTCAAGAGCTTGATGTGCACGCGTTACATGCTGCTCATCACCTATTTGGGTGCTTAATAGGGTTATTTGTATAAGTTGCCTATCGGTAAGTGGCGTTTGTTGCCATAAATAATCTAACAAGCCTGTTGGGTTGCCTGCAAATTTTAGTTGCTGGTAATGCAGCATATCGCCAACGCTAAGCGGGGTAATATTCTTTAGTTGCTCAAGCGCAAACAGTTCTTCTTGTTTATCTTTTACGCGCATTGCCATATCAATGCGCGCACTCCAAAACTCATCATCAGTGCTCTGTTTTTTTTGTTTTAAAATAGCTAATGCGGTCGCGAAGTCGTTATGCAGCCAGTGCGCTCTAGCAAGCCAAAGTAAATCTTCTTCATTTTTAGGGCCTTGGTAAGTTGGCCACAAGGCTCTTAAACCTGCAAGGTTACCTGTATCGTGGAGTACTTTGGCTTTCCAAAATTGCGAAAGTGACGTTTTACCGTTAATTTGCTCATAGCGCTCTATGTGGTTGAGCTCTTGTTTGGCGTTACCAATAAATTCGTTGGTTTGCATCCAATTAGCAAACCCGTTGCCTTTTAGCTGTCTATTTTGCGCTTTGTATTCGTAAATGTCGTTTGCATCTTGGTACAAGTAAAGTGCATTGGCGTCATTAATACTGTCGGTTAACATGGCTACATCTACGGCTTTGTTGGCCATTAACCATTTAAATTCTTTAAGCGCTTGTTTAGGCTTATTTTGCCAGCGCATAATTTTCCAGTTTAGGAGCCTCAATTCTTTATCGTTTGGCTTTTTAGCTAATAGTTTACTTATTAATTGCTCGGCACCATTTGCATCACCGTTGGCTAAGCGTAAATGCATGGCTTTAGTTAAATACTCAGTGTTATTAGGTTGTGCTTTTAAAAGTTTTTCTACGGCTTTTAACGCCGCTTCGTCATCACCAGTAAGATTTGCAAAATATAAGGTACGCTCTGCGTTGGCTATATCGCCGTATTTTTTCCACCAGGTGTACGCTTGTTTTGGGTTGTTAGCGCCAAGTGCGGTGTCTATCGCTTTTTTTGCAACATCAGCATTAATATGCTTTTTATAAATAGCTAGGGCCTTAGCGGGCTCCCCTGCACCTAGCCAAAAATCAGCCGCTAATAAAGGCTGTTTATTTTGCTCATAATAGCGGGCAACGCTTGCATTTAACCCTGTTGCTTTTGCTATATTTAATAATTCGTTATCCCAGTGTTTAAAAGCCGCAAGTTTAAGGGTGAGCTCTTCAAAGCGATCATCTTTTTTTGCGCCGCTATCAACCCACAGTGCATACAAAAGTTTAATTTCAAGTTCTGTTTTTTTATCGTTTTTAGGCAGTTTTTCAAGTTCAGTGGTTGCCTCTGAATACTCATTTAAACCAAGGTGAATAGCTACTTTTTTAGCGCGTAACTTTTCGTTATTAGGGTCGGTACTTAAAGCGGCATTTAAGTATGTTTTTTCAAAGGTATAATCTTGCGAAAGTGAATCGTCTTCAAAAAACAACGTATGTGGAAACAGCGCATAAAGTGCAAAGCAACTTACCGCTAAAATGATTAAAATAGTTTTAAGCGAGACTAAGTGAGGGCGTTTTTTATTAATCACTATTGTGCCTCTACATTACAATTTAAGTAGCCGTAAAAGTCGCCTTCTGGGATTGTAAATTGTGTAGTCCCTGCATACGTTTTGCCTTTATAACGTTTACCTAAATGGGATATAAATTGGCAACGCTGGGCATTTTTAAGATCTATTTTAGCCTCAACCCATGCTTTAAAACTTACCGCACCATTTACCTGCCAATTAGTGAATGCCACATTTGCAGAGATTAAATAAGGTTGTGTGTCGGGCTGTGAGTGATCAAAGTTAATATGTGCTATGTCATCTGTAATATGAATGTAGTTACCTTTAGCTGTAACGCCAGAAACGCCTTTACTGCTGGTTATGTTTGGTACATCAAATACATCAGGTAAGCGAAGTGTTTTTATATACTTAGAGCTGTACAGCCACTCGTCAGTAGCGTTTTTTGCTAAAGCCGAAAAATAAAAATCTTTAGCTATTTTTGCATAATGACTTAAATGCACGGGAGTATTAGGGCGCGCTAACACGTAATCCATATTGTAATGCAGGGCATCAAGGCCTGCGAGTACTTCGCCAGAATAGAAATGGTAGTAAATAGTATAAGGCTTGAGCCGATATGGTTTTTCGGTTATTTCAAAGGTTTCTACCAAACGTTTAAAGCCATAGTAGGGCCCATGCCACAAGTTGGTGTAAACATTTTCGTTCAAAATTGGGGCGTATATTTGATACAGCAAATCACGCTCAGGGCGACCAATGGGCGATATATGTGTAAGGCTTGGGTTATCTGCATTAACGTTGGTATTGCCTCCGTTAACATTTAAAACGCCAGCATCACGCGCAAGCTCAAGCGCTTTTGGACCTGGTGTTGCATCGCCCGACCATAGCATCATCACTGTTTTTTTGTTTTTAGGGACTAGCCGCTCATTAATATAATTTATTGAACCAGTTATTTCTTTATTTAAATCTATCTCGTTGTAGCCTGGTATATTTAAGTGAAAGCCGTAGTCGGTATCATCTATGTTTATTTCCTTGCGTCCAGAAAGCGCAGTCCAAAAGTAAGGGTGGCTATAAGTGTGTGAGGCAACTTCAACATACGGCAGTGCGAAAATTTCTTTTGCTATTTTTTCAAGCTTTGGGCTATCTCCTGCATGTAGCCCGTTAGGCTCAATATCGGCCTGAATAACGGACGAGGTAAGAGGTAATTTATACTTTTTAATCACTTCATCACGAATAACTTCTGCAGCGTAAGGTTTACCCGCAAAGTGAGCAATACTTGTAAAGCCATCACCATCAATATGCAGGGTTAACATACGGCGGCCGCTTGATGTTGTTGTATCTGGCGCAAGTATAGGCGGCAGGCCCATAGCTTGAGTTAATAGATTTTTAGGGTCTACCACCCAGCGATTTCCTTCCATTGGTAAAGTATCAATAAGCCAAGGTGCTGATATTAATGCTCCATACTTGGTTTTACTTGCTTGGATAATAGTTTGATCATCTGCTGATCTTATAGAGATAAGCGCTTTTGCTTGTGCTGTCAGCTTTAATAAGTATGGTTTTATTATAGGTGGAGGCATTGCCGACTCACCTTTAAGCCACGGCGCCATATATGACAACGAAAAAGGCTCTTGTGGCGCTGTGCTAATTATTTCTACGCCTAAACTTTGTAATAGTTTATTTGACGATGGTAACTCACCTAATACAAGTTGCGGTACAACTCCTAAGTTATCTTCTAGCCATTTTATTACCGTAACATCATAAAATACATCACTCGTAGTCCAAGAAATAATTCCAGCATGTAAGGCGGTATCAACCTTTGGTAACTGAGTGGTCGCCATATCAATGTAATCAGGTATATACCCTAAATATTCAATAAGGGTTGCAAGCTTTAAATGCACGGTTGTATATATAAGTGGCTTCACGTCACTATTGTACGGAATTAAAATGCGCCTGGGGACAGGTTGAATAGCCGATGTTCCCCAAGTTTGTAAGTGGCCGTCTGTTACCCACGGAGCGTAGCCCGCGGCGATAATTTTTTCAGCCATTGCTAGGCGTTGTTTTGGCTTAGCATAATCTATAACTTGTACATTGAAGCCGAGTTGTTGCGCCTTTTTGAGTTGGGCATTCAGCCAATCTTGGTCGCTTTTAGTGGTTAGTTTGTAGCTGTTGTCGCTGGGGTTAAAGTGGCTAAGTAAACCCTCGGCGACTAAGTCGTGAGCATACCCACTTAGCTTTGGTAGTAGCTCAAACCCTCGGTTTAAAATAAGGTGCTTATTAAAGGTATTTGATAAGTCTTTTATGATGTTTACTAAACCTGCCTGCTGAGCGGGTTTATCATAGTCGGGTTTTAATAGCTGATAGCTATCAAGAGTATCTAAAAATAAACCACTAAAACCGCGCTGTTGTAACTGTTTAGCTTGAGTTTGTAGGTGCTCTTGCCAATGCTTTGCTGTTAAATCGGAAATATGGCTATTCCAATGAGGATTTAATGCAAGCGATGATTCACTTTCATTAAACGACTCACCCACACTTAAATAAGCATATACAGCTATGTTGCGCTGTTTAAACCAATCAAGCTCAAATTTAGTGACAAGCTCTGGCTGTACAACAACCCGAGAATAAAAAGTCATTTCAGCCAAAGGCATAGGAGATGAGTAGTAAAAGGCAATACTATTTTTGCTAGGCTGAGCAAATACGTTCGAACAGATGAACAACGTTAAGTATAAAAAGTATTTCATTATTATTTTATAAAACCATCATTAACGTTAAACATTGTACCGCTTTGGGTGTAGGTATTTATTATTAGAATTGTGATGATTATATGTTAAATAAAAATACATGGCTACTTAATTGTTTCTATTGAAGAGCCGCTCATACCTTATAGTTAATGCTACAGCATAAGTTATTCTTTAATATTTTATTTATAGCTAAAATAAGCGTGTGTACCGTTAGTAGGTTTAAGCTTAAAAGCTAAGTTAACTGTGGGTTTAAGCGGCTAAATTGAATGAATTTTGGACGCATCAATAAGACTAATGTCGCGTTATAATGTGTATCTAAATTGCATTTTTAAAATTATAATACTCGCCTCTTTGTCAGTACTTTGACACTATCTTTTACTTATAAAATTAATCGCCTGCATACAAACTTTTGCGGGTAAAGCTGCTAGTTAGTGAAATTTTACACACGATAAAAATCACCCAAATTTCAGGCATTTTATAAGTAAGCAGTTAAAAAAATTAAGCACTTATGCCGGAGATTTAATGAGTAACTTAAGCTTAAAAAACAAATTGTTACTACTCGCTATTTTGCCACTAACATTATTATTAATTAGTTTAATGGCCAGCTCATATTATTTAGAGTCGCAAAACCAACAGCAAAATTTTCATACAATTAAATCTAAATTAATTAAAGATAAACACACCTTGCTTGCTACTGAAGTAGAGATTGCAAGTAAGTTAGTGCGCTATCAGCTTGATAACGCCTCGGCACAAATAGCTAAAGATACACTAAGGAAACTTACCTTTGGTGACGATGGTTATTTTTTTATTTACGACACTAGCGGCGTGAGTGTATTTCATGCCCTGTTAGGCGACGCCATTGAAGGTAAAAATAAAATAGGGATGACAGACCCTAATGGTAAAAAAATAATTGTAGGATTGCTTGAGCAAGCGCGAAAAGGTGGAGGAGCATTTAGTTATCATTTTCAAAAGCCGAATACATCAGGCTTGGTAGAAAAAATTGGCTATGCAGCAATGATTCCGGGGACCAACTGGATGATTGGTACCGGCGCTTATATGGATGATATAGAAGCTGAGCTTGCAAATTATCAACAAACAATGAAATCCCATACTCGAGAAAAAATAACGACACTTTTACTCATTGCCTTTTTTTGGTTAGCGCTTACTTTAGTGGGTGCGTTAATTGCTTCAAATACTATGGTTAAGCCAATTTTGAGAATGGGCCAAAACTTAGATGATATCGCTAAAGGCGAAGGCGATTTAACAAAACGATTAACCATAGATACTAACGATGAAATAGGTCAGTTAGGTGAATCGTTCAATGTGTTTGTAAGTAAACTACAAAGTATTATTACTAATGTGGCCGATGTGACAGAAGATGTAAAAATAGCTTCAAGTGATATAAACAAACAAACTAAATTATTTGAAAATAAATTACTTAATCATAATCATGAAACTGTCTTAGTAGCCACAGCAATTACTGAAATGTCGGCAACATCACATGAGGTTGCGCAAAACACCACACAAGTAGCAGAGTCTACACAAGCGGCCACGTTAGAGGTTGCAAAAGCGCAAGAGTGTGTAGATATATCACTAAGTGAAGTATCAAAATTAATGGGCGAAATTAATGTTGCAGCGGATCAGGTTAACTCATTAAGTGACCAATCTAAAAAAATTAATAGTGTATTGAGTGTTATAGGTGGTATTGCTGAGCAAACAAACTTACTTGCTCTTAATGCCGCAATTGAGGCCGCGCGTGCAGGGGAGCAAGGTCGTGGCTTTGCAGTTGTAGCCGACGAAGTAAGAAGCTTAGCGAGTCGAACTCAAGTAAGTACACTTGAAATAAGTGAAATGCTAAGCGAGTTACATAACTTAGTGAGTGCCGCAGTAGAGGCTATGCAAGCAAGTCAATTAAGTTGTAATCGTTCTGTTGAGTCATCGCGTGATATTTCACAAAGCTTAGGCGCTGTAACTACATCGGTTACCACCATTAATGATATGAGTACCCAAATAGCAACGGCTGCAACTGAGCAAAGCTCAGTAACAGAGGAAATTAATCGTAATATATTTGCTATTCAAGAAATAGTTAATGAACTAACCCAGGCAAGTAAAGATACGGCGTCGGTTAGTCAGCATTTAGCAGGGCGAGGTGAAAGCCTTGGGCAACTGGTAGGGCAATTTAAGATTTAGTCAGTAATCTAATTATTAAACATATATAGCCACAGCTAACGTTGTGGCTTTTTAGTTTAAAAAACTAAGTAACCTATGGAATTTTATTATTTTTGTGTAGTCTATTACACGCATTTGATTAAATAGAGTACCCGTATATATGCAAAATATGCCTTCGATGAATAGCTGTAACCGAGAACAGTTAATACCTGAGCAAGATTTAGGGCGAGTAATTTCGTTTTTACGCTCAAAGCTTTCTGCTCATATCGACACCCAACTTCAGCCAATGGGTTTAACGTCGGCTCAATATATTGTGGTGGTGTTGTTAGCAAAAGGGTCGGTAAATACATTAGCTGGGCTGTGTGAGCACATGGTTTACGATAAAGGTGCTATGAGCCGCTTGCTAAAGCGCCTTGAAGAAAAAGATCTTATTGCAAAGACTCAGAGCGAGTTCGATAAGCGCTCTACCATTTTAGGTTTAAGTGAAAAGGGCAAAGCGTTGTACCCGCAAATAATGCCTTTGGTAAATGAGGTATATGCCAAAGCGCTTAATGGATTCTCTGATGATGAAAAACAGCAAGTTATAGATTTATTATTTAAAGCAATAACCAATTTAGATTCACCTGCCAAATAGATTATCAACATTTAAGCGATACTGTTTCAATAAAAAGTTAGCCTGCTAAGTACTGAATCGTATTGTACGAGAAATCTAACCTTGGTTATATAGTTGCCTAGGTAATTAGTGTTATCAGCTTGTTAGATTTGTTGTGGTTGAGAGTAATTTGTTAACGCAATTGCAGCGGCAGTTTGTAGAACACGAATTTATGCAACAGCATTTAAGTGTTGTACATAAAGGCCGTTTTGCGAACGCAATTGTATACAGATACCAAGATGACAAATTTGATTTAATAGTTAAGGACTTTAGCCAAAGCCCATGGTTTGTTCGTAAAACTTTTGCACGATTTTCAGTAAATCAGGAGTACAAGGGGTTAAGCCGTTTAGCAAACCTTGATGCGGTTGCTAATCGTTTTAGTCGTTTATCACCCATTGCTGTTGCGTACGATTATATTGAAGGCACGCTACTGAGAAATTTAATGCATCAAGGTAAAACTTTACCGGCTAGTTTTTTTGCAGATCTAGAGCGCCAAGTAGCCAAAATGCATCGCCAAGGCATCGTACATTTAGACTTGCGTAATATGGGTAACATTTTGTGCGGCAGCGATGGTAAGCCTTATATTATCGACTTTCAGTCAACGATTAGCTTTTCTCGTTTTCCGCGTTGGTTACAGCGTTTTATGCGCGGCTGCGACATGTCGGGCGTATATAAGGCATGGGATAAACTTAGCGATACACCACTACCACAAGCTAAGCAGAATTACTTACAGCGCTTTAACCATGTACGTAAACGTTGGATTTTTAAAGGGTACCCCGTTCAACGTGCCTATGCGTGGGGCGCTGCACTTGTAACACAGCTTATTGATTCTGATTTAATTCGCAGCTTTACAGATAGGTTCTAATTTCTCTTTTTCATTGTGTGACTTTGCCCATAATAGCGTGCTGTTATGGGCTTTTTTTATGCCTAAACACCTACTCATAGCTTTATAAAGTAACCTTGTTTTAGGCTTTAGTGTTAAACGCTAAATAGGCTTAATTTATGTTTAATAGCAAGCTTTGCTATGTACATTATTTGCACAAAGTTTAGCTAATAATAAAGTTAAATTAGTTTTCTTTAATAGGTAAACGAGTAATTTAAATGGGGTTAAATAAATTACTTTTAACTATTTTTAAATTAATTGTAGGGCATGTTTCTTTTTGTCTCTACAATGCGCAAAAATTAGTTTTACGCTGTTCTTTTAGTACAATTTATTCCAGCTAATGTACACTCTTAACATAGCAACTTTTTATAGTTTTTAAGGCTTTAAGATGATTGAATACCCAGTTGACCAACTTCAACAGCTCATAAATGATTTATTACAATGCGAAACGAGCGAGCAAAAAAGCCAGCTTTTAGCCGATGCACAGCTTAATCTCTCTAGTGAGCATTTATCGTTGCTTTTTGAGGCAATACCAAAAGAGCAACGACTCGAAATTTGGCAGCTTTTAGCACAAGATACCCAGCATGAAATATTTGTAACACTCAGTGAAGATAGCTGTTTATGGTTACTGCAAGCCTTAGACGATAGCGATGCCTATAAACTATTAGATGAAGTTAACGTTGAAGAGTTACTTGAGCTTGAAGAGGTTATACCTGAGCGCTTTGTTGATTATGCTAAAAGGCAGCTTGATGAAGCACAAACAAAGCAATACGACCTTGCGCAGCAATACCCGCCAGAGCAATTAGGCCACTGGGTAGGTTTTGATTTTTTAAAAGTGAGTGAAAAAGCAACCATTGCAAGTGTTAAAAAGCTGCTACACAAAGGCTTACCGCAATACAGCGAAGTGATTTATTTAGTAAGCCGACAGGGGAGTTTAATTGGTGAGCTTGCCATAAATGATTTAATTAAAGCCTCAGAGGGTGATAGTTTACTGGCACTTGCAAATCATGACTTTCCTTTGTTGCATGCGGATGATGATTTATACGAAGCAGCAGAGGTTGTAATTCATTCTGAGCAAATGGCCATGCCAGTAGTCAATTCCGACAATAAACTCGTTGGGCGCTTAACTATTGCATCAGCATACGAATTACGCCAAGAAATTACCGATGAAGCAGCAGCTAAAGCGGGTGGTTTACGCGAAGATGAGGATTTATTTGCAAGCGTAAAAAAAAGTGCCAAAAACCGTGGAATTTGGCTAGGTATAAATTTAGCCACCGCTTTTTTAGCCTCATGGTTTATCGGTTTATTTGGTGCAACAATAGAGCAAGTTGTTGCACTTGCTGTGTTAATGCCTGTGGTTGCCTCTATGGGCGGAATAGCTGGTAGTCAAACACTTACCGTTATAGTGCGTGGCCTTGCACTTGGCCAAGTAACTGACTCAAACCGTAATGCGTTGCTTAAAAAAGAACTGCGTGTGGGGGCGGTAAATGGCTTAGTGTGGGCTATTGTGATTGGTGCGCTAACATTTGTATGGTTTAGCGACATAATGCTAAGTATTACTATAACGGTCGCTATTTTACTAAACTTAGTGGCAGCATCGTTAGCGGGCGTAGTGATCCCGTCTATATTAGATAAAATGAAAATTGACCCTGCGCTTTCAGGCTCTGTAATATTAACCACCGTTACCGATATAGTTGGGTTTGTGACCTTTTTAGGGTTAGGTAGTTTATTACTGTTATAAGTAACTCCGTGTAATATGCTTAATATGAAAGTCTGGGTAATGTTTCTTTTAACGCAAAACGTTACCCAGACCTACCTAATGCATAGTTTATTTCTACCTTCTGACTTTGCTCTGTACAGTGCCGTATCTGCAGCCGATATCAAAGCTTCAAATGTTCTATATTGATTATTATATTCACATGCGAGACCTTGGCTTACACTTATTTTTACGCTTGCAGGTAGACCAATATCTCTAAAGTTAATATTTAGAGTTTTATCTTGGATGCGCTTAGCAATCATTTGTGCATTTGAAATGTGCGAACGAGGTAGTACAACGGCAAACTCTTCACCGCCATACCTAGCAACTAAACTGTCTTTAGAGGGGAGGCATTCTTCTATTGTACGTGCGACTTTTTGAAGGCACTTATCACCTTTTACATGGCCAAAGTTGTCGTTAAATAATTTAAAGTAATCAATATCAATAAGTATAAAGCTAAGAGGCTGCTTGTTAACTATGCACTCTTGCCAATTTTTAATGATGGTTTTTTCTAAAGTACAACGATTAGCAATGCCAGTGAGATGATCGAGCTTGGCTACATTTTCCAGTACTTTATACTTTTTAACGTGCTTTGAAATATCATGCATTATACAAATAAAAAGTGGGGTATTTGCGACTACCGATTCGGGTAAACATGATATAGATAACTCAACATCTAAAAAGTTACCATTTGCTTTAATTATTTTTACTTCTTTAGGACCATGGTTAAGCGGCGTTTGATAATTGTTTTTCCAACTTTCAAACATGTAATTGTAATCGTCTCTATATTGCTCTTGTAAAAACGATTGCCACTTTTTACCAATTAAGGCCTCAAGTGGCATATTAAAAAACTTTGCAGCAATCGGATTTACAGACTCAAATACACCGTGTGCATTTACAATAAAAATAGCATCGGCCATCACATTAGTAACATTAATAATCGCGCTTATTTTTTCATTGTTAACGGTATTAGAAATGCTGCTCATTAATGCAGATACAGCGTTGTCGGTGTTATTTTCTCTGCTATTTTCATTATTATTAGACATGGTTTTGCTCATTTTTTATTGTTAATGAAACTTGATGTCTAGCAGTTTATTCAATTTATGGGTTTTAAACCTTTCGGTAACCTTCTGGTTTAAGTTGCTTATTTTATTATGTTTTTTTGGCTGATAGCTAAAAGGCGGTTTTGTTATAAATTAATTACACAGGAGTAAATCAGCCCTGTGCAATTTAGAAATTAATTGTTGTTAATTAATGTTCTCCTCTATTTTCAACTTGCGGATCAGTGCTTTCATAGGCTGTGCCGTTGCACTCAACATTAAATATCAAACAGGCAGTACCTGGGTTTTCATCGGTATCGATAATAGTAATTGTGCGGCCGTTATCGCTTACTTTAAAGCTAAAGTCTTGGGCGCAAGGTGTTTCTTTATTAACATTGGTGATAGTGGCGCCAGTAAATAAAAAGCCTCTAGCAAACGTGGCTTCATCTAAACTATAAATGCCCGCGGTCTCGGTTCTTACAACTCCGCCGCCAGTCACTTCTTTACCATCTATGGAGTATGTAAAGTTAGCTTCGTTGTCACTATCTAGTACAATTTTAACTGTAAAGTGAATTTGTTCTTGAGTGTTATTCATATTGTTTCCCTTTTATTCATAGTCATAGTTTAAAATTAGTAATACCTAGTTTTACTAGGTTTGCTTTTATTTTGGGGATTTCGTCAGCTCGATTTAAGCAAGTGTACACCTGTACCAGCGGGTATGTGATATGAACACTTTGATCTTTTTCTGCTTTTTTAATAATGGCTTGAAGCGCATTTAAGCAAAACTGTTCTCGCTGCTTGCTGGTTGTACTTAACTTAGCTTTAAGTAAATTAACCCGTATCGGTATTATGTTATCGCCAATTTTCATTTGATTAGCTATGTACTCTTGATAGTTTGTATCACTCTCCAGCGCAATTAATAACTCCTGTGCTTTGTGCTGTGACAACCTATCAATAAAATAGTGTATAAGGCTTACTTGTGTATTTATAATAAATTTATTGTCGAAGTATTGATTTTTGACAAATTTAATAATTTCATTTACTTGTTCATTAATATTTTTATCGGCTGAAAGCATCAATTGATAGGCTAAAAAGCGATAGTATGAATCTTGAAAGTACTTACTTTTTGGATCCTGCAATATAGCGTTATTAATTGTATTAGTGGCTTGCTGTGCTTTTTCGTAAGCAGGTTGTCTATTGGGTAAATAACTTAAAAGATAGCTTTGCTGAATATAAGTATAAGCTAAACTGCTTGATAAACTTGCATCATCGGGATAATTCAATAGCATATTTGACAATTCACTTGAGGCATTTACATACATGGTTAGCGCGGCATTAAAATCACCGAGCCCTTCTTCGGTTTTAGCAAGCCAGCTAATGGTATCTGCTTTATCGCGCAATAAGTTTTTATTATTGGGTTTAAGCATAAGCGCTTTGTTTTTAAGGGTGAGTGACTTTGTAAAGCTTTGTTTTGCAGCGCTGTAGTCAAATTTCTCTGTGTATAAAGAACCCAGCGAATTATGCGAATACGATAGCTCCATAATCGAGTTAAAATCATTCGGTGCTAACGCATACATGGTTTCACTGTAAGAGTGGTACTTTTTAAATAATGGCTCAGTGGCAGCGTAATCACTTTTATCATAATGGAGCTGGCCGAGCCAAAAGGCATTGGCACCGGCAAGCGTTAGTAACTCTAAGTTGCTTGGCTGGATTTTTAATAATGCCTCAAGGCGAATGCGGGCGTTTTTAAAGGCGGTGAAGGCTTCATCGGTTTTACCGCGGGAATAGGCCACTTCCCCCATGGCCTCAAGGGTTTGTGCGTACTGAAAACGGTTGTTAAATTGTGCTTTATCATCGCTAAAGCTAAAGACTGAACCTGATTCGTCAGTTTGATTTGTAAAATACTCAAGTGCTTTATTACTAATGCCATCAAGTAAGTCCATACGTTTAACGCTGCGTAGTTTGTCGGCAAAGTCGCCGACCATAAACCCCAGCAAGCTTTCTGCCTCAAGCTGTTTTTTTTGCGCATGTTGTTGGGCTTTAAAGCTAGTGAAGCTCATTAATGACGCGGTAAATGTAAGCAAGCATAATAGAGCAAGGGTCACTCGCTTTACTCTTATTTTTGTTTTTGTTTTTTTTACAGAGCTTTTAATAAGAGCGTGCTCGTTATCATCTAATTTAAACAGTTTGTCGCTAAGCAATAGCTGCGCTTCTTGTAGCGGTTTACCTGGCGCAAGAAGGTAAGCACTACTTTTACCTTCATCTATCCAATTTTGCGCTTGGTGTTGTAAGCGACTTTTTATTGCTAATGCATCTTTGTGATCGCTTATCCACTGTTTTGCGCGCGGCCATTGACGTAATAATGCTTCGTGCGCAAGGCTAAAACAGGCCTCTTGGTTTTGTAAGTGCGATACAAATAAGCGGCTATCGACCATGGCTTGAACAAGCTCTTTTTGGTTGGTATTAGTTAATGCCTTCCAGCGCGCTGCGCGGCTAGTAATAGTTTTACCATCAGGGTTTAGCGTTATTAATTGTGATAACACGCTTTTTAGTTGCTGTTGTTGCGCTTTAGAAAGTCCTATAAATACATCTTCTGCCTTTTTGCCTATGGCGCCCTCAATACCGCCAAGTTTTTCATACACACTGTGTAACAGTTCGTTATTATCACTGCGCTGTAAATACAGCTCTTGCAGTGTGTATTGCAGCATGGGTAGTGCGTCGGGGTTATTGGCGGTATCGGCGCATAATATTTCATCCAGTGGTGTTTGGGTTTGCGGGTCGTGTGAAAACGTTAAATTAGCGGTTATTGCTGGCAGGCGAATAATTTGTTGAAGCTCGTGCCTGTTAGGTGGTGTTAAGTCGTAATGCGCGCCATTAGCTTTGCCAGCCATTAGGCTTGGTTGCTCTACCACTAAAGGATAAAAATCGTTTCTGCACGCACTAAATACAATCACCGCTTTAGACGTTGCTAAGTGCTCAATAACTGATAAAAAGTGGCTACGTGTTTCGTTACTAAATAGTGGCGAGGAAAGTAGTACTTCTAAACGGTCTATAAATAAAAATAATTGCGGTGTTTTAAGTTGTGTAGAGATTTTGCTTAGTGCAGCTTGTATGGCGTTAATTACGCCATCTATTGCCAATTCTAGTTGTTCTGCAAGTGTTTGCGCGCTTAATCCTTCGAACACAGGTTGATTGTTTATATCCCAGTCGAGTAGCGCAGAGGCTAAATCTAAAAAAAGCCTATCTTTATGTACATCTGCAAAATCGAGCTGACAATAAGAAAGAACTCCGATGCCGTTATAGCCTCGCTCGTCGAGTAACTTTGGCAGTATACCTGCATTAACTAATGATGATTTACCTGTGCCACTAGGGCCTAGGATTAAACAAAATGCGCGTCCAAAATTAACTTGGCTCGATATTCTTTCAAGCAAGGTAGATACTGATTTATTTCGGCCAAAAAACAAGTGTGTATCCGTTGGATTATATGCGCTTAAACCTAAAAAAGGAGAGCCGCCTTGCCACGTGTTTTCAGTTGCTGTTATGTCATCGGCTAATGGAAACTCAAGTTTTGCAATAATCCGGTAACCACGTTTGCGAATAGTTTCTATGTAGGTGGGCTCACTTGCTTTATCGCCAAGGGCTTTTCGTAGCTGAGTAATGATTTTATGTAGCGGGTTATCGCCAATTTCAATATTTTTCCAACAATGATCTAATAGCTCATCGCTGGTGACTATTTCACCTTTTTGCAAACATAGGTGCACTAATACATTTATGGCTTTAGGTTCTAATTGCTTAGTTTTACCTGCTCGCTGAACGGTATTTGACTGGGGATTGACTTGCCAATCACCTAAGTAAAAGGGGCTGCGATTCATAATGGCTCATTATTGTTATTGTGTGATTAAAGCGAGAGAATAAATAGTTATTTAACTAATTATTTATATTACAGAATAAACAACAAACACAAAAAGAGTTTTTGCTAAGAAAGGGAAGTTTAGGGCGTGTTGATCTTTGATGGTTGAATTTGCAGCAGTATGTTTTGTTTTTAGGCAAGGTAGAGCCTATGAAGTACTCCCCATAAATAGGCGATAACGCAGCATAAATGCCAAACATGCGCTGCCCTTCGGGTTCTGCCTAGGGGCGATAAACTCTTTGTTACTCGGTTTTTACTTAGCCCACTAGGTTACGAACCTCGCGCCGCGATTTAATCGCCCCTAGATTGAACAAATTTCAATCCGCAAAGATCAACACGCCCTAGTGATGTAGGTAATGCAATACTGCATTACCTACTAAGTTTAAAGGTTAAATATCGTTTTTATTTATGGTCACTACGCGTTGTGGGAACGGTATTTCAATTTCAGCGTTGTTAATAGCTTTATAAACACCACCGTTAATAGCGAGTTTTGTTTCGATTATTTTGGTAGTAGGCACCCAATACCTGTAACTAATAGTAACACCGCTATCGGCAAAGCGCTCTATGCCTATTTGTGAGTGAGGGTTTTGAGCTACTAACTCGTGCGATTTGAGTACTTCTTCAATAAGACTAATAGCTGTATCAGCACATGCACTATAGGCAATATCTATTTCACCTTTAACTAATGAGTAACTAAATGAGTTATGAATTATTTCGCCCATTATATGTTTGTTAGGAATGGTGATTTCTACTTTTTCTTCATCTATTAAAATGGTGTAACCAAGCTCAATCGTTTTTACTTGGCCGCTTACATTTTTAACCTCAATGGTATCGCCAACTACAAAAGGGCGTGTAGCTATAATGGCAAGGCCTGCACCATAGTTAGATAGCATGCCTTGTAGTGCTAAACCAGCACCTAAAGACGCTGCACCTATGGCTGCCACAAATGGGGTAACACTTATCCCTATTTTGCCCAGCGCTATAATAACCACCATAACAATAAGCAATACCTTAACTACGTTGCTTACAAAATTAGTTAAAGTGACGTCGATATTATGACGAGTCATTAAGCTGGCAACTACATTGGCTATTTTTTTAGCTACCCACAAACCCAGTAGTAATATAAAAATAGCGCCTACAATTTGCATGCTGTAGGTAACTAAATACTCAGTGAGCATGGTGTAGTATTTTTCAAATTGTTCTATCTCAGAACTGATCATAGTGGGCTCTTTAAATGGTGGTAATGCTATTTTTTGTTAACTATAGCAAAGTGTTGACTAAAAATGGATAGAGCATAGGCACTATAATGGCTGTTAATAAAGCGCTTAAAGCCATAGCAACAGATGAAAACGCACCTATTTTTGGATGCTCAGCAAGTGCTGCGGCCGTGCCTATAGCATGGCAAGCTGTGCCCATTGCGGTACCTTGTGCTTGGTGGTTGTAAATGCCCACCAACTTAAAAAGTATTAGGCCAAATAACGCCCCAAGCAACCCTATGAAAATAACTAAAGCGGCGGCAAGTGAGCTAATACCCCCTAGTGAGTCAGTGACAATTAATGAAATAGGCGTAGTTACACTTAAAGCAGCAACGGAAGCGCTTAAGTTGTTTGGCACGTCAAATAACACACTCAGTATAAACGCGACAAATGTGGCATTAATTATTCCTAAGCTACAGGTACTTACTATGAGTAATAAGTTTTTGCGAATATGAATAAATTGTTGGTATAAAGGCAGTGCTAATGCCACGATTGCGGGCTCTAATAACCAGCTAAGTAGCTGGCTGTGAGAAGCAAATTGCGTGTAAGGCAGGTTTAAGTTAACGAGCAGCAAAGCAATAATAGCAATACTTAAAAACACCGGATTTGTTAGTGATTTTAATACGCTATGCTGCCAATTATTATTCAACGCTCTAAGCGCTAAAAATAAGGCAATAATGAATGGGGTGGTTAGCCACCATAAGGTTAGGTGCAGGTCAGTCATTATTTTTCCTACCTTTAAAATAGGCCATAACTGCACTTACCAGTAACAGCGTACTGGTAGGCACCAAAAAAATAACAAAGATTAAAAATGGCCAATGTAATTTTATAAGGCCCAAGTGCTCTATAAAGCCAACACCCGCCGGAATAAAAAAGATTGGCATTATATTTAAAATAGGTGATGCAAAGGGTTTTACCTGATGCTCTTTTACAATGCCCGATAACAGTAAAATGAGTAAAATAACCATAGCAAGAAGCGGCGCAGGAAAGCTGCCGCCAATAATATGCATAATCAATTTAGCTAAAGCTAAACACAATAAAATAATAGCGCTGCTGAGTAAGTACTTCATTTAAGTAACTTTAAATAAAATGAGAAGGTAACTTTAGCAAATTTGCGTAGGTCATGCATTGGGCGATAGTCTTACCAACGTTTTGCATTATTGTAGGTAACTTCTGTTTTACCTTTTGCTTTAGCGATTGCTTTCTTAGTGTTTGGGTTTAGTAGTAATCGTATTTGGCTAAATGTTTCTTTAGCTAATATTTTACGTTGATTAAGCTTATAGCTTTGCTGAGTTACACGTTTAATAGCAGCTAGGGTATCTGGTGAGCGTTCAAGCAATGTATTTAGCATGCTTTGCGTGGCTGTTTGTGTATCGCCTGTAAGCTGCGTCACTAAGCCAAGCTGCTCTGCTTGTTGCGCACTAATTGGGTTTGCATGGCTTGCAAGCCATAATGCTTGGTCGCGTTTAACCAAGCCTGCAATAACAGCATTTGCTCCCATATCAGGGCACAGCCCCCATCGCGCTTCCATAATGGCAAGCTTGGCGTTGTTGTTAACTATTCTGTAATCCGCTCCTAGGGCTATTTGTAATCCACCGCCTAAGCAGTTGCCATCTATTTGTGCAATAACCGGTACACTTAGAGATTGCCAGCCTAAAACGACTTTTTGGGCTAAATTTTGGTTTCCGGGTAGCCATTTAAATAACAGTTTTACAATATTAAAGGGGGATGCCATAACGCCCGCTACATCAAGCCCAGAGCAAAAATGATTACCTTCACCTTTAATAACTACCGCGCGTATGGCGCGATCCTTTTTTATATTTTTAATTGTTTTATTTAATTGGATGAACATATCAAAGCTAAGCGCGTTTTGTTTGTCTGCGCGGCTTAAAGTAACGGTGGCAATGCCTTGTTGTTTTTCTAGTTTTATCATTGCTAACTCCTGTAAATAACTATTTGAGCTTATGATGTACAGCGCACTATGTAAAGTAACGGTTTGTTTTACAATAAAAAATAAATTGAATTATTTTTATCTTACAGGGTCGTAACTGATTAAGCTTAACCACACATGAGCCGGTAACAAAAAAGTCATTATTTTTAACTGTTTTTTCTCAAAACGCAGGTGACTTTTGGTATTATGTGCGCACTTTACAAGCATTGAGGTTCCACCTATGTCAGGCCCACGTTTATACAGCGAAGAAGAAGTTACTCATCAGGCGTACGATATTTTTTTAGAGCTAGCGCCAAATAATCTAAGCGAACAAGATGTAGAGGACTTTAATCAATACCGAGAAGAGCTTGGCTTTATTGAAGAAGGCGAGCCTGACGACCAATGGCAAGATTTTGTTGCCCTTGAAATAGAACCAGAGCTGTTTGTGCAAGTGCTGGTGGGTTTAGAGTTTGAAAGCGATGATGTGTTATTTGCAAAGATTTTAATTAGCCGTGATAAAGACGCGCCGTTTTGTCATATTTTATGGAAAGAAACAGAGCACGCTGAGTAAGCAGTTTTGTTTGTGTATGCAAGTGAGTTTACCGTGCATAAGTATTTACTATTCTTGTTTTTAATTATTAGCAGCCGTTGCTGGGCTGTTGATCCATTTGAAGACTTTCATGAATATGGACAACTCTCTGATGAAGAAATTCATGAGCTACATAAGGGTGAAATGCTCTATGGCGATACTGAATTTGGTTTAATTTTAAGTAAAGGTAATACTAACTCCACTAGCTTTAAGTTTAGAGGTAATTTATATCAAGACTTTGAAAATTGGCGTAACCAATTTAAGTTAGACACCTTGTATAAACGCGATCAAAACGATGACACCGGGCAAACAGATGTAACGGCAGACCGTATTTTTGTCTCTGCCCAGGGTAACTACAAGGTAGGTGTAAAAAACTCCTCATTTTTTATTTATGGCGACTACGAAGAAGATAAATTTAGCGGCCTAGATTATAAAAGCACGTTGGCAACCGGTTATGGGGCAAGAGTGTATCAAGGCGTAAAAAATAAAGTTGATATTGATATTGGCCCTGGTTTATATCGCTCTGTTGCAGATGACGAAACGGAAGTTGTTGATGAAGATGAAAACCAAACCGGTTATTTGGTGCGTATTGCAATGCAATGGGAGCGCTTAGTGTCAAAGCGTACGCGCTTTAACCAAGATGTCAGTATTGAGCAATCATTATCAGGGTTAAATTCGCGCTTAAAATCAGAAACCGCGCTAATAAGCCAAGTAATAGGTGCTGTATCACTTAAATTTGCTTATATGTATCGTTATAATTCTAAGCCTGAAGATGACAACCTTAAATACGATTCAGAGTTAAGCGCCACGTTGGTTTATAGTTTTTAATAATTAAGAGAGTGTTATGTATCAGCATAAGCAATATGCGGTGTTTATATTTTTTGTTTTAGCTTGGATAGGTGGTTTTGTTGCCTTAGCATGGAATTTAATTGGAGCAGATGTACCCTTAATGGTATTCGCTGGAGTATTAATTTTAGTCGGGTTTTTGTTTCACGGTTTAACCGTTAAAGTAACTGATGAAACAATTAGCTGGGCATTTGGGCCAGGTGTTGCGGGGCAAAAATTGATATTAAGCGATATAATAGAAGCCAAGGCGGTGCAAAATTCATATCGCCACGGTATTGGTATCCGTATAACGCACGATGGTTGGGTGTATTCTGTATCGGGGTTTAGCGCGGTGCAATTAACCTTAAAAGATGGCAGTGTTTATCGGGTAGGAACTAACGATCAGCAAGGTGTTTTATCAGCCCTAGAAGGTAAAATAACCCCAGGTGAAATACCTCCCCCGGCAGAGCCTAAATCACAGGCAAAAGCGAGCTACAATAATATGTTATAAAAAAAGCGCCTTTGGCGCTTTTTTTATATGTTTTTTACACTTATTAATGTTCGTGTCCACAACCGCCTTCACCGTGAACATGCCCATGGGCAAGTTCTTCTTGAGTGGCTTCGCGTACTTCTAAAATTTCCACATCAAAATTTAGTGTAATGCCCGAAAGAGGGTGGTTACCATCAACAATAACGTCTTCATCTTGGATTTCGATGATCATTACAGATTGATCGCCATCGTCAGTAGAGGCTCTAAATTGCATACCCACTTCGATTTCCATGCCATCAAACATAGACTTAGGCACCGCTTGCATTAAGTTATCGTGGCGCTCGCCATAGCCTTCTTCAGGTTCTACTTTTACATTTAATGTATCGCCGGCTTGTTTGCCTTGTAGTGCGTTTTCAAGGCCTGGAATTAAGTAGCCTGTGCCAATAATAAAAACAAGTGGCTCGCCATCGAATGAGTTATCAATGGTATTGCCGTCATTATCCAATACTGAATAATGCATTTTTACTACTGTGTTTGGTGCAACGATCATAGTCATTCCTATTTATTCATCTTCAAGAGAGTAAGGTAGAGGCAGAATGCTTAGCTCTACCTGAGGTGTGTGCTTTGCACGAAGCACTTGGGTGCTTTGAGTGTCGTTTGGCAGCACAACAAGGCCAGATAAAGTTTGGCTCGTTTCGTTATAGCTTTGTGCAACCAGTTTGCCCGCACGGCGCCAGTTTTCCCCTAATTGGGTTTCTAGCTCAGGGTGTTCTAGTAGTCCATCACTTTTACCGGTAACGATATACATTGCGCGTTTGTTTTTACCAAGGTATTTCATACGGGCAACGGTTTCTTGGCCGGTATAGCAACCTTTTTTAAAGCTAATACCATTAATGGCCTGCAGGTTTACCATTTGTGGTACGTACTCGCCAATAGCGTCGTTATTTAACTGGGGCTCGCCTGCTTTTATAGCGGCTTCTTGCCAAAGCGCACAGTTATCTAATGTTGATACGTCATCAGGCATACTAAATTGCCCATCAACCATTAACAAAACACGGTTATCAGCAAGTTTTAATGCTTTACCACTTGGAAAGTCGCAAGCTGTTTCACCATCAGCAAAGTGAATATTTAGCTTTTCAAGGACTGGGGCTAAATCGTCGCTGATCAAACCAATTAATCGATTCGTAGAAACACTAATATCTACTTTTGCAAATACAGCGTATTTTTTAAGTTCGCTAAGAGATTGTTCAATTTCAGGCTCTGAGCCTGCTAAATAGTAACTATCTTGGTGAGAAAATAATTTAAAAACACCCCAAAGCTTACCTTTGGCGCTACAGTGTCCAGCCCATAAATAATTGCTGTTAGATAGTTTATTGAGATCTTGAGTGATTTGTCCGTGAAGATAAGACAATTTATCCGCACCGGTTAGGCTAATAAGTTGGTGAGATAACGGACATGCATAAACGCTCGACATAAAAACCTTCTGTGCAATACAAGTGAGCTGACATAATAACGCAGTTACTACCTATGGTACAGCCACCAAGAGGGCAGTTTTTATTATTTTCAACGCTGATTAATAGCTGCTAATTATGCGTGTATTTGTTAAACTCAGGGCAATTAAGTATGAGGTTTAAAATGACTGAAATTCATAGTAAAGCACGTATACGCTGGGCTTGTCGCCGCGGCATGTTAGAGTTAGATGTTTTGTTTATGCCATTTGTAGAGCAGGCTTATGATTCGTTAAATGCACAGCAGCAGGCTGTATTTCAGCGTTTGCTAACCCAAGAGGACCCTGATTTATTTGCTTGGTTTATGGGCCATGAAGAGTGTAAAGATAAAGAGCTCAACACTATGGTGTCGCTGATACTAGACCGAGTTCGTGTATAGATTTACGGTTGTAAATAACAAAGCAGATCATCGGCCTGTTGTGCTGTTTTTCTGCTTATTAAGTGTTTTATTAGGGCTTTATTTAAGCTCTTTTTTTAGCATTATTATTTGTGTGATTTTAAATGGTATTGCAGCTTGGTGGGTGTGGCAAAAAATAATGGCCATTCATCCCGTTAACGGCGTTATTATATTAGAGCCCAAATCAGTTCGCTTTGAAAGTGGGCGCTTTAAAATTCAAGGAAAAATAACCGCTAAAACCTTAATACTCACAAATGCTGTTTGGCTGCATATTAAGGGGTTTAACCAACACCACTGGTTAATAATTTCAGCTAATGGTGTTGATGAGCAAAGCTATGCGCGCTTAAAGCGCGCAGCACTTATTGCGATTAATGGCGAGGAGGAGTCAAAATAGTTGGTGTTGGGTTTTCATTTTGCTCAGGGTAATCGATAGTGTAATGCAGGCCGCGGCTTTCTTTACGCTCCATTGCACTTCTTATAATTAGCTCAGATACCTGCACTAAATTACGAAGCTCTAATAAGTTATTGCTTACTCTAAAGTTAGCGTAATAATCATGTATTTCTTGCTGTAACAATTCTACACGATGCAGCGCACGCTCTAAACGTTTAGTTGAGCGCACAATACCAACATAATCCCACATAAATAAACGTAGTTCGTGCCAGTTATGTGTAATTACTATTTCTTCATCAGAGTTGCTAACGCGGCTTTCATCCCAACTTGGTAGCGCTAAAGGCGCAGGCGCATGCTCTATTTTACTTAAAATGTCTTTGGCAGCTGCGTGAGCAAACACTATACACTCTAATAATGAGTTGCTCGCCATACGGTTTGCGCCATGTAGCCCTGTGTAGGCTACTTCGCCCACCGCGTATAAGTTATCTAAGTCGGTTTTACCGTTAAAGTCACTCATTACACCGCCACACGTATAGTGGGCAGCCGGTACAACCGGAATGGCTTCTTTGGTTATATCTAGCCCTACACTTAAACATTTTGCGTAAATAGTAGGGAAATGCTCAATAATAAAGTCTTTATCTTTATGACTAATATCTAGGTAAACGCAGTTAGCGCCTAACCGCTTCATTTCAAAGTCGATAGCACGGGCGACTATATCGCGCGGCGCTAGTTCTTCGCGTTCGTCAAAGTCTTTCATAAAGCGAGTGCCGTCTGGGCGCTTTAAATAGGCGCCTTCGCCACGCATTGCTTCGGTAATTAAAAAGTTTTGCAGCTCAGGGTGATAAAGGCTGGTGGGGTGAAACTGGTTAAATTCCATATTAGCTACTCTACAGCCTGCACGCCAAGCCATAGCAATACCGTCACCGCTTGAAACATCAGGGTTTGAAGTATACAAATACACTTTACTTGCACCACCTGTAGCAAGGGCTACAAATTTAGCTGAAATGGTTTCTACTTTTTTCGCTTTTTTATTCCATACATGCATGCCGTGTATGTGTGAGCCCGCTCTGCCCAGACTTTTATCGCTAATTAAATCAATGGCGTTATATTGCTCGAGCAAGGTAATGTTTTTATGCGCTTTAACTTGGCTAATTAGCGTGGTTTGAACGGCCTTACCTGTGGCATCGGCGGCATGTAAAATACGGCGATGACTGTGACCGCCTTCGCGGGTTAAATGAAAACGTTCTTTCCCTTTGCTATCAAACTCCATATCAAAAGGCACGCCTTGGTCAATTAACCATTGTAAGCACTCATGTGCATTACTTGCCGTGTAATGTACAGCTTCGCGGTCACACAAGCCGCCACCGGCATCAAGTGTATCCTCAACATGGGATTCTATACTGTCATTTTTTTTATCAAATACTGCGGCTATACCGCCTTGTGCATAAAGAGTTGAGCCTTCGGTAAGGGCGCCTTTACTGATCACAGTAACGTTACAATAGTTAGCTAAAGACAATGCAAGAGATAAGCCCGCAGCGCCGCTACCTATAATAGCGACATCAGCAATATGATGTTTATTTTGGTTCATGTCAGAGGTACTTTGCGGTTACAATGCTCAAATTAGAGCAATATTTGTTTTTAATAATGTAGTTGTATCATATTTGTCATATTACTACGTAGTGATTTTAATGGCTTAGCGCCGTTAATTGAGACTATTTTATAAAAAAATAATATTAAGCAGAACTTTTTATTCATAAAGAGGTCAGAGTATTTGTGAACAATGGCGACACTATGAATAACCAGCAAGAATCAAACAGAGGAGTACCGGCTCGAATGAGCGAGCAGGAATTAGATTTAGCGCTTGTAAAAAGGGTCCAGCAAGGAGATAAAAACGCCTTCAACCTATTAGTTAAGAAGTATCAGAACAAAATTGCCGGTTTAATATCACGTTATGTGTCTAACCAAGGCGATATTGCAGATGTAGCACAAGAGGCTTTTATTAAAGCTTACCGTGCACTTCCAAACTTTAGAGGTGATAGCGCCTTTTACACTTGGTTATACCGTATTGCCGTTAATTGTGCTAAAAATTATTTAGTAGCTCAGGGTCGTAAACCGCCAGCGAATGATATAGACGCTGAAGACGCCGAATTTTATGACGGTGCGGATTCGATGCGTTCAAATGCATCCCCTGAAAACTTACTTTTAAGCGATGAAGTACGCGCTGTTATTTTTAATACGATTGATAGTTTGCCTGAAGACCTGAAAACCGCGATTACCCTAAGAGAAATCGAAGGGATGAGCTATGAAGAAATAGCCGTGGTAATGGATTGCCCTGTTGGGACCGTACGTTCGCGTATTTTTAGAGCCCGAGAAGCAATAGATAATAAATTAAACCCATTAATAGGCGAGTCTTAGTATGACAAAAGCACACGTTAACAAGTTGGATAGCGAAACGTTATCAGCATTACTTGACGGCGAACAACAACTTGCAGAGGGTAAAATTTCTGATCAGGATGTTGCAACGTTTGGTCGATATGCGCTAATTGGTGATGCGATGCGTGCTCAAAAAAATAACAACGACATACACATTGATATAAGCGATAACATTGCTTTGGCACTTGAAAGTGAGCCTGTATATGCTGATTTTACTCAATCAACATCTAAACAGAGTGAGCAAACCACTGTACAGCAAGATAACAAAGTGGTTGCTTTTAACTGGCGTAAACCAGTTGCTCAGCTAGCTATTGCCGCAAGTGTTGCGATGTTTGCTATTGTTGGTGTAAATACTTTACCGCAAGGTGCGGGCGAGCAAGAAAGTGAAATACCACTTTTACAAACTACGCCGCTAACAGGTATGGCATCGCCGGTAAGTTATTCATCGGAGCCGGCACTAGAAAATGCAGAACAAGGCTTACGTGAGCTACAACAGCAGCGCATTGGTGCATTAGTTTTAGAGCATCAACGTCAAGCACGTGTTGCACACTCTTTGCAAACAGCGCAAAATGGTGACAAAGCGCCAGAGGAAAAAAACTAATTAAATGAAAGTAATCACTTTTGTTCTGTCGTTAGTACTAAGCGTTAATGCTTTTGCTGACGACACAAACCCCGCCAAAGATTTACTACTTAAAATGGCGAATGCAGTGCATACCCGAAACTTTGACGCCTCTTTTGTGGTGGTTAAAGGCAAAGCCATGGAACCCTACCGTTGGGTGCATGCAAAGAAAGGTGAAACAGAGTTAGAGCATTTAAGTTTACTTAATGGTGCCGGCTTAGAAATGGTTAGAATTAACGACCAAGTCACCTACTTTGAGCCACAATCTCAACCTTATTCTATTAATACCGATTCAATTGCAGGGCCAATCCCTGAGGTGCTATTTAAAGATATAGAAGCTTTAAGTGCCCATTATGATTTTGTTTTAGGCGGAAAAGGGCGTATAGCAGGGCGTGCTGCACAGTTAGTTCGAATAGAATCAAAAGATGAATACAAATATAACTATTGGATTTGGCTTGATACCGAATCATCACTTCTACTAAAAGCGGCTTATGTTAATCATGAAGGCGAAGCGCTAGAGCAACTGCAGTTAACGCACATTAGCGTAACAGAGCAACCCGCGCCTATGATTTTAGAAGTGCTTAATCGTAACTTCCCAACTCCACTTCCTGGCAACGCACTAGATGGCGAAGAAAAAATTGCCACTAATTGGACGATAGGTTGGTTACCTAAAGGCTTTAAATTACTTAAATCAGACCGCCATAAACTTGATTTAAACAACGAACTTACCGACTATTATTTATACTCAGACGGCTTTGTTGAAATATCAGTTTTTGTGCAGCGCCCATTACCAGGCAGACGCTTGAGCGGGTCATTAACTTCTGGTGCAACGACAATTTATGTGCATAATGGCGGAAACTTTGATGTATCCGTTGTTGGTAATGTGCCAAGCCAAACCGCTAAGGCGATTGCAGAGTCGGTCACTCGCGCATTATAAACAATTCGTAAGGGTTGTTATGATTGAACAAACACTTACAGTGGTTGCCCTTGATGGAGCCACTGCCCACTTAGAAGCCCAGCAGAAAAAAGCCTGTGAAGGTTGCAATGGTCGCTGCGGCTCGCAGGTTTTTGCCAAACTTTTTGGCAGTGACAAAAAAACCTTTCCATATCAATTTGATAAGCCCGTTGAAGTAGGGCAAAAAGTGACACTTTCATTAGATGACTCTCATTTGGTTAAACATGCCTTTGCGGTGTACATGCTGCCGTTATTTTTGGGTTTGATGTTTGCGTTTATAGGTGCTGAATTACTACTTTTATCGCAGGGTTGGCAGATAATATTCGCCGCTTTTGGTGGTGTAGCTGGCTATTTTTTAGCTAAAAGCAAGGTGAAAACATTACAGCACGATATAAAAGTGATAAAAATTCATCCAATTAGCCTTCCTTTAACGCAAATAGATGGTGATTAAGGCCAATTAAATGTAAAATTGCCGTTTTATACCAGAGTAACTTGGAAATACAGGGTAGAGGCAATAAATTATTTTTAATAATTTAACACTCATTTGCAGCTTAATGCTGATGCTCAATAAGTATTTTCAAGTCACTCAGGTGTTCGTACTTAGTCCATTAAAATAGAAGTTTAGAATCCAGTTTATGAAGCATATCCGTAATTTTTCGATAATCGCCCATATTGACCATGGTAAATCGACCCTTTCTGATCGTCTGATCCAGGTTTGTGGTGGCTTAACAGACCGCGAAATGCAAAAGCAGGTTTTAGATTCAATGGACATTGAGCGTGAGCGTGGTATTACCATTAAAGCGCAAAGTGTAACGTTGAACTATAAAGCGAACGATGGCGAAACCTACCAGCTTAACTTTATCGATACCCCAGGACACGTTGACTTTACTTATGAAGTTTCGCGTTCTCTTGCGGCTTGTGAAGGCGCATTATTAGTAGTAGATGCTGGCCAAGGCGTAGAAGCCCAAACACTAGCTAACTGTTACACCGCAATAGAAATGGACCTAGAAGTAATACCTGTTTTAAACAAAATAGATTTACCGCAGGCCGATCCGCTTCGTGTTGCTGAAGAAATTGAAGATATTATTGGTATTGATGCCCTTGATGCTGTGCAGTGTAGTGCTAAAACGGGTGTGGGTATTGCTGAAGTACTTGAAATGATTGTAAAGGACATTCCGCCACCAGAAGGCGAGAAAGACGAACCTTTACAAGCGCTTATTATTGATTCGTGGTTTGACCCATACCAAGGTGTTGTATCACTAGTGCGTATAAAACACGGTGAATTACGTGCTGGCGATAAAATTAAAATAATGTCAAATGAGCATGTTCACACTGCTGATCACGTAGGTATTTTTACCCCTAAACAAACTAATACAGGTATTTTACGTACCGGCGAAGTAGGGTTTGTTATTGCAGGTATTAAAGAAATTCACGGTGCACCAGTTGGTGATACTATTACGCATCAAAAAAATGCAGCGCCAGCGCGCTTACCGGGCTTTCAAAAAATTAAGCCACAGGTTTATGCGGGTATGTTCCCAATCGCATCAGATGATTATGAATCGTTCCGTGATGCACTTAATAAATTAAGCTTAAACGATGCGTCGTTATTCTTTGAACCAGAGAACTCAACGGCACTTGGTTTTGGTTTCCGTTGTGGCTTTTTAGGTATGCTGCACATGGAAATTATTCAAGAACGTTTAGAGCGTGAATACGATATTGATTTAATTACCACCGCGCCTACTGTAATCTACGAAGTAGTAACTAAAGAAGGTACGACTCAGATTGATAACCCGTCTGATTTACCTGCTGTAAATGATATTTTAGAAATTCGTGAGCCAGTAGTTGAGGCTAACATACTAGTACCACAAGAGTTTTTAGGTAGCGTTATTACTTTGTGTGTTGAAAAACGTGGCATGCAAACCAAAATGAGCTATCACGGCAAGCAAGTAGCGGTAACTTATGAACTGCCTATGGCTGAAGTTGTGATGGACTTTTTTGATAAGTTAAAATCAACAAGTCGTGGTTTTGCCTCGCTTGATTACAACTTTAAGCACTTCCAAACCTCAGACATGGTACGTGTAGATATACTTATTAATGGTGAACGCGTTGATGCACTCGCTATTATTGTACACAGAGATAGCGCTCAATCACGTGGTCGTCAGCTTGCTGATGCATTAAAAGAGCTTATTCCGCGTCAAATGTTTGATATTGCGATTCAAGCTGCAATAGGACAACATGTTATTGCTCGTACTACTGTTAAACAACTACGTAAAAACGTAATTGCAAAGTGTTACGGTGGTGACGTAAGTCGTAAGAAAAAGCTACTTCAAAAGCAAAAAGATGGTAAAAAACGAATGAAGCAATTGGGTAACGTTGAAGTTCCTCAAGAAGCGTTTCTAGCTATTTTGAAAGTTGGTAAATAAAAACAAAGGATTATAGATGGCTGGTTATTTTTCAGTTTTATTGGTGATATTAACGTTAGGCTCAGGTTTAATATGGTTAATTGACCACCTAATGTATGCGCCAAAAAGGCAAGAACGTTTGGCACTTGCACAGACCTCAGCCGGTGGCCAGCTTGATGAAGATACTGCGGCTTTAATAGCGCCTGAGCCTGTAATTACTGAAACTGCTAAGTCGATTTTTCCGATGATTGCAGCTATTACTATTTTTAGGTCGTTTATTTTTGAACCATTTCAAATACCATCTGGTTCAATGATGCCTACACTGTTAGTGGGTGACTTTATTTTAGTACAAAAGTATTCGTACGGCGTTAAAGACCCTGTATGGCGAAGCCAATTAGTTGATGTAGGTGAGCCAGAGCGTGGTGATATTGTTGTTTTTAAATACCCGCTAGACGAAAGAGTCGATTATATTAAACGTGCTATAGGTTTACCGGGCGATAAAATTGTTTATCGTGATAAGCGTTTGTATATTCAACCTAACTGTAAAGAAGGAGAAAGCCAACAGGGTGATCTTCTTTGTAATGAATTCAATAAAATTGATTTTAAATTAATTAATGATAATGAATTTAAACAAGGCCAAATGTCGCTTGCCCGTGTAAATGAAGATTTAACGACACTAAAGCACGACATTTTAATCAACCCACGCGCCCCTGAGCGAAAAGGGCGTTACTATCAGCAACCAGGTACACCTTCGGATGAATGGACTGTGCCAGCTGATCATTACTTTATGATGGGTGATAACCGCGACAACAGCCAAGATAGTCGCTTTTGGGGCTTTGTACCAAAAGAAAACTTGGTGGGTAAAGCTGTCTTTATATGGATGAGTTTTGAATTTGAAAATGGCCCAGATGATATTTTACCAGGATGGGTTCCAACTGGTGTTCGTTTTGAACGCCTAGGTAATATTCAGTAACAATGAAAAAAAATGTAACAGAATTATATAACAGAATTGGCTACGAATTTGCTGATCAAGGTTTACTTGAACAGGCAATGACGCACCGCAGTCACAAAGGTCAACACAACGAGCGCTTAGAGTTTTTAGGCGATTCAATTTTGAGTTTTGTTATTGCAAATGCATTGTACGACAAATTCCCAAAAGCCAGAGAAGGCGACTTAAGCCGTATGCGCTCTACACTTGTACGCGGTCAAACGCTGGCTGAATTTGGGCTTGAGTTTGGTTTGGGCGATTACTTACGCTTAGGTCCAGGCGAGCTTAAAAGTGGCGGCTTTAGACGTGAATCTACACTTGCTGATGCCGTAGAAGCAATTATTGGTGCTGTGTTTTTAGACTCAGATATCGACCGTTGTGGTGATTTAATTTTAGCGTGGTACGAATCTCGACTTGATGCTATTTCACCAGGGCTTAATCAAAAAGATCCGAAGACCCTGCTGCAAGAGTATCTACAGGCCCGTAAATTATCTTTACCAGGCTACACAGTTGTTGATACCAAAGGCCAAGCGCATAATCAAACGTTCACGGTTGAATGTATAGTTGAAGGTATGGATAGCATTATTTCTGTTGGTAGCTCGCGCCGCAAGGCCGAACAAAAAGCTGCTGAAAAAGCATTGAAGATACTTAAAAATGAATCTTGATACCTTAATACAGCCTCATGAAGGCGAAATTGATACATTTTGTGGCATGGTTGCCATTGTTGGTCGCCCTAATGTAGGTAAATCAACTTTGCTTAATGAAATTATTGAGCAAAAAGTGAGTATTACTTCTCGTAAGCCACAAACAACTCGCCACCGTATTATGGGTATTCATACCGAAGGACAGCACCAAGCTGTTTATATAGATACACCAGGCCTACACGTTGAAGAAAAACGTGCCATTAACCGTTTAATGAACCGTGCAGCGTCTAGTTCAATAGGTGATGTTGAGCTTATTATTTTTGTTGTAGAAGGCACTCACTGGAATGCCGATGACGAAATGGTACTAAACAAAGTATCGCAAAGTGGTAAGCCTGTTTTACTTGTTATTAATAAAATTGACCAAGTAAAAGATAGAGACCTCGTACTACCGCACATGAAAATGCTTGGCGATAAGTTTGATTTTATTGGCATTATGCCGGTTTCGGCAACCCAAGGTAAAAATGTTGATTTAATTAAAGCAGAAGTAACCAAACGTTTACCGCCGTGCGAGTTTTATTTTCCTGATGACTATGTAACCGACCGCTCAATGCGTTTTATGGCGGCAGAAGTAATCCGTGAAAAGCTAATGCGTTTTATGGGTGAAGAACTACCGTACTCAGTAACTGTAGAAATAGAGCAGTTTAAATGGCAAGAAAACGGGGTATGGCATATCAATGGTTTAATTCTTGTTGAGCGTGAAACGCAAAAACGCATGGTAATTGGTAATAAAGGTGAAAAGCTTAAAGTTATCGGCCGTGAAGCGCGTAAAGACCTTGAAGAAATGCTCGATAATAAGGTGTTTTTAGAGTTGTGGGTTAAAGTTAAGTCGGGTTGGGCAGATGATGAACGTGCCCTAAGAAGCTTAGGTTATGGCGAAGATTAAACCCCATTTAGCCAATTAATATGGATAGCGACTTCTACACTGCGTACTTGTTACATCGGCGTCCTTATAGTGACTCCCAAGTAATGCTTGATATGCTGGTAGAAGGCGTTGGCCAGCTTAGAATGCTGGCGCGAACTAGTGGTCGCCAGGCCACTAAACATAAAGCACAACTTCAGCCGTTTCAGGCACTGCTTGTTCATTACAGTGGCAAGTACGAATTAAAATATATTAATAAATTTGAACTACATGGTAATCCTTTATATTTGACCAAGGATAAGCTTTACTGTGGTTTTTATTTAAACGAGCTGACTAATCGTATAGTGCCAGTAAATGAGCCGCTTGAACAAGTATTCGAACTTTACAAAACTCACCTCGAAAACCTCAACACCGATGTTGATTTACAGTCAGTGCTGCGTTCGTACGAGTTTCAACTATTAGAGCTTTTAGGTTATGGCGTTGATTTTAGTTATGATGCCAGTGGTGAGCCAATTGACGAAAAGCAAACGTATAGTTACTTTCCTGAACTGGGTTTTTTAGTGCAGCAAGATACGCGCTCAGGCTTTAGCGGCGCGCAGCTACAAGCTATTGCTAATCATGATTTTAGCCAAAGTGATGTGCTTTATATGGCTAAACAATTAAGCCGTTATTTATTAAAACCTTTACTGGGTAATAAACCATTAAAAAGCCGTGAATTATTTATGGCCTCTCAATAAACATAATTTTACAGGTAACAAAATGAAAGACATTCTTTTAGGCGTAAACGTTGATCATATTGCAACGCTTCGCCAAGCACGTGGTACAACTTACCCAGATCCAGCCCATGCAGCCAGCGTTGCTGAACATGCTGGCGCCGACGGTATCACAATTCATTTACGTGAAGACAGACGCCATATTCAAGACCGCGACGTTTATGTTATGGCTAAAACGATTCAAACTCGTATGAATCTTGAAACCGCTGTTACCGATGAAATGATAAGCATAGCGCTAGAGGTAAAACCAGAATACGTATGCTTAGTGCCTGAAAAACGTGAAGAGCTCACAACCGAAGGCGGCCTAGATGTAGCCGGTAATATTGAAAAAATTAAAGCCGCGACTAAAACGCTTACTGATGCAGGTATTAAAGTATCACTATTTATAGATGCCGATAAAACTCAGCTAGATGCAGCGAAAGAATGTGGTGCACCCTATGTAGAAATTCATACCGGTGCGTATGCTGATGCAACCAACGATGATGAGCTGAGCAAAGAACTTGAACACATTCGCGAAGGTGTTAAATACGCTGCAAGCTTATGCCTTATTGTGAATGCAGGGCACGGGCTTCACTATCATAATGTGAAACCAATAGCGGCTATGCCGGAAATTTACGAGCTAAATATTGGCCATGCTATAATTGCACGCGCTGCTATAGATGGGCTTGATAAGGCCGTACGCGATATGAAGCGGTTAATGATTGAAGCAAGAATCTAGCCTTCAACTATTACTTAAATACTTTAAAAGCGCAGTGATTACTGCGCTTTTTGTTTACTAACGTACAAATATTATCTTTGCTGCTCAGTAACGCTTGCATCAGCCATTAAGTTTTCAAGCTCATCTTGTAGTTCAAATAACTCAGGTTCAACGTTATCAAGCACACATTCGCTTTTAAGCGATGTTTCGATTGTTTCTGCAAGGGATTTAAGTTTAGGTACCCCTGTATAACAGCAAGCACCGTGAAACTTATGGACAACACTTAATACTTTTTCACAGTCGTTACTTTCAACGGCTTCATTTAGTTGCGAGAGCATTTCCGGCACGCTTTGAAGCAGCATATTAAGCATCTCAAGCGCAAGCTCGCCTTTGCCACCGGCACGTTGCAGCGCAAGCGACCAATCTAAACAATTACTTTTAAATGGAGCAGGGCTTTGCGGTGCCTCACTTTTTACTTTATCGCGGCTTACGGGTGATTGCGGGCTATGGTCGCAAATAATTTGGCTTAACATATCCTCATCAATCGGCTTAGTTAAATACCCTTTAAAGCCATCTTTTAAAAGCTGCTCTTTTTCACTGTGCAAGGCATGGGCGGTTACGGCAATAATAGGAGTGTCTTCGTTTAATGACGACTCTTTAATTAGTTTACAGGCGGTAATGCCATCCATTATAGGCATTTGTATATCCATAAAAATAACATCGTATTTATGGCTCTTACATAGGCTGTAGGCTTGTGAGCCATTATATGCTGTGTCTATTTGCTCGACCTGATCTTTTAATAATGTACAAATAAGTTTTAAATTTGCATCGTTGTCATCAACAACAAGTACCTTTAATGGCAGTAAGGTTTGATCGCTAGGCTCAATATTTAAAGTTGGGTGATCAAGCCTATAAGGCGCGGCAAGTACTTCGCATAATTTACGATGGTTAAGTGGCTTGCTTAAACACGCGTCAGCGCCGCTGCCAATAAAGGCTTCACGCATGTTATGTGACACAGTATTAAGCATTAAGTATAAATAGTCGCATGATTCGCGAACTGTTTTTACATAGCCTTTTAGTCGTTGCATATCGTCAACAGATGCCATATCACCAATAATACAAATATCGTACTTAAACACTTTATGCTTAATGGCATCTAAAAACGCAGCTTCGTTAAAACACGCGGTTACAACCGCTTCCCATTCGTTGAGCACCGAAAGCACTGAGTGGTGGGTATGCTCGTGTGGTTCTAAATATAATATGCGTTTACCAATGAGCGACTTAGTTGGCAGGTCGCTGCTAAAAGTATGATCAGGAATTCTAAACACGCCATTAAAGGTAAAACAGGTGCCATTACCGGGTGCTGAGTTTAATGTAATTCGCCCACTCATAGCCTCAACTATGTGCTTGGTAATAATTAAACCTAAGCCCGTACCGCCAAATTTACGTGTAATAGATGAGTCAGCCTGTCCAAAGGCTGTAAATAGCGCATCTTGTTTATCCATAGGAATACCCACGCCAGTATCGGTCACTGAAACCAAAATAGAGGCACGCTCTTCATCTAATAAGCGGTAGCTTATATCAACTTTAATTGAGCCTTTTTCGGTAAACTTAATTGCATTACTTAATAGGTTTATAAGTACTTGTTTGAGGCGAGTAGGGTCGCCGGTTAAATCATCAGGCACTTGCGGATTGATATAAATAGACAGCTCAAGTTGTTTTTCATGCGCTGTTGGGGCCAACAAGGTCATTACCTCGTTAACACTATCGCGTAATTGAAACTGAATAGACTCAAGCTCCATAGCCCCAGCTTCTAATTTTGAAAAGTCTAAAATGTCACTAATAATTGTTAGTAGGCTATTTGCAGAAAGCTCTATGGTATCAAGGTAATCTTTTTGATGTTTATTAAGTGGCGTTTTATAAAGCTGGCGTGTAAACCCAATAACCCCATTAAGTGGGGTGCGTAATTCGTGGCTCATTTTTGCTAAAAAGTCAGACTTAACGCGGTTTGCGTCTTGCGCCTCTTTTTTGGCCATAGTTAATTGAATATTTGAGGTTTCGTATTGCTCTAAGGTTTCCCGGTAGTCACTGGTGGCCTGATCGATGTTTTTTTGCATTTCATCTTTTTGCATCACCATAGTGTGAGCAATGGTATTAAGCCCTTCTCTGAGCAACTCAAATTCACCCATCATATTATCATTTAAGCCCGTATCTCTTTTACCTTCAACTAGTTTATCGGTGGCAAGTACTAACTTATTAAGCGGGTTCATAAACATGCGGCTTAACTTTAGCGCTAAAATAGATGCAAGAATTAACGAAAACAAAATAACAATGCCGCTAATTAACACCGCGCGCTGCTGCCCTATAATGGCTTGGTCTTTATTAAGTTGTAAAATTACAGTGCCAAGGGGAGTTTGAAACTGATTTATATTCCACTTAGATGTAGGGGCTGAATGATTAAATATAGGGGTATAAAAAGTGATTAATTCTTCGGTCTTATTAATTTTTGTTGTGTGAAGGTCTTCTAATTGTTCTTTTTTTATTAGTTCATCAAATGAGCGGTGATAATTGCTGGTCATGATGAGTTGATTATTGGTATCAAAAATGGCGATAGATTTAATTGTTGGCGAGTGTTTATTGTGTGTATAGCTAATTAAACGGTTAAGTAACTTTTTGTTTTTTTCAAGCAGAGGCTGCTCTAACGCAATAGCTAATGGCTCAGAAATAGCGCTCCCTTGCTGATATAAAATTTCATCAAGCTCAATGTAACGATTTATTGTAAAATAGCCACCAAGAAGTAAACCAATGATCACCGTTGGGATCAGGGTTAAGGTTAAAACAGAATCGCGTAAGCCTAATTTGGTCATAATGGAAGTGTTATTATCATTATTAGTATGCATCGAGTATATACGGTTCACCACCTATTCTCAAAGCATCAGATCAGCTTACACGTTACACTAAATTTAAGGTAATGCCGCATGGCGCAAATTTTTAAAGCAAAGAAAAAGCCACTCAAACAGCAAACGCTAACACTTGATATAACTGCAATGGATCATCAAGGGCGCGGTGTAGCTAAACACAATAATAAAGTGTGCTTTGTAAGCGGTGCTTTAATGGGCGAAAAAGTAACGGCTAGCTTAATTGAAGACAAAGCTAAGTACAGCAGTGCTAAGCTTGTTAAAGTACTTAGCCCCAGTGATGCGCGCACCACTGCATTTTGTAAACATTACCACCAATGTGGTGGTTGTCAGTTACAACACCTTGAAATAAATCAGCAAGTGATTGAAAAACAAAATGCAGTAACGCAGCTGTTTAGTAAGTTTGCTAAATTAGACAATCTTAACTGGCAAGCCCCGTTATTAAGTAAGCCCACACATTATAGGCGCAGTGCCCGTATTGCCGTAATGTATGACAAAGCCATGAAAAAAGTACGTGTGGGTTACAGAGCAACGGGCTCCAAAAGTATTGTTAGTATTGATAAGTGTGATGTACTTAGCGAAGCCTTTAGTGATGTGTTTAACGTGTTTGACGAGCTTATTAATCAACACAAAGCGCTGCACAGTATAAGTCATCTGCAGCTGTGCCAAAATGAGGCGGGGAACTTTATTGTTATTCGCCATACTAAAGCGATAAGCGATGAAGCTAAAAGTTATGTACATAACATAGCTAATGCAAAGCAATGGTTAATTACATGGCAAGACCAAAGTGATGTTATTGAACACAATCACTTACCAACGCCTTATTATTTATTACCTAAATTTAATTTAAAATTTGAGTTTGGACTTGGTAACTTTATTCAAGTAAATGATGAGGTAAACCAAGCTATGTTACAACAGTCTGTAAGTTGGCTTAATTTACAGGGAAATGAGCAACTATTAGATTTATTTTGTGGTATTGGTAATTTTTCATTAGTGCTGGCAAAACAAGCTAAATCAGTTATTGGGGTAGAGGGGGTTGCATCGGCGGTTGCAATGGCGACGCAAAATGCGCAAACTAACTCTATTACTAATGCACAATTTCATTGTTTTGATTTAACACAAAAAATCGAAAAAGCACAATGGTTTAGTAAAGCACTTGATGTGCTGGTACTAGACCCTTCTCGTACAGGTGCAATGGCTGTTTTAGAGCAACTACCTTTAAAACAGTTTAAAACAATTTTATACGTCTCTTGCGACCCTGTCACTTTAGCCCGTGACAGTGCAATTATTTCGCAAGCAGGTTTTGAACTTACAAAAATTGGGCTAATGAATATGTTTCCGCATACTGGTCACATAGAAACAATGGCGTTATTTCAACGGAGGTAAAGCGTTTTATGGTCGCTACACGTCAATCACATCAGCAGGACGACACAGGTGACTTTGCTACAAGCCTAAAACAGTTAGCGTTATCGCAAGACAAAATAACGTTACTTAATAAAGCGCAAGCATTGTGTGTTAAATGTGACAACCAAGCCAGACAAAATACGGCAATAGAAATGGTCGAGATTTTAGCTGAGCTAAATTTAGATGCCGAGTCTCTTGCAACGGCATATTTAACCCATTACTACCTCAATGATTTAGTGGACCTTGAAACCGTAGAAGCGCAGCTGGGTAAAAATGTAGCTATGCTTTTAACAGGTGTGGCGCAAATGGCGACCATTAGCACCTTGTCGCACCAAGGTAAAGGCACTATGCAAGTAGACAACATTCGTAAAATGTTGCTTACCATGGTTGAAGATGTACGCGCTGTAGTTATTAAACTTGCTGAGCAAGTGTGTCATTTACGTAACGTAAAAGATGGCGACGAAGAAGAGCGCGTTATTGCCGCAAAAGAAACCGCGGATATTTTTGCCCCCCTAGCTAATAGGCTTGGAATAGGCCAGCTAAAGTGGGAACTAGAAGATTTATCGTTTAGGTACTTACATCCAGAAACCTACAAAAGCATAGCAAAACAGCTTGATGACAAGCGCCTTGCCCGCGAAGCCTATATGGAAGATATGGTTGAGCAAGTAAAAACGCGCTTAAGCGAAGCGGGTATCGACGCGCAAGTTTATGGCCGCCCTAAGCACATTTACAGCATTTATAAAAAAATGCAGCAAAAAAACTACGAATTTGACCAATTATTTGATATTCGCGCAATGCGTATTGTGGTTGAGCGCCTGCAGGACTGTTACGGCGCGCTAGGTATTGTGCACACTAATTGGCGCCACCTTAATAAAGAGTTTGACGACTACGTTGCAACACCTAAGCAAAATGGTTACCAGTCAATTCATACTGTGGTATTTGGCCCTGAGGGAAAAACCGTAGAAATACAAATACGCACCAGCGACATGCACCAAGATGCTGAGCTAGGTGTAGCTGCGCATTGGATGTACAAAGAAGGTGCATTACCAGGGCGTGGCTCAGGGTATGAGCAAAAAATTAGCTGGTTGCGTAAATTACTGCAATGGCAAGAAGAAGTGGTTGATGGGGGCGATTTAGCCGAAGAGCTTAAAAACCAAGTAGTAGAAGACCGCGTTTATATATTTACCCCAAGTGGCGATATTATTGACTTACCACTGGGGGCTACACCGCTTGATTTTGCGTACTACATTCACTCAAACGTTGGGCACAGATGTATTGGTGCTAAGGTATTTGGTAAAATAGTACCGTTTACGCATCAGCTAACAACAGGCGATCAAGTAGAAATACTGACTCAAAAGCAGCCAAATCCAAGCCGCGACTGGTTAAATCCATCTTTAGGTTATATTAAATCTTCTCGTGCAAGAGCTAAAATACATCACTGGTTTAAGCAGCTCGACCGCGATAAAAACCTAAGTGCGGGTAAAGAAATTCTCGACAATGAGTTACAAAAGCTCGATTTAACCTATAAAGATTTAGACCCAGCCATTAAGCGCTTTAACTTTAAAGAGCTCGATGACTTAATGGTTGCGATAGGGGCAGGCGATGTGCGCCTTAACCAAATGCTTAATTTTGTAAGTGACCGCACTGAAGAAGAGCCCGTTATTCGTTTTAAAGCGCCAAGCAAAGTAACCGGCGATAAAAACGGCATCGTGGTTGATGGCGTAGGTAGCTTAATGAGCCACGTGGCTAAGTGTTGCCGCCCAGTACCAGGGGATCAAATTATTGGCTATATAACCCAAGGCCGCGGTATTGGGGTGCACCGAGATGACTGCGATGCGTTTAACAACTTAAAAGAGCAACACCCAGAGCGTGTTATTTCTGTGAGCTGGTCTGATGAAATTAATGGCTCGTACGCGCTTAGCATTAGAATTGAAGCCAGCGACCGTTCAGGGCTTATTCGCGATATAAGCTCTGTACTTGCCAATGAAAAAGTAAATGTGATCAATATGAATGTAAATACAGTCGGGGCCGATCAACTCGCAGTATTTACAATGCAAATAGAGGTGCATGACTTATCAGGCACTAATCGTGTTTTATCTAAACTGCACCAAATAGAAGGTGTTCATAGTGCTAAGCGAAACCAATAAAATGGCTGATACCAACGCACTCGAGCAGCTTTTAATTATAATGCAAACACTTCGCGATCCTGAGGGTGGGTGCCCTTGGGATTTAAAACAAGACTTTAAATCTATTGTGCCACATACATTAGAAGAAGCGTATGAAGTTGCAGATTGCATTGAATCGGGTAATTTGCCAGAGCTTAAAAATGAGTTGGGTGACTTACTGTTTCAAATAGTGTTTTACGCACAACTTGCTAAAGAGCAAAACTTGTTTGATTTTAATGATGTAGTAGAGCAGCTTAATTGCAAGCTAACGCGACGCCACCCTCATGTATTTAATAACAAGCAAACATTAACTGATGAACAATTAGCAAAGCAGTGGCAAGCTATTAAAGCACAAGAACGGGCAGCAAAAATAAACCCAGTAGATGCGCCGCTTTGGCAAGATATTCCTGCCAATATGCCTGGGTTAAGCAAAGCAAAAAAAATTCAGCAACGCGTTGCCAGTTTAGGTTTTGATTGGCCTACTTATCATGGCGCGCTTGATAAAGTAAGTGAAGAAGTACTTGAAGTAAAAGAAGCGCTTGAACGCGACCCTTACTCACAGCACAGTGCAGAAGAAATTGGCGACTTATTATTTGCTACCGTGAACGTAGCTCGTCATGTTAAACGTGACCCTGAGCAACTAATAAGACAAGCAAACGATAAGTTTTCAGCGCGTTTTGAAAAGGTACAAGGCTACTTAATTGCAAAGGGTAAAAGCTTAGACACTGCCACACTTGAAGAAATGGACCAAGCTTGGGAAGCCATTAAAAAAGCGAAATAAGATTAATGTTAAATAATGCACATTTTTTGTGCGTGTAATCGCTATTTTTAGCTGGATTGCTCAGCACTGTTTTGGTACAATTTCGCCCCGTCTTGATGATATACCCAGAGTCTTTTTCTCGGGTGTTATATTCCTTTTAATTCCTGATATTCTAGGGTTCGCATGAGTACAAAATTTATCTTCGTTACTGGCGGGGTGGTTTCTTCGTTGGGTAAAGGTATTGCAGCAGCGTCATTGGCAGCTATTTTAGAGGCCCGTGGTTTAGATGTTACCATTTTAAAGCTGGATCCTTACATAAACGTTGACCCAGGCACAATGAGCCCAATTCAACACGGTGAAGTATACGTTACAGAAGACGGCGCCGAGACAGATCTTGATTTAGGTCACTACGAACGTTTTATTCGTACCAAAATGACCAGCCGCAACAACTTCACTCAAGGGCGTGTATACGAAGATGTACTTCGTCGTGAACGCCGTGGTGAATACTTAGGTGCAACCATTCAGGTTATTCCACACATCACAAATGACATTAAGCAACGTGTATACGACGGTGCTGAAGGTCATGACATTGCGATTGTAGAAATTGGCGGCACAGTTGGTGATATTGAATCACAACCATTTATTGAAGCAATTCGTCAGTTAGGTACTGAAATTGGCCGCGAACGCGCGCTATTTATTCACTTAACGCTAGTGCCGTTTTTAGGCCCTGCCGGCGAAGTAAAAACCAAACCAACACAGCACTCTGTTAAAGAGCTTCGCTCGGTAGGTATTCAGCCAGATATTCTTATTTGTCGCTCAGACCGTAAATTGCCTAACAATGAGCGTGCAAAGATTGCATTGTTCACAAACGTAGAAGAAAAAGCGGTTATTTCTCTTCCTGACGTAGACAGCATTTATAAAATTCCTGCGCTATTAAAATCGCAAGAGCTAGATAACTTTGTATGTCGTCGTTTCCATCTTGACGCGCCAGAAGCTGATTTAGTTGAATGGGAACAGGTTCTTTATCAAGAGTCTAACCCAACTGGTGAAGTTACTATTGGTATGGTTGGTAAGTACATTGAACTACCAGATGCATACAAATCAGTAAACGAAGCGCTAAAACACGCCGGCCTTAAAAACCGTTTGACCATTAATATTGAGTATGTTGATTCGCAAGACCTAGAAAGCAAAGGTGTTGAGTTACTATCTCATTTAGATGCTATTTTAGTACCGGGTGGCTTTGGCGGTCGTGGTGTTGAAGGTAAAATATTAGCGGCTAAATACGCACGTGAAAACAAAGTACCATACCTAGGTATTTGTTTAGGCATGCAGGTAGCACTTATTGAATACGCTCGTAATGTGGCAGGTTTATCTGATGCAAACTCAACGGAGTTTAATGCTAATTCTCAAGCGCCAGTAGTTGGCTTAATTACTGAATGGCTAGATGCTGAAGGTAACGTAGAGCTTCGTGATGAAAAATCAGACTTAGGTGGCACTATGCGTTTAGGCGCACAAAAATGTCATTTAACGCCGGGTTCTAAGGTGCATGAAGTGTACGGCAATACAGAAATTGTTGAGCGTCACCGTCACCGTTACGAAGTTAACAACAACTTTGTAGAGCAGTTAGAACAAGCAGGTTTAAGTTTTACTGGTTTATCAGAAGATAAAAAACTAGTAGAGATTATCGAAAACAAAGATCACCCATGGTTTATTGCCGCGCAATTCCACCCGGAATTTACGTCAACGCCACGCGATGGTCACCCGTTATTTGAAGGGTTTGTAGCAGCCGCTCATACTCATCAAAAAACGTCTTCGTAATTAAAAAAGGCCGTGCATATTGCACGGCTTTTTTGTCTAAAGGGCTGACTAATAGATATAAAACGTAGTAAAGTTAGCTGAACTCACCATTTTGGGAATATAGAGGAATCAAGATGTCAGAAATCGTAAAAGTAATTGGTCGCGAAATTATGGACTCGCGTGGTAACCCTACTGTTGAAGCTGATGTATATTTAGCTGATGGTTCTTGGGGCCGAGCAGCTGCTCCTTCAGGTGCATCTACAGGTACTCGTGAAGCATTAGAGTTACGTGATGGTGACAAAGCCCGTTACTTAGGTAAAGGCGTATTAAACGCAGTTGGTTTTATTAATAATGAAATCGCAGAAGCGCTTAAAGGCCAAAATGCACTAGAGCAAAGTGCTGTAGATAAAGTAATGCTAGATTTAGACGGCACTGAAAACAAAGAAAAACTAGGTGCAAATGCTATCTTAGCGGTATCGCTAGCTACTGCAAAAGCAGCGGCACAATTTAAAAAAGTTGAGCTTTACGAACACATTGCTGATTTAAACGGCACACCAGGTGTTTACTCTATGCCGCTTCCAATGATGAACATCATCAATGGTGGTGAGCACGCAGATAACTCTGTAGATATTCAAGAGTTTATGATCCAACCTGTTGGCGCTGCAAACTTCCGCGAAGGCCTACGTATGGGCGCAGAGGTATTTCATAGCCTTGCAAAAGTACTTAAAGCAGACGGCCATTCAACAGCGGTTGGCGATGAAGGTGGCTTTGCGCCAAACCTTGAGTCAAACGAAGCCGCTCTTGCTGCAATTAAAGTTGCTGTTGCAAACGCAGGTTACGAGTTAGGTAAAGACATTACGCTTGCTATGGACTGTGCTGCATCTGAGTTTTACGACAAAGAAGCAAATATTTACGACCTTAAAGGTGAAGGTAAAAAATTCACTTCAGAAGAGTTCAACTTCTTCTTACAAGAGCTTACACAGCAATACCCAATTGTTTCAATTGAAGATGGCTTAGATGAGTCTGATTGGGACGGCTTTGCGCATCAAACTAAACTAATGGGTGATAAAATCCAATTAGTAGGTGATGACTTATTTGTAACAAATACTAAGATTTTAAAACGTGGTATCGACAACGGTATTGCTAACTCTATCTTAATTAAATTTAACCAAATTGGTTCACTAACTGAAACGTTAGCAGCAATCAAAATGGCAAAAGATGCTGGCTTTACAGTTGTTATTTCGCATCGTTCAGGCGAAACAGAAGACGCAACAATTGCTGATTTAGCGGTAGGTACTGCGGCGGGTCAAATTAAAACGGGTTCATTGAGTCGTTCTGACCGTGTTGCAAAGTACAACCAACTTCTTCGTATTGAAGAAGCGCTTGGTTCAAAAGCACCTTACAACGGTCTTAAAGAAGTTAAAGGTCAGTAATTACTGCTCTTTACTTTAAGGTTATAAAATCCTCGCTCAGGCGGGGATTTTTTATGCCAGTTACTCTTATAATAGGAGACCTGAGTAGGCTTTCTAATGTGCGTATTTAGTAAAATGAGCACACTTAAAGCTTTTAATACTTACGTGTAATTAAAGCTGAAACTGCTGCTTTAAAATCTCACCCGTAAAACTGGTTTTTAAATAAAAACCACGGGGTAGGGTTTTTATAATTTGACCATTTGGGCCAATAGCATCAGTAACCACTTTGCTGTTAGCTGCTTTTGGCCTTATTTGAATTGCATCCCCTAAGTGACCAGATATCTCATCTACTCGCCCAAGTGCAATTAACTCCATTTGTTCTTCCCAGTCACGCTGTAATAGCGCATCTTGCTCAGGTGTTGGTTGCCACAAAAAGCCGCTACCTATAGTTCTGTCAAACGGGGCTATATCTCGCTCACTTAGTATGGGTAACCATAAAACATGATTTAGCTTTTTACGCACTGCACTCGTATGCCAGGTCATACCCGTTACATTTATAAGGGGTGTTACCGATACAAACGTGGTTTCTAGTGGTTTGCCTTTATAGGAAATAGGCAAGGTTTTAAGCTCAATGCCTAAATCTTCAAAGTCGGGAAGGGGTTTTGAGCCTGCCGTAGCGCCTAACACGTATTCAATTAATTGCCCCGTCCAGCCTTTTTCACGTAATAGGTCATCGGGAGTTTTAAAGTTATATTGCGATGCTAATTGGCCAAGTGTTAAGCCAGCAATAGCATTTACACGCTGCATTAAGTCATTAATTGAATAGGGTTTTGTTGGTCGCACGCTACTGATTTACCTTGAATTATTAACAATGCCATGATAGCAAAATCGCACGAACGTGGATATCTTTGCTTTTGGTTGTTTTTTGTACTTGGTGTGTGCGGTGCAATTTTACACAACTGAAAAAGCAGCGAATAAGGCGTAAGTGACTGACTCGCATTGATATTTTTGAATTTAGTGTTCAGCTATAATTAAGTTAACAAATACTATTTGGGATAAATACAACTATATAAACATGTTTATCCACAGAATCTGTGGAGAAAGCGAAGTTTTAGATCTGCTATTGTGGACTTGTTTGCAAAATAGCCTTGTTTACTAAAAGTTATACACAAGCTGTGAGTAAATGGCACTAAACATAATAATCAAGACATAGCTTTGCTTTTTTTATTAAAAGTTGCGTAAATTATGGGTTATTTTATACCTTAAGTTCAAAAGCATTAATTTAACGTGTTGATATTAAGTAGTTATGCACAGTATAAATATTAAACTTGCCCCTAGTTGGGGATAATAGTGTTTGCCGAATTGCAGCTAATGTGGAACAATCATTAAAAATCGACTTACAAATGAGGCACTAAGGTGATTGATGCCGAAGGTTTTCGTGCCAATGTCGGAATTGTAATTTGCAATAATCAGGGACAGGTTTTTTGGGCTAGACGTTATGGTCAGCATTCTTGGCAATTTCCCCAAGGCGGTGTTGATGATGGTGAAACACCAGAACAAACCATGTACCGTGAATTACACGAAGAAGTAGGTTTGCGACCAGAAGATGTAGAAATAGTCGCAAGCTCAAAACATTGGTTACGCTATAAATTACCCAAACGCTTAATTCGCCGCGACTCTAGTCCGGTGTGCATTGGGCAAAAACAAAAATGGTTTTTATTAAAGCTGCGCTGTAAAGACGAAGATGTAAACTTATTAAAAACCCATCATCCTGAATTTGATGATTGGCGCTGGGTGAGTTACTGGTACCCAGTTAGACAGGTTGTATCGTTTAAACGCGATGTATACAGACGTGTTATGAAAGAGTTTGCACCTTATGCAATGCCCTTTAATAAAAGAGAACATCATAAAGATCAGTGGCGACATAAAAGGTAGCAACATAATTATAAAATAAGGAGCAGATAATGCTGGCTACACTCAGAACTATTGCTGAGTCTGTTTCGCAACAAGCGAATTTAGACAGTGCCTTAGTGTGCTTTGTGAAAATGGTGAAAGACGCCATGAAAACCCAGTGCTGCTCTATTTATTTTGCAGATTACAGCCAAGACAATTTTGTACTTATGGCAACCGAAGGGCTAAACCCCGATGCGGTAGGTAAGTTTAGAATTGGCTTTACCGAAGGTTTAGTTGGCTTAGTGGCGCAGCGAGAAGAGCCCATTAATATTGCTTTTGCTAAGTCTCACCCGCGTTTTAAGCTCTCCCCCGAAGTAAACGAAGAAGGCTACAATGCTTTTTTATCTGTGCCAGTGGTACATCAAAAAAAGGTATTGGGCGTTATTGTTGTGCAACAAAAAATGGCCCGTGTTTTTAGCCAAGACGAAGAGTCTTTTTTAATAACGCTCTCTGCACAGCTTGCATCGCAACTTGCTCACGCAGAAATTAAAGAATTACTACGACAAGATGAATCATCACATCAAACCTCTGTATTAAAAGGGGTATCAAGTGCGCCTGGTATTGGCATTGGCCAAGCCTTTGTTGTATTACCAAAGCTTGACTTTAAATCAATAGAGCTTAAAAAAGATGCCGATAGTACAGAGCAGCGAAGGCTTTTTACTCAAGCTGTAGCTGCGACGCGCAAAGAATTTAATACACTGTCTATGACGCTAAGTGACTCGATCCCTCGAGAGGCGCTGGCTGTTTTTGATGTGTATCAGCAATTACTCGATGCTAAAAGTTTGGGCCAAAATGTTGAGGTGCAGTTACAAGAAGGTTGGTGCGCTAAAAGCTCTTTAAAAATAGTTATTGAGCGTTTAATTTCTCAATTTAACGCAATGCAAGACCCTTATATTAAAGAGCGAGCCGTTGATGTAAAAGACATTGGGTTAAGGGTATTACATCACCTTGTTAATACTGAGCATGCTGTAAAAGATTACCCACCTAATACCATTTTGATTGCCAACACGTTAACACCCGCTATGCTTGCTGAAGTGCCAAATGGCCATTTAGCCGGAGTAGTGAGTGTAAATGGCTCAGCCAATAGCCATGCCTCTATATTAACCCGTGCTATGGGTATTCCTGCAATTTGGGGGATTGAAGATTTACCATTATTACAGTTTGATGGTAAACCTATGATATTAGATGCATTTGCAGGGCGTTTGTATATTTCTCCTTCACAAGTGCTGCTCGATGAATACGCACAATTAAAGCATCAAGATAACCTTTTAAATAACCGCTTTTTAGCTGAGCAAAGCGCGCAGTCAGTTACTTTAGATGGTGAGCAAATAAACTTAATGTTAAATGCGGGGCTTGAACTTAATACCGAACAAAGTAGTGCGCATATTTGCGATGGTGTTGGGCTATATCGTACCGAAGCGTGGTTTATGCAAAAGGGGCAGTTTCCATCACAAACGGAGCAAGAAAACTGGTACCGAGAAGTTCTTAAAAGCTACCACCCAGCACCGGTTGTTATGCGTACGCTCGACATTGGTGGCGATAAAGTTTTAGATTATTTTAATATTACCGAAGAAAACCCCTTTTTAGGCTGGCGGGGCATACGTATAAGCCTTGATCACCCAGAGCTGTTTTTAGATCAGCTCAAAGCCATGTTAAAAGCCAACATGGGCTTGGGTAATTTAAAAATTATGCTGCCAATGATAAGCGGCACAGAAGAAGTAGACGAAGCGCTCGCTTTGTTTGAACAGGCTTATTTTGAATTAAGCGAAAAGTGCCCAAATCAAAAGTTAGAACGCCCCGAGGTAGGAATAATGCTTGAGGTGCCATCAAGTATATTTATGCTTGATGAGTGGGCTAAAAAGGTCGACTTTTGCTCTGTAGGGAGTAACGATTTAACGCAATATTTATTAGCGGTCGATCGTGCAAATGCCCGCGTGGCCCAGTTGTTTAACCCTTATCACCCGGGTGTTTTAAGAGTATTAAATAAAGTGGCTAATGAATGTAGCAAACACAGCTTACCTTTTAGTTTATGTGGTGAGCTTGGCGGTGAGCCCGAAGGGGCTATTTTACTTATAGCTATGGGTTACAGGCACCTAAGTATGAACTTATCGTCTTTAACCAAAGTTAAATGGATTTTAAGGCGTTTAAATATTAACGATATGCAGCAATTACTCGCAGAGTGTTTAGTGCAATCTAATGCAAAGCAAGTACTGCGTTTAACGCGCAACTTTATGATTGAACACCAATTAGGCGATTTGTTTTATACACCTAAATAATCATGTTGCAAAGATGCTATTCGCTTTATAATCCTTTAATATAGACGCACGAAAAGGTATTTGAGAACACTATGTATGACTTAGGTTTGCTGGTGGCTAGTTGTGCGCTACTTGGCTGTATTGTTGGCTTTTTAGCTGGTTTATTAGGAATCGGCGGAGGATTAATTATAGTCCCTGTTTTAACTAGCTTATTATTGGTGTTTGATGTTACCTCAGCTTCCCACGTTTTAGTTGTTTCAATTGCGACCTCACTTGCCTCTATTTTATTTACTTCGACGTCTTCAGCATTGGCTCATCATAAAAATGATAACGTGCCTTGGCAAATAGCCCCTTGGGTTATGACGGGCGTAGGCTTAGGCGCATTAATAAGTGGCTTTGCAGCAAGCCTCATTCCAGAACAAGTACTGCGTAGCGTATTTGCTATTAGTGTGGTTTTTATTGCGGGCAGAATGGTGCTCTCTACACGTAACAAGCCTATTGTTGACCACCCTTTACCTAAAGGGCCTATATTAGGTGGTATTTCGGCGCTGATGGGCGCACTTTCGGGTTTAATTGGTATTGGCGGCGGTGCACTCATTGTGCCTATGCTTAACTACTTCTCGGTTGATATTAAAAAGGCGATAGGGTGCGCATCAGCATGCGGCATTGTTATCGCGTTATTTGGTTCTATTGGTTATATAAGCGCAGGTTGGCGTGTAACCGATTTAGCCCACGGATTTGCCGGGTTTGTATATTTACCCGCATTATTTGGTATTGTAGTAACATCGTGGTTTGTGGCGCCTTTAGGGGCCAAAGCAACTCACTATTTACCTGTTAATATAATAAAGAAAATTTTCGCGGTGTTGCTTGTGCTCATCGCACTTAAAATGGTTTTTAGCTAAAGGTTTATTTTTATGGCACTTGAGTTTCCTCAAATTGATCCAATTATTTTTTCTGTTGGACCGCTAAGCGTACGTTGGTACGGTTTAATGTATTTAATTGGGTTTGCGTTTGCGATGTGGTTTGCCAATCGCCAAGCCGAAAAACCCAACTCTGGCTGGACTAAAGAGCAAGTAAGCGACTTACTTTTTTACGGAATGCTAGGGGTAATTCTGGGCGGGCGTATTGGCTATGTATTGTTTTATCAATTTAGTTATTTTTTAGAAAACCCGCTTTATTTATTTAGAATTGACCAAGGGGGTATGTCTTTCCACGGTGGTACGTTAGGTGTAATAACCGCTATTATACTATTTGCTAAAACACGTAAAAAATCATTATTTGCAGTGGGCGACTTTGTAGTGCCGCTTGTTCCTGTAGGCTTATTAGCAGGGCGTATAGGTAACTTTATAAACGGTGAGCTATGGGGTCGCGTAAGCGATGTGCCATGGGCAATGGTGTTTCCTACCGGTGGTCCTCTTGCACGCCATCCTTCGCAATTATACGAGGCCTTTTTTGAAGGTTTAGTGCTATTTTTAATCTTATTATGGTTTATTAAAAAGCCACGCCCAGCAGGCAGTGTAGCCGGTGTGTTTTTACTCGGTTACGGTGTGTTTAGATTTTGTATTGAATACTTCCGCCAACCTGATGCGCAGCTTGGACTGTTTGCTGACTTTATATCGATGGGGCAAATACTCTCGCTACCTATGATCATTGGTGGCTTAGGGCTACTAATTTGGGCGTATAAAAAACCACAACCTGTAACTGCAGCAAAGGCTTAGTAAGAACATAACATGAAACAATATTTAGAATTATGTCAGCGCATTGTTGACGAGGGTGTATGGGTAGAAAATAAGCGTACAGGTACACGCTGTTTAACGGTTATTAATGCTGATTTAGAATATGACGTTGCTAATAATCAGTTTCCGATGATCACTACGCGTAAAAGTTACTACAAAGCTGCTATAGCAGAGCTACTAGGTTACTTACGTGGTTATGATAGCGCTGCACAGTTTCGTGATATTGGGTGTAAAACATGGGATGCAAACGCCAACGATAATACCGCATGGCTCAATAACCCTAATCGCAAAGGCGATGACGACATGGGTCGCGTATATGGCGTACAAGGACGCGGTTGGCAACGACCTGATGGCTCAACGCTCGATCAGCTTGCTAAAGTCATTAATAACTTAAAAAATGGTATTGATGACAGAGGTGAAATAATTACCTTTTATAATCCGGGTGAATTTGAACTTGGCTGTTTGCGTCCATGTATGCATACACACACGTTTTCGCTGCTAGGTGATACATTGCATTTAACATCGTATCAACGCAGCTGTGATGTGCCACTTGGCCTTAATTTTAACCAAATTCAATGCTTTGTATTACTTGCATTAGTGGCTCAAATTACTGGCCATAAGCCTGGTAAAGCTTATCACAAAATAGCGAATGCTCATGTTTATGAAAATCAATTTGAGCTAATGCGTGATGTACAATTAAAGCGCGAGCCATTTGCATCACCACAATTAAAAATAAACCCAAATATTAAATCGCTAGAAGACATCGAAACATGGGTTACACGAGACGATTTTGAGGTTACAGGCTATCAATGCCACGAACCAATTCAATACCCGTTTTCAGTATAAAAAGATTAAGGAGAACAATATGAAAGCAGTGATCCCAGTAGCAGGCCTAGGTACGCGTATGTTACCTGCCACAAAAGCAATTCCTAAAGAAATGCTCCCTGTGGTAGACCGCCCACTTATTCAATACGTAGTTAATGAAGCCGTGGCAGCAGGTGTTAAAGAAATTGTACTTGTAACGCACTCAAGTAAAAATTCTATCGAAAACCACTTTGATACCAGCTTTGAATTAGAAGCCACACTAGAAAAACGCGTAAAGCGGCAATTACTTGCCGAAGTGCAGGCAATTTGCCCTAAAGACGTAACCATTATTCACGTACGCCAAGGCGAAGCTAAAGGCTTAGGCCATGCAATTAACTGTGCTGCGCCAATTATTGGCAACGAACCGTTTGTAGTTATTTTGCCAGACGTAATCGTTGACGACGTAGAAAGCGACCTCAAAAAAGATAATCTAGCAGAGATGATTGCTCGCTTTGAAGAAACTAAGCATAGCCAAATCATGGTTGAGCCAGTACCAATGGACGAAGTAGACAAGTTTGGTGTAGTTGATTTAGGCGACGTTGAGCTTCACCAAGGTGAAAGCTCGCCTATTATTAACATGGTAGAAAAGCCACCAGTAGATGAAGCACCTTCAAATCTATCGGTAGTAGGGCGTTATGTATTAAGCGAAAATATTTGGCCTTTACTTGCAAAAACACCACAAGGCGCTGGCAACGAAATTCAACTTACAGATGCAATTGCAATGTTAATGCAGCAAGAAAAAGTTGACGCTTACGCCATGAAAGGACGCAGCCATGATTGTGGTAGTAAAATAGGTTACTTAAAAGCAACGATTGAATTTGCTCTGCGCCGTGAAGAGTTTGCAGGTGAATTAAAAACGTTTATTAAATCGTTAATTTAAGATTTATTAAATTAAAGTATAAAGGCGCCTAAATTGGCGCCTTTTTTTGTGGTAATTTATTAATTAATGCATAAACTAATTTATTACATAAATAATAAGATTTGCGTTATAAGTAGAGATAACGTAATTTGTGTTGTAAAGTTTATGTTAATTGGCATTAAATTTGTATTAAAGGTCAAACTCATGGAAGGGTCACGTTGAATTTACCCATAGAAGGTAAAGAAGCGTGCAGGAGCAAGCAATTGCTCATGGTTTAAATTGCAAAGTTAAACGCTTTCTTGTGAGAATGTTTAACTGAAATGTAAGTGCAAAGCACTGCTTTCAGGATAACGGGTACATGCTTAAATTAAAAAAATACTATAAACACTTTTTTGTATGCCTTTTTACGCTTACGTTTGGCACGGCGTGCTCTATTACGCCTAGTGTTAAACCTGCTATTGATAATGAAACACCCAACACTTCGCCTGATTACGTGTCGATTACAGCATTAGAGCTTGCCCAATTAAAAGACGCCGCAATGCAGTGGCAACAAGCACGCGCCGGAATAGAACGCATTCTAAAACTCGAAAAAGAAATTACTTATCTTGTAAATCATATCGATATAATTAATAGCAAAGCTATAGCGCAGTCTAACCAGGGTTACAGTAACCGTTACTCACGTACATCTTCGAAAACGCCAGTTAATAAGCCTCGTCGACATTCGTCTTATAAAAAATATACTGCTACAAATAAACAATCAGTAAAACTAAATACACCAAAGCATGTGTTTGCACTGCAAGTTGCGTCTGTAGACTCGCAGCAAGGTGTTGCTAAAGCATGGAAAGAGTTAAACACCAAAGCAGCGCCATTATTTAGAGACAAAATTTTAACTAATGTAGAAACTGCAAAGGTGAATGATAAAACGTTTTACCGTTTAAAGCTTGGCTCATACCAAAACCTTAAAAATGCCAAAGCTGATTGCGAAGTGTTTAAAATGTACAAGCTCGATTGCATAGTAAGTAACTATACCGATAAGCCTATTAAACTTTAAAGCTAACAGAACGATAGGCCTAGTAATACGTTACTTGCTAAGCGTTGATTGGCTGTTAAAATAGCGCCCACACTTACCCAAATTAACAACATACTTATGCTGCACTACAAGGATTTTTTAGTTACATTGTTTTTGGGCTTTGCATTTGCCAACAGTGCATATTCACTAGCAACAACCCAAAAACAGGCTGTGCTAATTAATAAAGAGGATTTAGCTGCATTAAAAGAGTCAGCGCAGCAATGGCACGAAACTAAGCCTGAATTAGAAAGGTTGCTTAAGCTTGAAAATAAATTACAGCACGCCGTAAATAAATTAAAGCAACTTAATACGCCCCCAGAACCAGAGCAAACTCAGCTAACGAACCACTTGTCATCAGTTGATATAGACGCGTTATTTTCAGTACAAGTAGGGGCCTATAAAAATAAAGCGATGTTTGAGGCCGCTATAAAGGATATTCAGTATAAGCAACGTAGTGACTCTAATAAGCTTGAAATTAACACCGAGCAAGTGCTTGTTAACCACCATATATTTTATAGATTAAAGTTGGGTGCGTTTAAAACAAAAGAAGAAGCAAACAAAGCATGCAAATTACTAAAAATTAATAATAACTGCTTTGTTACTTACTACGTCAAAACGCCTAAATACTAATTAGGCATAATAATTGCTTTATCCTCATTATGTTTAAAAGAGGACGGCAACTATGCGCCTTTTACTGCCTTTTATATTGTTAAATTTAACCGCTTGTAACTTGGTACCGCCCCCGGAGCCGAGCATACCTACTGACGCGCCTAAAGCTGCAATGGCACCTTACACGGTTAACGAGTACGTGGTTAATTTAACCTCGCAACTTGGCCAAGTAAATGGGGCTTTAAATGCAAATGCGCGCATTGGTGTAAGCAGCTTTTACTATGCTGATGCATTAGATACAAAGCTAGTAACAGGGCAAGCATCGGGCTTAAGCTTGCAAATTCAAGAAAGCTTATTAACCCAGTTTACTCAGCTTGGTTATCATACCGTTGAGTACCGCCTCGGAAATAACCTTATTTTAGCGCAAAATGCAGACAGCATTTTAAGCCGCGACTTAAGTAAATTACGCAATCGCCAAAATATTGACTTAGTGATCACTGGCACAGTAACGCGCCAGCAGCATGCTTATATAGTTAATGCAAGAATAGTTAATATTGAAAACAAGCAAGTACTGTCGGCGGGCAGTACAGAAATCCCTATAAATGTAATGTGGGGAAATGAAAAAATTCAGCAGCGTGACGGGTCTTTGTACCGTAGCGAATATTAATCAGGAGCACACCATGAGAAACTTATTAATTACCCTCTGTTTGCCATTAGGCTTTGGCTGTTCGCAAATGTTAGATTCGCTAAATCCAGAGCCTAAGCCAGTTGAACAAGACAATGCTGCCCAGCTTGTTTCAGAGCAACGTATGGTAAAAGCACCAGAGTCTAATGAGGCGTTATTTCAGTCTAATTTAAACAAACAAAGCAATTACACCAAAAGTGCCCCTGCAAAACGCAAAAATATAAACCATTATGTTCGCGGTATAATGCAAGACATGGTCGAAAACCTGCAATACGTAAACGACAAAACACCACTTGCTGTATCTAGTTTTGTATTTTTAGACGACGACTATAGCGATGGCAGCTTACTCGGAAATCAAATAGCCGAAAGCTTTATGCACGAACTACATAGTTTTGGTGTGCCGGTAATCGATTTTAAAACAACCGATTACATGCGTGTAACGCCTGCTGGTGACTTTGTTTTTAGCCGTGATTACTTAGAGCTAAACCAAGATCAAAACTTTAATTATGTATTAGCAGGCACGTTAGTAAGCCACCAAGGTGGCGTATTAGTAAATGCGCGTATAGTGGGCATACAAAGCAAGGCAGTGGTAGGTAGTGCACAAGGTTTTATTCCACAATCAGTGGTTGATGCGTTAAATAGTAGTTATCGCACAGATGGAATTATGCTTAAACAAGCAAGCGAGTGAGGTTGATTATGTTTAACAAACTATACGCTATAGCGGGGTTAACCACGAGCCTTGCGTTAACTGGATGCTCAATTACACAAAATAATGAGCACAACGAAAACGTTAACACGCGTTCAGATTACACTGTAGTAACGCAAAGTAGCCAACCTGCACCCGTTTATGCCAATCAATCTGTACAACAACAAAGTGAGTACGACACAGCTAGGCACTTTACACCGATTAAACACCATAAAACGCTCGTTAATTACGTAGAGCAAATGGCGCTTGATTTAGTCGACACGCTCGAATCTGAAGCACAAGATAACAACAGCATTAATATAGCGGTAACAACCATCGTTGATTTAGACGCATCGCTTAATAAAAGTAACCAATTAGGGAATCAAATAGCTGAGAGCTTTATTCATCAGCTGCAAAAATTTGGTTACGGTGTTGTTGACTTTAAAACCATGAGTACTATTGATGTATCTAACCGAGGTGACTTTGTATTATCTCGTGATATAGAAAAACTGAGTGAAAGCAGTATGGCTAACTACGTACTAGCAGGCACCTTAATCTACCGCCCAAATGGCGTAGCAGTAAATACCCGTGTTATAAATGTGCATAGCAAGCATGTGGTTGCCACTAGCCGAAAACTTATCCCGCTTTATGTACTAAACAAAGAAGATATATATTTATCAAGCAATTAAGTTAATTTTAGCTTGATATGAAAAACAAGATGCCGTTATAATTTTTGTAAGCTTGATGTGGCCTCTTAGTTAAATGGATATAACGGCCCCCTCCTAAGGGGCAGTTGCAGGTTCGATTCCTGCAGGGGCTACCAATAAAATCAAAAACCTAAAGCAATATTAGTAACTCTTTTGTGCCTGCGTGGGCCGGATAAGCGAAGCGCCATCCGACACAGTAAAATACCTTGCCAATTATTATCAATATTTTATGCTGTCGAATGGCTGGAGAGTACAGTTTTCGGAAGTTCGTAAAGACAGAATCATGGCGGAGCGCCGCAGTCGGGAGCCCCTGGATTCTTGTTATGTTGCTTGTTTATCAAATTTAGCAATTAAAGTTTCTTACAAAAGTTAGTTTTGATTTTAATTCATCTAACATTTCCAAACCTATCGATTCAACAAAATCTTTTTCTTCATTAAATTCTGAATTAAATTTATCAAATAATTTACAAATAGACCAATAAGCAACGATTTCAAATCTTCTGTAAGCAATATTTTTTGAAAGTTCGCCGTCGTCATAATAATAATTTTCGTACAAAACTTCAGGTGTTTTAGCATCAGATAAATTAGCGTAATGACTAAAGTAGTAAACTCTATTATCTACTGTAAATTGGATATTGTATTCAAATTCGATAAGAGAAAAACCATCATCAATATTTAATGAAACACCATCATTACTAAAGTCCAGAAGTGCTACAGAATCAGAGCTTAATTCATAAGACTTAAAATCAACAACTTCATCATATAGATAAAAATTGAACTTACTAATATTTGAGAATTCCATCAACTCGCTAATTCTATTCTCACTAGTCAAGGTAGATTTTCCAAAATAATTAGCGAAGGCGAACATCAATAAAACTATAAAAATAATAAAAACAATAATCATTAAAACCCTTCAAGAAAAAATATCTTAGTAAAAAATATAGTTTTAACAAATTGCCTAAGGTATTACTATCACTAAGTTTTCTAAAACTTTTAGGTAGAGTTAAATGAGCTAATATGCGCGCGCCGCTCATTTTAATGAATATATGCGCAAAGAGTAGTTTAACCAATCAATTAACGATGATATTTACCAATCTGAATGACTGGCTTTCGCTCAAAGCAACCCTACAGGCTAAGGTACGAATAACTAATCAGTTGGGGTGTAGAGAAAATAACTTTTTTGGCTATGTATTTATAATTACAAACAAAAAAGCGAGTAAAAATAAATCTACTCGCTTTATGATCTTAATAGTTAAAAACTAACCTTTAACCATCACTTGTAATCTTATCTATCAGCTCAACAAGCACCGCTTCGGCTTTGCTGGTTTCTACTTGGCAGGTGCCAGCGTTCAAGTGGCCGCCACCGCCGTATTTAAGGCATAACTCGCCCACATTGGTGTTTGAGCTGCGGTTGGTGATTGATTTACCTATGGCAAATACTACGTTTTGTTTTTTTAGGCCCCACATTTTGTGAATTGATATATTGCAGTCGGGGTACATGGCGTAAATAACAAAGCGGTTGGTGGCGTAAATGGTTTCTTCTTGGGTTAAATCCAGTACCACTAGGTTTTTGTGTACCGTTGCACACTGTGTTATTTGTGCTTTAGCTTTTTCGTTATGCTCGTTATACAGCGCAACACGTTCGGCTACGTCTTCCATTTTTAAAATGTCTTCGATGCTTTGATCTTTACAAGCATCAATGAGTTTCATCATTAATTGGTAGTTTGAAATTTTAAATTCACGGAATCGGCCAAGGCCTGTGCGGGCATCCATTATAAAGTTCATTAATACCCAATCGGTTGGGTTTAATATTTCGTCTTTTGAAAACTGTGCGGCATCGCCTTTATCTACTGCGTCCATCATATCAGTGCTAATGTTTGGAAACTTTTCAGCGCCGCCATAGTAATCATAAACAACGCGTGCAGCAGAAGGAGCTTTAGGGTCAATTACGTGGTTTTTTATATCGCTTGCGTTACGTACGGTTTCGCTTAAGTGATGGTCAAAAGCAATATGACAGCCTGCAACGTAGGGTAGGTTAGTGGTGATGTCGTTTTCTGTTATGTCGATTTTGCCATCTTGCATGTCTTTTGGGTGTACAAATAAAATGTCGTCAATTAGGTCTAAGTCTTTTAACAGTACGGCGCACACTAAGCCGTCAAAATCGCTGCGGGTGACTAGTCTAAATTTATTATTGGGCATGGCTATTCCATCTTTTTTAATTGAGTAATCAATTGAGTGTAACAGCAAATATATTTTTTGAGAGATTATACCAATCGAATTAAAGATTTAGTTATTCTAGCGTTCTAAATAGAGCGCTAACTGCGTTATAAATTTATCAAGTAGAACAACTACATATCAAAATTTATGCCTTGATTTCACTCTATTTATCTGTCGCTATAAATAACGCATAATTTAATACAATTGGTATTAGCTTAAAAAAAACACATAAAAAAGCCAAAACAGGTGTTTTGGCTTTTTGTTAGCAAGTATGTATTTGTTTTTTGCTATATGAACGTTAAGCGCCTGGGCCACATTCCATACAGCTGTTAATAATATCTGGGCCAAATTTTAGCTTGGCGTTTAAATCACGCAGTGCAGTGCGTAGGCCTTCTTCTATTACTGGGTGGTAAAATGGCATATCTAGCATTTCTGGTACGGTCATTTTATTTTGTACAGCCCATGCTAGTAAGTGAGCTATATGCTCGGCTTGTGGGCCAATAAATTCTGCACCTAAAAATAAGCCTGTGCCTTGCTCTGCGTAAACACGCATGTGGCCTTTATTTTTTAGCATAACTCGGCTGCGGCCTTGATTTTCAAAGCTTACTTCGCCTGCTTCAAAGCAACCGCATTCACCTAAGCGCTCTGTAATTTGCGAATAACTTTCACCAACCATTGCTATTTGTGGGTCGCTAAATACAGCTGCAATTTTAGCGCGGCGTAGGCCAATACGAACATCTGGGAAGCGTCCTGCATTTTGGCCAGCAATAGCGCCTTGGTCCGATGCTTCGTGCAATAGTGGGATCATATTACTGGCATCGCCCGCTATAAATATATTTGACTCGCCACATTGCATTGTATGTGGGTCGGCATGTGGCACACCACGCTCATCAAGTTCTATACCTGTATTTTCTAGGGCTAATTTATCTACATTGGGTACTCGGCCTGTGGCTGCAAGCACGTAGTTAAATTGCTCGGTATGCTTATCACCTTGTTTATCGGTGTATGTCAGCTGGGCTTTATCGCCTACTTGCATCATGTCAGATACGTTTGAGTCGGTATCTACAAAAAATTCTTTAGCAAAAACGGTGTTTGCATAGTCTTTTACTACTGGGTCTGTAAGTGGGCCAATTGCACCGCCTACACCAAATAGTTTTACGTTGACGCCTAATCGGCTAAGTGCTTGGCCAATTTCTAGGCCTATAACACCAGGGCCAAATACGGCGACTGATTCTGGTAGGTCATCCCAGTCAAATACATCGTCGTTAATAATAAGTTTGTCGCCAAAGTTATTAAAAACGCCAGGGTATGAAGGGCGAGAACCTGTGGCAATTACAAAGCGTTTAGCAGTAATAATTGTGTGGTCATCTATTTGTACACGGTTAGCGTCTAAAAATTTAGCGTAACCACGAATTTTATCTTCATCGGGTAATTCATCTACGGCTTCTACTACGAATCCTGCAAAGCGATCTCGTTCACTTTTAACGCGTGCCATAACTGCTTTACCATCAATTTGTGGTTTTGAGCTATGTACACCAAATGCAGGCGCCATTTCAATTGAATGCGCGGCTTCGGCTGCGGCAATTAGTAATTTACTCGGCATACAACCAACGCGTGCACAGGTAGTGCCATACGGGCCTGATTCAATCATTAATACGTTAGGGGTAAATTGTTTAGCGTTACGGTATGCGCTTAAGCCTGCAGTACCTGCACCTATAACAACAACATCGGTTTGTAATTCTTTCATAGTGGTTTCCTTTATTATTTCAATCTATTCGATGAGATTGATATAGAGGGGCGCACAGGCCCCAGCTATTTTTACTTAATTAAGCAAAGTATTTTTCTAAATCGTCTGAGCCGCCAATGTGCTTACCGCCAATAAATATTTGTGGAACGGTATCACGACCAGTGATTGCTTTAAGGCTTGTAAGTGTTGCGCCTGCGCCCATAACAACTTCTTCAAATGCGTAGCCTTTTTCTGTTAGTAGCTCTTTTGCTTTTTTACAGAACGGGCAACCAGGTTTAGAAAATACGGTTACTGGCTCCGGCTTAGTTTGTTTTGGGTTGATGTAGTCAAGCATTGTGTCTGCATCAGATACTTCAAACGGGTCGCCTGGTAAGTCTGGCTCGATGAACATTTTGTCGATTACGCCATCTTTAACTAGCATAGAGTATCTCCAGCTACGCTTGCCAAAACCTAAATCGTTTTTATCTACTAACATGCCCATGCCGTCAGTAAATTCGCCGTTACCGTCTGGTAGTAATGTGATGTTTTGCGCTTCTTGGTGCTCAGCCCATGCGTTCATTACAAAAGTGTCGTTTACTGATAAACATACAATTTCATCTACGCCATTTTGCTTAAGTACACCTGCTAGCTCGTTATAGCGTGGTAAGTGAGTAGACGAACACGTTGGCGTAAATGCACCCGGTAGTGAGAACACAACAACGGTTCTGCCTTTAAAAATTTCGTCAGAAGTTACTGATTTCCATTCGTCGTTTTGACGCGTTGCAAATGTAACGTTTGGGATTGTTTGACCTTCAATATTCTTTAACATAGTTTGTTCCTCTTGATTTGTTGGAGCCATTATGGCGAGAATTTAAATATAGTTCCAATCGTTTGTTTGTATTAAACTAATAGGTATAACCTATCAGGTGGAGATGAATTTGAACTTAAAAGATTTAGAATACGTAAAAGCAATAGCGCACTATAAGCATTTTCGCAAAGCTGCCGACGCCTGCTTTGTTAGCCAACCTACCTTAAGTGGCCAAGTTAAAAAGCTTGAGCAAGAGCTTGGCGTCGTTTTGTTTGACCGCTCCACCAAGCACGTTACCTTAACAGCACAAGGTGAACGTTTGTTGACGCAAATTGATTTTATTTTAGAGCAAACGCAAATCTTAAAAGAGCTGGCTGCAACTTCAAATGGGCCACTTCAGGGCAAATTAAAAATTGGAATTATTCCTACCATTGCGCCGTACTTACTGCCTGCTTTACTTACATCAATGAAGGCGGCGTTTACCCAAAGCCACTTTTCATTTATCGAAATGCAAACAGCGACTATTTTAGATGCACTTGATAACGGCGAACTCGATTTTGCTATTTTGGCTGATGTTCCCGAGCTTAAAAATTACCATACGGTTAATTTGTATAAAGAGGACTTTGTTGTTGCTGTATCAACAGATAACCCGCTAGCTAATCATAAAAAAGTGGCAGTAAGCGATTTACAAAGTTGTAGCCTATTAATGTTAAGTGATGGCCATTGCTTTAAAGATCAAGCCCAAAAGTTTTGTTTTTCTGCAGGTGTAGATGTCTCTAACCAGTATCAAGGCAATAGTTTAGAAACATTGCTTGCGCTGGTGGCAATAGATGATGGGGTTACATTTGTACCAAAACTTGCGTGTACTCAGCGCGTGGGTATTGAGTATTTACCTATTTTTCCAAATCAACAACGCAATGTGGTATTTGCTTGTAGAAAGCACTACCCGCATTTGTCGGGTGTGGAGCAACTCGGTGAATGGCTAAGTGCGCACCCAAACTTAAAGCGGGCGCTTGGGGCGTGTTGACCTTTGTGGATTGAAATTTGTTCAATCTAGGGGCGGTTAAATCGCGGCGTGAGGTTTGTAACCTAGTGGGCTAAGTAAAAAGCGAACAACAAAGAGTTAATCGTCCCTAGAAAGAACCCGTTGGGCAGCGAATGTTTGGTCTTTATGCTACGTTATCGCCTATTTATGGGGAATAACCACACTTCATAGGCTCTGCCTTGCCTAAAAACCAAACACACGGCTGCAAATTCAATCACCAAAGGTTAACACGCCCTATTTAACGTTCTTGGCTTACAATTTCTACCACATCATTTATTTGCACGCCAGGAAGCGGCTTATCGTCAATGCTTACGGCTATTGCACTTTGGTTATAAAGTTGCTCAACGCGTATGGTGTTAAGTGTAGTAATGGTATGCGGCATGGTATTGCCTTTTGCATCAGTTAAATAGTTATGATGGGCAATGCTAAGTAACTGGCCTTTTTTAAGGCCATGATCTTTTCCTAAATTAATTACTAGTTTACTGTTTTCCATGTGCATTATTTTTCCCTTAGTAGGGAAGCACGCCATAGCGGCTTGAATATCGTAACTTACAGTTTGATTTATATCGCTAATGCTTTGTCCGAAGGGTGATTGCCAAAACCTATCACTGTTTACATCAATAATGGCTGTTTTTTCAAATGGCCAAATTGCTTGTGTACGGTAGCTGTTTTGCCACAGCTGCTCGTAGGTGGTGCCATCAAATAGCATAAACTCAACGGCATAGCTGCGTTGGTAGATTTCGTCTTGCCAAAAGGCGTAGTCATTATTTAGCTTATCGCTGGGTGCTAAGTTAGTTATTTGGCTTAGTAATACATACTGTGCGTTGCTTCGGTTTGAAAGTTCTTCTAGTTGTGCGTTTGAGTAATCGTATTGTTGTGTGAAGTAGCTACCCACATCGATAGCTTTATTGTAATAAGCAACAGGTAGGGCGCTCATTTTTGTTTTTTGAAGCGCGTTAAATAAACTTTTACTTACCACTTTATTAATGTCAAATATTTGACCCATTAACGCGTGCTCTCGGTGTACAAGTTGACTTTGGGTTACTGCTATAAATTTATTAAAGTGACTTTGTGGGCATTGCTCTGTTTGAGCAAACACATCGAGGCGTAAGGTAATAGCAAATTGCTCGTTTTGGCGCTGCTCACTAACAAGCTCTATTTTTTGAATTTCGCCATGGCTACTAATTTTAAGCTGATCTTGTGTTAATACCCCATCTACCAAGGTTTGTACTGAGCTAACCCGCGCCCCAGAAAACACCAGTGCTTGCGTAATTGCATCTTTAATTGCAGACGATTTAGCACTGCTAATGTCACCATTTTGAATTTGCGCATGGCCGGTAGATTCAAACCATTGTGCGTAAGTACTGGTAGAAAACGTTAATAAAACAGCGCTAGTTACACCTGCAAATAGTGATGATAAAAACGTGTTCATACCTGTACTCCACATAAAATTAGTTAATTACGCTTTAGCTAAGCAAGGAGTGCACCAATATTAATACTCTATGTTAGCTTGTAGGTAATTAATGGCATTAAACCTGCATTTATTTTTGTAATTAGTTTAGAGGGTGCAAATAAATGCGAGCAATTATATTACTTACTTTGGCAAGCCTTGGTCTTGGCGGTTGCAGTAGTGTGTTTGATAAACATGTTGAATATACCTACGTTGAGCCAAATAATTATCCAACGCTTAAAGCGGTGGGTTATGCGCCTATTAGCTTGCAGCAGGGCGCAAATAAATCGCAAAAGCAATTAATGGCTATAAAGGCATCAAAGCTTGAGGCATACCGCGAATTAACTGAGCAAGTATATGGCCAAAAAATTACTGCAGGTACTTCTGTGGCAGGTGCAATAGCACAAGATGATTACATGGAAAGTAAGGTACAAGGCATAATAAAAGGCGCTCAAATTATTAAAACGTACTCAGTGGATGATGTGTATGTAACCGAGCTTGAGCTAAACATGAAACGCGTTCACGATTTATACATTGGCGAAATTAAACCACGAGAAGTTAAAAAGGTAACCTACTACTAAATTGTTAGTGCCATTAAAAAACACTGAAAAATATCTCACCCTCTTATATTGAGTGCTATGCTGTTGTTACGAATAATATTTAAACAAGTAGTGTAGCGCTTAGTATATGTTTTTAATCTTTATATTTTTGGCCTGTGAATGACGCTTAGGCCTTTTCTTACCTACAACAAACTACTACTTTGGTGCAAAAATAATTTGCGCTACTTGCTGTTGTTTTTTTTGCTCTCAAGCGGTGTGTTTGCGAGCCGATTAACCATTCAATTTAATACTTTTATTGAGTTAATGGGCCAAAAGTATGGCCCTGCACGCGTTATAGTGGCGCGCAACTGGCAGGCAATGCTAGTACAAACTCAAAGTAAATCAGAACAACAACAAATTTTAATTGTGAACGATTTTTTTGCACGCAATTTACGCTATCAAACCGATATACAGTTATGGAAACAAAATGACTATTGGGCAACACCACTTGAAACCCTAGGCCGGGGTTTAGGTGATTGTGAGGATTATGCCATTGCTAAGTACATTAGCTTGCGGGCCCTTGGCGTTAGCGATGACAAACTCAGACTGATATATGTAAAAGCAAAACTTGCTGGCACAAACAAAACACAAGCGCATATGGTTTTAGGCTACTTTGCTACGCCTAATGCCCAGCCGCTTATTTTAGATAGTTTAATAACAAAGGTGTTACCTGCAGCAAAACGAGTTGATTTAAGCCCTGTATTTAGCTTTAACAGCCAAGGTTTATGGGCAAATAACTCGACCAAAAGTGTAGCCAGTCCAACGGCAAGGTTATCGCGCTGGCGTAAAATTTTGGAGCAAACATCACAAGAAGGGGTTATGTGGTAATGGCGTCATTTTCCTTATTTAAGTTTTTTAGAAAAAGAAAAATCACCTTAAGGCAAGAGCTGTGGATTACGCTTTTAGTGGTGATTTTTGTTGGCTTTATAAGTAGTGTACTAATAAGTACAAACTCTGCACGGAACTATTTTTCGACGCAGCTGTACTTAAAAAATGTCGATAATGCCAGCTCCCTTGCGTTAATGATAAGCCAACTTGAAAAAGACCCTGTTGAGCTTGAGTTACTGGTATCTGCTACGTTTGATACGGGCCATTACAAGCGTATAGAGCTACAAGATCCTAATGGCGAAGTTATCGTAAAACGTATTTTTACTGATAAGTTAGATAACACAGCCCCTGCGTGGTTTAGGGCGTTATACCAGCTTAAAGTACAACCGGGTGTTGGCCAGGTTAATAATGGTTGGCAACAATTTGGTACTTTATTTGTTGAAAGCCATAGCCAATATGCAGAGCAAGCTTTATGGGAAAGTGCGCTTAAGCTATTTTTTAGTTTTTTAGTGGTCGCTTTTTTTGCTTGTGCTATTAGTGCGTACCTATTACGAAAAATACTCACCCCACTCGATGATGTGGTTTATCAAGCCAATGCCTTTGGAGATAAACGTTTTATTAAATCGAAAGTGCCTAATACCTTTGAGTTTGCAAGGCTTGTGCAGTCAATGAACTTATTATCAACCCGTTTTAGTCGCATTATAAAAGAAGACAACAAACGCCTAGAGGAGCTGCGTTTTAAAGCCCAGCACGATGAGCTTACAGGGCTTGCCAATCGCGAATATTTTAGTGCTACGTTAGAGGCGCATTTGCAAAAAGTGAAAGACCACGCCCACGGTGCTTTATTTTTATTTAGAGTGGTTAACCTAGATAAAATAAGCGATCAAATTAGCCGTGTTGAAATGGTTAATTTTTTACGTCGTTTTTCTCAGGTGTTAACACAGTTTTTAGAATCGAATCAGGCTCACTTTTCTGAAAATTACATTGCCCGCATATCTCATACAGACTTTACCGTATTATTTAGCGATACAGACGATATACAGGCGTTAAGTGAACAGGTATCTGCGCTTCATAAATCGATTATTGATGAATATAAAAATATAGATTTGGCTATTTTACATAGCTGTACTTATATAGAAAAAAACGACACACGCTTTGACTTATTACGCCGTGTAGATAGTTTATTAAAAACAGCTGGCAACAAGCCGGGTGTTCAAGCTAAAGTTATTGATAACAAACAAAAAAGTGAAATTTTTGATGACTCAACAGGCTGGCAACAGGCTATTGAAAACGCGCTTGAGCAAAAAACAATTCAATTAAATTGTTTAGAGGTAAGAAGTTTTAACGACAGCTTACTTCAGCATCAGCTGAGTTTAAGTTTAGAGTTTGGTGGGGAGCATTATAAAGCCAGTTATTACTACCAATGGGCTAACCGGTTAAAGCTTTTAGCACGTTTAGATTGGGGGCTAATTAAGCAAATAGTAATGCAATATGGTGAAGCACCACCGAATGAATTGATTTCGGTTGAGCTTTCGGCGCAGACGCTAATGGACGATACGGCATTGGCTTCGGTGCTCACTTATGTTTCAGCATTTCCTGATTTAGCTAAAAATATTTGTTTTGATATACGCGAAAATATAGCTGTAAACGAAAAAGAAATATTTAAAGAGTTTTGTGAGCAAGTGCGTTGTATGGGAGCAAAAGTGGCCTTAAAACGAGTAGGGCCCGAGTTTACCAAAATTAAAAATATTCAAGAGTTTGGTTTGGAGATGCTAAAAATAGATAGCATATATGGTCACAATATTAGCTACAGCCAAGATAACCAAACCTTCCTACGTGGCGTTTGTACACTTGCGCATTCTATTGGTATTAAAGTAGTTGCACAGGGTGTAACAAGCCAAGATGATATAGATACACTGGTTAATCTTGGGTTTGATGGAATAATTAAAGAGTCTTAAAAGACTCTTTATACCAATCCCCAATAATACGGATTGGTATTAATTATTATCGTGGGAGTGCTGTTACTAACCAATATATGAATTAAGAGTTTGTTATAGGTTTATTTATAAATGAAGCTCAAATAACCATATATTACTTAACGGGCAAAGCCGTTTTAATTGCCTTTTACAGCCAGCATAAGCTGAATTCTGTCGCGAACTTTTAATTTACTAAAGATAGAGCTCATATGCTCTTTTATCGTGCGCTCTGTAATGTTTAGCGACTCTGCAGCCTGTTTATTGGTTGCACCAGTGATTACAATATCAACTACTTGGCGCTCTCTTTTAGTTAGGCTTTCAATGTCGCACGCATGAGTGTAATTAATTTGCTGCTGACTCAGCGCACCAACAATATTTGAAAGCAACTGACCGGGTAGCCACAAGCCTCCAGAGCAAATAGTTTCCAGTACTTGCTGAAGTATTACTTTAGATGCAAGTGCCTCTACGTAGCCTCTAGCACCTGCTTGTAGTGCAGCTCGCAACTCTTCAATATCTAAGTTTGTGGTCATTACAATAACGGGAAGGCGTTTTTGGGTGTACTTTTTTACAAGCTCAAGCCAGCCCGGCGTGCCCGCAAGAACCCATATAATACTTGACGCATTAATTTGTTTTGGCTCTTTTGTGCATATTACACACCCTGCAAACGCACTGCTCCAGTGGCTCGATTCAAGTTCTGGGTGCGTAATAAATATACTTTGACGCATTAATTTACTCCAATAAATTCAAGTTTAGCGTTCTGTCATCGCTTGTGATGTTGCTCTAAGTACAGGCTTAAGCAAATATTCTAGTACCGTTTTTTTACCTGTGATGATATCGACTTGAGTAGTCATCCCTGGAATTATAGTTAATTCGTCTGAAAAATTATTTTTAGTGGTTTTTAGTTGTACTAGGTAAAACGTGTTATCTCTATCGTCTGTAATCGTATCTGCACTTATGTGCAGTACTTCGGCTTCTAGTCCGCCATAAACGGCAAAATCGTAGGCACTAAATTTAATCATCGCAGGTTGTCCTGGGCGTAAAAATGCGATGTCTTTAGGTGGTATTTTAGCCTCAACAATAAGTTGGTCGTCCAAAGGGACTATTTCTAGTACATCGCTACCGGGTTGTAAAATACCGCCCACGGTATTTACTAATAAACGCTGTACGGTGCCTTTAACGGGCGACTTGATTTCTGTTTGGGTAACTTTATCGGCAAGGCCTGATTCAGTTTCTTTAATAGACTCTAGCCTAAGTAGTGCCTCCGAAAGCTCGTTGTTCCATCGGTTGATCATGGCAAGCTCTACTTCAGTTACTTTATTTTTGGCCTCGTTTATAGCCGATAAGCTGCGGTTTATTACAGCTTTTGTACGGTTAATTTCACCATTTAAATCGACTATTTCGCGCTCTAATCTAATTATATCTATATCAGATACCGCACCGGTTCTTAACAATGGACGCGTTACTTTTAGCTCGCGATTGGTCAGCCTAAGTGCGCTTGTATGTTGTTGCAGTGCCGCTTTGGCTTCGATGTGATCCTGTCTTCGCTGTTCAAGTTGACGCTTATGAATAGCAACTTGTTGCTCTAGCTCTTGGCGGTTACTTAAGTATATTGAGCGCTCATGAGCAACCGCCTCTGGCACTTCTGTAACGAGTTCGTCCGGGAAGACTAAATCTTGTTTTCGGGTGAGTGCCTGCAGCCTAGCTACCTTTGCTGTGAGTGACTGTACTTTTGATTGGTTTTCTCTAAAGCTTGAGATAAACCGAGTAGGGTCAATTTTTATTAATACATCACCTTCATCAACTATTTGACCTTCTCGTATGTTTATTTTTTCAACCATGCCGCCATCGTACGATTGCACAAGCTGAAGTTTATTTGATGGGATCACTCGCCCTTCTCCCCGAGCGACTTCATCAAGCTGAGCAAAGCCTGCCCAAACAACAAGTGCAATAAAAGCGATACAGATTAAATACAATAAAAAGCGTGCACTGGCAGGCTCTTGCTGCATTTTTTCCCATTGTGCATCTACTACCCAATCTTGCGATTCAGGAGGAGATAACCACCCCTTAAACAGGCGATTAAATACAGATGGCTTGCCTTTTTTTGCTGATTCAATCGCTTTACTTACTGATTCGAAGGATCTTTGTTCAATTGGTTTTTTATTATCGCTCATGATGCTTGCCCCACTGTTTGGTTATTAAGTGCAGCAATTACTTTTTGCTTTGGTCCATCGGCTACTATTTTACCTTTATCGAGCACAATGATGCGATCGACTAAGGCAAGAAGCGATGATCTATGTGTTACAACAATTAAGGTTTTATCTTTAGTGGCACTTTGTAAGTTATTAATAATTGTATTTTCGCTGTTGTGATCGAGCGATGACGTCGGTTCATCAAACAACATAATAGGGGGATCGTTTATTAACGCCCGAGCGATACCTACTGCTTGTTTTTGCCCTCCAGATAAAAGTCTTCCTTGCTCGCCTACTTGTAAATCAAACCCATCAGGGTGAGAGTTTATTAAATCGAATAATTGGCTTTTTTCACAGGCATTGATAATTTGCTCGTCTCTTGCATGCCACGCACTTATGGTTAGGTTGTCTTTTAGGCTGCCATAAAATAGCGCAATATTTTGAGGTACATAACCAATGTTGTGTCTAAGCTCGGCGGGGTCTATTTGTTGAATATTGTTGTTATCAACCATAACTGAGCCAGATGTTGGCTCGTATAAACCTAAAATTAGTTTCTCTAGGGTACTTTTACCAGAACCGTTACGTCCTAAAATAGCGACCTTTTCGCCGGCGTTTATTTTAAAGCTAATATTGTTAAGAGCCGATGGGGAGTCGTCTTCATATTTAAAGCATACATCTTTAAATTCTATTTCACCTTTGAGCACAGGATGACTTAACCAATGCTTATTAGGTGGGCGCTCAACGTCTTTTTCCATAATTTCATTAAGTGACTGCATTGCAATAGCTGAGTGGTGATATTGCGCAAGTACTGATGCACATTGTCCTAATGGACCCATAGCACGAGAAGATAGCAAATAAGCTGCTATTAACCCGCCTTGAGTTAGTTCACCTTCGATCACCAAGTGGACTCCAATGATCATTATAATTACGCCAACACATTGTTGGATCCATGAAGCACTATTTGAAATGGAGCTAGAAATTAATCGGCTTTGCGCGTTAACTTGCGCAATATAAATTGTTGATTTTTCCCATGTTGATTGTGTTTTACATTCACTGTGAAAGCTTTTTACATCTTCGATATTTGTTAAGCTCTCTACCAGTACAGAATTACGCATAGAGCTTGCTTTCATTGTCTGCTCAGAGAGCGCTTCTAGTTTTCGGTGCGCAGCAATGCCATAACATAATAGTATTAATGCACCTGCAATAATGGGCAGGCTTAAAGGCACACCTATAATTGCAATTACAATTAAGTAAATGGCCACAAAAGGTAAGTCGACCAAAGCAACAAGTGTAATAGAGCTAAAAAAGTTACGAACAGCTTCAAAAGATTGAATATTACTAGCAAAAGAACCGGCCGATGAAGGCCTGTTTTTAAGCTTCATTCCTAATACTCGCTCCATTATTACCGCTGAAACTTTAACGTCAATTCTACTTGCAGCAAGCTCTACGAAATAGCTACGTACTAAGCGCAAAACAAAATCTGCAGTTAGTGCTATGATTATGCCTATTGCTAAAACCCATAGTGTTTCGGTGGCGTGATTTGGCACAACTCGGTCATAAACATTCATTACAAATAATGGCATGGCCACAGAGAGAACACCTAACGCAATAGCAGAGATAATTACGTCTTTGTACAACGAACGACACTCTTTAATAACACCCCAAAACCAGCCATCTTTAGAGAGTTTTTCGAGTACCGGAGAGCGCTCATCAAAAATAAACTCAGGGTGAGAATAAATAATTAAGCCTGTAGATTTTTCGGTTAGTTGCTCAAGGTCTTCTTCAACTACGGACTCTGTTAATTCAGGGTAAGTAACTTGGGCCACTTTTTTTTGGTTATCAATTGCATTTATTACGCACGCTTGATTGTTATCTAAAATAATAATAGCGGGGAGTAATGCGGTGTTAATTTGGTTTAAGGGCTTATTTACAACCTTAGATTTAAAACCAACACGTTTGGCGGCACGCGCAAACCCTGAAGGAGTGAGTTTTCCATCTGTAAGAGGGAGGCCGTTTAAAAGGGCCTCCCTTGAAAAATCTTTATCATGAAAGCGACACAGGACTGCTAAGCAGTCTACCAGCGCGCCCCCATGATCAAGTACATCATTTAATTCCATACACCATCCAATGTTAGGTAGAACAATTATATTTTGTGTTTGAAGTACCTCTTAGCTATCGGTAATAACCGCCTCAATTCGACGATTAGCAGCATTGGCACGCACCGAAATTTCATTTACTTTAGGTTGGTCTATTCCATATCCAAACGACGTTACTCGACTGGTTTGAATATCAAATTGCTCAATTAACATTTGTGCGACCGAAAATGCACGCTGCTCTGAGAGTTTTCGGTTATATATTTTGTCTCCATCTAAAGATGCATGACCTTGTATTTCTACTTTTTTATCAGGGTTGTTTTTTAAAAACTCAGCAAGCTTTTCAACTTCGCGTATGTACTCAGGACGCACTTGGCTTGAATCGGCAGCAAACGGAATACCTATTTCAACCGAGTCAGTTGCTTCGCTATATAAAGTACAGCCAGAAAGGTCGACGTTAGTTGCTGCAGGCGTGCTTGGGCAGGTATCTTGCTCATTGGGTACACCGTCGTTGTCATCATCTGCAAAGCTATTAGTTAAGTCTGTTTCTGCAGGCATATCTAAGTACCTAGGCATTGCTGTTACGCTCATGTAAGCATTATCTTGTTTGGCTTTTTTTTCTAAAAATGCTTTGCGTTTAAATGTTGCAGCTACATCGTAGCTAGGGCAGATATTTTGTGCGTCATGCACGATAGGGTCGTCTGTTAACTCTTTTAATGAAGGGTATTTATCAGACATAACGTCAAGCGCTGGCAATAACTTACCCATTTCGCTAAGCATAGTTAATATGGCTGTTTGTCTGTCGTATTGGGCCACAATGTATGAGCGGTTAGACTGAAACGCTTCGTTTTCTGCATCTAATACGTCTAGTAATGTGCGCTGACCAATATCGAACTGATCGCGATAAGCTACTTTTACTCTGTTAGATGAGTTTTTGTAGTTATCTAGGGTAGGGAGTTTTTGCTCAATAATATTCACGTTGTGATAAGCAATTTGTAAACTTTGGCGAATATCAACACAGGCTTGGTCGCGCTGGTATTTAGCTATATTTACATCTTGGTAGGCTTGTTCAAGGTTAGCACTGTCTAATCCACCATTGTAAAGGTTGTAAGTTAAATCAATACCTACTCGTGCTTCTGTTCTGGTTTCGTTTAAGCCCAGCTCGTCTCTGTCTTGGCTGCCATAGCGGGCAGATAAATCAACGTTTGGATGAAACGCTGCTTTTTGTGCTTCAGCGTTCGCTTTTTGTGCTTCTATGTTATAAAGCGAAGCGTAAAACTCAGGGCTGTTTTTATAGGCAATATCTAATGCCTGATTAATTGAAATAGGCACATTTTGCTCATCTAACTTTGCTTGCTTAATATCGCTTACTGGGAGTTCTCCAACTACACGTAAATAGCGCGCTGTTACATCGTGAAGGTTTGCATACTCTGTAAGTACATTTGATTGCGCCAAAGATAAACGCCCGCTAATTTGCTCTAAATCTGCAGCTCGGGCAACACCGGCCCCAACACTTTGTTCTATTTGTTGGTATACCGACTCGTGCTCTTGCAAGTTTTCTTCGGCAAGTATTACAAGCTCTTTAAATTTTTGTACGTCTAAAAAAGCAACTGAGGCTTCGAGTGCTGTTTGTTCTGTTTGCGACATCAGCTCAAAGTATCTAATAAGTTGAATTCTTTCAAAACGTTCAACAGTGTTTGAGGTTCTAAAACCATCGTAAAGCATTTGCGTAACGCTTAGCTCTGCCGTGTTACGGTTGTACTCTTTTTCTATGCCGTAGTTACGTCGCTCATATCCAGCACTTGCAGATACATCAACACTGGGTAAGTAACCTGAGCGAGCAGCATCAACGCCATAAATTGACGACTTAAATGCATGCCATGCTTCTTGCACCTCCGGATTATTTTCAATAGCTTTACTCGAAACGTAAGTAAGTGGTGCTACCGAATTGTTATCCGCTAGTACAACATTAGGAACACTAAGCGCACTTAGCGTTAAACCTATAAGCAGCGTGCCTTTTCGCTTTAGCAAAGTATTTTTTGTAATCATTTCTTCCTCTTAGAGTGTCTTTGGCTATCAATACCTACATATGGTTTAGTCAAAAAATCCCGTTTTCGCAAATAATCGTTTTGGCTAGCATAAAATAATTTTTCTACCACTTTTTTATTTTAGCGATTTTATAAAAACTGTACCTGAGTACAGTATCTAATGTGCTTTGTTGTTCTACATTTAAATTAATAGTTTGTTAATTTTTATGTTTGAGGAAAGTACAATGGAATCTAATCAATTATTAGTTATTGACCTAAAAGGTTCTGCAGGTGTTGTTTTAGAAGACGGCACAATTAAACCACTTGAGGTGGGCGATACTATTTCTGTTGGCGATTTAGTAGTAACAGCCGACAATTCATCGTTAATGATTGATGTGCAAGGCGAGACACTTTCAATCCCTGCTAATCAAAATGTAAAAATTACGCCAGATTTAATAGCTAAAGAAGCACGAGAAAGCAGCGAAACCACTGTATTTGATGACAGCCTTGATGCAGCAATAGCGAGCTTAGAGCAAGGTGATAATAACGAAGGTCAAACAGCTGCAAATGCTGATGTAACCGACTTTTTAGATGCCCTAGAGGGCGATGGTGACATTTTAGATAACTTAGAAGCAACGGCTGCCGGCGGCGGTGGTGCTGCGGGTTCTGGCGGTGGTAATTCTTTTGTACAGCTCACTCGTATTTCTGAAAGTGTTGACCCTAACAGTGTGGCGTTTGATTCTAGCTTTGACCCTAATTCAACCGAGGCATTTAATTTACGAGACACTTCAGATGGGATTGTGCCTGATGATAGCACTGCGTCTATATCATTAAATGAATTAGGAATAACTAACTCATCTCAACCTACTATTAGCGGTACTAGTGAAAACCTTATCGGTGAAACTGTTAATATAACGGTGACAGATGAAGATGGTAACTCGCAAGTAGTTACTGCGGTTATTGGTCCCGATGGCACATTTGAAATCACACTACCAAACCCAATAGCTGATGGCCCAGTTGATGTTGTTGTTGAGGCAGTAGACCCTGATGGTAATGCGTTTAACGATGCTATTTCTATTGAAATTGATACCACAGCACCTGTTATTAATATTGACCCAGTTGCTGACTCTGCATCGCAAACGGTTACGGTAACAGGCTCTGTTGCGGGTTTAAATACCGGTGATAATGTATCTGTAACGCTTACAGATAGTACGGGTACTCAGCAAACAGTTGTTACGCAAGTAGATGCACAAGGCAATTGGAGCATTACAACCACGTCGCCATTAGCAGAGGGCGAGTTTAGTGTAAATGCTGTAGCAGTAGATGCCGCTGGTAACCAAGCGATAGACCAAGCTATTGCAAGTGTTGACCTAACAGCGCCTGAAATTAGTGTAACGGTTGCAGGAGAGACGAATAATGCAACGCCTCCTTTAACCGGTACAACCAGTGGCGTACCGCAAGGCACAGAGGTAACAATAACGGTTACTAATAGCGTAGGAGATGTACAGCTGTTAACTGCTGTTACCGCTGAAGATGGAAGCTGGTCGGTGGATGTTGGAACTGCATTACCTGAGGGCGATTTTACGGTAGATGCGCAAGTAAGTGATAGTGTAGGAAATCAGGCACTAGCAAGTGATGCTGGTATTATAGATTTAACCGCACCTATTGTTGAAATTAATGCCATTGCAGATACGCAAGATACAACACCTGTAATTACAGGTTCAGTACAAGATATGCCAGCAGGCTCAGTAATTACCGTAGTTATTACTGATGTTAATGGTCAAACCCAAACGCTTTTAACACAAACTAACGATGACGGTAGTTGGTCTGTCAGTGTATCGACGCCTTTAGCGCAAGGTGAGTTTGATGTAAACGCAACGGTTACTGACAATGCGGGTAACCAAGCGCAAGCTATTGAACAAGGTTTAGTTGACCTAACAAGCCCTGAAATCACGGTTACAGCAATTGCTGATACTAACGATGCTACTCCAACTTTTGTTGGGCGTGTTGATGGTGCGCCAGAGGGTTCAGTAATCACTGTTTTAGTAACAGACAGTGACGGTAATCTACAAACATTGACCACAACACTTGAAGCCGATGGCACATGGAGTGTTGAATCACCCAGTGCCATTCCTGGTGGCGACTTTAATGTTACAGCTACGGTTAGCGACCCTGCGGGTAATGAAGCATCAGCACAAACAAGTGGTGAAGTGACCTTTGCGCCTATCTCAATTCAAATAAACTCGATTGCAGATACAAACGATACCACGCCATTTTTAAGTGGTAATACCGGTAACGTACCTGCAGGCGCCACCATTACATTAACTATTACAGCAAGTGATGGCAGCACATTTACTTTATTAGCGGTAACTCAAGACGATGGCTCGTGGACTGCGCAGGTTACGCAGCCGCTACCAGAAGGTGATTTTACCGTTGTTGCTGCAGTAATTGATGACTCAGGTAATGAAGCACAAGCAAGTACAGTTGGTAATGTAGATTTAACAGTAAGTATTAACTTTATAATTGATACAAACGATACCACACCAACAATTAGCGGTTCTACACAAGATGTAGATGCCGGGGCGGTAGTTACCGTTACCTTTACAGGCAGCGATGGCGCAACAGAAACCGTACAAGTAACAACTAATGCAGATGGAACCTGGTCAATAGAAGCAACCGATGAGCTGGTGGAAGGGCAGTTTACTGTGGTTGCAACGGTTACTGACGCGGCCGGTAATACGGCTTCTGCAAGCGAAGTTGGCGAAATAGATTTAACTGATCCTGCAATTACTATTAATCCTATTGAAGATACAAACGACACAACACCAAGTGTTACTGGCAGTGTAGTGGATGTACCACAAGGTACAGAAGTAACACTGGTAATTACCGATAGTAACGGTAATCAACAAACAATTACCGCAGTGACTAATGCTGATGGAAGCTATAGTGCCGATATTGTAAACGAGCTTAGTGAAGGCGATTTTACAGTAACTGCAAGTGTGAGTGATGAAGCAGGTAATAGCAGTACTGCAACTGTTACAGGCACCGTTGATTTAACACCGCCTAGCGTTACCATAGATACTTTAGGCGATAGCAACGATACAACGCCTGCTATTTCAGGTTCAACCCAAGGGTTATCTGCTGGCAGTGTAGTGACTGTAATTGTTACCGATAGTGCAGGTGCTGAACAACAGTTTGTAACTGCAATAAATGGCGATGGCACATGGAATATTGATGTGCCACAAGCGCTGGCTGAAGGTGAGTTTACTGTTGTAGCAAATGTGAGTGATAGCGCGGGTAATACTGCACAAGATTCTCAAGCGGGTAATATTGACCTTACGGCTCCAACAATTAGTGTTAATCCATTTACAGATTCTAACGACACGACCCCTAGCTTTAGTGGCACAACAAGCGATGTTGAGCCAGGAAGTTTGATCACCGTATTAGTGACAGATTCAAACGGCGATTCACAAACATTAACTGCAGTTGTTGCACAAGATGGCTCTTGGCAAGTAGGCGCAACGGATGCAATTGCTGAAGGTGAGTTTACTATTACAGCCACGGCAACTGACTCAGCAGGTAATGAAGCATCGGCTTCAACTACAGGCATTATTGATACTGCCGCGCCAACGGTTACTGTTGATCCTGTAGGCAACACTAACGATACAACACCTACTATTTCAGGCACCGCAACGGGTGAGCCAGAAGGCACCGTTGTTACCATTACAGTCACCGATGAAGCGGGTAACCCACAAATCATCACTACCGAAGTGCAAGCTGACGGCACCTTTAGCGTGGATGTACCCAATGAATTAAGTGAAGGTGAATTTACTGTTGAAGTATCGGTTACCGATACTGCGGGTAATGAAACCACCGAAACCACAACCGGTGAAGTAGATACGGCTGCGCCATCAGTCATAATCGACCCTGTAGGCGATATTAACGACACCACACCCACAATTTCAGGCACCGCAACGGGTGAGCCAGAGGGCACCGTTGTTACTATTACGGTTACTGATGAAGCGGGTAATCCACAAATCATCACTACCGAAGTGCAAGCCGATGGCACCTTTAGCGTGGATGTACCCAATGAATTAAGTGAAGGTGAATTTACTGTTGAAGTATCGGTTACCGATACTGCGGGTAATGAAACCACAGCAACCACAACCGGTGAAGTGGATACGGCCGCGCCATCAGTGATAATCGACCCTGTGGGCGATACTAACGACACCACACCCACAATTTCAGGCACCGCAACGGGCGAGCCAGAGGGCACCGTTGTTACTATTACGGTTACTGATGAAGCGGGTAACCCGCAAATTATCACTACCGAAGTGCAAGCTGATGGCACCTTTAGTGTGGATGTACCGAATGAATTAAGTGAAGGTGAATTCACCGTTGAAGTATCGGTTACCGATACTGCGGGTAATGAAACCACCGCATTACCGATGCAGCAGGCAATACCGGGGGCGCCGTGCAAGTGGGCACCCTTGATACCTTAGCACCAACACTTGTGCTTGATACCGTAGGCGCGACCAACGACAGCACCCCGACAATCAGCGGAAGCAGCAATGCGCCAGCGGGCACGGTGATTAGTATCAGCGTCAGCGATGGCACCACAACCGAAACCTTCACCGCCACAGTACAAGCTGATGGCAGCTGGTCAGCGGATGTACCGAACGCTTTAAGCGATGGTGAGCTCACCATTGAAGCAAGCGTGAGCGACAGCGCTGGTAACACCACCACATTAAGTGAAACCGCGACACTGAATACCACTGCGCCAAGTATTAGCATTAATGCCTTGGTGGATACCAACGACACCACGCCAACCATTAACGGGACAAGCGATGCAGCCGATGGCACCACCATTAGCTTAACGTTTGTAGACAGTGCAGGAAATATTACGACTGTTGATACGACCGTAACGGGTGGTGTATGGAGTGTTGATGCCCCGAGTGATTTAGCTGAAGGCGAATACACGGTCACCGCCGAAGTAGGCGATGGCCTAGGGAATATTGGCAGCGCGAGCGAAACCGGTGAGATTGACTTAACCGCACCAAGCCTTGCTATTACAGATAACGGCGTGGGGAATGACACAACACCGACTATCTCGGGCACAAGCGATGCACCACAAGGCAGCGAAGTCACAATTGTTGTGACAGACAGTGCCGGTGCAGCGCAAACCATTACCGCCACAGTGGGCGCAAGTGGCACGTGGTCAGTGCCTGTTACAACAGCCCTTGCTGAAGGTAGTTATACAGTAAGTGCAAGCGTAAGCGATGCCGCTGGCAATGAAGCAACAGCAACTGGCTCAGGGGAAGTGGACACCATTGCCCCAACGCTTGAGCTAACCAGCCCAGGTTCAAGTAACGACGTCACCCCAACCTTAAGTGGCACCAGTGATGCGGTAGAAGGCACCGTGATCACCTTTACTGTTACAGATGATTTAGGAGTCGAGCAAACCTTTACCACCACCGTGGATGTCAGCGGCAACTTCTCAGTCGAAGTGCCAAACGCATTGGCCGAAGGCCCTTACAGCATCGAAGCGACTATTAGCGATGCAGCGGGCAACAGCAACGATATTACCGCCAGCGGTAACATTGATACCACCGCGCCCAGTGTGAGTGTGGATGCGCCAATACTCACTAACGACAGCACCCCAACGGTGACAGGCACCAGTGATGCACCAAACAGCACCCTCACCGTTACCTTTACGGATGCGGCCAATGCAGTTCAAACCATTGATGTACAAACCGATATCAACGGTAACTGGAGTGCCACCCCAGCGACAGACTTAGCAGAAGGGAACTACAGTGTTAGCGCCAGTATCACCGATGCGGCGGGCAACACCGGCATAGGCAGCGATACGGGCGAAGTGGATGTAACGCCACCGGCGCTTGCCTTTACACCGACCTTACCCTCACCGTTACCTTTACGGATGCGGCCAACGCAGTTCAAACCATTGATGTGCAAACCGATATCAACGGTAACTGGAGTGCCACTCCAGCGACAGACTTAGCAGAAGGGAACTACAGTGTTAGCGCCAGCATTACCGATGCAGCGGGCAACACCGGGACAGGCAGTGATACAGGCGAAGTGGATGTAACGCCACCGGCGCTTGCCTTTACGCCGACCTTTGAGCTTGGTTTATTAGTTACCTTAAGTGGTACCTCTGACTTGCCAGCAGGCAGTGAAATCACCATTACCGAGCAACTGGTTGGCGGTGGCATTGGTGCCACCTACACCACCACAACTGATGCCGATGGTAATTGGTCACTTATTGGCTTAGATATTTCTTTGCTGGATGTGGGCTCTGTGATACCATTACCGAGCAACTGGTTGGCGGTGGCATTGGTGCCACCTACACCACCACAACTGATGCCGATGGTAATTGGTCTCTTATTGGCTTAGATATTTCATTACTGGATGTGGGCTCCGTGATCGCCACAGCCACCGATGCAGCGGGTAACCCTGTGGGCGATACTAACGACACCACACCCACAATTTCAGGCACCGCAACGGGCGAGCCAGAAGGCACCGTTGTTACCATTACAGTTACTGATGAAGCGGGTAACCCACAAATAATCACTACCGAAGTGCAAGCCGATGGCACCTTTAGTGTGGATGTACCTAACGAATTAAGCGAAGGCGAATTCACGGTTGAGGTATCGGTTACCGATACTGCGGGCAATGAAACCACCGAAACCACAACAGGTGAAGTAGATACGGCTGCGCCATCAGTAATAATAGACCCTGTAGGCGATATTAACGACACCACGCCTACAATTTCAGGCACCGCAACGGGCGAGCCAGAGGGCACCGTTGTTACAATTACCGTGACTGATGAAGCGGGTAACCCACAAATTATCACCACTGAAGTGCAAGCCGATGGCACCTTTAGCGTGGATGTGCCTAATGAATTAAGTGAAGGTGAATTCACCGTTGAGGTATCGGTTACCGATACCGCGGGAAATGAAACCACAGCAACCACAACCGGCGAAGTAGATACGGCTGCACCATCAGTAATAATCGACCCTGTGGGCGATACTAACGACACCACACCGACAGTTTCAGGCACCGCAACGGGCGAACCAGAAGGCACCGTTGTTACCATTACAGTTACGGATGAAGCGGGTAACCCACAAATCATCACCACTGAAGTGCAAGCCGATGGCACCTTTAGTGTGGATGTACCCAATGAATTAAGTGAAGGCGAATTTACGGTTGAGGTATCGGTGACCGATACTGCGGGCAATGAAACAACAGCAACTACAACCGGTGAAGTTGATACCACGGCGCCAATAGTAACTATTAACGCGTTAGGTGATACGAGTGATACAACACCTACTATTTCAGGTACGGTTAGCGGTGAGCCTGCTGGTTCAACTATTACTTTAACTGTGACTGATGCTAATGGTGCTGTTCAAACTATTACGGCACAAGTAATTGCAGATGGAAGTTGGACAGTTGAAGTGCCTGTGGCTTTAGCTGAAGGGAGCTACTCTGTAGATGCAAGTATTATTGATAGCGCTGGTAATGAAGGCACTGCAAATGCTTCAGGTACAATTGATACAAGCGCGTTGACTATAACCATTGATGTTATTGGTGAAACTAACGACCAAACACCTCAAATAAATGGTGATACTTTTAATGCACAAGCCGGCTCATCGGTTGAAGTTCAGATCACTGACTCTGCGGGTGCAGTAATCACTTTAACGACAACTGTTGATGAAAACGGGCTATGGAGTGTTACTCCGCCTGCCGATTTGGCTGAGGGCACCATTTTAATTAGTGCAACAGTAACAGATCTAGGTGGTGGAAGCGCAAATGCAGAGCTTGATGCTGTAATTGATATTACGCCTCCAACCATACAAGTCAATGAATTAGAAACAAGTAATGATACAACACCGGTTATTTCTGGTAACACAACAGGCGTAGTTTCAGGCACAGTTATAAGTTTAACGGTTACTGACTCTCAAGGAGTTGTCCGCTCATTTAGCGCAACAACAGATGTCGATGGTAATTGGAGTGTTGAGCTTTCTCAAGAGCTGGCCTCGGGAGATTACTCTGTAGAAGCTGAAGTGTCTGATGCTGCAGGAAATAGCGCTTCAACTACGGCTACCGGCAACATAGATACATCAGGTCCTAGCTTAACCGTTGACTTTGAAGCTATAACCAACGACTCAACGCCTACTATTTCAGGTACTAGTGATGCAGACGTTGGTACCAGTATCACGGTTGTTATTACAGATGAAAATGGATTAGAACAAACACTTACCACCACAGTAGATGCAAATGGTAACTGGGAAGTAACGCCACAAACAGATTTAAATGAAGGTGATAACACCATAGAAGTAAGTGTGTCTGATGAAGCCGGTAATACAACAACAGTTACAGATACAATTACGTTAGACACGCAAGCACCCACATTAACCATACAAACCGTGGGCGATGTAAACGACCTAACACCGACCTTGCAAGGCACCAGTAACGAAATTGGCGGCACGGTCACACTCACCGTCACCGACAGCGACGGCGCCGTGCAAACCATTACCACGACTGTTGGTAGTGATGGCCACTGGGACATTGAAGTGCCAAGTGCGCTCGCACAAGGTGACTTTACTGTGAGCGCCAGTATTACCGATGCCGCGGGCAATGACACCACTGCAAACAGCAGCGGTAATGTAGATACCATCACCCCGATTGTGAGCGTGGATGCACTGGGCCTTGGCAACGACAGTACGCCAGTTATTAGTGGTACCTCAACAGAGCCTGAAGGCACCGTTGTAAACATTGTCATCACCGACAGTAATGGCGATGAAACACCGATTACCGCCACCGTCGATGCCGACGGCAACTGGCAAGCAACCAGCCCTGAATTACCAGACGGCAGTTACAGTGTGCAAGCCAGCATTACCGATGCAGCAGGCAATACCGGGGGCGCCGTGCAAGTGGGCACCCTTGATACCTTAGCACCAACACTTGTGCTTGATACCGTAGGCGCGACCAACGACAGCACCCCGACAATCAGCGGAAGCAGCAATGCGCCAGCGGGCACGGTGATTAGTATCAGCGTCAGCGATGGCACCACAACCGAAACCTTCACCGCCACAGTACAAGCTGATGGCAGCTGGTCAGCGGATGTACCGAACGCTTTAAGCGATGGTGAGCTCACCATTGAAGCAAGCGTGAGCGACAGCGCTGGTAACACCACCACATTAAGTGAAACCGCGACACTGAATACCACTGCGCCAAGTATTAGCATTAATGCCTTGGTGGATACCAACGACACCACGCCAACCATTAACGGGACAAGCGATGCAGCCGATGGCACCACCATTAGCTTAACGTTTGTAGACAGTGCAGGAAATATTACGACTGTTGATACGACCGTAACGGGTGGTGTATGGAGTGTTGATGCCCCGAGTGATTTAGCTGAAGGCGAATACACGGTCACCGCCGAAGTAGGCGATGGCCTAGGGAATATTGGCAGCGCGAGCGAAACCGGTGAGATTGACTTAACCGCACCAAGCCTTGCTATTACAGATAACGGCGTGGGGAATGACACAACACCGACTATCTCGGGCACAAGCGATGCACCACAAGGCAGCGAAGTCACAATTGTTGTGACAGACAGTGCCGGTGCAGCGCAAACCATTACCGCCACAGTGGGCGCAAGTGGCACGTGGTCAGTGCCTGTTACAACAGCCCTTGCTGAAGGTAGTTATACAGTAAGTGCAAGCGTAAGCGATGCCGCTGGCAATGAAGCAACAGCAACTGGCTCAGGGGAAGTGGACACCATTGCCCCAACGCTTGAGCTAACCAGCCCAGGTTCAAGTAACGACGTCACCCCAACCTTAAGTGGCACCAGTGATGCGGTAGAAGGCACCGTGATCACCTTTACTGTTACAGATGATTTAGGAGTCGAGCAAACCTTTACCACCACCGTGGATGTCAGCGGCAACTTCTCAGTCGAAGTGCCAAACGCATTGGCCGAAGGCCCTTACAGCATCGAAGCGACTATTAGCGATGCAGCGGGCAACAGCAACGATATTACCGCCAGCGGTAACATTGATACCACCGCGCCCAGTGTGAGTGTGGATGCGCCAATACTCACTAACGACAGCACCCCAACGGTGACAGGCACCAGTGATGCACCAAACAGCACCCTCACCGTTACCTTTACGGATGCGGCCAACGCAGTTCAAACCATTGATGTGCAAACCGATATCAACGGTAACTGGAGTGCCACTCCAGCGACAGACTTAGCAGAAGGGAACTACAGTGTTAGCGCCAGTATCACCGATGCGGCGGGCAACACCGGCATAGGCAGCGATACGGGCGAAGTGGATGTAACGCCACCGGCGCTTGCCTTTACGCCGACCTTTGAGCTTGGTTTATTAGTTACCTTAAGTGGTACCTCTGACTTGCCAGCAGGCAGTGAAATCACCATTACCGAGCAACTGGTTGGCGGTGGTATTGGTGCCACCTACACCACCACAACTGATGCCGATGGTAATTGGTCACTTATTGGCTTAGATATTTCTTTGCTGGATGTGGGCTCTGTGATCGCCACAGCCACCGATGCAGCGGGTAATACACGCACAATAAGCTCAGATGACTTTGATAACACCCCACCAACGCTGACGGTTGAGGTTGACGCACAAAGCGACAGCAACACCCCTGTTATTAGTGGCACAAGTGATGCGGGCGAAGGCGCACAAGTAACCATTGTGGTGACCGACAGCGATGGCAACCTACAAACCATCACTGCGCTTGTGGATGCAAATGGTGATTGGAGTGCGACACCAAGTACACCACTCAGCGAAGGGGAAAGCACCATTGAAGTGAGCGTACGCGACAGCGTGGGCAACGAAACCACTGTGAGTGAAACCACCATTATCGACACGCAAGCACCAACGCTTACGATACAAAATGTAGGTGATGTAAACGACTTAACACCAATACTGCAAGGCACCAGTAACGAAATTGGTGGCACGGTCACACTCACCGTCACCGACAGCGACGGCGCCGTGCAAACCATCACTACCACCGTTGGCAGTGATGGCCACTGGGACATTGAAGTGCCAAGTGCGCTCGCACAAGGTGACTTTACTGTGAGCGCCAGTATTACCGATGCCGCAGGCAATGACACCACCGCAAACAGCAGCGGTAATGTAGATACCATCACCCCGATTGTGAGCGTGGATGCACTGGGCCTTGGCAACGACAGTACGCCAGTTATTAGTGGTACCTCAACAGAGCCTGAAGGCACCGTTGTAAACATTGTCATCACCGACAGTAATGGCGATGAAACACCGATTACCGCCACCGTCGATGCCGACGGCAACTGGCAAGCAACCAGCCCTGAATTACCAGACGGCAGTTACAGTGTGCAAGCCAGCATTACCGATGCAGCAGGCAATACCGGGGGCGCCGTGCAAGTGGGCACCCTTGATACCTTAGCACCAACACTTGTGCTTGATACCGTAGGCGCGACCAACGACAGCACCCCGACAATCAGCGGAAGCAGCAATGCGCCAGCGGGCACGGTGATTAGTATCAGCGTCAGCGATGGCACCACAACCGAAACCTTCACCGCCACAGTACAAGCTGATGGCAGCTGGTCAGCGGATGTACCGAACGCTTTAAGCGATGGTGAGCTCACCATTGAAGCAAGCGTGAGCGACAGCGCTGGTAACACCACCACATTAAGTGAAACCGCGACACTGAATACCACTGCGCCAAGTATTAGCATTAATGCCTTGGTGGATACCAACGACACCACGCCAACCATTAACGGGACAAGCGATGCAGCCGATGGCACCACCATTAGCTTAACGTTTGTAGACAGTGCAGGAAATATTACGACTGTTGATACGACCGTAACGGGTGGTGTATGGAGTGTTGATGCCCCGAGTGATTTAGCTGAAGGCGAATACACGGTCACCGCCGAAGTAGGCGATGGCCTAGGGAATATTGGCAGCGCGAGCGAAACCGGTGAGATTGACTTAACCGCACCAAGCCTTGCTATTACAGATAACGGCGTGGGGAATGACACAACACCGACTATCTCGGGCACAAGCGATGCACCACAAGGCAGCGAAGTCACAATTGTTGTGACAGACAGTGCCGGTGCAGCGCAAACCATTACCGCCACAGTGGGCGCAAGTGGCACGTGGTCAGTGCCTGTTACAACAGCCCTTGCTGAAGGTAGTTATACAGTAAGTGCAAGCGTAAGCGATGCCGCTGGCAATGAAGCAACAGCAACTGGCTCAGGGGAAGTGGACACCATTGCCCCAACGCTTGAGCTAACCAGCCCAGGTTCAAGTAACGACGTCACCCCAACCTTAAGTGGCACCAGTGATGCGGTAGAAGGCACCGTGATCACCTTTACTGTTACAGATGATTTAGGAGTCGAGCAAACCTTTACCACCACCGTGGATGTCAGCGGCAACTTCTCAGTCGAAGTGCCAAACGCATTGGCCGAAGGCCCTTACAGCATCGAAGCGACTATTAGCGATGCAGCGGGCAACAGCAACGATATTACCGCCAGCGGTAACATTGATACCACCGCGCCCAGTGTGAGTGTGGATGCGCCAATACTCACTAACGACAGCACCCCAACGGTGACAGGCACCAGTGATGCACCAAACAGCACCCTCACCGTTACCTTTACGGATGCGGCCAACGCAGTTCAAACCATTGATGTGCAAACCGATATCAACGGTAACTGGAGTGCCACTCCAGCGACAGACTTAGCAGAAGGGAACTACAGTGTTAGCGCCAGTATCACCGATGCGGCGGGCAACACCGGCATAGGCAGCGATACGGGCGAAGTGGATGTAACGCCACCGGCGCTTGCCTTTACGCCGACCTTTGAGCTTGGTTTATTAGTTACCTTAAGTGGTACCTCTGACTTGCCAGCAGGCAGTGAAATCACCATTACCGAGCAACTGGTTGGCGGTGGTATTGGTGCCACCTACACCACCACAACTGATGCCGATGGTAATTGGTCACTTATTGGCTTAGATATTTCTTTGCTGGATGTGGGCTCTGTGATCGCCACAGCCACCGATGCAGCGGGTAATACACGCACAATAAGCTCAGATGACTTTGATAACACCCCACCAACGCTGACGGTTGAGGTTGACGCACAAAGCGACAGCAACACCCCTGTTATTAGTGGCACAAGTGATGCGGGCGAAGGCGCACAAGTAACCATTGTGGTGACCGACAGCGATGGCAACCTACAAACCATCACTGCGCTTGTGGATGCAAATGGTGATTGGAGTGCGACACCAAGTACACCACTCAGCGAAGGGGAAAGCACCATTGAAGTGAGCGTACGCGACAGCGTGGGCAACGAAACCACTGTGAGTGAAACCACCATTATCGACACGCAAGCACCAACGCTTACGATACAAAATGTAGGTGATGTAAACGACTTAACACCAATACTGCAAGGCACCAGTAACGAAATTGGTGGCACGGTCACACTCACCGTCACCGACAGCGACGGCGCCGTGCAAACCATCACTACCACCGTTGGCAGTGATGGCCACTGGGACATTGAAGTGCCAAGTGCGCTCGCACAAGGTGACTTTACTGTGAGCGCCAGTATTACCGATGCCGCAGGCAATGACACCACCGCAAACAGCAGCGGTAATGTAGATACCATCACCCCGATTGTGAGCGTGGATGCACTGGGCCTTGGCAACGACAGTACGCCAGTTATTAGTGGTACCTCAACAGAGCCTGAAGGCACCGTTGTAAACATTGTCATCACCGACAGTAATGGCGATGAAACACCGATTACCGCCACCGTCGATGCCGACGGCAACTGGCAAGCAACCAGCCCTGAATTACCAGACGGCAGTTACAGTGTGCAAGCCAGCATTACCGATGCAGCAGGCAATACCGGGGGCGCCGTGCAAGTGGGCACCCTTGATACCTTAGCACCAACACTTGTGCTTGATACCGTAGGCGCGACCAACGACAGCACCCCGACAATCAGCGGAAGCAGCAATGCGCCAGCGGGCACGGTGATTAGTATCAGCGTCAGCGATGGCACCACAACCGAAACCTTCACCGCCACAGTACAAGCTGATGGCAGCTGGTCAGCGGATGTACCGAACGCTTTAAGCGATGGTGAGCTCACCATTGAAGCAAGCGTGAGCGACAGCGCTGGTAACACCACCACATTAAGTGAAACCGCGACACTGAATACCACTGCGCCAAGCATTAGTATTAATGCCTTGGTGGATACCAACGACACCACGCCAACCATTAACGGGACAAGCGATGCAGCCGATGGCACCACCATTAGCTTAACGTTTGTAGACAGTGCAGGAAATATTACGACTGTTGATACGACCGTAACGGGTGGTGTATGGAGTGTTGATGCCCCGAGTGATTTAGCTGAAGGCGAATACACGGTCACCGCCGAAGTAGGCGATGGCCTAGGGAATATTGGCAGCGCGACCGAAACCGGTATTATTGATACCACCATGCCAGCGATTGAAGTTGATACGCTGAGCGTAACAAACGACACCACACCAACTATCACCGGCACCGCGAATGCACCGCAAGGCAGCACCGTGACGGTTGAAATCACCGATAGTAATAACGTCACTCATACGGTTACAACTACGCTTGGGGCTAATGGCACCTGGAGTGTGGCCGCCTCACAAGTACTTGCTGAAGGCAGTTATACAGTAAGTGCAAGCGTAAGCGATGCCGCTGGCAATGAAGCAACAGCAACTGGCTCAGGGGAAGTGGACACCATTGCCCCAACGCTTGAGCTAACCAGCCCAGGTTCAAGTAACGACGTCACCCCAACCTTAAGTGGCACCAGTGATGCGGTAGAAGGCACCGTGATCACCTTTACTGTTACAGATGATTTAGGAGTCGAGCAAACCTTTACCACCACCGTGGATGTCAGCGGCAACTTCTCAGTCGAAGTGCCAAACGCATTGGCCGAAGGCCCTTACAGCATCGAAGCGACTATTAGCGATGCAGCGGGCAACAGCAACGATATTACCGCCAGCGGTAACATTGATACCACCGCGCCCAGTGTGAGTGTGGATGCGCCAATACTCACTAACGACAGCACCCCAACGGTGACAGGCACCAGTGATGCACCAAACAGCACCCTCACCGTTACCTTTACGGATGCGGCCAATGCAGTTCAAACCATTGATGTACAAACCGATATCAACGGTAACTGGAGTGCCACTCCAGCGACAGACTTAGCAGAAGGGAACTACAGTGTTAGCGCCAGCATCACCGATGCGGCGGGCAACACCGGCATAGGCAGCGATACGGGCGAAGTGGATGTAACGCCACCGGCGCTTGCCTTTACACCGACCTTTGAGCTTGGTTTATTGGTTACCTTAAGTGGTACCTCTGACTTGCCAGCAGGCAGTGAAATCACCATTACCGAGCAACTGGTTGGCGGTGGTATTGGTGCCACCTACACCACCACAACTGATGCCGATGGTAATTGGTCACTTATTGGCTTAGATATTTCTTTGCTGGATGTGGGCTCTGTGATCGCCACAGCCACCGATGCAGCGGGTAATACACGCACAATAAGCTCAGATGACTTTGATAACACCCCACCAACGCTGACGGTTGAGGTTGACGCACAAAGCGACAGCAACACCCCTGTTATTAGTGGCACAAGTGATGCGGGCGAAGGCGCACAAGTAACCATTGTGGTGACCGACAGCGATGGCAACCTACAAACCATCACTGCGCTTGTGGATGCAAATGGTGATTGGAGTGCGACACCAAGTACACCACTCAGCGAAGGGGAAAGCACCATTGAAGTGAGCGTACGCGACAGCGTGGGCAACGAAACCACTGTGAGTGAAACCACCATTATCGACACGCAAGCACCAACGCTTACGATACAAAATGTAGGTGATGTAAACGACTTAACACCAATACTGCAAGGCACCAGTAACGAAATTGGTGGCACGGTCACACTCACCGTCACCGACAGCGACGGCGCCGTGCAAACCATCACTACCACCGTTGGCAGTGATGGCCACTGGGACATTGAAGTGCCAAGTGCGCTCGCACAAGGTGACTTTACTGTGAGCGCCAGTATTACCGATGCCGCAGGCAATGACACCACCGCAAACAGCAGCGGTAATGTAGATACCATCACCCCGATTGTGAGCGTGGATGCACTGGGCCTTGGCAACGACAGTACGCCAGTTATTAGTGGTACCTCAACAGAGCCTGAAGGCACCGTTGTAAACATTGTCATCACCGACAGTAATGGCGATGAAACACCGATTACCGCCACCGTCGATGCCGACGGCAACTGGCAAGCAACCAGCCCTGAATTACCAGACGGCAGTTACAGTGTGCAAGCCAGCATTACCGATGCAGCAGGCAATACCGGGGGCGCCGTGCAAGTGGGCACCCTTGATACCTTAGCACCAACACTTGTGCTTGATACCGTAGGCGCGACCAACGACAGCACCCCGACAATCAGCGGAAGCAGCAATGCGCCAGCGGGCACGGTGATTAGTATCAGCGTCAGCGATGGCACCACAACCGAAACCTTCACCGCCACAGTACAAGCTGATGGCAGCTGGTCAGCGGATGTACCGAACGCTTTAAGCGATGGTGAGCTCACCATTGAAGCAAGCGTGAGCGACAGCGCTGGTAACACCACCACATTAAGTGAAACCGCGACACTGAATACCACTGCGCCAAGTATTAGCATTAATGCCTTGGTGGATACCAACGACACCACGCCAACCATTAACGGGACAAGCGATGCAGCCGATGGCACCACCATTAGCTTAACGTTTGTAGACAGTGCAGGAAATATTACGACTGTTGATACGACCGTAACGGGTGGTGTATGGAGTGTTGATGCCCCGAGTGATTTAGCTGAAGGCGAATACACGGTCACCGCCGAAGTAGGCGATGGCCTAGGGAATATTGGCAGCGCGAGCGAAACCGGTGAGATTGACTTAACCGCACCAAGCCTTGCTATTACAGATAACGGCGTGGGGAATGACACAACACCGACTATCTCGGGCACAAGCGATGCACCACAAGGCAGCGAAGTCACAATTGTTGTGACAGACAGTGCCGGTGCAGCGCAAACCATTACCGCCACAGTGGGCGCAAGTGGCACGTGGTCAGTGCCTGTTACAACAGCCCTTGCTGAAGGTAGTTATACAGTAAGTGCAAGCGTAAGCGATGCCGCTGGCAATGAAGCAACAGCAACTGGCTCAGGGGAAGTGGACACCATTGCCCCAACGCTTGAGCTAACCAGCCCAGGTTCAAGTAACGACGTCACCCCAACCTTAAGTGGCACCAGTGATGCGGTAGAAGGCACCGTGATCACCTTTACTGTTACAGATGATTTAGGAGTCGAGCAAACCTTTACCACCACCGTGGATGTCAGCGGCAACTTCTCAGTCGAAGTGCCAAACGCATTGGCCGAAGGCCCTTACAGCATCGAAGCGACTATTAGCGATGCAGCGGGCAACAGCAACGATATTACCGCCAGCGGTAACATTGATACCACCGCGCCCAGTGTGAGTGTGGATGCGCCAATACTCACTAACGACAGCACCCCAACGGTGACAGGCACCAGTGATGCACCAAACAGCACCCTCACCGTTACCTTTACGGATGCGGCCAACGCAGTTCAAACCATTGATGTGCAAACCGATATCAACGGTAACTGGAGTGCCACTCCAGCGACAGACTTAGCAGAAGGGAACTACAGTGTTAGCGCCAGTATCACCGATGCGGCGGGCAACACCGGCATAGGCAGCGATACGGGCGAAGTGGATGTAACGCCACCGGCGCTTGCCTTTACGCCGACCTTTGAGCTTGGTTTATTAGTTACCTTAAGTGGTACCTCTGACTTGCCAGCAGGCAGTGAAATCACCATTACCGAGCAACTGGTTGGCGGTGGTATTGGTGCCACCTACACCACCACAACTGATGCCGATGGTAATTGGTCACTTATTGGCTTAGATATTTCTTTGCTGGATGTGGGCTCTGTGATCGCCACAGCCACCGATGCAGCGGGTAATACACGCACAATAAGCTCAGATGACTTTGATAACACCCCACCAACGCTGACGGTTGAGGTTGACGCACAAAGCGACAGCAACACCCCTGTTATTAGTGGCACAAGTGATGCGGGCGAAGGCGCACAAGTAACCATTGTGGTGACCGACAGCGATGGCAACCTACAAACCATCACTGCGCTTGTGGATGCAAATGGTGATTGGAGTGCGACACCAAGTACACCACTCAGCGAAGGGGAAAGCACCATTGAAGTGAGCGTACGCGACAGCGTGGGCAACGAAACCACTGTGAGTGAAACCACCATTATCGACACGCAAGCACCAACGCTTACGATACAAAATGTAGGTGATGTAAACGACTTAACACCAATACTGCAAGGCACCAGTAACGAAATTGGTGGCACGGTCACACTCACCGTCACCGACAGCGACGGCGCCGTGCAAACCATCACTACCACCGTTGGCAGTGATGGCCACTGGGACATTGAAGTGCCAAGTGCGCTCGCACAAGGTGACTTTACTGTGAGCGCCAGTATTACCGATGCCGCAGGCAATGACACCACCGCAAACAGCAGCGGTAATGTAGATACCATCACCCCGATTGTGAGCGTGGATGCACTGGGCCTTGGCAACGACAGTACGCCAGTTATTAGTGGTACCTCAACAGAGCCTGAAGGCACCGTTGTAAACATTGTCATCACCGACAGTAATGGCGATGAAACACCGATTACCGCCACCGTCGATGCCGACGGCAACTGGCAAGCAACCAGCCCTGAATTACCAGACGGCAGTTACAGTGTGCAAGCCAGCATTACCGATGCAGCAGGCAATACCGGGGGCGCCGTGCAAGTGGGCACCCTTGATACCTTAGCACCAACACTTGTGCTTGATACCGTAGGCGCGACCAACGACAGCACCCCGACAATCAGCGGAAGCAGCAATGCGCCAGCGGGCACGGTGATTAGTATCAGCGTCAGCGATGGCACCACAACCGAAACCTTCACCGCCACAGTACAAGCTGATGGCAGCTGGTCAGCGGATGTACCGAACGCCTTAAGCGATGGTGAGCTCACCATTGAAGCAAGCGTGAGCGACAGCGCTGGTAACACCACCACATTAAGTGAAACCGCGACACTGAATACCACTGCGCCAAGTATTAGCATTAATGCCTTGGTGGATACCAACGACACCACGCCAACCATTAACGGGACAAGCGATGCAGCCGATGGCACCACCATTAGCTTAACGTTTGTAGACAGTGCAGGAAATATTACGACTGTTGATACGACCGTAACGGGTGGTGTATGGAGTGTTGATGCCCCGAGTGATTTAGCTGAAGGCGAATACACGGTCACCGCCGAAGTAGGCGATGGCCTAGGGAATATTGGCAGCGCGAGCGAAACCGGTGAGATTGACTTAACCGCACCAAGCCTTGCTATTACAGATAACGGCGTGGGGAATGACACAACACCGACTATCTCGGGCACAAGCGATGCACCACAAGGCAGCGAAGTCACAATTGTTGTGACAGACAGTGCCGGTGCAGCGCAAACCATTACCGCCACAGTGGGCGCAAGTGGCACGTGGTCAGTGCCTGTTACAACAGCCCTTGCTGAAGGTAGTTATACAGTAAGTGCAAGCGTAAGCGATGCCGCTGGCAATGAAGCAACAGCAACTGGCTCAGGGGAAGTGGACACCATTGCCCCAACGCTTGAGCTAACCAGCCCAGGTTCAAGTAACGACGTCACCCCAACCTTAAGTGGCACCAGTGATGCGGTAGAAGGCACCGTGATCACCTTTACTGTTACAGATGATTTAGGAGTCGAGCAAACCTTTACCACCACCGTGGATGTCAGCGGCAACTTCTCAGTCGAAGTGCCAAACGCATTGGCCGAAGGCCCTTACAGCATCGAAGCGACTATTAGCGATGCAGCGGGCAACAGCAACGATATTACCGCCAGCGGTAACATTGATACCACCGCGCCCAGTGTGAGTGTGGATGCGCCAATACTCACTAACGACAGCACCCCAACGGTGACAGGCACCAGTGATGCACCAAACAGCACCCTCACCGTTACCTTTACGGATGCGGCCAACGCAGTTCAAACCATTGATGTGCAAACCGATATCAACGGTAACTGGAGTGCCACTCCAGCGACAGACTTAGCAGAAGGGAACTACAGTGTTAGCGCCAGTATCACCGATGCGGCGGGCAACACCGGCATAGGCAGCGATACGGGCGAAGTGGATGTAACGCCACCGGCGCTTGCCTTTACGCCGACCTTTGAGCTTGGTTTATTAGTTACCTTAAGTGGTACCTCTGACTTGCCAGCAGGCAGTGAAATCACCATTACCGAGCAACTGGTTGGCGGTGGTATTGGTGCCACCTACACCACCACAACTGATGCCGATGGTAATTGGTCACTTATTGGCTTAGATATTTCTTTGCTGGATGTGGGCTCTGTGATCGCCACAGCCACCGATGCAGCGGGTAATACACGCACAATAAGCTCAGATGACTTTGATAACACCCCACCAACGCTGACGGTTGAGGTTGACGCACAAAGCGACAGCAACACCCCTGTTATTAGTGGCACAAGTGATGCGGGCGAAGGCGCACAAGTAACCATTGTGGTGACCGACAGCGATGGCAACCTACAAACCATCACTGCGCTTGTGGATGCAAATGGTGATTGGAGTGCGACACCAAGTACACCACTCAGCGAAGGGGAAAGCACCATTGAAGTGAGCGTACGCGACAGCGTGGGCAACGAAACCACTGTGAGTGAAACCACCATTATCGACACGCAAGCACCAACGCTTACGATACAAAATGTAGGTGATGTAAACGACTTAACACCAATACTGCAAGGCACCAGTAACGAAATTGGTGGCACGGTCACACTCACCGTCACCGACAGCGACGGCGCCGTGCAAACCATCACTACCACCGTTGGCAGTGATGGCCACTGGGACATTGAAGTGCCAAGTGCGCTCGCACAAGGTGACTTTACTGTGAGCGCCAGTATTACCGATGCCGCAGGCAATGACACCACCGCAAACAGCAGCGGTAATGTAGATACCATCACCCCGATTGTGAGCGTGGATGCACTGGGCCTTGGCAACGACAGTACGCCAGTTATTAGTGGTACCTCAACAGAGCCTGAAGGCACCGTTGTAAACATTGTCATCACCGACAGTAATGGCGATGAAACACCGATTACCGCCACCGTCGATGCCGACGGCAACTGGCAAGCAACCAGCCCTGAATTACCAGACGGCAGTTACAGTGTGCAAGCCAGCATTACCGATGCAGCAGGCAATACCGGGGGCGCCGTGCAAGTGGGCACCCTTGATACCTTAGCACCAACACTTGTGCTTGATACCGTAGGCGCGACCAACGACAGCACCCCGACAATCAGCGGAAGCAGCAATGCGCCAGCGGGCACGGTGATTAGTATCAGCGTCAGCGATGGCACCACAACCGAAACCTTCACCGCCACAGTACAAGCTGATGGCAGCTGGTCAGCGGATGTACCGAACGCTTTAAGCGATGGTGAGCTCACCATTGAAGCAAGCGTGAGCGACAGCGCTGGTAACACCACCACATTAAGTGAAACCGCGACACTGAATACCACTGCGCCAAGTATTAGCATTAATGCCTTGGTGGATACCAACGACACCACGCCAACCATTAACGGGACAAGCGATGCAGCCGATGGCACCACCATTAGCTTAACGTTTGTAGACAGTGCAGGAAATATTACGACTGTTGATACGACCGTAACGGGTGGTGTATGGAGTGTTGATGCCCCGAGTGATTTAGCTGAAGGCGAATACACGGTCACCGCCGAAGTAGGCGATGGCCTAGGGAATATTGGCAGCGCGAGCGAAACCGGTGAGATTGACTTAACCGCACCAAGCCTTGCTATTACAGATAACGGCGTGGGGAATGACACAACACCGACTATCTCGGGCACAAGCGATGCACCACAAGGCAGCGAAGTCACAATTGTTGTGACAGACAGTGCCGGTGCAGCGCAAACCATTACCGCCACAGTGGGCGCAAGTGGCACGTGGTCAGTGCCTGTTACAACAGCCCTTGCTGAAGGTAGTTATACAGTAAGTGCAAGCGTAAGCGATGCCGCTGGCAATGAAGCAACAGCAACTGGCTCAGGGGAAGTGGACACCATTGCCCCAACGCTTGAGCTAACCAGCCCAGGTTCAAGTAACGACGTCACCCCAACCTTAAGTGGCACCAGTGATGCGGTAGAAGGCACCGTGATCACCTTTACTGTTACAGATGATTTAGGAGTCGAGCAAACCTTTACCACCACCGTGGATGTCAGCGGCAACTTCTCAGTCGAAGTGCCAAACGCATTGGCCGAAGGCCCTTACAGCATCGAAGCGACTATTAGCGATGCAGCGGGCAACAGCAACGATATTACCGCCAGCGGTAACATTGATACCACCGCGCCCAGTGTGAGTGTGGATGCGCCAATACTCACTAACGACAGCACCCCAACGGTGACAGGCACCAGTGATGCACCAAACAGCACCCTCACCGTTACCTTTACGGATGCGGCCAACGCAGTTCAAACCATTGATGTGCAAACCGATATCAACGGTAACTGGAGTGCCACTCCAGCGACAGACTTAGCAGAAGGGAACTACAGTGTTAGCGCCAGTATCACCGATGCGGCGGGCAACACCGGCATAGGCAGCGATACGGGCGAAGTGGATGTAACGCCACCGGCGCTTGCCTTTACGCCGACCTTTGAGCTTGGTTTATTAGTTACCTTAAGTGGTACCTCTGACTTGCCAGCAGGCAGTGAAATCACCATTACCGAGCAACTGGTTGGCGGTGGTATTGGTGCCACCTACACCACCACAACTGATGCCGATGGTAATTGGTCACTTATTGGCTTAGATATTTCTTTGCTGGATGTGGGCTCTGTGATCGCCACAGCCACCGATGCAGCGGGTAATACACGCACAATAAGCTCAGATGACTTTGATAACACCCCACCAACGCTGACGGTTGAGGTTGACGCACAAAGCGACAGCAACACCCCTGTTATTAGTGGCACAAGTGATGCGGGCGAAGGCGCACAAGTAACCATTGTGGTGACCGACAGCGATGGCAACCTACAAACCATCACTGCGCTTGTGGATGCAAATGGTGATTGGAGTGCGACACCAAGTACACCACTCAGCGAAGGGGAAAGCACCATTGAAGTGAGCGTACGCGACAGCGTGGGCAACGAAACCACTGTGAGTGAAACCACCATTATCGACACGCAAGCACCAACGCTTACGATACAAAATGTAGGTGATGTAAACGACTTAACACCAATACTGCAAGGCACCAGTAACGAAATTGGTGGCACGGTCACACTCACCGTCACCGACAGCGACGGCGCCGTGCAAACCATCACTACCACCGTTGGCAGTGATGGCCACTGGGACATTGAAGTGCCAAGTGCGCTCGCACAAGGTGACTTTACTGTGAGCGCCAGTATTACCGATGCCGCAGGCAATGACACCACCGCAAACAGCAGCGGTAATGTAGATACCATCACCCCGATTGTGAGCGTGGATGCACTGGGCCTTGGCAACGACAGTACGCCAGTTATTAGTGGTACCTCAACAGAGCCTGAAGGCACCGTTGTAAACATTGTCATCACCGACAGTAATGGCGATGAAACACCGATTACCGCCACCGTCGATGCCGACGGCAACTGGCAAGCAACCAGCCCTGAATTACCAGACGGCAGTTACAGTGTGCAAGCCAGCATTACCGATGCAGCAGGCAATACCGGGGGCGCCGTGCAAGTGGGCACCCTTGATACCTTAGCACCAACACTTGTGCTTGATACCGTAGGCGCGACCAACGACAGCACCCCGACAATCAGCGGAAGCAGCAATGCGCCAGCGGGCACGGTGATTAGTATCAGCGTCAGCGATGGCACCACAACCGAAACCTTCACCGCCACGGTACAAGCCGATGGCAGCTGGTCAGCGGATGTACCGAACGCCTTAAGCGATGGTGAGCTCACCATTGAAGCAAGCGTGAGCGACAGCGCTGGTAACACCACCACATTAAGTGAAACCGCGACACTGAATACCACTGCGCCAAGTATTAGCATTAATGCCTTGGTGGATACCAACGACACCACGCCAACCATTAACGGGACAAGCGATGCAGCCGATGGCACCACCATTAGCTTAACGTTTGTAGACAGTGCAGGAAATATTACGACTGTTGATACGACCGTAACGGGTGGTGTATGGAGTGTTGATGCCCCGAGTGATTTACCTGAAGGCGAATACACGGTCACCGCCGAAGTAGGCGATGGCCTAGGGAATATTGGCAGCGCGAGCGAAACCGGTGAGATTGACTTAACCGCACCAAGCCTTGCTATTACAGATAACGGCGTGGGGAATGACACAACACCGACTATCTCGGGCACAAGCGATGCACCACAAGGCAGCGAAGTCACAATTGTTGTGACAGACAGTGCCGGTGCAGCGCAAACCATTACCGCCACAGTGGGCGCAAGTGGCACGTGGTCAGTGCCTGTTACAACAGCCCTTGCTGAAGGTAGTTATACAGTAAGTGCAAGCGTAAGCGATGCCGCTGGCAATGAAGCAACAGCAACTGGCTCAGGGGAAGTGGACACCATTGCCCCAACGCTTGAGCTAACCAGCCCAGGTTCAAGTAACGACGTCACCCCAACCTTAAGTGGCACCAGTGATGCGGTAGAAGGCACCGTGATCACCTTTACTGTTACAGATGATTTAGGAGTCGAGCAAACCTTTACCACCACCGTGGATGTCAGCGGCAACTTCTCAGTCGAAGTGCCAAACGCATTGGCCGAAGGCCCTTACAGCATCGAAGCGACTATTAGCGATGCAGCGGGCAACAGCAACGATATTACCGCCAGCGGTAACATTGATACCACCGCGCCCAGTGTGAGTGTGGATGCGCCAATACTCACTAACGACAGCACCCCAACGGTGACAGGCACCAGTGATGCACCAAACAGCACCCTCACCGTTACCTTTACGGATGCGGCCAACGCAGTTCAAACCATTGATGTGCAAACCGATATCAACGGTAACTGGAGTGCCACTCCAGCGACAGACTTAGCAGAAGGGAACTACAGTGTTAGCGCCAGTATCACCGATGCGGCGGGCAACACCGGCATAGGCAGCGATACGGGCGAAGTGGATGTAACGCCACCGGCGCTTGCCTTTACGCCGACCTTTGAGCTTGGTTTATTAGTTACCTTAAGTGGTACCTCTGACTTGCCAGCAGGCAGTGAAATCACCATTACCGAGCAACTGGTTGGCGGTGGTATTGGTGCCACCTACACCACCACAACTGATGCCGATGGTAATTGGTCACTTATTGGCTTAGATATTTCTTTGCTGGATGTGGGCTCTGTGATCGCCACAGCCACCGATGCAGCGGGTAATACACGCACAATAAGCTCAGATGACTTTGATAACACCCCACCAACGCTGACGGTTGAGGTTGACGCACAAAGCGACAGCAACACCCCTGTTATTAGTGGCACAAGTGATGCGGGCGAAGGCGCACAAGTAACCATTGTGGTGACCGACAGCGATGGCAACCTACAAACCATCACTGCGCTTGTGGATGCAAATGGTGATTGGAGTGCGACACCAAGTACACCACTCAGCGAAGGGGAAAGCACCATTGAAGTGAGCGTACGCGACAGCGTGGGCAACGAAACCACTGTGAGTGAAACCACCATTATCGACACGCAAGCACCAACGCTTACGATACAAAATGTAGGTGATGTAAACGACTTAACACCAATACTGCAAGGCACCAGTAACGAAATTGGTGGCACGGTCACACTCACCGTCACCGACAGCGACGGCGCCGTGCAAACCATCACTACCACCGTTGGCAGTGATGGCCACTGGGACATTGAAGTGCCAAGTGCGCTCGCACAAGGTGACTTTACTGTGAGCGCCAGTATTACCGATGCCGCAGGCAATGACACCACCGCAAACAGCAGCGGTAATGTAGATACCATCACCCCGATTGTGAGCGTGGATGCACTGGGCCTTGGCAACGACAGTACGCCAGTTATTAGTGGTACCTCAACAGAGCCTGAAGGCACCGTTGTAAACATTGTCATCACCGACAGTAATGGCGATGAAACACCGATTACCGCCACCGTCGATGCCGACGGCAACTGGCAAGCAACCAGCCCTGAATTACCAGACGGCAGTTACAGTGTGCAAGCCAGCATTACCGATGCAGCAGGCAATACCGGGGGCGCCGTGCAAGTGGGCACCCTTGATACCTTAGCACCAACACTTGTGCTTGATACCGTAGGCGCGACCAACGACAGCACCCCGACAATCAGCGGAAGCAGCAATGCGCCAGCGGGCACGGTGATTAGTATCAGCGTCAGCGATGGCACCACAACCGAAACCTTCACCGCCACAGTACAAGCTGATGGCAGCTGGTCAGCGGATGTACCGAACGCTTTAAGCGATGGTGAGCTCACCATTGAAGCAAGCGTGAGCGACAGCGCTGGTAACACCACCACATTAAGTGAAACCGCGACACTGAATACCACTGCGCCAAGTATTAGCATTAATGCCTTGGTGGATACCAACGACACCACGCCAACCATTAACGGGACAAGCGATGCAGCCGATGGCACCACCATTAGCTTAACGTTTGTAGACAGTGCAGGAAATATTACGACTGTTGATACGACCGTAACGGGTGGTGTATGGAGTGTTGATGCCCCGAGTGATTTACCTGAAGGCGAATACACGGTCACCGCCGAAGTAGGCGATGGCCTAGGGAATATTGGCAGCGCGACCGAAACCGGTATTATTGATACCACCATGCCAGCGATTGAAGTTGATACGCTGAGCGTAACAAACGACACCACACCAACTATCACCGGCACCGCGAATGCACCGCAAGGCAGCACCGTGACGGTTGAAATCACCGATAGTAATAACGTCACTCATACGGTTACAACTACGCTTGGGGCTAATGGCACCTGGAGTGTGGCCGCCTCACAAGTACTTGCTGAAGGCAGTTATACAGTAAGTGCAAGCGTAAGCGATACAGCGGGTAACGCCGCGACTGCCACAGGCGCAGGGGAAGTCGACACCATAGCCCCAACGCTTGAGCTAACCAGCCCAGGTTCAAGTAACGACGTCACCCCAACCTTAAGTGGCACCAGTGATGCGGTAGAAGGCACCGTGATCACCTTTACTGTTACAGATGATTTAGGAGTCGAGCAAACCTTTACCACCACCGTGGATGTCAGCGGCAACTTCTCAGTCGAAGTGCCAAACGCATTGGCCGAAGGCCCTTACAGCATCGAAGCGACTATTAGCGATGCAGCGGGCAACAGCAACGATATTACCGCCAGCGGTAACATTGATACCACCGCACCAAGTGTGAGTGTGGATGCGCCTGTACTCACTAACGACAGCACCCCAACGGTGACAGGCACCAGTGATGCACCAAACAGCACCCTCACCGTTACCTTTACGGATGCGGCCAATGCAGTTCAAACCATTGATGTACAAACCGATATCAACGGTAACTGGAGTGCCACCCCAGCGACAGACTTAGCAGAAGGGAACTACAGTGTTAGCGCCAGCATCACCGATGCGGCGGGCAACACCGGTACAGGTAGTGATACAGGCGAAGTGGATGTGACCCCACCAGATCTGAGAATTATTCCAGCATTCGCAACCGGTAATTTGGTTTCTTTATCAGGTACATCTGATTTGCCTGAAGGGTCAGTGGTTACTATCACAGAGCATTTAGTAGGTGGACTTTTAGGAGCTACGTACACTGCGACGACTGATGCAGATGGCTCGTGGGTTGTTGCAAATATAACAGTACCTCTACTTAACCTTGCCTATGTTACAGCCAGTGCAAGTGATGCCGCTGGTAACGCTGTTACTGTTAACTCGCTTGATTTTGATAACGAAGCACCTGCGCTCACTGTGACTGTTGATGCCTTATCGAACGATGCTACGCCTGTAATTTCAGGTGTCACTGATATGGAAGCGGGTACAGAGGTAAAACTTACCGTTGTAGATAGTGCAGGGCAGAGTCAAGAGTTTACGGCTATTGTTCAAGCAAATGGGGGTTGGTCTGTTGAAGTTCCAACCGAGCTTTCGCAAGGTCAGTACACTGTAACTGCTGAGGTAAGAGATGAAGTTGGTAATTTAACTACTGAGCAAGCACAAGGTGAAATAGACAGTATTGCACCAACCCTTAGTGTTAACCCTATTGATACTACAGCAGATACGACGCCAATTATTTCAGGCACCAGTGATGCAATTGGTGCTGATGTAATTATTAGTATTGATGGGCAAACGTTCTTTGCTGTAGTTGGTGCAGAGGGGAACTGGCAAGTAGAAGTACCTACGGCACTTACTGATGGGAGCTATACAGCGCAAATAAATGTTGCCGATGAAGCTAATAACATCACTAACACAACAATAGATTTAACTATTGATACGCAAGTCCCGGTTGTAGTACTCGCTGATATCACAGTATTTAATACAGATACCCTAATTATAAGCGGCACATCAACAGAGCCTACTGGCACAAATGTAGATATTGTTATTACAGATAGTAATGGTGATACCCACACGCTATTAGCAACGGTTGATGCAAGTGGAAACTGGCAAGCTACGGCACCGAGTTTACCTGATGGTAATTACGATGTTGTAGTAAGTATTACTGATGATGCTGGCAATACAGGCTCAGATTCAGCGTCAAGTTTTGTTGATACCCAAGCGCCTAATATTACTATTGATGCCTTAGGTACAATTAATAACAGTACGCCTACTATTTCAGGTACATCTAATGAGGTTGAAGGTACTACAATCACCGTCACAATTACTGATGGTGATAGCGTCGATACATATACAACAACAGTTGCTGCCAACGGAGGATGGAGCCTTGATGTAACGATCCCACTAACTGATGGACAAGTGACAGTTTCAGCAAGTATTACTGATACGGCAGGAAACACTTCATCAGCAGAGGCGACTGCAACGCTTAATACTAATGCGCCTACTATTAATATAAACACCATTGTTGATACGAACGATCAAACCCCAACACTTTCGGGTACAAGCAGTGCGGCTGATGGCACTGAAATTACAGTAGTTATAACGGATATTGATAATGTTTCACACACAGTTACTACTACTGTGCTAAGCGGTGCTTGGAGTGTAGATGCGACAGATATACTTCCTGAGGGAGAGTTTACTGTTACTGCAAGTGTTACTGAAGATGGCTTAACAAGTAACGCTACGAGTAGTGGTGTTATCGATTTAACAGCACCAGCACTAAGTATCAATACGCTTATTACAGCCAACGATACAACCCCTACTATTTCGGGCACAACAACGGCACCGCAAGGCGCAATAGTTGTAATTTTAATTACTGATAGCTTAGGGGCTGAGCAAACAGTTAATGCCACAGTGGGAGCCAATGGCACTTGGTCAGTTGCTGCACCTAGTGCGCTTAGTGAAGGGGTATTTAGTGTAAATGCATCAACAACAGATACCGCAGGCAACCCTGTAAGTACGAGCGCAACAGGTACGCTTGATATAACAGCACCAATAGTAACTATTAACGATATTGTTGGAAGTATCGATTTAACACCAAGTGTTTCAGGTACTGTTACTGGAGCAACAGTAGGTGATAGCGTTGTTGTCGTATTTATTGATGCACAAGGTAACGAGCACTCTGTAAACACAAACGTGCAAGCCGGTGGCACATGGACAGTAGAGGCCACTAACAGCCTTTCACAAGGAGGTTATTCTGTTGAGGTGTTTATTACCGATAATGCAGGAAATACCGGTGATGCACTTGTAAGCGCGACCATAGATACTATCGCACCAGAGATTAGTATTGATCAAAGCTCACTGGAACTAACACAAGACAACACACCTCTGATTTCGGGCACATCAAACGAGGCCAACACTAATGTGATTGTTACCTTTACTGATTCTACTGGGGCTTCTCATCAAATGACAGTTCAAACCGATGCTAATGGTGATTGGCAAGCGGCTGCTGATAATATTTTGGCTGACGGTGTTTACAGTGTAAGCGCAACTATTAGCGATGCTGCAGGCAATATTTCTACTGACAGTAAAACGGGTGGCGAGGTTGATACTGTAGGACCAGAACTAACAATTGTGCCTACGTTCTTATTAGGTCAGTTAGTTACATTATCTGGTACATCCGATTTGGGCGAAGGTAAAACCGTTACGGTTACTCTAGAGCTTGCAGGTGATTTACTTGATTTAACATACGATGTAACTACAGATGCAAATGGTGATTGGGAGTTAGTGGGTTTAGCTGTGAACGTAGTAGGCTTATCGGTTGTTGAAGCTTCTGCAACTGACGATGCTGGTAATACAACCACTATAACTACGGCTGATGTAGATGCCTCAACCCCA